>JAYTVN010000034.1:0-148264 GCA_043743975.1 Cypionkella sp.
GTCGGGCTTTCCTGCTTGCGACGTCGCGTTTCATCCTGCGGCGCGGGCCCTGCCAGCGTCATGGCGATACGCCTTGGACTTTGGGTCAGGTCAGCGCGGGAAGCAATGCCCCTGCTCTGCCGCCAAAGCTTTGACCCGCGATCTCCAAGTAAAAGAATCAGGTTTACAATCCCTACCGTTTCACTAGGTTATCCCGGCAAGCCTTTCGTCATACGGTGTCCCTCGTGATCGTCTGCCACTGCCAAGCCATTTCGGATCATGACATCCGCGCCGCCGTCGATTGGATGCGCGCGTCCGATCCCGACACCATCATCACGCCGGGAAAAATCTATCACGCTCTGGGCAAACGCGCCGACTGCGGCGGCTGTATGCCCTTGTTCCTTGACACGATGCGTCAATCTGCGAGTTTCGGGGTTGTATCGGCGGTGGCCACTGGCCATCAGATGCCGAATTTGCGCAGCGTGAAAGGAATGTCCCATGAAGGGCGACCCCAAAGTCATCGAGTATCTCAACGCGGCTCTGCGGTCTGAACTGACCGCCGTCAGCCAGTATTGGCTGCATTACCGCCTGCAGGATGATTGGGGCTTGGGCCATCTGGCAGCCAAAAGCCGCGCCGAAAGCATCGAAGAAATGCACCATGCCGACCGTTTGATCACCCGCATCATCTTCCTTGAGGGCCATCCCAACCTGCAAAAGCTGGACTCCCTGCGCATCGGCCAGACCCCACGCGAAACGCTGGAAGCTGACCTCGCCGCCGAACACGAGGCCCGCACCCTGTATATCGAGGCGCGGCGCTACTGCGATCAGGTCGGCGATTTCGTCACCCGCGCGCTGTTTGACGAGCTGACCGCCGACGAGGAAGGCCACATCGACTTCCTCGAAACCCAGCTTGGCTTGCTGGGGCGTTTGGGCGAAGAAAAATACGCCATGCTCAACGCCAAACCCGCCGATCAGGCCGAGTAAACCAACGAAGGGGAGGCGGTGCCGCCTCCCATCCCCAGCGCAAAACCCGCGCGCAACGGTTAACAAGGTCTAAACAAGCCCCGCTTAACCCGTTGATTTACCACAAACGGCACCCCTGTCCACGCGTGGACAGATCACGCCCAGTCCAGCACCACCTTGCCCGATTGCCCCGACCGCATCACCTCAAACCCGGTCTGAAACTCATCCACCCCAAAGCGGTGGGCGATGACTTTTCGCACGTCGAGGCCATTCTCCAGCATCGCGATCATCTTGTACCAAGTCTCAAAAATCTCGCGCCCATAGACCCCTTTGATCGTGATCGCCTTGAACACGATCCGGCTCCAATCCACGGGGGATTTCCCCGGCGGAATCCCCAGCATCGCGATCTTGCCGCCCATCACCATGGCCTCAATCATCTGATCCAAGCCGCGCTGATTGCCCGACATCTCCATGCCGACATCAAAGCCCTGCACGATCTTCAACCGCGCCATCACGTCCTTCAAATCCTCGGTCGCCACATTCACCGGCGTCACATCCGCCACCTCAGCCGCCAGCTTCAACCGCGCCGGGTTCACATCCGTGATCACCACATGCCGCGCCCCGACATGCCGCGCCACCGCCGCCGCCATGATCCCAATAGGGCCGGCCCCGGTGATCAAAACATCCTCGCCCACCAGATCAAAACTCAACGCCGTATGCACCGCATTGCCCAAAGGGTCCAAAATCGCGCCGATCTCATCATCTATCGAGTCCGGCAACGGCACAACATTGAACGCAGGCAGCCGCAGATATTCCGCAAACGCCCCCGGCTCGTTCACCCCAATCCCGCGCGTCGCAGGATCGAGATGGAACTTCCCCGCCCGCGACTGGCGAGACAACTTCCCGATCAAATGCCCCTCACCCGAACACCGCTGGCCAATCGCCAACCCCTCAACCAAAGCGCCCTTGGCGACGATCTCCCCAGCAAATTCATGGCCCGTGACCAGACCCACCGGCACCGTCCGCGCCGCCCAGTCATCCCAGTTCCAAATATGAATATCGGTGCCGCAGATCCCGGTTTTCTTCACCTTGATCAGCACATCTTCCGGCCCAATCTCTGGCACGGCGCGCTCTTGCATCCACAAGCCAACCTCGGCCTTGGCTTTGACCAAAGATTTCATCGGATCGCCCTCACTTCCTTGCCCGCCGCCTCAAACGCCGCCAGCGCAAAATCCAAATCATCGACCGTCAGCGCCGCATTCATCTGCGTCCTGATCCGCGCCTGCCCGTGTGGCACCACCGGATAGAAAAACGCCGAGACCATCACGCCGCGCGCATCCAACGCCCGCGCAAATGCCTGCGCGAGTGGCGCATCGCCCAGCATCACCGGCACAATCGGATGTTCCCCCGGCAGCAAGCGAAACCCAATCGCCTCCAACCCCGCCCGCCAGTAGGCCGCATTGTGGAACAGCTGCGCGCGCAGATTATCGGCGCCTTCGACAATATCCAGCGCCGCCAAAGCCGCCCCCACCACCGCAGGCGGCAAAGCGTTTGAGAACAGATACGGCCGCGCCCGTTGCCGCAAAAGATCAATCATCGGCTGCGGCCCAGCGATATAGCCGCCCAACGCGCCCCCCAAAGCCTTGCCCAAAGTCCCGGTCAACACATCAACCTTGACCCCGGCATGAAACGGCGTCCCGCGCCCCTGCGGCCCCATGAACCCGGTCGCATGGCAATCATCCACCATAGTCAATGCACCGTACCTCTCGGCCAGCGCACTGATCCCAGCCAAATTGGCGAGCGTACCATCCATCGAAAACACGCCATCGGTGGCAATCATGATGAACCGCGCACCATCCTTCACGGCGGTCGCAAGCTGCACCTCAAGGTCAACCATGTCATTATTGGCAAAGCGATAGCGCTTGGCCTTGCACAGCCGCACACCGTCGATGATCGAAGCATGGTTAAGACTGTCGGAAATAATCGCATCAGCCTCGCCGAGCAGCGGCTCGAACAGCCCGCCATTGGCATCAAAGCAGGCGGCGAACAGAATTGAATCCTCCATCCCCAGATAACTGGCAATCCGCTGCTCCAAGGCCCGGTGCAAATCCTGCGTGCCGCAGATGAAGCGGACCGAGGCCATGCCATAGCCATGGCTGTCCATCGCCGCCTTGGCCGCCTGCACCAGCCGAGCATCATCCGCCAGACCCAGATAATTATTGGCGCAGAGATTAAGCATCTCGCGCCCCGCCACCCGCACGCGTGCCCCCTGCTCGCCCTCAATCAACCGCTCCCGCTTCATCAGCCCATCGGCTTCAATCCCGGCAAGCGTATCGCGCAAATGGTTTAGAAATCGTGTATCTGTCATGGCAGAATTTCCTCCAACTTAACGGATATAACCGCAGTCCAAAGTAAAAGTCAACATAACGGAAATCCATCCGGCCAGCCGGATTCCATTTCACATTGGCCTAAATATCCTGGGGGTCCGGGGGCTAGCCCCCGGCGACCTCAGCTATCCTGCACGATCAGCAAAGCCCGCGCGGCCCCCGCCTCGGCGGCAATCGCATGGTCGCGGTCGGCAGGATAGCGCGCGGTATCGCCCGGTCCCAACACCTGCTCATCTTCGCCCGAGCGCACCCGGATCTGACCCTCGATCACCGTCAGATGCTCACGGCAGCCCGCAGAATGCGGCTCGGATTCCAGCAAGCCATTGGCCGCCAAGCGCAAATCATAGACCTCATGCTCGCCCACCGCATCGGCAGGCGACAGGATACGGATCGACACCCCGACACCGCGTCCGCCGATCACTGGCGCGGCCCCCGCGCGGATCACTTCGATCCCCACCTCGGCCCGCCCCTCCAGAAGCCCGGCGAAATCCACCTGCAAGGCCTGCGTCAGATTCCACAGCGTCGCCACAGTGGGCGAGGATTCCCCCCGCTCGATCTGGCTGACCATCGAGCGGCTGACGCCCGACAGCTTGGCCACCGCATCAAGGCTTAAGCCACGCGCCTTGCGCGCCTCGCGCAGCGAGGCCGCCAATCTGTCATGGATATCAGACCTTGGATTCATCGCGCTACCCTGCCTAGACAGAAGCCATCCGTCAACGCCCCAGCCCGCACCACGCCGATTTCCGCGCGGAAATCGTGCCGGAATTCGCGCGAATTCCGACGGGATCAGGTGCCGCAGTAAGTAATATAGCGCCCGAACCCTGTCGGGGCGGCCAAAGCAAAGGCTTCACGCCCTGCCTCCGGGCCAAATGGGTCCTGCACCTGCGCCAAAAGCGCCTGAAACGGTGCCAGATCCCCCGCCATCGCCGCCTCTAGCGCGGCCTCCACCAGATGATTGCGCGGGATGACCGCCGGGTTCACCGCCCGCATTGCAGCCTCTGCGTCCGGGCGCAGGCGGGCCCGCCAGCGCGGCAACCACGCCTTTACCGCCGTGGCATCTTCAAACAGCGCAAAAAACCCGGCCTCATCCTCCACCGCCCCCGCCAGCCGTCGAAACGCCAGTGTCCAGTCAACACCCTGAATGGCCAGCAGAAAATCATCCGCCAGCGCGCCGTCGCCGGCATCTTCGCCCAAAAGCCCCAGCTTGGCCCGCATCACGGCCAGCCATTCCACCCGATAAATCGCCGCAATTCCCTCCAGCCGCACATTCGCCAGATCGACCGCGCGCGCCTCATCCGCATCGAAAAACGGCAGCAAAGTCTCGGCCAGCCGCGCCAGATTCCAGCCCAGAATCAGCGGCTGATTGGCATAGGCATAGCGGCCCTGCCGATCAATCGAGGAAAACACCGTGCCCGGCGCATAGGCCTCCATGAAGGCGCAGGGGCCGTAATCAATCGTCTCACCCGACAAAGCCATATTGTCGGCGTTCATCACGCCATGGATGAAGCCCACCCCCATCCATTGCGCGATCAACCGCGCCTGCGCCGCCACCACCGCATCAAACAACCCCAACGCGCCGTCCACGCCGGGATAATGCCGCGCGATTGTATACTCGAGCAGGGCCCGCAGCTTATCCACCTCGCCGCGCGCGTGGAAAAACTGAAACGTGCCGACCCGGATATGGCTCGCCGCCACCCGCGCCACCACCGCCCCCGGCAGCGGCCCCGCTTCCCGCAGCACAGACTCACCCGTCGTCACCACTGCCAAAGATCGCGTCGTGGGGATACGCAAAGCCGCCATCGCCTCGGAAATCAGATATTCCCGCAGCATCGGCCCCAGTGCCGCCTTGCCATCGCCGCCGCGCGAAAATGGCGTGCGGCCAGAGCCTTTCAACTGCAGATCCCAGCGCCGCCCGTCTGGCCCAAGGAACTCGCCCAACAGATGCGCCCGCCCGTCGCCCAAACTCGGCGAGAATCCACCAAACTGATGCCCGGCATAGGCCAAAGCCGCAGGTTCGGCCCCTTCCGGCACCACAGCCCCCGAAAACCAGCCCGCCGGATCGTCGATCTCCAGCCCCAATTCCGCAGCCAGTGCCTCATTCAGCACCACCAGCGCGGGCGCAGGCGCCATATCCGGCGCTTGCCGCAGATAGGTGCCGGGCAAATCGCGCACATAGGAATTGTCAAACTGGATCATCGCAGGGCTCCTTTGTCAAACATATGGCCTGCCCGCCGCGTCCTCACAAGCCACGCCAGCCGCAAAGTGCTGCGCGCGAAATATGGCAACGCGAAGGTTGAGAAATTTGAAGCTTTGAGGAGACTGAAAGCTTTAAAGGTTTTTTTGGAATTGGTCGGGGCGAGAGGATTTGAACCCCCGGCCCTCTGGTCCCAAACCAGATGCGCTACCAGACTGCGCTACGCCCCGACTGCCTGCCTCTTAGCTGGCTTTAATCGGATTGAAAAGCCTTACTCGTCATCACAGGCCCATGCGGCGACAGATTGATTCAAAGCCGCACTGCGCAGCACCGATCCCGGCGCAATCCCCATCCGCGCCGCAAGTCCGCCGTTGATTTCCAGCACCACCGCCACGCCGTCACCGCCGTCAATCGGCGTCTCATCCAACGGCACCGCATTGCTATGCACCGCCGTCACCAGCCCCGTGGAATCGGCGAACACCATATCCAACGGCAACAGCGTGTCCTTCATCCAGAAATAGGCATGTTTCGGCTGATCATAGACAAACAGCATCCCCGCCGAGGCGGGCATGTGGTCGCGAAACATCAGACCCTTGCTGCGTTCGGCCTCAGAATCGGCGATCTCCACCGAAAACCGCTGCACGCCCGCAGGCCCGCGCAACTCAACGGTATCAGGGGCGCAACCCGCATGGGCCGCCCCCCCAAACACCAAAGCCAAAAGGATCAGAGATGAACCGCCGCTTCCCATGACAACACCTGCACCGCCATACGCCCACGTTTGCCTTCAACGATGCGCAGGCAGACCGCCTCGCCCGCTGAAAGATCGGCAAAACCGGAGTGGCGCAGCACTTCGACATGCACGAAAACATCTTCGTTGCGGCCAAACACATTGGCAAAACCAAAGCCCTTGCCCTTGTCGAACCACTTCACCCGGGCCGGTTCCATCGGCAGGATCGCGATTTCTTCCGGGGTTGTATGCTCGGTATCTTCCCCCAAAGGAAACACCGATCCGGCTGGGGGTTCGATCTTCACGACCTCCACCGCCTGCACACCCCGTTGGGTTTGTTGCACTTTTACCGTGATCCCGGCGCCATCAGCGACCGAGCTTTGCCCATAATTCCGCAGCACATTGGCGTGCAGCAATATATCCCCAGAGTGTCCCTCTGCGACTATAAAGCCAAAACCCTTGGCTGGATCGAACCACTTCACGAGGCCATGCAGAACTTGCACGTCCATTTCTTCTTCATTCATAGAAGGACCGTTTCCCCAGATAAAGCCCCTTAAGGCCTAGTCATGCGGTCATATCCCTTGCCGTTGCAAGTGCTATCTTTTCTGCATTTTTGCACAGATCATTTCACGCTTCGTGAAATTTACGGGTTAAGTCGTAAAATTTCCCACGGTTTATCAATAGCTTGGCGTGACCATCGAAAGCGATCATGCAACCTGAAGTTGCCGTCAGCCCAGAACTCCATCTCTAAAGGAACAATGCGGAAGCCGCCCCAGAACGGCGGACGTGTGGGATTTGCCCCCTTGGCTGCGGTGACTTTCGCCACCTCTGCCATCAAATTAAGCCGAGAAGACAGCGGCTGCGACTGATCCGAGGCCCAAGCCCCCAGCCGCGACTTCAAGCTGCGGCTGGCGTAGTAGTCATCGGCGGGCTTGCCCTCCTCGCGGCTGACCAGACCGCGCACCCGGATCTGACGGCGCAAGCTTTTCCAGTGCAGCACAAACGCCGCCTTGCCCGAAGCATCCAACTCCCGCCCCTTGGCCGAGCCGTAATTGGTGTAAAACACGAAGGCCGCTGGTTCGATATCCTTCAGTAAAACCATCCGCACATTCGGCAAGCCATCCGGGTCCACCGTCGCCAGCGCAATCGCGTTGGGATCGTTCGGCTCGGTGGCTTCCGCCGCCGTCAGCCAGAGTTTCGCCAAGGCAAACGGGTCATCGCCCGCAAAAATTCCGCTTCTGTCCATGATCTTTCCTTCCAGAGCCCATAACTTCGGCCCAAATCTGCGGCCAAACGCTCACTCTTGATGCAGAGCAGCCTTTCGCCTACACAGCTTTTTCAGGAAATAAGGTGGACGGGGAAGACCGAATGTCAACTGGACTCGTGACGGGGCCGCTTATGGCGGGCAAACGTGGGCTGATCATGGGGCTGGCCAATGACAAATCTATCGCTTGGGGCATCGCACAAGCCATTGCCGCCCAAGGCGCCGAGATTGCATTTTCCTATCAGGGCGAGGCGCTGAAAAAGCGGGTGGAGCCCCTCGCGGCCTCGATTGGCATGAACACTTTCATCGAATGTGATGTTTCGGATGAGGCCTCGATCGACGCTTTGTTCGCACATCTGTCCGAGATGTGGGGCAAGATTGATTTCGTCGTCCACGCCATCGGTTTCTCGGATAAGGCCGAGCTGCGCGGGCGCTATGTCGACACCAGCCGCGCTAACTTCCTGATGACGATGGATATTTCGGTTTATTCCTTCACCGCCGTCTGCCAGCGCGCAGCCGCCATGATGAACGAAGGCGGCTCTCTGCTAACGCTCACCTACTACGGTGCCGAAAAAGTCGTGCCGCATTACAATGTGATGGGCGTCGCCAAGGCGGGGCTGGAGGCCTCGGTGAAATACCTCGCCGAAGACCTTGGCAAAGACGGCATCCGGGTCAATGCGATCTCGGCAGGCCCGATCAAAACCCTGGCGGCCTCTGGCATCGGAGATTTCCGCTACATCATGAAGTGGAGCGAGCTGAACAGCCCATTGCGGCGCAATGTCACGCAAGAGGAAGTCGGCAAAGCCGCGCTTTACCTGCTGTCCGATCTCGGCTCCGGCACCACCGGCGAGAACCTGCATGTCGATGCGGGCTACCATGTTGTCGGCATGAAAGCCGTCGATGCGCCGGATATTGACGTGGTGACGGGCCGTAAGGACTAATTTCACCCCATAAGGTAGTCGCCAAATGACCCTCACCGCCTTTCTCGCCGTCGCCTTCCTGCATCTGATGGCCGCGATCAGCCCCGGCCCCGCCGTGCTGATGTCGGCCCGCACGGGCGTCACCGAAGGCCTGCGCACCGGGTTTTTCCTCGCCTGCGGCATCGGCGTTGGTGGCGTGGTCTGGGCGATGGCGGCGCTGTTTGGCCTGAATCTGGTGTTCCAAACCGCCCCCGCTTTGCTTTACGCGCTGAAAATCGTGGGCGGGCTTTACCTGATCTACATGGCTTGGGGCATGTGGAAGACCGCCGATCAACCGCTGGATATGGCGGAAACCGGACGCCCACCGCGCACCGCCGCATCGGCCTTCCGCCTCGGCCTGATCACCCAGCTTGCCAACCCGAAGCCCGCCGTGCTGTTCTCGGCGATCTTCGTCGGCACCGTGCCACCACACACCCCGGCTTGGGTCTACGCAGCGCTTCTGCTGGTGGTGTTCCTGAATGAGACGATCTGGAACACCGTCGTCGCCCGCATCTTCTCGTTCGACCGCTCAAAAGCCGCCTATATCAGCCTGAAATCCATCATCGACCGCTGCTTTGGTGGTATGCTTGCCATCCTCGGCCTCAAGATCGCCGCCACCTGAAAGGGCCTGCCATGAACGACCGCTTGCCACATGAAAAAGGCTTTCACGTCAGTTGGGATCAGATGCACCGCGACAGCCGCGCGCTGGCGTGGCGGCTGGATGGCAAAGGCCCGGACGATGGCGCGTGGAAAGCCGTGGTCGGCATCACCCGGGGCGGTCTGGTGCCTGCGATGATTGTCGCGCGCGAGCTCGACATCCGCCGCGTCGATACCATTTCGATCAAGAGCTACAACCACCAGACCCAAGGCTCGGTGCCGCAAATCATCAAAGCCCCGCAGGCCGATCTGATGGGCGACGGCACCGGGATTCTGATCGTCGATGATCTGGTCGACAGCGGCAAAACCCTTGAAGTGGTGCGCAAACTCTACCCCAACGCGCATTTCGCCACGGTTTATGCCAAACCCTCGGGCAAACCGCAGGTCGACAGCTATATCACCGAGGTCAGCCAAGACACTTGGATCTTCTTCCCATGGGATATGGCGCTGCAATATGTCCAGCCGTTCCGCGGCGCGGATTGAGCCAAACCCAGATGACGGCTGCTTGAGCCCGCTGTAACAGGGCTTGCCAGCGCGCGGCGATCTGCGCCATATCCGGCGTGTCCAGCTTCCGGGCAACTGAAAGGCCGCTCCATGCCCCCCTGCTTCTGCCCAGCGACGGCCACCTTGATGCAGTTCCGGCAGGCGCAGGCGCTCTGAGCATGAAACGCCCCGCCCGTCCCAGCCGCGCAAACGTGCTGCATTGGCTGTTCGAGACCAGCCTTGCGATCAAGGGCCTGCTGTGTTCGGCGGAGTTTCTGGCGGGCCTCGGCCTGCTTTTGACCCCCAATGCCCCGGCGGCGCGGCTGCTGTATTGGCTGACGCATTTCCAGATTGCCGAACAACCCACCGACACCCTCGCCGCTTGGACCCAGCGCGCGATGGAGGGCTTTCCGGTGGCCACCCAAGACTTCTACGGCTGGTATCTGCTGCTGCATGGCGGCCTGAAACTGGCGATGGTGGTGATGCTCTGGGCGCGCATCCTCTGGGCCTATCCGGCGGCGATGGTGGTGCTTTCTGGCTTCGTGATTTACCAGTTGTTTGAGTTTCAGCACTCCGGTTCGCCGTTCCTGCTGCTGCTGGCCTTCTTCGATCTGTCGATGATCGCGCTGGTCTGGCAGGAATACAAAGCCCTGAAAGCCAAGCGTCTGCCCCATTGACCCAAGGCTCGGTGCTCGCTTGCGGGCGCTTCTCGCTTGATCTTGCTGCCTAATCCCAGCAACACTGCATGCCATCAGCGATGATGCCCGCAAGGGCGGAAAAGCACCGGCAAGGAGGCCCCCATGATCCATCCCCTCAACCCCGCCATGGCCGCCACCGATCCGCCACCGGTGATGGAGGCGCGGCGCTGGTTGCAAGGGGTGAACTTCCCGCCCGAGCGCCCGCTGATCAACATCAGCCAAGCAGCACCCGTAGAAAGCCCGCCCTTGGGCCTGCGTCAGGCTTTGGCCGATGCAGCACTGAACAACCCCGACGCGCATCTTTATGGGCCGGTGCTGGGCCTGCGCGCCGAGGTCGCGAAACAATGGTCTGCGGCCTACGGCGGCACCGTATTAGAAAGCCAGACCGCGATCACCCAAGGCTGCAACCAAGCCTTCTGCGCCGTGATGTCCACCCTCGCAGGCGCAGGCGACGAGGTGATCCTGCCGACGCCGTGGTATTTCAACCATAAAATGTGGCTGGATATGCAAGGGGTTAAGACAGTCCCGCTTGCCGCTGGCCCCGGCCTGATCCCCGAAGCCGAAGCCGCGAGCGCATTGATCACCGAGCGCACCCGCGCCATCGTGCTCGTCAGCCCCAACAACCCCGGCGGCGTCGAATACCCCGCCGAAACCCTCACCGCCTTCCGCGACCTCTGCCGCAGCCGTGGCATCGCCCTCATCGTCGATGAAACCTACCGCGACTTCGACAGCCGCACCGGACGCGCCCATGATCTGTTCACAGACCCCGACTGGCACGACACCCTTATCCAACTCTACAGCTTCTCGAAAGCCTACCGCCTGACCGGCCACCGCGTCGGCGCTGTCACCGCCTCCGCCGAACGCCTGTTCCAGATCGAGAAATTCCTCGACACCGTCGCGATCTGCCCCAGCCAACTCGGCCAGATCGGCGCGCTCTGGGGGATGCAGAACCTCGCGCAATGGGTCGCAGGCGAACGCGCCGAAATCCTCGCCCGCCGTGCCGCCATGGTCGCAGGCTTCTCCGCCCTTCCCGACTGGAAACTGCTCGGCTGCGGTGCCTATTTCGCCTATGTCGAACACCCCTACCCCGCAGCCTCCGACGCGCTCTGCAAACGCCTCGTCTCCGAAGCGGGCCTGCTGATGCTCCCCGGCACCATGTTCCAACCCGAGGGCAGCGCCGACGGCAAACGCCAAATCCGCATCGCCTTCGCCAATGTCGACCAAGCGGGCATCAGTGAGACCTTCCGCAGGCTGGCGGCGTTCAAGGGCTAAAGCCCCACTCTTGCCCCCATCCCCGCAACCGCTTAGACAAGCGGCCAAACCATTGTAAGACAGGCAGACCCATGGCCAAGGCACCGCACTCCGACGACGACACCCCGAAGAAAAAGCGCCGGGGCGCGTCCGTTATGGCTTGGGTGCTGCTGGCGATGATCATCGGCGGCTTAGGCGGCTTTGGGGTGACCAATTTCGGCGGCGGCACCGCCTCGATCGGCACCGTGGGCGACCGCAAGATCGACGTGAACGACTATGCCCGGTCCTTGCGGCAAGCGATGGACGGCTTCTCGAAACAAATCGGCCAGCCCGTCAGCCTGCAACAAGCCCAAGCCATCGGCTTGGATCGCAAGGTGCTGCAACAGGTGATGGACCGCGCCGCCCTCGACAATGAAACCGACCGCATTGGCCTGTCGGTCGGCGATGCCACCGTCGCCAGCAAAGTCTCGGCGATCCCCAGCTTTCAGGGCGTCGATGGTTTTGACCGCACCACCTACCGCGATGTGCTGCGGCAAAACAACCTGACCGAATCCAGCTTTGAATCCGGCCTGCGCGCCGACACCGCCCGCCAGCTTTTACAAACCGCGATCTCCAGCGGCCTGACCCCGCCGCAAACCCTGACCGACACCATCGCGGCTTTGGCAGGCGAGCAGCGCGGCTTCTCGATGCTGCGCCTGACCGAAAAATCGCTGACCAAACCGATGCCGCCGCTGACCGATGCCGATCTGCAAGCCTATTATAAAGCCCATATCGACACTTACACCCGCCCCGAGGCCAAACGCATCACCTATGTCGCCCTGCTGCCGGACAGCCTCGCCAAAGACATGCCGCTTGATGAGGCTGCCCTGAAAGCCACCTACGACGCACGCCTCTCCACCTATATCATCCCGGAAAAGCGTCTGGTCGAACGCCTCGCCTTCGCCACCGACGCCGATGCCGCCGCCGCAAAGGCCCGCATTGATGCCGGCACCTCGTTTGACGATCTGGTGAAAGAGCGCAACCTGAGCCTCGAAGATGTTGACATGGGCGACGTGTCGCAAAAGGAACTGGCCGCAGCAGGCGATGCCGTTTTCGCCCTAAAAGCACCCGGCGTGGTCGGCCCGTTCCCGTCTTCCATCGGCCCGGCCTTGTTCCGGATGAACGCCATCCTTGCCGCGCAAGAAACCACGTTTGAGCAAGCCAAACCCGATCTGGCGCTGGAACAGCAACTCGAATCCGCCCGCAAGCAAATCTCCGGCAAGGTCGAAGCTGTCGATGACGCCCTCGCAGGCGGCGCGACCCTCGCCAATATCGCAAAAGAACAGGGCCTGACCTTGGCCACCACCGATTATGCGCCGGGGGCAGACGACAATGACCCGATCACCGCCTACAAAGGCTTCCGCGACACCGCCGCCAGCATGGCCGAAGGCGATTTCCCCGAAGCCATCGTGCTGGATGACGGCGGCCTCGTGGCGATGCAGCTCGACAGCACCGTGCCGCCCGCGCCGCTGCCCTTCGACAAGGTGAAAGAAAAAGTCACTGCCGCCGCGGCAGCCGACGCCCTCGCCAAAGCGCTGTCGGATGAGGCCACCCGCATCAAATCGGCGGTCGAAGGCGGCGCCAGCCTCGGCGCCTTCGGCATCGTGGCGCGCACCAGTCAGATTGACCGTCAAGGCGTGGTGAAAGACGCCCCCCCCGCCCTGCTGGAAGCGGTGTTCCAGATGCAGCCCAACGATCTGCGGGTGATCGAGGCCCCCGGTTTCGCCGCCGTGCTGCAACTCAACAGCATCAGTGCAGCCCCCACTACGGGCGAAGATGCCACCGCTCTGCGGGGGGCGATCGACATCAACGCGGGCCGCGCGATCTCCGAAGACGTGATGGCGCTCTACACCGCCGCCCTGATCGCCTCTGCCGGGATCACGCTGGACCAAGCCGCGATCAACGCGGTCCATGCCCAGATCAACAACTAAGACCAAATCCAGAACCAAGGCCCTCCGATGAACCTTCTGCCGTCCTTTGAACAGTTTGAACGCGGCTGGGCGCAGGGGCATAACCAACTGGTCTATGCCCGCTTGGCTGCTGATCTGGATACGCCCGTCTCGCTGATGCTGAAACTGGCCGAGGCCCGCACCGACACCTTCATGCTGGAATCGGTGACGGGCGGTGAGGTGCGGGGCCGCTATTCCGTAGTCGGCATGAAGCCCGATCTGATCTGGAAATGCCACGGCACCATTGCCTCGATCAACCGCGACGCCCGGTTTGATCCGCAGGCCTTCACCACCCTGCCCGGTGCGCCGCTTGAGTCGATGCGCGCGCTGATCGCCGAATCCCGCGTCGATCTGCCCGAAGGCCTGCCCGCGATTGCCTCCGGCCTGTTCGGCTATCTCGGCTATGACATGATCCGCCTTGTCGAGCATCTGCCCAACGTCAATCCCGATCCTTTGGGCCTGCCCGATGCCGTCCTGATGCGCCCCTCGGTCGTGGCTGTGCTGGATGGCGTCAAAGGCGAAGTTACCCTCGTCGCCCCCGCATGGGCCGCCTCGGGCCTCTCTGCCCGTGCCGCCTATGCCCAAGCGGCGGAGCGGGTAATGGATGCCCTGCGCGACCTCGACCGCGCCCCCGCCGCACAGCGCGATCTGGGCGAAGCCGCCCCCGTGGGCGAGATGCGCTCCAACTTCACGCACGAAGGCTACAAGCAAGCCGTTGAACGCGCAAAAGACTACATCCGCGCGGGCGACATCTTCCAAGTCGTCCCCTCCCAACGCTGGGCGCAAAGCTTCACCCTGCCGCCCTTCACTTTGTATCGGTCTTTGCGCCGCACCAACCCCTCGCCCTTCATGTTCTTCTTCAACTTCGGCGGCTTCCAAGTCATCGGCGCCTCCCCCGAAATCCTCGTCCGCCTGCGCGACGGCGAGGTTACCGTGCGCCCGATTGCAGGCACAAGGATGCGCGGCGCCATGCCGGAAGAAGACAAGGCCCTTGAACTTGACCTGCTCGCCGATAAAAAAGAACTCGCCGAACATCTGATGCTTTTGGATCCTGGCCGCAACGACGTGGGCCGAGTGGCAAAAGTCGGCAGCGTCCGCCCGACCGAGAAATTCATCATCGAACGTTACAGCCACGTCATGCACATCGTCTCCAACGTGGTGGGCCAGATCGCTGATGGCGAAGATGCTTTGTCCGCCCTGCTCGCAGGCCTGCCCGCAGGCACGGTGTCCGGCGCGCCAAAGGTGCGCGCGATGGAGATCATCGACGAGCTGGAGCCGGAAAAGCGCGGTGTCTATGGCGGCGGCGTCGGCTATTTCGCAGGCAATGGCGAGATGGATTTCTGCATCGCCCTGCGCACCGCCGTGTTGAAGGACGAAACCCTGTATATCCAGGCGGGCGGTGGCGTGGTCTACGACAGCGACCCCGAAGCCGAATATCAAGAGACGGTGAACAAATCCCGCGCCCTGCGCCGCGCCGCTGAAGATGCCGGGCTGTTCGTGCGCAAGGGCAATCTCTGAGCTGAAAACAGGTGCCGCCTCGGGGGCCATCGAGGCCCCTCTCGGCGGCGCTACCGGGGAGATCTCCGGCAAGGGCACCGCTCCGCACAAGCCTTGGATGCCTCCGGCGGGAGTATTTCAAAAAAGAGCAAATCCAAGACCCGCTCTGCAATTTCACATTGGCTCAAATATCCCCGCCGGAGGCATCCGACGCTAATCCGGGCTGCGCGGGGGCAAAGGTTAAGAAATCCTGAATGCCGTACATTAACGCTTTGATTTTTGATGATTAAATCAAATGTCCACGCGTGGACGCAGCCTTACTTCACCGCCAGAACGGCGGAAATCGGTGCCAAAGCCACCGAGGCCCCCTTGCCCTCAATCGACCATTCCATCAGCGCCGCAATCGTCTCGGGCCGCGTGGTGCCGACCACCACAACCCGCCCCTCCTGTGCCGCCTTGAACGCCGCGCGGTCCAGATAGCGCCGGATCAACGGCGTATCCTCGCCCGCGCCGTCCAAGTCACGGAAGATCACCGCCGCCGCCACATCCTCGCGCCGCGCCACCTGATCCGCCGCGTTGAGGCCCGCATCAAAGGTCACCAAGCCGCGGCCCTGATCCTTGATGATCGGCACCACCATGCTGGCCAGCGGCCGATTGTCCTGAAATCCCGCAGCGCCGATATCCATCACCGCCACCGATTCCGGTAACACCGCCGCATTGGCCTGAAAGGTCTGCTCCAGATCGCCCGCCGTGGCCCCCGCAGGGATCCCCGCCGCCAGCATCACCACCTCTTTGCCCGCCGCGCGATAAATCGCCTCCGCCGCAGCGGCACCCGGATCGAGCGGATCAATCACGAAACTGACCGGAAACGGCAGCGCCGCCAGTTTGGCGCGGTCCAGATCGGCGGCCCCGCTATCGACCAGCAGCACCGCAAACAATGGCTTGCCCAGATCATTGCTGAACTCCGCCGCATATTGCGCGATGGGGCGGGTGTCAGCGGCAGGCACAGGTTCCGCCGCCATGGTCGGATCGGCGGGCGGCGCGGGTTCGGCAATGCTCGGCAACCGCCCAACCGTCACGCCATCGACCGATTTGGTCAGCCCAACGCTGGGGGCCAAGGTTTCCGGCTGGCTGGTATCCAGCAGTTTCGGCAGTTCGGGGGCCTCTGGCACCACCACGGCGGGAGTAGGCACCACGGGTGCAGGCTCGGGTGCGGGATCGAGCACCAGCATCGACGGCGGCGTGGGCTCTGCCGGGGCAGGCGCAGGCGTCAGCAACGTCTCGGTGGTTTCCTGCGGTGCAGGCGGCGGCAGATCGGCCGGAGCCGGGGCCGCATCGGTGCCGATATCCCCCGCCAAAGCGCCCGGGCTGGCCGGGGTCGGCGCCGTCTCGGCCCCCACCTGCAGCTGAGGCGCTGCCGGAGCCGCAGCAGGATCGTTCAGCGCAGCCGGGGCCTCGGCACTCGCCGTCGGGGGTTTGGCCGGCGGCTCTGGCAGTTCTGCGCTGGCTTTCGGGGTCACAGCCGCTGCTGCCTCGGCTTGCGGCGCGGCGGGCAAAGCGGGCAGCACCTCGGCCACGGGCGCGGCGGGTTTGGCAGCCGGTGCCGCTGGCTCCGGCGTGGCAGGTGGTGCCTGTTCTGCAAGAGATGGCATTTCCACAGCAGGCTTCGTCACAGGCTTTGCCTCTGGCGCGGGCATCGCCTCCGCCGCAGGTGCAGTCACCGCAGCCGCATCCGTCGATGCAGGCTTCACCGGCTCTGGCTTGGGCACCACCACCGGCTTGCTCTGATCCACCACCTGCACCCGCCCCTGCGGCAACGGCGCAAGCTGCGAGACAACCCCCAGCCCAGCCCCCGCAACCACGCCACCGACGACGATCCCTGTTACGAAATTCCGGATCATACCTGTCTCCACCCGTTTAGGCGCCACTTGCCCTTGACGCCGCTTTGCCGCTAGGCCCATCTATAGCCGACATAAAGCCGATCCAAATCCGGGGCCCGCAAACCTTGGCCCCTCTATAAACCGAACCGCCGCCGCCTTCATCCCCTTTTCCGTCCGGACCTTGCAAGATGCTCCTGCTCATCGACAACTATGACAGCTTTACCTACAACCTTGTGCATTACTTGGGCGAGTTGGGCGCGGATGTGCGCGTCGTGCGCAATGATGCGATGACCGTGCAAGACGCGCTTGCGCTGCGGCCTGAGTTGATCGTGCTGTCGCCCGGCCCCTGTGATCCGGCTTCGGCAGGGATTTGCGTGCCGCTGACCAAAGCCGCCGCGATGGCCGATGTGCCTTTGCTGGGC
Organism: Cypionkella sp.; assembly: GCA_043743975.1. Taxonomy (GTDB): domain Bacteria; phylum Pseudomonadota; class Alphaproteobacteria; order Rhodobacterales; family Rhodobacteraceae; genus Cypionkella. The sequence continues at coordinate 17,350 of JAYTVN010000034.1, forward strand.
GTTTGCCTCGGGCATCAGACCATTGGCGAGGCGTTTGGTGGCAAGGTGATCCGCTGCCATGAGATCGTGCATGGCAAGATGGGCGCAATGCACCACAAGGGCGGCGGCATGTTCCGCGACCTGCCCTCGCCCTTTGCCGCCACCCGTTATCATTCCTTGGTGGTCGAAAAAGAAAGCCTGCCCGATTGCCTTGAGGTCACGGCATGGCTGGAGGACGGCACCATCATGGGCCTGCGCCACAAGGAAAAACTGATCGAGGGCGTGCAGTTTCACCCCGAATCCATCGCCTCGGAACATGGCCATCAGTTGCTGAAGAATTTCCTTGATGCCGCCCGTGCCCGCGTGCCGGCATGAGCGATATTCTCAAACCTTTGATCGGCGTGGCCGCGACCCGCGCTTTGACCCGCGCCGAGGCCGAAGCCGCCTTTGGTGCGCTGTTTGACGGCGCCGCGACCCCGGCGCAAGTCGGCGGTTTTCTGATGGCTCTGCGGGTGCGCGGTGAGACGGTGGATGAATATGCCGCCGCCGCCAGCGTTATGCGCAGCAAATGCAACGCCGTGCGCGCGCCTGAGGGGGCGATCGACATCGTCGGCACTGGCGGCGATGGCAAGGGCACGCTGAACATCTCCACCGCCACCGCCTTTGTCGTGGCAGGCGCGGGCGTTGTGGTCGCCAAGCATGGCAACCGCAACCTGTCGTCGAAATCGGGGGCTGCGGATGCTTTGACCGAGATGGGCCTGAACGTCATGGTCGGGCCCGAAGTGGTGGAACGCTGCCTGAACGAGGCGGGCATCGGCTTTATGATGGCCCCGATGCACCACCCGGCCACCCGCCATGTCATGCCGGTGCGCGCCGAGTTGGGCACGCGGACGATCTTCAACATCCTCGGGCCGTTGACCAATCCGGCAGGGGTGAAACGCCAACTGACGGGCGCATTCTCCCCCGCCCTGATCCGCCCGATGGCCGAAACCCTGCTGGCTTTGGGCAGCGAGAAGGCGTGGTTGGTGCATGGTGGTGATGGCTCGGATGAGATTTCCATCGCCGCCCCCACCGCCGTTGCCGCCCTCGAAAACGGTGAAGTGCGCGAATTTACCCTGCACCCCGAAGACGCAGGCCTGTCGGTTTACCCATTCGAGGCGATCCAAGGCGGCACCCCCTCAGAGAATGCCGTCGCCTTCCGCGCCTTGCTCGATGGCGCAAAAGGTGGCTTCCGCGATGCGGTTCTGCTCAATGCCGCAGCCGCCCTTGTGGTGGCGGACAAAGCCGCTAGTTTGAAAGAAGGCGTTGAAATGGCGCGGGTTTCCATCGATTCCGGTGCGGCGCGCGGCAAAATCGAAGCGTTGAAGCGTCTGACCAATCTCTAACGCGCGTCCCGCCCTGACGGGCGGTCCTCGCCATTGCGAAGCGGCCCGTCAGGGCCAATGAGCGCCCCCTACGACCCCAATAAAGGGCCAAAAATGACCACGATCCTCGACCGCATCAAAGCCTATAAGCTGGATGAAATTGCCGACCGCAAAGCCCAAGTGGCGCTGGCGGACCTAGAACAAGCCGCCCGCGCAGCCCCCGCCCCGCGCGGTTTTGCGAAAGCGCTGTCGGATGCCGCAATCTCTGGCTACGGCCTGATTGCCGAGATCAAAAAAGCCAGCCCCTCCAAGGGCTTGATCCGCGCGGACTTCCACCCAACCGAACTCGCACAGGCGTACGAAGCGGGCGGCGCGACCTGTCTTTCGGTGCTGACCGACGCGCCCAGCTTTCAGGGCAAGGACAGCTTTCTGACCGAGGCGTCTCAGGCCACAACTCTGCCCTGCCTGCGCAAAGATTTCCTCTACGACCCCTATCAAGTCGTCGAATCCCGCGCCCTGCATGCCGATTGCATTCTGATCATCCTTGCGTCTTTGTCCGATGCCCAAGCGGCTGAACTCGAAGCCGCCGCCATCGAGCAAGGCATGGATGTGCTGCTGGAAGTCCACGACCGCGCTGAACTCGACCGCGCCTGTCTGTTGAAATCCCCGCTGATGGGCATCAACAACCGCAACCTGCATACCTTTGATGTCACGCTGGACACCACCCGCCAACTCGCCCGTTATGTGCCGGACGACCGCCTGATCGTCTCGGAATCCGGCCTGTTCACCCCCGCCGATCTCGCCGATGTCGCCGCCTACGGTGCGCGCTGCTTCCTGATCGGCGAGGCTTTGATGCGGCAAGATGACGTGACTGCGGCCACAAAAGCCATCCTGACCAAACCCTTGACCTCAGAGGCCGGGGTATGAGCCAAGAAACCGGCCTGACACATTTCGATGACCAAGGCCGCGCCCATATGGTCGATGTCTCGGACAAACCCGTCACCGCCCGCATCGCCGTGGCGCGGGGGGCGGTGAAAATGTCCGCCGAGACCTTGGCCCTGATCACCGAAGGCCGCGCCAAAAAGGGCGATGTGCTGGGGGTTGCGCGTCTGGCGGGCATCATGGCTGCGAAGAAAACCGCCGATCTGATCCCGTTGTGCCACCCGCTGCCGATCACCAAAGTGTCGCTGGATCTGACCACCGATCCGACGCTGCCCGGCATCGTGGTTGAGGCCACCGTCAAGACCGGCGGCCAAACCGGGGTTGAGATGGAGGCGCTGACCGCCGTCTCCATCGCCTGCCTGACGATCTACGATATGGTCAAGGCGGTCGAGAAGTCCATGTCGATCGAAGGCATCCGCCTGATCCTGAAAGATGGCGGGAAATCAGGCCGTTACGAGACAAAGCTATGATATTGGTTGAAGATGCCCTCACCCACTGCCTTGCGCTGACAGCGCTCACCGATACCGAAACCCTGCCGCTGCGCCGCGCCCATAACCGCGTCATGGCAACCGCCGCCACCGCCCAACTCACCCAACCGCCCTTCGCTGCCTCGGCGATGGACGGCTACGCCTTGGGCCGCCCCGCCGCCATTGGCGAAAGCTTCACCGTGATCGGAGAATCCGGTGCGGGCCACGCCTTCCAAGGCGCGATCCACCCCCACCAAGCCATCCGCATCTTCACCGGCGCGCCCTTGCCCGAAGGTGGCGTCAGTGTCGCCATCCAAGAAGACATCACCCACGACGGCGACCAGATCACCCTGAAAACCGCCGCTAAAATGGCCGACAATATTCGCCCGCGCGGCCAGGATTTCACCCTCGGCCAAACTCTGTCGCCCCGCCTGCTCCGCCCCAACGACCTCGCCCTGCTGGCCGCGATGAATGTGCCAGAAGTCAGCGTCCGCCGTCGCCCTATCGTGGCTCTGATGGCCTCAGGCGACGAATTGGTGATGCCCGGCGAGACCCCCGGCCCCGATCAGATCATCGCGTCGAACACCTTCGCACTTGCCGCGATGGTCGAGGCTGCGGGCGGTGAGGCCCGCATATTGCCGATTGCCCGCGATACCGAAGCCAGTTTGCGCACGGTTTTTTCCCTAACCGAAGGTGCTGATCTGATCGTCACCGTCGGCGGCGCGTCGGTAGGTGATCACGATCTGGTCGGCAAAGTTGCCGCCGATCTGGGACTGGAGCGCGCGTTCTGGCAGATCGCCATGCGTCCCGGCAAACCGCTGATGGCCGGGAAAGTCTTGGGAATCCCGATGCTTGGCCTGCCCGGAAACCCAGTTTCCGCCATCGTCTGCGGTCATCTGTTCATGGTGCCGATGCTGAAAGCCATGCTCGGCCTGCCGCCGAAACTGCAGGTGCTCAGCGCCCGGCTAGGGGCCGACCAACCCGCCAACGGCCCGCGCGACCACTATATGCGCGCGCGCCTGACGGTTGAAAACGGCCAGCCCACCGTGACCGCCTTTGAGCGTCAGGATTCGGCTTTGCTGACCATTCTGACCGAGGCCAACGCTCTACTGATCCGGCCTAAAGGCGACGGGCCGCGCGGCGCGGGTGAGATGGTAACCTACATCGCCATCTGACGCAGCGCCGCAAAACGCTTGACACAAAGCAAGAACACGGGCAGGACATAGCAACAACACCTGCATAAAGGCTGTGGCATGCTGACGCGTAAGCAACTGGAACTTCTGGATTTCATCAAAACCCGCATGGATAAAGACGGTGTTCCGCCGTCTTTTGATGAAATGAAAGATGCGCTGGATTTGCGCTCGAAATCCGGTATTCACCGCCTGATCACCGCACTGGAAGAACGTGGTTTTATCCGCCGGCTTGCCCACCGCGCCCGGGCGCTGGAAATTCTGAAACTGCCCGAAGCGATGGAAAAACCCGGTTTCTCGCCCAAACTGATCAAAGGCGACAAGGTCGATCCGCCGCGCGAAGCAATGCCGATTGCAGGCGTTTATGCGATGGAACTTCCCGTGATGGGCCGCATCGCTGCCGGTGTGCCGATTGAAGCGATTTCGCATATTTCGCATCATGTGGCGGTGCCGGGGTCGATGCTGTCGGGCAACGGTCAACACTATGCGCTGGAAGTCAAAGGCGATTCGATGATCGAAGCGGGGATCAACGACGGCGACATCGTCGTGATCCGCGAACAGATCACCGCTGAAAATGGCGATATCGTGGTGGCCTTGGTCGAAGATGCCGAAGCCACACTGAAGCGTTTCCGCCGTCGCGGCAGCATGATCGCTTTGGAGGCTGCCAACCCCGCCTATGAAACCCGTGTCTTCCCCGATCATATGGTGAAGGTGCAGGGGCGGCTCGTTGGGCTGATCCGCGGCTACTGACGCGCCAAAAGCGCGCCCGGTTTGGCAAGGCTGCGGTGTTGCCAGATTGGCTTGTCTGCCATCCAGATCCGTTGAACCGCGCGGGTGGGTTGCAGAAGCAGGCGACCGTCCTGCACCGAAAGCGCCAAAGCTCCGGTTTGATCCAGTATGGTTCGGTCTATGACAATGCAATCCTTAGGCGTTGGTGCAACGGGCGCCACTGCGGCAGGCATCACCACCAGATCCGCCTGCGCGCACGCCGATGCCAAAGCCTCCCCGGCCGCCTTGCCGCTGAGCGCTATTCCCCGCCATCCGCCCAATGCAAACGCCCGCGTGCCCTTTGGCCCTGAAAACCCCGTCCTTGCGTAAGCCTCGGCCTGCACAGCCAAATCGCCATCGTCTTGCAGCCAGTTCTCGGCGGTAAACCCCGCGCCGCGCGCCACCGACAGCGCTCGGCCCTGTTCGCCCATCAGCCCCACCAAAGCGCCATCGCTGGAGACCAGCAAACTGGGCCGCGTGGTGGTGGCCCACAGCGCCAACCCCAAAACCAGCGGCGCCACTGCCGCCCAACGCGCCCGCCCGCGCCAAAGCACGGCCCAGACGCCTGCAAACGTGATCAGCGGCATCACCCATGGCCCCGGCTGCACAATCGGCGTCACCGCCCCCTCTAACCCCGCAACCCAATGCGCGATAAACAGAATCCAGCGCCCGGCCTGCTCCATCACCCACAAGGCCGGGCCTGCGAGGCCAATCGGGGCCAGCAGCGCCGCCACCGCCCCCGCCGCCACCAGCACCGACATCATCGGCACCGTCAGCAGATTGGCGAGCAGGCCGTAATCGGTAAACCGATTGAACGTCGCCGCCGCAAAGGGCGCGGTCGCCACCCCCGCCAGCACCGAGGTCAGCACCAAGGTGAACACCGGCATCAACCAGCGCGGCAGTTTTTCGCGCAAGATCTGCCGATCCAGCGCCGAAAACCCCGCGATCAGCACCACAGTGGCGGCAAAAGACAGCTGAAACCCCGGCTCCAGCAGGCTTTCCGGTTGTGCCAACAGCAGGATCACCCCGGCCAAAGCCACCGAGCGCATCGTCAAGCCGCGCCTGTCCAGCAGCACCGCGCCCAGCATCACGCAGACCATCAGAAACGCCCGCACCGTTGCCACATTCGCCCCCGACAGCAGCAAATAGAACAACGCCACCGCAAAAGCCGCCACTGCCGCGACCTTCTTTGAGTTCACCCGCAGCGCCACGGGCGGGATCAGCGCCAACCCGTAGCGCAGCAGGGCAAACACAAAGCCGGTGATGAACGCCATGTTCATCCCGGAAATCGCCAGCAAATGCGCAAGGTTCGAATCGCGCAACGCCTGCACGGTCTCCAAGGAAATCGCCGAGCGATCCCCGGTCATCGCCCCGGTCGCAAACGCCCCCGCCTCAGACGGCACCGCCGCAATCATCGCGCGGGTAAGTTCGGTGCGCAGCCGGTTGATCGCTTGCGTGCCGGGGGCGGCCTCGGCCCAGAGCAAAACCGGACTTCGCGTATACCCCACGGCACCCAACTGCTGAAAATATGCCATGCGGCGGAAATCAAAGTCACCCGGCTCGGCGGGCCCCTCGGGTGCGGCAAGCGAAGCGGTCAGTAAAACCACCTGTCCCGGATTAAAGCTAACATCTTGCCCATGCAGGGAAATCCGCACATTCAGCGGCGTTTTCGCCGAGGACATATCCTGCAAAACCACCTGATCCAAGGTGATCCGCAGCGCATCCGATTGCGAGCGGTCGATGTTGATCACCCGCCCCTGCACCGCACCGTAATAGTGCTGCTCCAGCATCGGGGCCGCCACCAGATGCGCCCGTAAGCCCGCCGCCATCAGCCCAACAAGCACACAAGACAGCGCCACCAGCGGTGGATGCCACAACTCCGGCCCAAAGCGATGCAGAAGGCTCAGCGCCAGCACCGCGCCCGCACAAACCGCGTAGAAAGCCGAATCCGGCTCAAACGGCAGCGCAAACCACACAGCTATGCCGCAACCCAGAAACACTGGCACCCACGGGAATAGCAGTCCGCGCGCCTCTGCCAGCCGATGCAGCGGCCACAGCAACATGTTCAGAAACTTGCCCGGACGCGCCGCCACCTTGTTTTGCCCCCCGCATTTGCCTAAAGCTGCCGCGATCCTACTGCCGATAAGGTTTCTGAAAGGTTAACCCGCCCATGTCCCGCCCAGTTGTCACCCGCTTCGCGCCCTCACCCACTGGCTATCTGCACATCGGCGGCGGACGCACGGCTTTGTTCAACTGGCTTTACGCGCGTGGCCGGGGCGGCAAATTTCTGCTGCGGATTGAGGACACCGACCGCGAACGCTCCACCCCCGAGGCCACCGCCGCCATCCTGCGCGGCCTGACCTGGCTGGGTCTCGACTGGGATGGCGAGGTGGTCAGCCAGTTTGAGCGCAAAGACCGCCACGCCGAGGTGGCGCGCGAGATGCTGGCACGCGGCACCGCTTATAAGTGCTTCAGCACGCAGGAAGAAATCGCCGCCTTCCGCGCCGAGGCCGAAGCGCGCGGCAGCTATGCGGTGTTCCAAAGCCCGTGGCGCGACGCCGATCCCGCCACCTTTCCCGATGCGCCCTATGTCATCCGCATGAAGGCCCCGCGCACGGGCGAAACCGTGATCGAAGACACCGTACAGGGCCGCGTGGTGATCCAGAATTCTTCGCTCGATGATATGATTTGTTTACGTTCTGATGCGACACCGACCTATATGTTGGCCGTGGTGGTCGACGATCACGACATGGGCGTCACCCATGTCATTCGCGGGGATGACCATCTGAACAACGCCGCCCGCCAGCAGATGATCTACGATGCGATGGGCTGGGAGATTCCGGTCTGGGCGCATATTCCGCTGATCCATGGCCCGGATGGCAAGAAATTGTCGAAACGCCATGGTGCCACCGGGGTCGAGGAATATCAGGCGATGGGTTATCCGGCGGCGGGGATGCGCAACTACCTCACCCGGCTGGGCTGGGCGCATGGTGATGCCGAGATTTTCACCACCGCAGAAGCCCTGCAGATGTTTGATCTGGATGGCATCGGCCGCTCCCCCGCACGGCTCGATTTCAAAAAGCTGGAAAACACCTGCGGCCATCACATCGCGATGGCTGACGATGCTGCACTGCTGCATGAATTGACCGCCTATCTGGTGGCGGCAGGCAAACCTGCCCTGACAAATACGCAGAACGCCCTGCTCAAATCCGCACTCTACTGCGTCAAAGACCGCGCGGAGACTTTCCCAGAACTGCTTGAAAAGGCTCACTTTTCTCTGATTTCTCGCCCGGTCCAACCGGATGAGGCTTCGGGCAAATCCTTGGATACAGTATCCCGTGGTATACTGAAAACATTGACGCCGCAGCTGCAAAATGTTAGCTGGACAAAGGACGTTTTGGAGCCGATCTTAACCCAAGTTGCCGCAGAAAACGGGATCGGCTTTGGCAAGCTTGCCAGCCCTTTGCGCGCGGCCTTGGCGGGGCGCTCTGTGACGCCGAGTGTGTATGACATGATGCTGGTCATCGGTCAGGATGAGACTATTGCCCGGCTGGAGGATGCGGCGGCCTGATCCGCCCTCCCCCTGCCGAACCGGAACGCGGGCCAGCCCTCTGCCGTAGGGTTGGCTTTTATTGGGGGATGAAAGATGGCCGAACAGACCAAGACTGCCACGCTAAGCCTTGACGGAAAATCCTACGACCTGCCGGTATATTCGCCCACTCTGGGCCCGGATGTTGTTGATATCCGTAAGCTTTATGACCAAGCTGATGTCTTCACCTTTGACCCCGGCTTCACCTCGACCGCCGCTTGCGAAAGTGCGATCACCTATATCGATGGCGATAAGGGCGAGTTGTTGCACCGCGGCTACCCGATTGAACAGCTGGCGAACAAATCGAGCTATCTCGAAATGTGCTATCTGTTGCTCTATGGGGAGTTGCCCAATGCCTCGCAACTGGCCGACTTTGAAGGCCGCGTGACGCGTCACACCATGGTGCATGAACAGATGCACAACTTCTTCCGCGGCTTCCGCCGCGATGCGCATCCGATGGCGACGATGGTCGGCGTGGTCGGTGCGATGTCGGCCTTTTATCACGACAGTTTGGACATCAACGACGAATGGCAGCGCGAAGTGGCCGCCATTCGGATGGTCGCCAAACTGCCGACGATTGCCGCGATGGCCTATAAGTATTCGATCGGGCAACCCTTTGTTTATCCGAAGAATTCTCTGTCCTACTCGGGCAACTTCCTGAACATGTGCTTCGCAGTGCCTGCCGAAGATTACCATGTGAACCCGATTCTCGCCAAAGCGATGGACCGGATCATGATGCTGCATGCCGATCACGAACAAAATGCCTCGACCTCGACCGTGCGTCTGGCGGGCTCGTCGGGTGCCAATCCGTTCGCCTGTATCGCCGCTGGCATCGCTTGCCTTTGGGGTCCGGCGCATGGTGGGGCGAACCAAGCCTGCCTTGAGATGCTGCGCGAAATCGGCACCGTGGACCGCATCCCGGAATATATCGCCAAGGCCAAGGACAAGAACTCGGGCTTCCGGCTGATGGGCTTTGGCCACCGCGTCTATAAAAACTTCGATCCCCGCGCGACGGTGATGAAGGAATCGGCGGATGAGGTGCTGGAGCTTCTCGGCATCCACAACAACCCGACCCTGCAAGTCGCTAAGGAGCTGGAGCGGATCGCTTTGTCGGATGATTATTTCATCTCGAAAAAGCTCTATCCGAACGTCGATTTCTATTCCGGCATCATTCTGGATGCGATGGGCTTCCCGACCTCGATGTTCACGCCGATCTTCGCAATTTCGCGCACGGTGGGCTGGATTTCGCAGTGGAAAGAGATGATCGCCGAGAAAAACCAAAAAATCGGTCGCCCGCGTCAGCTGTATGTCGGCGAAAAACAGCGCGATTACGTGGACGTGAAGCATCGCTGAACCACCCAAGGGCGGCGCGAGCCGCCCTTGCCACTTCGCGGGCAAACTGCGACGTATCCCCTGAATTTCGAGGATACCCATGCCGCAAACCAACCGTATTCCGCTGCTTGATCTTGCCCGCACGCTGGCACTGGTCGGTATGGCCGCCTTTCATTTCAGCTATGATCTGCTGATGTTCGGCCTGATCCCCTACGAATACGCGCAAACCCCGACCTTCTATTTCCACGCCCGCATCGTCGCGGCCAGCTTCCTGCTGCTGTCCGGCATTGGCCTTTGGCTGGCGCATGGCCATGGCATCCGCTGGCCCGCGTTCTGGCGCAGATTCGGCAAAATCGCCGGGGCCGCCTTGCTGGTCAGCATCGCCACCCGCATCGCCATGCCAGAATTCTACGTCTATTTCGGCATCTTGCACGTCATCGCCCTGTACAGCCTGCTGGGTCTGATCACACTGCGCCTGCCCGCCATCGTCACCGCCGCCCTCGCCACCCTGTTCATCTACGGCAGCTATCATTGGCATACCGAAGCGCTGAACGCCCCCCTGTTGCGCTTCATCGGCCTAAGCCTAGACCCCGCGACAACGATGGATTTTGAGCCGATCTTTCCGTGGTTCGGCGCGGTTTTGGCGGGCATCGCCTTGGGCAAAATCGGCAGCCAGATCGGGCTTTGGGCCGCACTGGCAGGCAAAACCTCTGGCAAATGGGTGCAAATCCTCAGCTGGCCCGGTCAGCACAGCCTGCTGATCTACCTGATCCACCAGCCGATTCTGCTGGGCCTCGTCTGGGCTTACAGCCAGCTAGGCTGAGCCATCCAAACTGGCCACCGCCCGATAGGTTTCAGGCCGACGGTCGCGGAACAGCCCCCACGAACTGCGCAACTCCGCAATCGCGTCGAGATCGAACGTGGCGGTCAGCACCGCCTCGGCCTCGCGCCCCGCTTTGGCAACCAACTGCCCGGTGTGATCGGAAATGAAACTGCTGCCGTAAAACGTCACCTCACGCCCGCCCGGAGCCACTTCGCGCCCGATCCGGTTCGAGGCGATCACCGGCATGATATTCGATCCGGCATGACCGAGCATACAAATCTCCCAATGCGGCTGGCTGTCATAGCCGGGGCTGGGCGGCTCCGAGCCAATCGCGGTCGGATAGAGCAGCATTTCCGCCCCCATCAACGCCATCGCGCGCGCACATTCCGGAAACCACTGATCCCAGCAAATCCCGACGCCAATCCGCCCGACCGCCGTGTCCCAAACCCGATAGCCGGTATCGCCCGGCGAGAAATAATACTTCTCCTCATAACCCGGCCCCTGCGGAATATGGGTCTTGCGGTAATTGCCCAAGCACCGACCATCCGCATCAATCATCGCCATCGAATTGAAATAGGCTTGCCCGGCTTTCTCAAAATACGAACAGGGCAGCACCACACCCAATTCGCGCGCCAAGGCTGCGAACCGCGCGATCAAAGGATAGCCTTCCATCGGAGCCGCCAGCGCGAAATATTGCGGCAGTTGTTCGATGCAGAAATAGGGGGCGGCGAAAAGTTCTTGGATCAGAACCACTTGCGCGCCTTTTGCCGCCGCATCGCGGATCAACCCCTCGGCCCGATCCAGATTGGCGGGCAAATCCCATGAACAGGCGAATTGCGTGGCAGCTATGGTGACAGTGCGCATCTTGGGCTCTCCATTTTGGCCCAAGCTATTTGATCAAACCCGAACAGGCAAAGCCAAAACGGCGGCACCCGATACGTTCAGCGCCCGCGCGCCAAGGGCCATGGCAGCCACCCCGCCCGCCTCGGCTGCTGTGCCGAAGGATGCACCTGCTCTGACGGATCGCGCCCGATCACCCGGCGGCGGCGCAGCAGAAACCACATCCCCCAGCCGCGCATCGTGCCCACCATCGGGGCCGCCGGATCGCAGGGAAACCGTGCTCGCCAGCCTTCGGGCAACACCAACCCGACCGACTCGGCCCGCTCCAGCATCCAGACCAGCGGGATATTCGCCAAGGGCCGTGCGCTGGCATCATCGCCGATCATGCCGCCAATATCGCCATGCGCACCACGAAACCACATCTGTTGCACGTCGCTTTCCCAACCGGGCGGGCATTCCCAGAGCACCGGCTCGAACACCGCACGGGTTTCATCCATCGCAAGCGCATGAAATCCATGCCGGATCGAACTGCCTAAATGGTGGTTGTGAAACTGGTGCTGCTGCTCGGTCAGCATCCACAACAGCGGCAAGCGCAGCCCCAAAGCCTTCACCGTGTCAAACACCCCAACCATCTGAATCGGCGCCTCCAGATGGCAAAACCGATGCGAGAACGCCTGACTGGCCCGAGGATGGCTGTCATGGCGGTAATGCCGATAGGCCAAAGTCACCCCCCGCTCGGTCGCATGTTCGCGTTTGAGCAGCCCCACTCGGTCAATCACCCCGGCCAAAGAGCGCACCGCAAACGCCCCGCGCGAATAGCCGATCAGGTAAATCCGGTCACCCTCGCGGTAATGACTGGCCAGCCAACCATAGGCGCGGCGGATCTGGCTGTTGATGCCGCGCCCCTGCACGATGTTCATGCCATGCCGCCAGCCCTGCCATTGTAACCCCGGCTCGTAATACACCGTCCGATGTGCCGAACGCCCACCTTCGGTCAACAGCTTGTAAATCAGGCCACAATTCCCCTCTTGGCCCGGCTCCAGCGTCGAGAGCGTGCCGTCGAGGATGATCACATGATCCACCACGCCGCGCTTGCGCCCCGGCAAGGGGGCGCTCGCGGGTTCGGTTTCGACGATCGGCTGACCGCGCCACCATTGTCTGATCCGGTTGAACAGTGACACGCCGCCTCCCGACCCCAAAAACCAAAACGCTCTCGGCAAGTTTCCCTGCCAAGAGCGTAGGTTAACGAGATTACGGCGAAGTTAAAGCTTTTGTGACAGCACCGTCACCATGCCCAATTCACCAAAGCCGTTGAAGCGGCTGTTGGTCACCGTCGAATAGGCCCCCATGCCATGCACGATGACATAATCGCCCTCGGCAATATCGTCGGGGAACGGAATATCACCGGGCAGACGATCCACCGAATCGCAGGTCGGCCCGAAGCAAATCCGCGGCAGGATTGCCCCAGTACGGCGCTGCCCCTCGGGAGAGATCACCGCGATCCGGTCGATGATGCCGATCTGGCCCAGCTCAAACAGCGAGCCATAGACGCCGTCGTTCAGGAACACATGCATATCATCGCGCACGGCTTTGACGCGGGCGGCCAGCGTAAACGCATCGCCGCACATCGCACGCCCCGGTTCGCAGATCAGCATCGGGCGCTCTGCGCCAAACGCTTCGGTCGCCACGCGGTCGATGGTGGCGAAAGTCGCATCCAACTGCGGTGCCACCCCTTCGGCGCGGTGGCTTGGAAAACCGCCGCCCACATTCAGCCGCGCGATCTTCACGCCCGCGCGCGCAGCGATCACCGCAGCCTCGCGGATATAGCTCGCCCAAGCCGCCGGATCGGTACATTGCGTGCCGGGGTGGAAGGTGATCGAGGCGATAAAGCCCGCAGCCGCCACCACTTTCAAAAGCTCCACCGCCACATCTTCGGTCGCGCCAAACTTGGCGCCAAAATTATAGGCAGCGCCCGCGACCGGCAGCTTGAAGCGCACCGAAATCTCGCAGTTCTCAGCCGGGACCATCTCAATCAACTTGGCCAATTCGCTTGCCGAATCAACCGAGTAGGATTTCACCTTGCGCGAAACCGCATGCGCGATTTCCGCGCGCGAGCGCACCGGGTTGTTGTAATGGATCGCGGCATCCGGGGCCAAGCGCCGGATCAGGTCGATCTCGAACGGCGAGGCGCAGTCAAAGCCTTTGACGCCCGCGGCGATCAGGTTTTCCACGACTTCCTCACCGGGGTTCGACTTGACCGCATAGGTCACAAGCCCCGGAAATCCATCGAGAAATTTACGGGCAACCGATTGGATGGCCTGCGGAGCAAAAAACAGCACGGGATTCTCCGGCTGCTGATTGCGCAGATATTCGGTCGGATTGGTCCAGATCGTTTTGGACAGTCCCATCGGCGTATTCCTTTCTGCCAACAAGATGCGAGTCCCCTTTCGTTGCCGCCAATTCAATGGCAAGGGCACGGGCACCAGCAAGGTTTTCCAACCAGGCCAGGTGCGTATGAGCCGCCCTTTTCCTGCAACTTAGGATGCCGCATATGCGGTACAACTTCACCGAACAAAACTATATAACTGTCGGATTTCTTCGTTATAATAACCAAAAAAGGATACATATTGTATGGATGAGCTGGATCGCAACATTCTGACGCTGCTGGGGGCGGATGCACGCATGTCGGTGGCAACTTTGGCGCGGCGTTTGAAGGTGGCACGCTCCACCATTCAGGCCCGGCTGGAGCGATTGGAGACCTCGGGCGTCATCGCGGGCTATACGTTAAAACTGGGCGAAGCCGCCCGCCAAGGCCGCCTGCGCGCCTCCGTTCCGCTGACCATCGAGCCGCGTTCGCAGGCCGCAATTCTCACCCGTCTCAAGGGCATAGGCGAAGTGGAACGGGTGTTCACCACCTCGGGCCGCTTCGATCTGCTGCTGCAAATCGCAGCGTCGAACACGCAACTGCTCGATCAGGTGCTGGACCAGATCGGCGCACTGACCGGGGTGAAATCCTCGGAAAGCTTGATCCACCTCAGCACGAGGTTGGACCGGGCGGTGTGATCAGCCAAAGCCCGCCTGCCGTCAGGAATCATCTTGCTGGCAACGGCCTTGACGACTTACATTGATATCAAACAATCAATGGAGGTTGCCATGTCATCTCACGGTCTGCCCTGCTGGTATGAACTCGCCAGCCCCGATCTTGATGCTGTCAAAGGGTTTTACGCGGGCCTGCTGGGCTGGACATGAGCCGACAGCGGCATGCCTAGTATGACCTACCTGCTGGCGAAGGCCGATGGCGATATGGTGGCGGGGCTGTTTGCACCTGATCCCGGCATGCCGGTGGCCTGGACCCATTACACCGCCGTCGATGATGCTGATGCCACGGTGGCAAAGGCCAAAACCTTGGGCGCAACCGTGGTGGTGCCGCCGACCGATATTCCCGGCACGGGGCGGTTTTCGGTGCTGATTGATCCGCAGGGGGCCGCCTTTGGTATCCTGCAACCGCAGCCGATGGCGGATGGCCCGGCGGGCGGCGCGTTCAATCAGCAAAAACCCGGCCACGGCAACTGGCACGATCTCGCCACCCCCGACACCGCCGTAGCCTTGGCGTTCTACGGCGCGCTGTTCGGTTGGGCGCAAACCCGCGCCATGCCGATGGGGCCGGATATGGTCTACACCGTGATCAACCGCGAAGGTCAGGACATCGGCGGCATCTTCACCGAAGCCTCCAAGGGCGGCCCCGCGTCATGGACGGTGTATTTCGGCACGCCCTCGGTGAACGCTGCCATGGCAACGGTCAAAGCCTCGGGCGGTGCGGTGCTGCACGACCCCGCCGAAGTTCCCGGCGGCGCGTTCATCATCCATTGCACCGATCCCAGTGGGGCCGCGTTTGCGCTGGTGGGTCCGGCATAACCCAAAAACAGGGGCGGCCTCGGGGGGCATCGAGCCCCCACTCGCCCGCGCTGCCGGGTGCGCACTGTCATGCCCTGCGCTTTCGGTTGTGGCGGAAGCCTCCAGCGGGAGTATTTTCAAAAGAGCAAGCCATCTGGCGCTTGGCCTTGTCCGCCCGATTGGGTATGGCAAGCCAGTGCTGTAAGGATGCTGCAAATGCCGATGGAAAAAACCTTCTCCCCCACCGAGGCCGAGGCCCGGATTTCCGCGCTGTGGATTGACCAGAAGGTTGGCCGCGCCGGGGCGAATGCCCGTCCGGGGGCCGAGGCGTTTTCCATCATGATCCCGCCGCCGAACGTCACAGGGTCCTTGCACATGGGCCATGCCTTCAACAACACCCTGCAGGATATCCTGATCCGCTGGCACCGCATGCAGGGCCACGACACGCTCTGGCAGGTCGGCACCGACCACGCCGGGATCGCCACCCAAATGGTGACCGAACGCGATATGGCGCAGCACCAAGAACCAAACCGCCGCGATATGGGGCGTGAGAAGTTCCTCGCCCGCGTCTGGCAGCAAAAGGTCAAATCGCGCGGCACCATCATTGGCCAGTTGCAGCGGCTTGGCGCGTCCTGCGATTGGGACCGTGAGGCGTTCACCATGTCCGGCGCCCCCGGTGCGCCTGCGGGGGAGGACGGCAATTTCCACGACGCCGTGATCAAGGTCTTCGTGGATATGTACAACAAAGGCCTGATCTATCGCGGCAAGCGCCTGGTCAACTGGGACCCCCACTTTGAAACCGCCATTTCGGATCTCGAAGTTGAGAATATCGAAGTCGCAGGCCATATGTGGCATTTCAAATATATTCTGGCTGATAAGCAAAGCTATGAATATATTGGGAAAGATGAAGACGGCACCATCACCCTGCGCGAAACCCGCAACTACATCTCCATCGCCACCACCCGCCCCGAAACCATGCTCGGCGACGGTGCTGTGGCCGTGCATCCCTCTGACGCGCGCTACCACAGCATCATCGGCAAGATGGTCCACCTGCCGCTCTGCGACCGTCTGATCCCGATCATTGCCGATGAATACCCCGATCCGACCTTCGGCTCGGGTGCGGTGAAAATCACCGGCGCGCATGATTTCAACGACTACCAAGTCGCCAAACGCAACACCCTGCCGATGTACCGCCTGATGGACACCCGCGCCCAGATGCGCGCCGACGGTGCCCCCTATGCCGACGCCGTGAAGCGCGCGAGAGAGATCGCCGCAGGGTCGCCCACCGATGAGAACGAAGTCGACGCCCTCAACCTCGTGCCCGAAAAATACCGCGGCCTTGATAGGTTCGAGGCCCGCAAACAAGTCATCGCCGACATCAACGCGCTTGGCCTTTGCGTGTCCACCCTGCACTCCGAAATCGACCCCGAAACCGGCTCTGAACACCTGACGCGAGAGCCGTTTGTCGAGGCGAAAAAGATCATGCAGCCCTTTGGCGACCGCTCCAAAGTGGTGATCGAGCCGATGCTGACCGACCAATGGTTCGTCGCCACCGATAAAATCGTCGGCCCCGCGCTGGATGCCGTGCGCTCAGGTGCGACCAAAATCATCCCGGAATCGGGCGAGAAGACCTATTTCCACTGGCTGGAGAATATCGAGCCATGGTGCATCTCGCGCCAGTTGTGGTGGGGCCATCAGATTCCGGTTTGGTATGGGCCGAGCGCTATTGAAGGTATGACCTTCAAGGAACACGGCATGGCAGCTCTGACACACAATCCGATGAAGTATTTTTGTGCAGGAAGCGAACAGGAAGCACTTGCCCAAGCACAGGCCTACTATGGGCAAGGGGTTGTGGTCAGGATATCGAAGTTTGACGGACTGGCTTCACCTGAGGGAAAAAGAAAGCTTCCTAATCCCGTTTCGTTTGGGGTTGGCAGTTCCGAATTTGTCCCACTTGAAACGGTCGATCTGTCACGCGACCAAGACGTCCTCGACACATGGTTCTCCTCCGGCCTTTGGCCGATCGGCACCCTTGGCTGGCCCGAGCAAACGCCTGAATTGCAAAAGTATTTCCCAACCTCGACCCTGATCACCGGGGCCGACATCATCTTCTTCTGGGTCGCCCGCATGATGATGATGCAGCTTGCCGTGGTGGACGAAGTGCCGTTCAAAACCGTGTATCTGCACGGCCTTGTCCGCGACGCAAAGGGCAAGAAAATGTCGAAATCGCTCGGCAACGTCATCGACCCCTTGGAAATCATCGACGAATTCGGCGCTGACGCCCTGCGCTTTTCCAACGCCGCGATGGCCTCTTTGGGAGGCGTGTTGAAACTCGACACCGCCCGCATCGCAGGCTACCGCAACTTCGGCACCAAACTGTGGAACGCCTGCCGCTTTGCGGAAATGAACGGCGTCTGGGAGGGTCACGCGACCCAAACCACCCCGCCAAAAGCCAGTGCCACCGCGAACCAATGGATCATCGGCGAAACCGCCAAAGCCCTCGCCGAAGTCAACGCCGCCCTGAAAGACTACCGTTTTGATAACGCCGCCGACGCGCTTTACAAATTCGTCTGGGGCAAGGTCTGCGACTGGTATGTCGAATTCGCCAAACCCCTGTTCGACGGCCCCGACGCCCCCGAAACCCGCGCCACAATGGCGTGGGTGCTCGATCAATCCATGATCCTGCTGCACCCGATGATGCCCTTCATCACCGAAGACCTGTGGTCCACCACCGGCACCCGCGCCAAACTGCTGGTCCACACCGATTGGCCCACCTATGGCAGCGATCTGATCAATACCGAAGCCGCCACGGAAATGACCTTCGTCACCACCCTGATCGAAGAAATCCGCTCGGCCCGCGCGCAGGTCCACGTCCCGGTCGGCCTGAAATGCGATCTGGTCGCCACCGACCTCTCCCCCGCCGCGCGCACCGCATGGGCGCGGAATGAGGCCCTGATCAAACGCATGGCCCGCATTGACGGTTTCAGCGAAGGCCCGGCCCCGAAAGGCTCCATCGCCATCGCGGTCGAGGGGGCAACCTTCGCCCTGCCCCTCGCGGGCCTGATCGACATTGCCGAGGAAAAAGCCCGCCTGACCAAGACGATGGACAAGCTGGCCAAGGAAATCGGTGGGTTGAAAGGCCGCCTGAACAACCCCAACTTCGCGGCTTCCGCCCCCGAAGAAGTGGTCGATGAAGCCAAAGCCAACCTAAGCGCCCGCGAGGATGAAGCCGCCAAACTGCAGGCCGCCCTCAAACGTCTGGCCGAAATCGGCTAAGCCCATCCTCTGTGCTCAAATATCCTGCAGGGGGTTTAGGGGGGGGGGCCAAAGCCCCCCTTTCCACATTCCACCTAAGTACCTACATTTGCCGTAGGAGGCCCCGATGTCCTGGCTCAACAAACTCGCCGAACGTCAAATCGCCAAGGCCCGCGCCAAAGGCGAACTTCAAGGCCTGAAGGGCGAAGGTCAACCGCTGCCCGACCGCCCCGGCGATGCCTTTGTCAGTGCAGGCGATGCCGTAGGCTTCCGTATCATGGCCGAAGCCGGCGTGCTGCCGGAAGAAATCACCCTGAAGAAACAAGCCGCAGCCCAACGCGCCCATCTCGCCACCCTGACCGACGCCGCCGCGCGCAAAGCCGCGATGGCGAAACTCGCGCAACTCGAAATGCGCCAAGCCATCGCCGAAGAAGCCCGCCGCAAATTTCTGCGGTAGGGCGGGGTTCACCCCGCCATTCGTCGGCAATTCATTAAAAATCCCTTAACGCGCCCACCCCACCCCTCTGATATTCCACAACATTTTTTGGTCCCGAGTTGGGACCATCCAATTCCCCCTCGAAATCCCCCTTGCCAGCTCCGCAAAAATCCCCCCAAATCCAGCCCATGAAAGCCCCCATCCTCACCCCCCTCGCAGCCTCCCTGCCCTCCACCGTCCCCTTCACCGGACCCGAGACGCAAGAGCGCCGCCAAGGCCATGCCTTCATCGCCCGCCTCGGTGCCAACGAGAGCCTGTTCGGCCCCTCCCCCGCCGCAGTAAAAGCCATGCAAACCGCCGCCTCCGCGGCGTGGATGTATGGCGACCCCGAGGTGCATGATCTCAAATCCGCCCTCGCCCAGCACCACCGCTGCGCCACGGAAAACATCGTGGTCGGCGAAGGCATCGACGGCCTTTTGGGCTACCTCGCCCGCCTGATTGTCGAGCCCGGCACCCCGGTGGTGACCTCGCTCGGTGCCTACCCCACCTTCAATTTCCACATCGCAGGCTATGGCGGCACCCTGCACCGTGCGCCCTACAACGGCGATTATGAGGACCCGGATGCCCTGCTGGCCCTCACCCGCCAGACCCAAGCCCGCATGCTTTACCTCGCCAATCCAGACAACCCGATGGGCAGCCACCACCCCGCTGCTGCGATCAAGGATCTGCTGGCCAATCTGCCCGAACAAACCCTGCTGGTGCTGGATGAAGCCTATATCGACCTTGCCCCAGAAGGCACCGCGCCGGAAATCCCAGCCGACACCCCCAACCTGATCCGCTTCCGCACGTTTTCCAAAGCCCACGGCCTCGCGGGCCTGCGGGTCGGCTACGCGATCACCTCGGCCCCGCTGGCCACCGCTTTCGACAAGGTGCGCAACCATTTCGGGCTGGGTCGTGTCGCACAAGCCGGAGCGCTTGCGGCCTTGCAGGACCAAACCTACCTTGCCGAAATCCGTGCCAAAACCGCCATCGCCCGCGACCGCCTAAGCGGCATTGCCCGCGCCCACGGCCTGATCCCGCTGCCGTCGGCCACCAATTTCATCACCATGGATTGCACCCGCGACGGCGACCATGCTCGCCGAATCCTTGCCGCACTGCTGGCACGGGGCGTTTTTGTGCGGATGCCGGGGGTGGCCCCACTGGATCGCTGCATCCGCGTCAGTCTGGGCGATGAGACCGCCCTTGCCGCCTTCGAGACAGCTTTGCCCAGCGCCTTAAAAGCGGCCGATTAACTATTCAGCCGCCACGCTGGAATGGGCTGCAGCCTGCACCGCAGGCGCCACCGGATTGGCTGGCCCCAAAGCCGGAGCCATGCCCGCAGGCACCTCGGCCGGGCCCAAGCGCGGCATCGCAGGCGCGTCCTCGACTGTCAGCAGTTTCGGCGCAACGCCAGCCTCACTCTCCAGCACCCGGCGGAACACCAGCATGTTCTGGAACGTGGTTTTGGTGCCCCCCGGTGAAGCCCGCGCGCTCATCCACCGGCAGCGTATCGGTGCGGACGTAGTCCCAACCGTCCCGCCCCAGATCGTTCATCACCATCGTCAAGGCCAGCGCAAAGCGGTCTTCAATGGTTTTGACCCCACGCGATTTTTCGCCCCGACGGGGGGCGGGAATCACTTTGTATTCATAACGCTGCATCGGGTCGCTCCTGAAGATATTGGCGGCATAATACGGGGAACACCGGGTAAGGCCAATCACAGAAAGGATATTCTGGCCGTGCCGCGCGGATTTCGCCACAGCACTAGATGCAGTGGGCATTTGCGCGAAGTCAGCTAGCCCTTGCCCGCAATCGGCGGCAACGCGGGCGCATCCAGCCCCGCGAAGGAATCAGCCCAAGCAGGCAGTGCTGCAATCCGCCGATACCATGCGTCGATCTGCGGGTAATCCGCCATGGGTAGGTCAGCCACATCATTGAAGGCGAGATAGCTTGCCATGCGGAAATCGCCGTAGCTGAGGCCAGTGTCGAGCAGGTAATCCCGCCCCATCAAATGCGCATCCAGTTGTGCTGCATGTTCGTGAAAATCCGCCAAGCCCTGCGCCAGCACACCTTGGTCAATCGGGCCAAAACCGTAGCGTTGCTTGGTGCCGCGCTCAAAATGCACCACGTCGCAGGCCTGCACGAAATAGGCCTTGCCCCAAGAAATCCAACGGATCATCTCGGGCATCTCACCGTCCATCCGCCAGAAATCTGACCCCGCCCGCATGGAAAGACGGCAGGCAATGGCGTCCGCTTCCCACAGAGAATGGCCATCTTCCAGCAGGATCGGGATGCGTAGGCTGGGGTTCAGAGCGCGGAATTTCGCGCTTTGGGCCGGGTTAAACGGCGAGGCAAATTCAAACACCACATCCGAATTCAGATGCCGCGCCACCGCCACCGCAAGGCGCGGGTTGGGATTGCGTGAATAATACAGAATGGCCGTCATAGCTGCCCCCATTTTCGGCAAGATGCGCGAAAGCAGCGGTTCAGGCAAAACAAAAGGGCGCCCGCAAAGGCGCCCCATAACAATTTGGGTAGGGCGGGGTTCACCCCGCCAAACGAGGTCAAAGCCCCAGCTTTTGCGCCACCATCGCGCCCACCACCGCCGGATTGGCCTTGCCCCCAGTGGATTTCAGCACCTGCCCGGTGAACCAGCCCGCCAGCTTGGCGTTGACGCGGGCTTTTTCCACCTGATCCGGGTTCGCCGCAATCAGCGCGTCCAAAGCCGCTTCAATCGCGCCAGTATCGGTGACTTGCTGCATCCCGCGCGCAAGCGCCACCTCTGCCGGATCGCCGCCCTCAGTCCAGATGATCTCGAACAAATCCTTGGCCATTTTGCCGCTGATCGTGCCCTTGGCGATCAAATCCAGCACGCCACCCAACTGAGCCGCCGAAACCGGGCTGTCGGTGATCGCGCGGCCCTCTTTGTTCAGCCGCCCAAACAGCTCGTTGATCACCCAATTCGCCGCCTGCTTGCCATCGCGGCCCTGCGCGACCGCCTCGAAGAAGCCCGCAGATTCCAGATCAGCGGTCAGCACATTGGCGTCGTAATCAGTTAGGCCGAAATCGCCCATGAAGCGGGCTTTCTTGGCATCCGGCAGTTCCGGCATCGCAGCCGCGATGTCATCCACCCAAGCCTGTTCAATCTCCAGCGGCAGCAGATCGGGGCAAGGGAAATAGCGGTAGTCATGCGCCTCTTCCTTCGAGCGCATCGAGCGGGTTTCGTTCTTGTCCGGGTCATAGAGCCGGGTCTCTTGCGTGACCGAGCCGCCATCCTCCAGAATGGCAATTTGCCGACGCGCCTCATAGTCAATCGCCAGTTGGATGAACTTCATCGAGTTCATATTCTTGATCTCGCAGCGGGTGCCGAGATGGCTAAAGTCTTGGCTGGCTTGATATTTCTCATACTGGCCAACTCGGCAGACTGAGACGTTCACATCGGCGCGCAAATTGCCGTTCTGCATGTTGCCATCGCAGGTGCCCAAGTAGCGCAGGATCTGGCGCAGCTTGACGACATAGGCCGCAGCCTCTTCTGGCCCCCGAATATCCGGGCGGCTGACGATCTCCATCAATGCCACGCCCGTGCGGTTGAAATCGACGAAGGACATCGTCGGGTCCATGTCGTGAATCGACTTACCCGCATCTTGTTCAAGGTGAATCCGCTCCACCCGCACCAGCCGCGCCACCCCCGGCGACAATTCCACCAGCACCTCGCCCTCACCCACAATCGGATGATACAGCTGCGAAATCTGATAACCCTGCGGCAGATCGGGGTAGAAATAGTTCTTGCGGTCAAACGCCGAACGCAGGTTGATCTGCGCTTTCAGCCCCAAACCAGTGCGCACGGCTTGTTCGACGCAAAATTCATTGATCACCGGCAACATCCCCGGCATCGCGGCATCGACGAAGGCGACGTTAGAGTTCGGCTCGGCCCCGACCTGCGTGGATGCGCCCGAGAACAGCTTGGAATTGGACGACACCTGCGCATGGATTTCCATGCCGATCACCAGTTCCCAATCATGCTTCACGCCCGCAATCACCTTGGGTTTTGGCGCTTCATAAGTCAGATCGAGCATGGCGGGTCTCCGTGGATTTCGCCCCCTGTTTAGGCAGGCGGGGCGTTTGCCGCAAGGGCGCGGGTGGCGGAAAGCTGCCGACTTTGCTGGGTGCGGCCCCAGAAAACTTGCCGGATGGTGATTTTGCCCCGATAGTCGACGGGTCGTGCACAAAGGTGCGGCGTCATTTGCGATGGACTAATGCGGATCACTTCCCTCTTCGGCGCGGCTTTCTCCCTGTTGTTTTTCGGCTTCGCTCCGGCCCTGATGGCCGAGGTTTTGCCAAAAATGCGCTGGGATCACGTCCCCGAAGCGGCAAGCTGGACCAATGCGGCGCTGGTCTCGGTCGAGAAATACGACAGCAAACTGGCGGCGCAAGTTCCCGATGATATTCAGGTATGGTGCCCCGGCTATGAGACCGCCTCGATGGACGACCGCCGCGCGTTTTGGGTGGGTGTGCTGTCGGCGGTGGCGAAATACGAAAGCGGGTATAATGCCAAGGCGTCGGGCGCGGGCCGCTATTTCGGCCTGATGCAGATATCGACCCAAACCGCCAACGCCTACCGCTGCGAGGCGAATACCGGCAAAGAATTGAAAAGCGGTGCCGCCAATCTCGACTGCGCGGTGAAGATCATCGCCCGGCAAGTTGGCCGCGACGGCATGGTCTCGGGCAAAGGCAACCGGGGTGTGGCGCGCGATTGGGGCCCGATGAGCAAAGCCAAAGTCCGCGCCGATATCGCGGCTTGGACCGGCAAGCAGGCCTATTGCGCGATGCCCGTCAAACGAGCATCCGCCCCGCCATCTCAGAAAGATCGCGGCTAAGCCCGGTCGTGGCCATGATCCGCTGCAACGCGCCGCGCATCATCGCCTGACGGTCGGCATCGTAGCGTGGCCATGACTCGAAGGCCGTGGACATCCGTGAAGCGGTTTGTGGGTTCAGCGGATCAAGTTTGATCAGCCAGTCGGCCAGCAAGGCATAGCCCTCGCCGCTTGCATGGTGGAAACCCGCGTGATTACCCGACAAAGCCCCGATCACCGCGCGGAAGCGGTTGGGGTTTTTCCAGTCGAAATCCGCCCGCGCCGTCAAGTGCCGCACCACATCCGCCACGGCTTCGGGAGCAGCCGCTGCGACTTGCACCGCGAACCATTTGTCCAGCACCAGCCGATCCCCCTGCCATTTGGCGGCAAAATCTGCGAGTTCGGCCTGCCCCGCACCGATATCCAGCAAGATCGCCAAACTGCCGAAACTCTCGGTCATATTATCCGCCGCCGCGTAAGCCGTCCGCGCCGTGGCCCCGCCATCCAACCGCGCCAGCAGCCCCAAGGCCACCAACAGCAGCGCCCGTTTGCCTGCAGCCTGAGCATCCGGCGAGAACGCCCCCGGCACCCGACAGGCGAGCTCCAAGCCCGGTAGGCCCGCCGCCAAACGTTCCGCCAATGCTTGCTGCAGCGCCCGTCGTTCTAGATAAATTCGTGCAGGATCAGGCACATGACCAGCGGCGTGCAAAGTCGCCGCCATGTCGTCTTCCCCCGGTAGCCGCAAACACAGCGCCCGGAACGCCGGGTCTAAGCTGTCATCAAACGCCACCCTTGCCAGCCCATCCAGCAGATCAGCCCCCGGCGCAGCACCATCGACAATCATCCGCGCCAGCACATCTTTGGCCAAGCTCCGTCCCGCCTCCCAGCGATTGAACGGATCGGTGTCATGGCCGAGCAAAAACGCCCGCTCAGACGCAGGCACAGACCACTCCAAAATCACCGGCGCGGAAAAGCCACGCAAGATCGACGCCACCGGGCGCGAGGCCAAGCCCTTGAAGGCAAAGCTCTGCTTGGCCTCGGTCAGTTCCAGCACTGTGGTCGGCACCACCTCATCGCCGTTCGGGTTCAACAGCCCCACCGCGACCGGAATAACCTTCGCCGCCTTCTGCGCCTGCCCCGGCGTGGCCGGATTTTCCTGCCCCAAGGTCAGCGTATACACCCCATCCGCCCAATCTTCGGCGACGGTCAGCCGCGGCGTGCCAGCCTCGGTATACCAGCGCTTGAACTGCGAAAGATCGCGCCCCGTGGTGTCCTCGAACACCGTCAACCAATCCTCAATCGTCGCCGCCCGCCCATCGTGACGGTCAAAATACAGATCCAAAGCGCGGGCATAATCGGCATCGCCAACAAGGCGCTTCAGCATGCCGATCACCTCGGCGCCCTTTTCGTAGACGGTGGCGGTGTAGAAATTGTTGATCTCAACAAAGCTGTCGGGGCGCACCGCATGCGCCAGCGGCCCGCCATCCTCGCGGAACTGCCGCGCCCGCAGCATCAGCACATCCTCGATCCGCTTCACCGCATGGCTGCGCAAATCGCCCGAGAATTGTTGATCGCGGAACACCGTCAGGCCTTCTTTCAGGCAGAGCTGAAACCAGTCGCGGCAGGTGATGCGATTACCGGTCCAGTTGTGAAAATACTCATGCGCGATGATCGCCTCGACGCGGGCAAAGTCATCGTCCGTCGCGGTTTCGGGGGAGGCGAGAACGGCCTTGGAGTTGAAAATGTTCAACCCCTTGTTCTCCATCGCGCCCATATTGAAGTCATCGACGGCAACAATGTTGAAAATGTGCAAGTCGTATTCACGACCATAAACATCCTCGTCCCATCGCATCGCTTTCTTGAGCGACCTCATCGCCCAATCACAGCGATCTTCGTCGCCGGGTCGAACCCAGATATTCAACCTGATTTCATGCCCATCGCTCTTGCGATTGAAATGCCCGCGATGCGCCACCAGATCGCCCGCCACAAGCGCAAACAGATAGCTCGGCTTGGGCCAAGGATCATACCATTCAGCATAGTGAGCATCTCGCCCTAGGAAGCCATAGTCAATTTCCCCATCATCGCCCGCGCCCTCACAATTACCATTTGTCAGCAGAACCGGAACACTGGAGGGAGCCTCAATCCGCACATGAAACCGCGCCATCACATCGGGGCGGTCGGGGTAGAAGGTGATCTTGCGAAAGCCTTCCGCCTCGCATTGCGTGCAATACATGCCCTTCGACATATAAAGCCCCTCCAGCGCGGTGTTGGCTTCGGGCGCGATCTCGACCTCGGTTTCCAGCACGAACGCGCCTGCGGGCAGCAACCCATGCGCCAGCGTCAGCCCGGTCGCATCGGGCACAACCTGCAAGCTGCGCCCGTCCACCGCGCACGCGATCAGCCGCAGGTCTTCGCCATCCAAGCGCAAATCCTGCCCCGTCCGCGCTGCCGGATTGGGGGCCAAATGCAACCGCGCCAAAACCCGCGTGGCCGTTGGATGCAGCTTGAACGTCAACTCCACCCGGTCAAGCAGATGGCTGTAGGGTTGGTAGTCGGACAGGCGGATGGTGCGCGGATCATCTGCGGACATAGTGGTCTCCTTTGCGCCAAGCTTTCGCAAAGACGAGGCCTGCACAAGGTCCAAGCACAGCTCCAGCCATTCACATTGGCCTAAATATCCCCGCCGGAGGCTGCCACGCTTGCTCCGATTCGCCGCCAATGGTTAAGGCCAAGTCGCAAGCACCGTTGCAGTCCAGCGGATGCACAGAATACCCACGCCAAATCCCCGGATAAAAACGCACGATAAACCAGCTATTCCCGTGCATTACCTCAACGCACGCCACCCCTTGCCATATCCTCCCTTTACAGCGCGGAATCCCACGCTATCTGATATGTTCTATGAATGTTCTCACCTGGTTCAAACGCGATCTCCGCGCCCATGACCACCCCGCGCTGACCTATGCGGCGGGGCTTGGGCCAGTGTTGCCGCTTTATATTGTCGAGCCGGGTTATTGGGCGCTGCCCGATACCTCGGCCCGGCAATGGGCGTTTACGGCGGAATGTCTGGAGGATTTGCGCGGCCAGCTTGGGCTTCTTGGCGCGCCCTTGCTGGTGCGTGTCGGGGATGCGCAAGCCGTGCTGGAACGCCTGTGCCGCCAGCACAACATCACCCGTATCGTCTCGCATGAGGAAACCGGCAATGCCTTCACCTATGCCCGCGACCGCCGCATCGCGGCATGGGCGCAGAGTGTGGGCATCATCTGGGATGAGCTGCCGCAATCCGGTGTGACCCGCCGCCTTGCCAGCCGCGATCAGTGGCAAAGCCGTCGCGATGGCTTCATGACCGCGCCCCCGCTTGATCCACCCGCGCTCAACGCCCTGCCGGGGGTGGAGCCCGGCCTGATCCCTGCCGCCCGCGCCCTGCGTCTGGCCGAGGATAAATGCGCGCATCGCCAGCATGGCGGGCGGGCGCAAGGGCTTGGTTTGCTGGCGTCTTTCCTCAACCAACGCGGTGAGACCTACCGCACCGCAATGTCATCGCCGCTGACAGCCGAGCGCGCCTGCTCGCGGCTTTCGCCGCATATCGCGATGGGCAGCCTGTCGCTGCGCGAGGTGGTGCAGGCCGCGCAAACCCGTGCTGCCGCACACCAAGGCGGGCGCTGGAACGGCGCTGTGAGCAGCTTTCAAGCCCGTCTGGCATGGCGCGATCACTTCATTCAAAAACTGGAAAGCCAGCCAAGTATCGAGACCCGCTGCCTGCAATCCTCTGCCGAATTGCTGCGCCGCAGCAGTGACCCCGCCCGCCTGCACGCTTGGGAACACGGCGAGACCGGTCTGCCGTTTCTGGATGCCTGCCTGCGCTATCTGGCGGCAACCGGCTGGTTGAATTTCCGCGCCCGCGCCATGGTGATGGCCTGCGCGTCCTATCATCTGTGGCTGGATTGGCGGGTGACGGGGGTAATCCTCGCGCGCCGCTTTACCGATTATGAACCCGGCATCCACTGGCCGCAGGTGCAGATGCAATCGGGCACCACCGGGATGAACACGCCGCGCATCTATAACCCGGTGAAGCAGGGGCATGATCAAGACCCCACAGGGGCCTTCACCCGGCGTTGGATTCCAGAAATTTCCATGGTTCCAGATGCTTACCTGCAAGCCCCGTGGCGGTGGCCCGGGGCCGGACGTATCCTGGGGCGCCGCTATCCCGAGCCGATTGTCGATGTATCCACAGCCCAACGCGACGCGCGCGAGGCGGTCTGGGGCCTGCGCCGCAAACCCGCCGCCCGTGCCGAAGTGGTCGAAATTATTGAACGCCACGCCTCTCGTGCGCCCAAGCGCATACAGCCCAGTCATGGCCAGTTGAGCTTGGATTTGTGATGCCAAGAATGCGCCAGAAGACCGATCTCCCCGTCAAAACCTGCGCGTCTTGTGGTCGCCCAATGGTCTGGCGCAAAGCTTGGGAGAAGGTCTGGGATCAGGTGAAATACTGCTCTGACCGCTGCCGCAAAACCAAGGCCGAGGCAAAGCCCCGGCCCTAGCCTGCGAAGATCACAGCTTTTGCGCCGCCGCCTCCAGCTTGGCCAATGTGGTCTGGCCCAGCTTATCCGCGCCAAAGGCCAACGCACCCTGACGCATTTCGGCTGTCGGGAAGGTCATCGTTTGGGTGATCCGGGTGCCGCCGGCTTCGGGTTCCAGCACCACGACGACGCGCATCGGCTCATCGGCGTCATCGCCATCATCCATCAGAAACTCCAGCCGCTTTGGCGGATCGGACAAGGTGTAGCGGTGGCGGTTGATCCAGACCTTGCCATCCGGCCCGATCATGTCAAACGTCCACTGCCCGCCCTGCCGCAGATCAATGTCCTTGGTGACGCAAGAATAGCCTTCTGGCCCAAACCAGCGCGGCAGGATCGCGGGATCGGTCCAGCACTGCCAAACCTTTTCCACCGGAGCCGCAATCAGCCGGGTTAAAACGATCTGGCGGTCCTGCATCACTTCAACCCCTGCGCATATTCCTCCAACTGCGTCACCACAGTGCCCCAGCCATCGTAGAAGCCCATCTGCTTATGGCTTTCCGCCGTCTCTTTGCTGCGATGCCGCGCCACCGCCGTATAGCGGGTGCGGCCATTGCCGATGTCTTCAAAGGTCAGGATCGCGGTCATGAAAGGTTCAGGATTTGGCTTCCAACCTTCGGTATAAGTGTCTGTGAACACCAGCTTTTCATTCGGGATCACCTCCAGACAAACCCCGTTGTTTTCCATCTCGGTGCCGTCCACCTCAAAGGTGGTGTTGCACTTGCCGCCCGGTCGCACGTCCAGTTCGCAAGCCGTGACCTTATGTGGTTTCGGCACGAACCAATGCACCAGATGCTCGGGCGTGGTCCAGCAGTTGTAGAGGATTTCGCGCGGCGCGTTGATCTCGCGCACCAGCACCAGATCGGTTTCGGGGTTCAAATCAAGTTTGGAGTCGGGTGTCATCTTCAGGATTCCTTCATCAATTTAGCAACATAAGCTTCCAAACGGTCAGTCCGCGCCTCCCACAAAGCGCGCTGATCGGCCAGCCAGCCTTCGGTGGCGGCCAAGGTTTCAGGGCGGGCATGACACATCCGGGTGCGCCCGGTCTTTTCGGTGCGGATTAAGGCGGCGTCTTCCAGTACGCCAAGATGGCGCATCACCGTCGGCAAAGCCAATCCCGTTGGACGCGCCAGTTCCGAAACCGGAACCGCCCCTTGGCCCAATCGCGCCAGAAAGCCGCGCCGTGTCGGGTCGGACAAAGCCTGAAAGATCAGCGAAAGGTTTGGGTCATGTTTAGCCATATGGCTAACTAACAGCTTTCCTATCCGCGCCAAGAAAAAACTTAGCCAAATCACTAAGTCTTATTCCCAACAATATCCGAAAAGTGTTTTCGCGTTTCCCGAGAAAATCCTCTGCCGCAAAACTTTCCTGTCCGGCGCATTTCTGCTATCGGCTTAAGAAAAGCCAAACAGCGAGGGTCCGATGGTTACGCGCGTCACACGGCATGGTTTGCAAGTGGATCAGGTTCTGGCCGATTTCCTTGAAACGCATGCCCTGCCGGGCACCGGGGTGGCGGCGGATCAGTTTTGGGCGGGCATGGCCGATCTGGCCCAAACCGAAGGCGCTGTGAACCGCAGATTGCTGGCGAAGCGCGAAACGCTGCAGACCCAGATCGACCACTGGCACCACAGCCACCGCAACGCCCAGCATGATCCGGTCGCATATAAGGATTTCCTCAGCGAAATCGGCTATTTGCTGCCAGAGGGCGACGATTTCCAAATCGACACCGCCCATGTCGACGCCGAGATTGCCCGCATTTCTGGCCCGCAACTGGTGGTGCCAATCACCAACGCCCGCTATGCTTTGAACGCCGCCAACGCGCGCTGGGGCAGCCTCTATGACGCGCTTTATGGCACCGATGCGATGGGCAGCCCTGCGCCCGCAGGCGGGTATGAGCGCGGTCGCGGTGCCCGTGTCGTGGCCCGCGCGCGGGTGTTTCTGGACGAGGCGTTTCCGATTCAAGGCACCAGCCACGCCGATGTGCGGCGCTATTATGTCGCCAACGGCGCGCTGCTGGTCGATGATCTGCCGCTGGTGAGCCCTGCAAAATTCGCGGGCTACAAGGGCAATCCGAAAGCCCCAGACTCGGTGCTGCTGGTCAATAACGGGTTGCATGTCGAATTGGTGTTTGACCGCGCCCACCCGATCGGCAGCCGCGATCAGGCGCAACTGGCCGATGTGGTGCTGGAATCGGCGCTGTCTGCGATCATGGATTGCGAGGATTCGGTGGTCTGCGTGGATGGCGAGGATAAGACACTCGCCTATGCCAACTGGCTGGGCCTGATGCGGGTCACGCTAACGGCGGATCTAAACAAGGGCGGTCGGCAGATTATCCGCGCGCTGAACCCGGACCGCAGCTTCATTGCACCAGATGGCAGCACATTGACGCTAAAAGGCCGCGCGCTGCTGTGGATTCGCAATGTTGGCCATCTGATGACCAATCCGGCGATCCTGCTGCCCGATGGGTCAGAGATTTTTGAGGGGCTGATGGATGGGTTGATCACCACCCTGATCGCCATGCACGATCTGAAAAAGACCAAATGGATGCGCAATTCGACCGAAGGCTCGGTCTACGTCGTCAAACCCAAAATGCACGGACCAGAGGAAGTTGCCTTTGCCGATCAGTGCTTTAGCAAGATTGAAGCGATCCTTGGCCTGCCCGCGAACACGGTCAAGCTGGGCGTGATGGATGAAGAACGCCGCACCTCGGTCAACCTGAAAGCCTGCATTCGGGCAGCGCAGCACCGTTTGGCCTTCATCAACACCGGTTTTCTGGACCGCACCGGCGATGAGATTCACACCTCGATGGAAGCGGGGCCGTTCAGCCGCAAGGATTTCATCAAGCGCAAGGCGTGGATCGGCGCGTATGAGAACCAGAACGTCGATATTGGTCTGGAATGTGGCCTGCAGGGCCGCGCGCAAATCGGCAAGGGCATGTGGGCCGCCCCCGATCTGATGGCCGCGATGTTGGAGCAGAAGATTGAGCATCCGAAGGCGGGCGCAAGCTGCGCTTGGGTGCCCTCACCCACGGCGGCCACGCTGCATGTGCTGCACTATCATAAGGTGGATGTGGCGGCGCTGCAGGCAAAACTGAAAGCAGGCGGGCGGCGCGGCTATGTCGAAACCGTGCTGGAAATTCCGCTGGCGACCTATCAAAAATGGACCGAAGCGCAGGTTTTGCGTGAGGTTGAAAACAACGCGCAAGGCATCCTAGGTTACGTGGTGCGCTGGATTGATCAGGGCGTGGGTTGCTCAAAAGTGCCGGATATCAATGATATAGGCCTGATGGAAGACCGCGCCACCTGCCAGATTTCCGCCCAGCATATCGCCAACTGGCTGCACCATGGCATCGTGTCGGAAGCGCAAGTTGATGCCGCGATGCGCAAAATGGCCACCGTGGTGGATCGCCAGAACGCCTCTGATCCAGCCTATCGCCCGATGGCCCCCGGCTTTGACGGCATCGCCTATCAAGCCGCCTGCGATCTGGTGTTCAAGGGCCGCGAACAGCCATCAGGCTATACCGAACCCGTGCTGCACGCGCGGCGCTTGCAGCTGAAAGCGCGCGGCTAAAGCACGCCCTTAACCAATATCCAAAGCCAGCGCGTGAATGCGCTGGTTCAGATCGCCCAATGCCTTTTGCACCGCCCGATGCCGCGCCACCCGGCTCAAGCCCGCTAAAGCATCCGCCCTGATCAACACCGCAAAATGGCTCTCACCCGAGCCATCATCACCGCCATGCCCGGCGTGTTTGTGGCTTTCATTCACCACCTCCAGCCGGGTTGGTGAAAAAGTGATCGTCAACCGCGCAATCAACTCGCTCTCAATGCTCATTTTTCGCCTTTGCCCCTTCTATCTGCCGCTCAAACCTCTAATGTCTTGCCTTCAGTTCGGAAAGGCCTCTGCATGTCCACTCGCCCGCCATTTGAGTTTGATATCCGCGTCTCGTCAGACAAAGCCAAGCGCAAAACCACGCGCCGGGGCATGTCGGGGGCGTTTGAAACCTCGAACAAGGCCTGCGATTATCCATCTTGCAAGGAAAAGGGTGCCTACCGCGCCCCGAAATCGCCTGACCATCTGGATGAATATTTCTGGTTCTGTCGCGATCACATCCGCGAATATAACCTGAAGTGGAATTTCTTCGGCAACGCCACCGATGAAGAATTCCAGAAACTGCTGGAGAAAGACCGTCTGTGGGAGCGCGAGACGAAACCGTTCAGCAAGAAAGACGATGGCAACGCCTGGCACCGCGTCGGCGTCGATGATCCGATGTCGCTTTTGGGCGACAACGCCACCCGCAACCCCGGCAAGCCGACCTCAAACGCCACCCGCAAATTGCCCGCGACCGAGCGCAAAGCGGTGGAGATTTTGGACGCCCGCGACACTTGGACCAAGACAGAGATTCGCAAGCAATACAAAGGTTT
The DNA here is from genome assembly GCA_043743975.1 of Cypionkella sp. Classification (GTDB taxonomy): domain Bacteria; phylum Pseudomonadota; class Alphaproteobacteria; order Rhodobacterales; family Rhodobacteraceae; genus Cypionkella. The sequence goes on from JAYTVN010000034.1 coordinate 50,114, forward strand.
GGTGAAGGATCTTCATCCAGATATGAACGGCGGTGATCGCTCGGATGAGGACCGTCTGCAAGAGGTGGTCTGGGCTTGGGATCAGATCAAAGACAGCCGTTATTTCAAGGAATAACCACCCATAGAAACGGCTGGCTCTACCCCCGTCGCACGAAGCCATATTTCAAAAGCCAGATCGCGATCCGCTCAACCGGCGCACCTTTCAGCCCAGACCCGGCCTCTAGCTGCGCCAAATCACAACCCGCAGGCCCCGCCGCGATCACCGCCCGCAGCACTTGCGCGATATGGTCGGGGGCTGCAAACACCCGCTTCAGGCCCTGATAATTCGGCGCCGCCAAAACTTCGGTCAGGCTGGGCCGCCCGGTGGGATCGGCCAACACCAGACGGGTTTTGGCAAACGTCACCTGCTCGGTCGGATAGCTGCCGAACAGATGCATCGGCGCGGGGGCAATCGGCAGCACGTCGGCCTTATAGCGCAGGGACCGCGCGGTGCCCGCCTTGCGCCGCGCATCCTGCTCGCCCCAAAGTGCCTGCATCTGCGGCACCACTTGCGCCCAATCATACAAAGCCTGCACCCGTGCTTTGCCCGCCGCCCCCATGCGACGGCGCAGATCCGGGTCGCGCGCCAGTTGCAAAATCCGCGCGGTCAGTTCCGGCAAATCGAGTTCCGTCAGTGCAGAAGTTGAGGCACAATATTGCACATAACTGTCGGTGCCGCCCTGATAGCGCAGGGCTTCCTGCGCGTAATACTGCCCCGGCAGGGTGCGCGTGGTGATGCGAAAGCCGACATCTGGCGACACCGTGTCCTTCATGCCATCCCAGTCAGACACCAACAACGGCAGCCCCGCCGCCATGCCCTCCAACGGGGCCAAGCCAAAGGTTTCCTGAATGTTATCAATCAGGAACATGAACACATCCGCGCCCGACAACGCCGCCTTGCGGTCCTCCGCCGAGGCGCCATCCAGCAAAGCAAAGCCCACATCCGGCATCAGTTTCGCCGCACCTTCGGTGAACACCTTGCGCGAGTAATCATCGCGAAACTGGCCGCAGAACGCCACGAACAGTTTTTGCCCGGGCAGTTGCCGTTGTGCCGCCTGCATGGCCAGATAAATCGGCAGCGGATCAAATTTCTCATGCGGGGTCAGCCGGGCGATGGTGGTGAACACCACATCATCAGGCCCCGCCCCGAGTTTCGCGCGCAACGCCGCCCCTTTGGCGGCATCCGGTGCGAAATCCGCGCAATGCACGCCGAGCGGGATCACCGGCAGCATCGGGCGCGGCGGCGGTGTCGCTTTCAGATGCGCCCGAATGTGATCATCAATCCGGTTCATCTGATAGCTGACCGAACTCAACACCGACTGGCTGGTACAAATCACCGCATCCCAATCCGTCACTGGGGCCATCCGCAGATCGAAAAACCCCTGCATCACCGCATGGGTAGAGGTGGTGTGGGTGATGCCGCAAATCGACCACGCCCCGGTGCCGTAAGCCGCGCGACGCCAGCTTTCATTGACATAGTTCGGGCTAGGGAAGAACACCGTCTGCACCGGCGCAATCGTATTCGGCCGCAGCAAGGGCGCATGCCGCACCGCTTTGCCGGGCCGCAACTCTGCCGCCAAGGCTGTGACAGGTTCGATCTCGCCCGCACCATGCGACAGCAGCACGAATTCCTCGACATCGGCATGACGCAGAAAGCCCTTCAGGAACGACTCGCCTGCCACCCGGCGGCCATTGATGCCCTTGGCCGCTGGATCAAAGCCGTCCTGCGCGTACCAGATTGCGGCGTTGCGGTCTGAACTCATTTCTTCACCATCCACAGCCAAGGCGTCGGGCCAGACCGCCATTCCCACAAGGCCACCAACCGATCCAGATCGCTGAGCGCCTCCATCCAATCCGGCAGGCCGGAATCGTCCAGCCGCCGCCCGATCACCCGGATGTGGTGCGTGGCCTTGAACCGCTCGACAATCAGATGGCTGAGGCCGTGCCGGATGCAGTCATGCGATTCCACCAGAATATCCGCCGCGCGCAGACCGGGCGCGCGCACCGGGTCCAGCAATTCGCCCTCCGCGCCCTCTATATCGCACACCACCAGCGTTTTCTGCTGCTTGCACAGATCGAAATCGGCGTGATCCATCAGCCCACCAATCTCCACACGGGTGCCCACGCCATTCGCAACGGCCAGTGCCGCGCACAACGCCTGCGCTTTTGGATTGGCATCGCGCGCCAGCACCCGCGCCTTTGGCAACCGCCGTGCCAAACCCACCGCATAATAGCCCTCCGCCGAGCCCACGTCGATCACCACCGGATAGGCCTTGGTGACAATCTCCTCGATCACCGGGGCCAAACTCGCCTCATAGGCCCCCAGCAACCGCGCCGAACGCGAACCTTCCGAGGCCCGCACCGGATACTCCATCCCCTTGAACGGTCCCGACAAAACCTTGCTGCCCGAGCGTTCGACCAAAGTGTTGGAAATCAACTCCGATCGCCATTTCGCCAGATGCCGAAACGCTTGCTCCAGCCGCGCCGCATCCGGGGGGCCATCCAGTACCCGCTTTAGGGTTTCGGTGGCGGAAATTGTCAGGGGCGAGGCTGGTTTGGCCAAATGCGGGCACTCCGAAAGGCGCGGGCATCTTCCCGCTTGGCCCTATCGGTAGCGGGCCTGCCCTGCCCTGTCTATCCCGCCCGCTTTACGCTGGCACAAATTTCAGCGCCGCCCCGTTCATGCAATAGCGCAATCCCGTGGGTTTCGGGCCATCGTCAAACACATGCCCCAGATGCCCGCTGCAGCGGCGGCAATGCACCTCGGTGCGGGTGGCGAACAGACTGCTGTCATCCTTGGTGCCAACTGCCGCATCAAGAGGCTGGAAAAACGACGGCCAGCCGGTGCCGCTGTCAAACTTCGCCTCCGACGCAAACAATGGCAGATCGCAGCCCGCGCACAGAAACGTGCCCTTGCGATGTTCATCGTTCAGCGGGCTGGAGCCTGCGCGTTCGGTCTCGGCCTCACGCAGCACGCGGTACTGCATATCGCTCAGTTTGGCCCGCCATTCGGCCTCGCTGAGGTTGATCTCAAACGTCTCGGCCCGCAGCGGCGCGGCCAAAGCAAGCAGGGCAACGGAGGTTAGAAAACTGCGGCGGCGCATGGCATTTCTCCTCTGGGGTTTAGCGATTGTATCCTAACAACGCGGCGCCCGACCGATAAGTTTCATCTTCTCACGCAGAAGCGAAGCAGAACGGAAATCGCGTGATCCCCGCCCCTTGCAGCCCTGCCCGTTATGTTCCACAAACGGATAGGATCGCGGGCCCCAGCTGACAGAGTTGGCCCGCCAGTTTGATATGGGCTAAGGGCAATGGCAGAGATGATTATGAAACCCACCGAAGAACTCTCGGTTCGCGAGGTCTTTGGCATCGACACCGATATGAAGGTGAAAGGGTTTTCCGAAGCCACCGACCGGGTGCCCGCGATTGATCCGACCTATAAATTCGACCCCGATACCACTTTGGCTATCCTTGCAGGCTATGCCTATAACCGCCGCGTGATGATCCAAGGCTATCACGGCACGGGCAAATCGACGCATATCGAGCAAGTCGGCGCGCGGCTGAACTGGCCCACCGTGCGGGTGAACCTTGATAGCCACATCAGCCGGATCGATCTGATCGGCAAGGATGCGATCAAGCTGCGCGACGGCAAGCAAGTCACCGAATTCCACGAAGGCATCCTGCCTTGGGCCTTGCGCAACCCCGTCGCCATTGTGTTCGATGAATACGACGCAGGCCGCGCCGATGTGATGTTCGTGATCCAGCGCGTGCTGGAGCATGATGGCAAACTGACCCTGCTCGATCAAAACGAAATCATCACCCCCCACCCGTCCTTCCGCCTGTTCGCCACCGCGAACACCGTGGGTCTGGGCAACACCACCGGCCTTTACCACGGCACCCAGCAGATCAACCAAGCCCAGATGGACCGTTGGTCGCTGGTGGCCACCCTGAACTATCTGTCGCACGACGCCGAAGCCGCCATCGTTCTGGCCAAACGCCCGCATTACAACACCGACAAGGGTCGCAAGGTGATTTCTCAGATGGTCACCGTCGCCGATCTGACCCGCACCGCCTTCATGAACGGCGATCTTTCCACCGTGATGTCCCCCCGCACCGTGCTGAACTGGGCCGAAAACGCCGAGATCTTCCGCAACGTCGGCTACGCCTTCCGCCTGTCGTTCCTGAACAAATGCGATGAGTTGGAGCGTCAGACCGTCGCCGAGTTCTACCAGCGCTGCTTTGCCGAAGAACTGCCGGAATCAGCGGCAAGCATGGCGATGAAATAATGTAGGGCGGGGTTCACCCCGCCTTAATACAAGATTGGCGGGGTGAACCCCGCCCTACCCATATCGGGACGGATCATGACCAAACCCACCGACAACCCCGCCGATCCGTTCAAAAAGGCCCTCGCCGAGGCCACCAAGACCATGGCCAATGATCCCGAAATGACCGTCACCTATTCGGTCGACCCAGCCGGGATGAACAAAGAAGGCATCCGCCTGCCGCAGGTCAGCCGCCGCATGACACGGGATGAGGTGTTGCTCGCCCGTGGCACCGCCGACGCTTTCGCTTTGCGCCGCAAGTTCCATAATGAGTCTACCGCGACGAAATACGCCCCCACCGGGCCGCTTGCCCGTGAAATCTATGACGCGATGGAAACCGCCCGCTGCGAAGCGGTAGGCGCGCGCGCCATGCCCGGCACCGCAGGCAATATCGATGCCAAGATCGCCTATGAGGCGGATCGCAAAGGCTATTCCAGCATCACCAAACGCGAGGATGCGCCCCTGTCCGTCGCCGCTGGCTACCTTGTCCGCCATCTGGCCACAGGCCGCGACATGCCCAAAGGGGCCGCCAATGTCATGGAAATGTGGCGCGACTTCATCGAAGGCCAAGCCTCGGGCACGCTCGACACCCTTGATGACGTGCTCGACAATCAGGCGGCCTTTGCCCGCCTTGCCCGCAAGGTAATCTCTGACCTTGGCTACGGCGACCAGTTGGGCGACGATCCTGACCAGCCCGATGAAGACGAGTCCGGCGACGAGGCGCAAGAAGATCAGGACGCGCCGGATTCGGAAGGCTCGGAAGAACAGGATTCTGAGGATTCAGAAGCCTCGCCCGAACAATCGCAAGAAGACCAGCAAGACCAATCCCAAGCCCAAGTCACCATGGAAGACTCGGCGGATATGGAGCAGGGCGACGAGGCCGAACTGCCCGAAGGCGAAGCCCCGCTTGATCCGCCGCCACCCGCGCCCTATTCCGACGCAGACCCGAACTACACAGTCTACACCACGGATTTCGATGAGGAAATCAAAGCTGAAGACCTCGCCGAACCCGCCGAATTGGAACGCCTGCGCGCCTACTTGGATCAGCAGTTGGAACCCCTGAAGGGGGCTGTGTCTCGCCTCGCCAACAAACTGCAACGCCGCCTGCAAGCCCAGCAAAACCGCTCTTGGCTGTTTGATCTGGAAGAAGGCACGCTTGATGCGGGCCGTCTGGCGCGTGTCATTGCCAACCCGACCACCCCCCTCAGCTTCAAGCAGGAAAAAGACACCGAATTCCGCGACACCTGCGTGACGCTTTTGATCGACAACTCCGGTTCCATGCGCGGCCGCCCAATCTCCATCGCCGCGATCTGCGCCGATGTCTTGGCGCGCACGTTGGAGCGTTGCTCGGTCAAGGTCGAAATCCTCGGCTTCACCACCCGCGCCTGGAAGGGCGGCCAGTCGCGCGAACGCTGGCTGGCACAGGGGCGCGCCCAGCAACCGGGCCGCCTAAACGACCTGCGCCACATCATCTACAAATCCGCCGACGCCCCATGGCGTCGTGTGCGCCCCAATCTGGGGCTGATGATGAAAGAGGGGCTTTTGAAAGAAAACATCGACGGCGAGGCGCTGGAATGGGCGCACCGCCGCATGATGGCCCGCCCCGAAGCCCGCCGCATCCTGATGGTGATTTCCGATGGCGCGCCCGTCGATGACAGCACGCTGTCGGTTAACCCCGCGAATTTCCTTGAAAAACACCTGCGCGACGTGATCGCCATGGTCGAGCGCAAAAAGGCGGTCGAGCTGATCGCCATCGGCATCGGCCATGACGTGACACGCTATTACCAACGCGCCGTTACCATCACCGATGTCGAACAACTGGCGGGTGCTATGACCGAACAACTCGCCGGGCTGTTTGAGGTTGATCCGTGCAAACGCGCTAAAGCGTTGGGGATGCGCCGGGCCGGGTAAGGCGGCGCGCAAATATTTGAGCACAGAGGACCACCCATGTTCCAGACCTTCGACACCCAAGCCTCGCCTGCTCAAGGCCCCGCACGTTTGGCAGCCTTGCGGCAAGTACTGAGCGCCGAAGGGCTGTCCGGCTTCCTCGTTCCGCGCGCCGATGTGCATCAGGGCGAATATGTCGCCACCCGTGATGAGCGGTTGCAATGGCTGACCGGATTTACCGGATCGGCGGGGTTTTGCATCGTCCTGCCAAGCATCGCCGGGGTGTTCATCGACGGGCGCTATCGCACGCAGGTCAAGGGTCAGGTGGACCTTGCGCATTTCACCCCTGTGCCTTGGCCGGAGGTCAGCGCCGGGGCATGGCTGAAACAAAATCTGCCCGAGGGTGTGGTGGGTTTCGATCCGTGGCTACACACCGCCGATGAAATCGCCAAGCTAGAGGCCGCGTTGGACGGCACCGGGGTGATCCTGCGCGCCTGCGCCAATCAGATTGATCGGATCTGGCCGGATCAGCCAGCGGCTCCGCTCGGCCGCGCCTTTGCCCATCCCGACAGCCTTGCCGGTGAGTCCAGCGGTCAGAAACGCGCGCGGCTGGCGGAAGCCTTGCAAGCGGCAGGCCAGACAGCTGCCGTGATCACCCTGCCAGACTCCTTATGTTGGCTTCTGAACATCCGGGGCGCCGATGTGCCGCGCAACCCGGTGCTGCACGGCTTTGCCATCCTGCATGAGAACGCCCATGTCACCCTGTTCGCCGATGCCGAGAAATTCGACGATGCCACCCGCACGCATCTGGGCGACGATGTGCTGCTGCGCCCGATTGCGGCCTTCGTGCCCGCCTTGCGCACCCTGCTGGGTGCCGTCCGGGTCGACCGCGGCACAGCCCCACTGGCCGTCTCCACCGAACTGACCGAGGCGGGTATCACGGTCGCTTGGGGCGATGACCCCTGCCGCCTGCCAAAAGCCAAGAAAACCGCTGCCGAGATTGAAGGCATGCGCGAAGCCCATCTGCGCGATGGCGCGGCTGTGGTCGAGTTCCTGTGCTGGCTGGATCAGCAAACCCCCAAAGGTGGCCTCTCCGAAATCGACGTGGTGCGTGCGCTTGAAGGCTTCCGCCGCGCCACCAATGTACTGCACGACATCTCTTTCGACACCATCTGCGGCTCTGGCCCGAATGGCGCGATCATGCATTACCGCGTCACCGAAGAGTCCAACCGCGCGATAGGCCGCAATGAATTGCTGCTGGTGGATTCCGGTGCGCAATATCTCGATGGCACCACCGACATCACCCGTACGATTGCGGTGGGTGATCCCGGCAATTACGCCCGCGCCTGCTTCACCCGCGTGCTGCAAGGCACCATCGCGATCAGCCGCCTGCGCTGGCTCGCAGGTTATGCAGGGCGCGACCTCGACCCGCTGGCGCGTTATGCGTTGTGGCTGGCGGGGCAAGATTTCAACCACGGCACCGGGCATGGCGTCGGTGCGTTCCTAAGCGTTCACGAAGGCCCGCAGCGCCTGTCCCGCATCTCGGAAGTGCCGCTGGAACCCGGCATGATCCTGTCAAACGAGCCCGGCTACTACCGCGAGGGCGAATTCGGCATCCGGCTGGAAAACCTGATCGTGGTGCAGCCCGCCGCCAAACTGCCCGGCGGCGATGATGAACGCTGCCAGCTCAGCTTTGAAACCCTCACCTTCGTGCCTTTCGACCGCCGCCTGATCCTGACCGCCGAACTCTCCCCCGGTGATCGCGATTGGCTGAACGCCTATCATGCCGAAACCTTGGAAAAACTGGCCCCCCGCCTGTCCGCCGAGGCGCTCGCATGGTGCGAAGCTGCTTGCGCCCCATTGTAAAGGCCGCAAACCGCACTACCCTTCTGCCAACCGCAGGAGGCGCATTTGGCTTACATCACCACCACCCCGCTGGAACGTCGGCTGAAAATCGCTGCGGGCGAAACCCATTTGGTCGAAACCCAAGCCGCGCTGGAACTGAAAGAGGGCAGCTATCCGCCCGTCATCTATATCCCCCGCGCCGATGTCGATATGGCCCTGCTGGTGAAAACCAACCGTCAAACCACTTGCCCGCATAAGGGCCTGTGCAGCTATTACTCGATCAAAACGGCGCAAGGCCTGCTGGAAAACGCCGTCTGGTCCTATGAGGCCCCGATCCCCGGCATGGCGGCCATCGCAGGCCACCTCGCCTTCTACCCCGACAAGGTAATACTGGCCGAAGTCGAAAAGATCTAAGCCTCCGCCGCCACCTTGCGAATCCGCTCCACCATAGCCCGCACCCCGTTCGAGCGTTGCGACGACAGATGCTCGTTCAACCCCAGCCGCCCGAATGCGGCATGGGCATCGACCCGCGCCACCTCGGCCAGCGGCAACCCAGCATAAAGCGCATGCAGCACTGCGATCAGCCCGCGCACGATCATCGCATCCGACTCGCCCTGAAACTCAAACCGCCCGTCTGCGATCATCGGGCGCAGCCAAACCTGACTGGCGCAGCCATCCACCTTCAGCGCGGGCACCTTAAAGCTGTCGTCCAGCGGCGGCATCGCGCGGCCCAGATCAATGACATGGCGATAGCGATCCTCCCAGTCATCGAGGAACTCAAAGGTCTCGGCAATGTCTTCAAAGGCGGGCGTGGCCATGCGTCTCTCCATCACTGCTCCTCAGGTAGTGCCCCCAAGGCCAAAGGTCCAGCCCAAGCGGGCTTTTCAAACCGCCCTCAATCGGCTACCGATCTTACACCGCCAAAGGGGTGTCCATATGCGCTTTCGCCTGCCCATCGCCGTTCTTGCTCTGACCGCCATGACCGCCTGCGGTGGCTTTTCAAGCCGCCTGAATCCCTTCAAATGGTTCAAGCGCTCGGCCCCCGTTGAGGTGGTCGCCACCGAAGCCCCCGCCGACCCGCGCCCGCTGGTCGCCAATGTGCTGTCGATGAAGATCGAAGCCTATCCCGGCGGGGCGATCGTCCGCGCCACCGGCCTGCCGCCGACGCAAGGCTTCTGGAGCGCGGAACTGGTGCCGCAGCCGCTTGATGAAAAAGGCACGCTGGTGCTGGAATTTCACGTCTTCCCGCCCGCAGGCACCGCAGCCGTGGTCAACCAGCAATCGCGTGAGATTACTGTGGCCTACAATCTGTCCGACATCAAACTGCAACAGATCAATCAGATCGTCGTGCAAGGCGCCAGCAACGCCCGCGCCAGCAGCAGGTAGGCGAGAGGTGCGGGGTTAAATCCGCACCACCCGCACATCATTGCCCTTCGCCGACAGCGCAATCTCGCCCCGGCAAAGCCGCATCGCATCATCACCAAACGCCTCCGCCCGCCAGCCCTTCAGCGTCTCCAGATTGCGTTCGCCCGCCGCAATCGCATCCAGATCAGCAGCCGAAGCGATCAGACGCGGTGCCACACCCAGACTTTCCGATTTCGCCTTCAACAGCACCCGCAGCAAATCGGCCAAAGCCGGATTGACCTGCATCTGATCCTTTGAGAGGTCCGGTTTCGGCAAATCTTCCGGCCGCATCTCCATCCCCGCCTTGATCGCCGCCAGTATCCCCTCGGCAATCTCGGTCTTGCGCCCCTCGCGCAGGAGCAAACGCGAGCGCCCCAGTTCCTCAACATTGGTTGGCCGGGTTGAGGCCAATTCCAGCAAGGCGTCGTCCTTCATCACCCGGCTGCGCGGCACATTGTTGCCTTGGGCATATTCCTCGCGAAACCGCGACAATTCTTTGACCACGCCCAAGAACCGCCCCGAGGTGGTGCGCGTCTTCACCCGCAGCCAAGCCTCCTCGGGATGCACGGTATAGGTGGCCGGATCGGTCAGCACCGAAAGCTCCTCCTCCACCCAAGCCTGCCGCCCATTCTTCGCCAGTTGCGCCGCCAGAAATTCATAAATCACCCGCAGATGCGTCACATCCGCCAAAGCATATTCGCTCTGCGCCGAGGTAAGCGGACGGCGTGACCAATCGGTAAACCGTGAGGTCTTGTCGAGATTCTCTTTGGCGATCTTTTTCACCAAAGTCTCATAGCCCACCTGCTCGCCAAAACCGCAAACCATCGCGGCCACTTGGGTGTCAAACAACGGTTTCGGGAACACATTGCCTTCGACGAAAAAGATTTCCAGATCCTGCCGGGCGGCATGGAACACCTTGACCGTCGCCTCGTGGCGAAACAGATCATACAAAAGCTCCATCGACATCGCCGCCCCCTCAATCGGGTCAATCAACACCGCATCACCATCCTTGCCGGGCAAAGCCATCTGGATCAGACACAGCTTTGACCAATAGGTCCGCTCGCGCAGAAATTCGGTATCAATGGTGACGAAGGGCTTCGACTTCGCGGCTGCACAAAAAGCGGCGAGGTCTTCGGTCGTTGTAATCGTGCGCATGGGCGTCTTTCGCAAAGGGCTCACGGGGGCATCCCGCCCTTTCGCTATAGGCAGCATTGGTTATGAAGAAAAGCCCAAGCGCTTGCCCCGCGCCAAATACCGGAACGTACAGGCTCCCGCGCCACAGCTCCACACCGCAACCACCCGGTCATTTGCTCTTTGCGAAATACTCCCGCCGGAGGCATCCGACACCTCAGCCCGCGCCCCGCATCAGCAACAGACCATCGCCAACACCCCACGCCAAAGCCTTTGAGCGGGGGCTCGATGCCCCCCGAGAAGGCCCCCCGTTACAAGTCAATCCTGCCGCGATCCCCAGCCGCAAACCGCCGCAATACCGCCGGATACAGCCGATGCTCTTGCACCAACACCCGCGCCGACAGATCGGCCTCGCGATCCCCCGGCAACACCGCAACCCGCGCCTGCCCCAAGATCGGCCCAGCATCCAGTTCCGCCGTCACCTCATGCACCGTACAACCCGCCTCAGCATCGCCCGCAGCCAAAGCCCGCGCATGGGTATGCAGCCCCGGATATTTCGGCAAAAGCGAGGGGTGAATGTTCAGCATCCGCCCCTCAAAGCGGCGCACAAATGCGGGCGTCAACACCCGCATGAAGCCAGCAAGGCATAGAATGTCGGGTTCCGAGGCCAAAATCGGCTCCAGCAAAGCCGCCTCAAACGCCGCCCGATCCCGCCCAAACGGCCGATGATCCACCGCAGCCACCGCCACGCCCATTTCAGCCGCACGCACCAGCCCCAAAGCGCTCGGATCGTTTGATCCCACAAACACCGCCCGCGCCGGATGATCGCCCACCATATCGCGCAGCAAAGCCAGCATGTTAGAGCCGCCGCCCGAAATCAGGACGGCAACCCGTTTCACAGCAAACGGCCCTTGTAGATCACACCCTCACCCGCCACCACCCGGCCCAAAGCCACCACCGTCTCACCCTCGGCCCGCAGCAATGCGGTCAAAGCCTCAGCCCGGTCCGCAGCCACCACAGCAATCATGCCAATGCCGCAGTTGAAGGTTTTCAACAACTCCGGCTGGCTCATATTGGCGGTCGTGGCCAACCAGCGGAACACCCCTGGCAATTCCCAAGCCGACAGGTCAATCTCGCAGGCCAGCCCTTCCGGGACTACTCGCGGCGGATTTTCCGTCAGACCACCGCCCGTAATATGCGCCAAAGCATGCACGCCGCCCGCCCGCACAGCCGCCAAAGCCTGCTTCACATAAAGCCGCGTCGGGGCGAGCAGTGCCTCACCCAAAGTGCCGTCTGAGAACGGCGAGGCCGCATCCCAACCGAGGCCCGACAGTTCCACCACCTTGCGCACAAACGAATAGCCGTTGGAATGCACCCCGTTCGAGGCCAGACCCAGCAACACATCGCCCTCCACCACGCCCGCAGGCAAATCCGCCCCACGCTCCATCGCGCCCACCGCAAAACCCGCGAGGTCAAAATCGCCCTTGTGATACATCTCCGGCATCTCGGCAGTCTCACCACCGATCAGCGCACAACCCGAAGCCTCACACCCCGCCGCAATGCCATTGATGATGCGCGTCGCTTCCTCAACATCCAGCTTGCCAGTGGCGAAATAATCCAGAAACAACAAAGGCTCCGCGCCCTGACAGACCAGATCATTGACGCACATCGCCACCAGATCGACGCCGATGGTGTCCACATTCCCGGTATCAATCGCAATCCGCAGCTTGGTGCCGACGCCATCGGTGGCCGCCACCAAAATCGGGTCGGTATATCCCGCAGCCTTCAAATCAAACAGCGCGCCAAACCCGCCCAAGCCCGACATCACGCCCGAGCGTTGCGTGCGCTTGGCCGCAGGCTTGATCCGCTCGACCAGCGCATTCCCCGCATCAATATCCACGCCCGCATCGGCATAGGTCAGGCCATTGTGTCCGGTACTCATGCGCAGATTCCCCAAGCTGAAAGGCAGTTGCCGCCCCCATAAGCCATCCCGCGCCACTGCGCAACGCAAGGGGCGTGTTCGATCGAGGTTTTGTCGCCCCACCGCTTGACCCCGCCCCCGCATATGCTAGGCAAAGCCGAAGTGGGACTGTAGCTCAATGGTTAGAGCCGGGCGCTCATAACGCCTTGGTTGGGGGTTCGAGTCCCTCCGGTCCTACCAGTCCATCGCTATACATGCAGGCAAGCGCGGCAGCGCAAAACACGCGGCGCGGGTCGGGCATTTATCTTTGCAACGGTCCTCAGCCCATATGCAGCAGGACTTCGCCCGACCAAGGTTCGGTTACACCCCGACCGCCGCCAAGGCCCTCCAGAATCGGGCGCAGCTTGTCCAGACTGGCGATCATCGCCGGGCGCGCAGCGACAAGCGCCGCCGCGCTGTCCCATTCTCCGATCACGACAACGCTGTTTTCGCCGGATTTCATCAGCCAGAAATTGCGGCCACCCGGCGCGGATTTTAGATCAAAATCCTCGTGCAACCGGACAAATTCGTCCATATTCCCCGGTTTTACCCGCATATGGACAACGTTCATAACTGTCATGGCCCCCTCCCTTTCAAAACACCCAAGGTCAGGATAGCACAGTTCAAGCCGAGTCGCTGTCACGCCGCGCAGCATCTCAAGCGTGAGTTTCCCAGTACAGGGACCGTCGCGCTATGCAAGCGGAGCAATCCGTATCAGCTTGCCGATCAGCCGCAACTGTCGGCTCGACACCTGCCCCAAAAATGAAAAAGCGCCCCACGGGGCACCCTTCCTTACTGATCCAGAAACGACCTTAGCTTACGATTTCTCGACGGATGCTTCAGCTTGCGCAGTCAAGATTGGGTAGGGTGGGTGCAACCCACCATCCGCGCGATGGGTTGCACCCACCCAATTCGCTACGTTTACTTTAATCCCTCAGATTTGCAAATGGCCGGACGCCGAAGCACGATTTGAAATCAGCGATCAATCCACTTTCGACTGAGCTCGGCTCGTCTTTGGCGACCCTCCAACAGACAAGTAGGCTCTTGTTGTCCCTCAGCTGCCAAATATATCTACCACCAGAGTGGCCAATAGCCTTACCCTCACCAAATTTAGCGTATTGGATCAACCGTTTTCGCAGCGTGCTGGCAGAAGTACTTCCGCCTGCCTTGCCAATATATAGAATAATGGTCTTACCCACCCAGTTCGCGGTGAGTTCGGCTACAGAAACATTTGGGTCTCGCCCCCTGAAATGACCTCCAGTTCCGACTGGAAGAAACTCCAAAACATGCCCCTCAGGTCGAATAATAAGGTAAACTCCTTGCTCCTTTGGAATTGCGGCCTTTTGCGCGTTTAAAGCGCCAAAAGGAATGAAACCAACAAATCCGGCATTCGCAAGACTATCTACGCTCGAAAAATCCATTCTATTCCCCGCAGACAAAGGGCGCCCGAAGGCGCCCTCTCACTCACTGATCCAAGAATGATCTTAACTTCCTGCTCCGGCTCGGATGCTTCAGTTTCCGCAAAGCCTTCGCCTCGATCTGCCGGATGCGCTCGCGGGTAACGGAGAACTGCTGCCCGACCTCCTCCAGCGTGTGATCGGTGTTCATCCCGATGCCAAACCGCATCCGCAACACCCGCTCCTCACGCGGGGTCAGCGATGCCAGAACCCGAGTCGTCGTCTCTTTCAGGTTTTCCTGAATGGCCGAATCCAGCGGCAGGATAGCGTTTTTATCCTCGATGAAGTCGCCCAACTGGCTGTCTTCCTCGTCGCCAATCGGGGTTTCCAAGGAAATCGGCTCTTTGGCGATCTTCATCACCTTCCGCACTTTTTCCAACGGCATTTGCAGCTTTTCAGCCAATTCTTCCGGGGTCGGCTCCCGCCCGATTTCGTGCAGCATTTGCCGCCCGGTGCGGACCAGCTTGTTAATCGTCTCAATCATATGCACCGGAATACGGATCGTGCGGGCCTGATCCGCGATGCTGCGCGTAATAGCCTGCCTGATCCACCACGTCGCATAGGTACTGAATTTATACCCCCGGCGATATTCAAACTTATCCACCGCTTTCATCAACCCGATATTGCCTTCCTGAATCAAATCGAGGAATTGCAAACCACGGTTGGTGTATTTCTTCGCAATCGAGATCACCAAACGCAGGTTGGCTTCGACCATTTCCTTCTTGGCCTGACGGGCTTCTTTCTCGCCCTTCTGCACTTGGTTCACGATGCGGCGGAATTCCGAGATATCAACGCCAATATAAGTGCCAACCTGCGCCATCTCGGCGCGCAAATCCTCAACCTTATCGCGGCTTTTCTCTATCAGCGCCTGCCAACCACGCCCCGCCTTGGCGGCCATTTTGTCCAGCCAGTTCGGGTCCAGCTCGTAGCCTTGATACTCGTCGATGAACTCGCGGCGGTTGATCCGCGCGGCATCGGCCAGCTTCACCATGCCCGAGTTGATCGCCATGATCTTGCGGTTGATGCCATAAAGCTGGTCAATCAGTGCTTCAATCCGGTTGTTGTGCAGATGAAGCTCGTTCACCAACACCACGATTTCGCTGCGCAATTTCTGATAGGCGGTTTCCTCGGTGGCCGAGAACCGCGACTTTTCCGACAAAGTCGCCGACATCCGCAGATCCTGCATTTCCGACAGCTTGGAATAATCCCGCGCGATCAGGTCCAGCGTTTCCAGTACCTTCGGCTTCAACGCCGCTTCCATCGCCGCCAGCGACATCGAGGTGCCATCATCCTCGTCGTCATCATCGTCCGAGCGCATCAGCGGGTTGCCGTCAGCATCCAGTTCCGGCTCATCGCCACCAGCACGGCGCGGCGCTGCTTCAACATCGACGCCTTCCAGATCGGCGCCAACCAGACCTTCCTCACCATCCAAAGACCGCCCGAAGGTGGCCTCCAGATCAATCACATCGCGCAGCAGAATGTCTTCGGACAGCAATTCGTCGCGCCAGATGATGATGGCCTGAAACGTCAGCGGGCTTTCACAAAGCCCGGCGATCATCGTATTGCGGCCCGCCTCAATACGCTTGGCAATCGCGATCTCGCCTTCGCGCGACAGCAGTTCCACCGAACCCATCTCGCGCAGATACATCCGCACCGGATCGTCAGTGCGATCCAACGCCTCGGTCGTCGTCGTAACAACCGCCACATCGCGCGCGCGCGATCCGGTTTCCACCAGATCGCCGCCGACCACAGGTTCGCCTTCCTCAACATCCTCGTCTTCAATGACGTTGATGCCCATCTCGGACAGCATCGACATCACATCTTCGATCTGCTCGGACGACACCTGTTCCGGTGGCATCACATTGTTGAGCTGCTCGTAAGTGATGTAGCCCCGCTCACGCGCGTCGGCGATCATTTTCTTGACGGCCGCTTGGCTCATATCAAGGGAAACGTCCGCCTCATCGGCTTCGGGTTTGCCGTCGTCGGTGTCTTTCGAGGCCATGAGCGCTCCTAGGTCAAAACGGGTGGTCGGGGTCGTGGTAGCGAATCAGAGTCAATCAAATCGAATCAATAGCGCGAATCACGGCGGGGGAAAGCCGAATCAGTGAAATTTGGCTATCATTGGTCTATCTGCCGCTTTCGGGTGTATTGGATGCTATCTCGTAACCGCTGTGCAATTTCAACTTCATCCTTATTCATCTGGACGCCGTTAGGTGCAACGATTGCCTCGATAGCCTTTCCTTTAGGACCCGCTAGCGCAGAAAAACGTGCGTCATTTGCTTTGGTTATCCGCCACGTCAGCCCCTCATCAACTAGCCCAGAAAAGTCTTCGACCGCTTCAGCTACTTCACGCTGCGCGCCCCGGCTGGCTTCCAGATGCGTCAAAGCCTCGGCAATGCAAAATTCGGCAAGCTCACTGTCGGTGCGGTTCCTCACCGGCGGCGCGATCTGAACATGGGGGCGGGCCAGCAGCGCATCAAGGGCAGCGGGCGCTGCCTGTTGAATTTGGTCATAAAGCTGGGCGGGTTCGGCATCATGCCCGATCAACAGCAGTCCGCGCAGGGCATGGTGGCCGTCGCCGATCAACTCCATACGCTCCAGCGCAGATTCAAAGCGGCGGATCAGGTGGGGGTGAAAGATCAGCGCCGCCAAAATCACCGCCTCGCGCAGCACTTCCTCAGCGCGTTCTGGTGCCGTGGCGAGCATCGAATCCTTGGTAGACGCGACTGGCGGCATTTCAACCGTCGGCCCAAAGCGCCCCTTCTGTCCCGGCGCGCGCGGCACAAACGGCTTGGCCGCACGCGGACGCTGGCCAAACAACTCCCAACGCAACTGCTTGATATCTTCGCCGTAATGGCTGCGGATCGACGGATCAACGATACGCTTCAGATGCGCGCGCAGGGATTTGTCCAAAGCCGCCTTGCGTTCCGGGCTGTCAAACTGCTTGCCCTCAATCTCGCGCTGCCACAGCAGTTTCACCATCGGCACGGCCTGATCCAGCACCGCCTTCATCGCGCCCGCCCCCTGCGCGCGGATCAAATCGTCCGGGTCCATCCCCCCCGGCATCACCGCAAAGCGCAAACCTTTCCCGGCCTCCAACAGCGGCAAAGCCAGATCAATCACCCGCAGCGCCGCCCTGATCCCCGCCGTATCGCCATCCAAAGCAATGATCGGCTCATCGGAAATCCGCCACATCAGCCGCAACTGATCTTCCGTCACCGCCGTGCCCAAAGGGGCAACCGAGGCCTTGAACCCGGCCTCGGACAGCGCGATCACGTCCATATAACCCTCGGCCACCACCAAGGCGGCCCCCTTGCCGGAGGCCTCCCGAGCCGGGGCATGGTTGAACAGATTGCGCCCCTTGTCGAACAGCTCCGTCTCTGGCCCGTTCAGATATTTCGCCCGCGCGTTAGGGTCCATCGCCCTCCCACCGAGCGAAATCGCCCTGCCCCGGCCATCGCGGATCGGAAAAATGATCCGCCCGCGAAAGCGATCATAGGGTGCGCCGCCATCATCGGGCTTGGCGCAAACCCCTGACGCCACGATCAAATCATCCGCCACGCCCTTTTGCCGCAGCGCCAGATACAAAGCCTGCCGTTGATCCGGCGCAAAGCCGATCTCCCAGCGATCCTGCGCCTCCACCGACAGCCCGCGCTTGGTCAGATACGCCCGCGCGTCCGAGGCAGCCGAGGTGCGCAGTTGCAGGCGGAACCACTTCACCGCCTCCTCCATCACCTCAACCAGCTGCGTGCGCCTGTCCGCCACCTGCTCCGCGCGTGGATCACGCGCGGGCATCGGCATCCCGGCCTCGCGCGCCAGAACCTCCACCGCTTCCATGAAGCTGAGGTTGTCGGTTTCCTTGATAAACGTCACCGCATCGCCTTTGGCATGGCAGCCAAAGCAATAGTAAAACCCTTTGCGATCATCGACGTGGAAGCTGGCGGATTTTTCCTGATGGAACGGGCAAGGCGCCCACATATCGCCCTTGCCCTGATTGGACTTGCGCGGATCCCACGTGACTTTCCTGCCCACCACCGAGGACAGCGAGACGCGGGTGCGCAATTCGTCAAGGAAACCGGGAGGCAGACTCATGCCCCGTTATATCAGGTCTGATGGGGCTTCTGTCCAGTGCGCCGCTTGCAGTTTCACATTGGCTCAAATATCCCCGCCGGAGGCTTCTGCGGCCACCGAAGAGTGCCTCCGGCGGGGATATTTGAGCACAGAGGATGACAATTTTAGACAGATTTTGGGCAATTACCCCAACAGATCGCGCATCACTCGATGGAAAATCTGCACGCCCAACGGAGTCAGTGCATCAGGGAAATCGTAATCCGGGTTGTGCAGCGCCGGATGATCCTCGCCCACCCCCAAGAACAGCATCGCAGATCGCGTGCCCCCCTGCCCAAACCGCCCAAAATCTTCCGAGGCCCGCATCGGCAAATCGCCCGCATCATAGGGCATCGCCAATGCCTCCAGCGCGCGGGCCAGATGCGCCACCGCTTGCCCATCGTTCACAGAGGCCGCGAAATCGTCGTGATGGCTGAACCGCACCCCAAGCCCCCACACCGCAGCCTCCGCCCGCGCCAGATCCATCGCAGCCCCCCGCAACGCCGCCATCTGACCATCTTCCATCGTGCGCAACGTTGCCCACAATTCCGCCTCTCCGGGCGCAATCCCAAACGCCGCCTCCCCTAAGCGCGCATGGGTGATCGTGACCAAACGATACTCCGGCCCAAGCGGCCCGCCCTGCCCCAGCGCGCCAATCGCCGGGATCAACCGCGCCAAAGCCAGCGCTGGCGAGACCCCAGTTTCCGGCAAAGACGCATGAGCGGTCTTGCCGCTCAGCGTGATCTTCAACCCCTGCGAGGCACAATTCACTGCCCCCGCCTTCAGTCCAGAATGTCCAAACGGCAGCCCCGGCATATTGTGGATCGAGAACGCCCAATCGGGCCGCAAAGCCTCAAATCGCGGATCGGCCACCACCGCAGCCGCTCCCGAGCCATCTTCCTCGGCAGGCTGGAACATCAGCACCACCCGCCCCCGTGCTGGCCTTTGACGCGCGATCAACCGACCCAGCCCCATCAGCAAGGTCATATGACCGTCATGCCCGCACAGATGCCCCTTGCCGGGAATGGTCGAGCGATGCGCGGCCTCCGACAGTTCCTCAATCGGCAGCGCATCGAGTTCGGCGCGAAACATCACAGTCGGGCCAGCCTCAGCGCCGTCGAACACCGCAGCCACACCATGCCCGCCCAGCCCCGTCACCACCTGATCGGGCTGCAGCGCCGCCAAAGCCTGCACAATCCGCCCCGCCGTCGCAGCTTCCTCGCGCGAAACCTCGGGGAAACGATGCAAATGCTGCCGAAATACCGTCAGATCGCGCAGATCGTCCGCCGAAAGCATCACGCCGCCCGCGCCGCGAGGGTTTTCAGCGCCACCTCAATCTCGTGCCACGCCGTCCGCGCCATCGAGCGGAACAGCATCAGCCGGAAGCCGTCTTCGGCCACCCGCAAAAGCAGCATCGACATGTGATACAGCGGCGTCCGCGCCGCCATCCCGACCGGAAAAGCGCCCAGCCGCAGATCCATCGGCACATACCGCGCCAGCGCCTCCACCGCCAAAGGCCCCTGCAACGACAGGCTGACCCAGCCGCCGGATTGATCCGTCACCGCCGCCACACCGCTCAAATCCGGGCATTCAGCGCCAATCAAAAACGCCTGCTCACGTCCCGCCCAAGCGATCACCGCATCGCCTCTCGCAGCAAAGCTATTCACCGCCGGGAAGCCAAATCCCAGTGGTTGCAAAGCCTTATTAACCGCGTCGCTTTGCCCCGGATAAGGCGCGATCGAGCTGACAGCCCCATGATCCACCTCGGCCAAAGTCGTCCCTGCCACCACCAGTTTCTTCCCCGCCAAAGCGGTCTTTGCGATCAATTCAGGCACGCAACTTCTCCCCGTCTTTGTCGTGGAACACCGGGTCGCAAACCTCTGCCAGCACATCAATGCCGCGCAGACGGTCGACCACCCGCACCGTCTCGCCAATCCGCGCGCGCCCGTTCACCAAGAACCCCAAGCCCAGATCACGGTCAAACATCGGCGAATAACCGACCGAACTGATATGGCCCTGCGCATTCACCCGGCTCAAGTCTGCCCCCGGCACGAACAAATGTGCGCCAGAGGTGATCTTCTCGGCAGACAACGGCTTCAACCCCACCATCTGCGCGCGCTCTGGCCCGACCAGACCGGGCCGCATCGCCGCCAGCTTGCCAATGCAATCCTTCTTGGCCGACACCATCTTCGCCGCACCAATATCAAACGCCGTCACCCTTCCATCAATCTCGGCATGGGTGATCAGGCCTTTCTCAATCCGCAGCACGTTCAGCGCTTCCATACCATAAGGCCCGCCGCCCATGGTTTCGGCCCGTGCCACCAGATCGCGGAACAACGCCTCACCATACCGCGTCGGCACCGCGAGTTCATAGCCTTCCTCACCCGAAAAACTGATGCGGAACAGCCGCGCGGCGACACCGCCAACCGTGACACTGCCCGCCGCCATGAAGGGGAAATCCCCCAAAGGCTGATCGAGATAGCCGTTCAGCAAAGCCCGCGCCATTGGCCCCGCCACGGCAAACTGCGCCCAGCTTTCGGTCACGGAAATAAACCGCACATCCCAATCGGCACATTCGCTTTGATGCACGAAATCCAGATGCCGCATCACCAGACCCGCTGCCGCCGTGGTGGTGGTCATCAGGTAGTGATGCTCCCCAAGCCGCGCCGTGGTGCCATCGTCCAGCACATAGCCGTCCGCCCGCAGCATCAGCCCATAGCGCACCCGCCCGACCGCCAAAGTGCTGAACATGCTGGTATAAACCAGATCAAGGAACCGCCCCGCATCGCGCCCCTGAATATCAATCTTGCCCAAGGTCGAGACATCGCAGACCCCGACAGCGCCCCGCACATAGCCAATCTCACGATTGCACGACTCCAGCCAAGTCGTCTCGCCCGGCTTCGGGAAATAGCTGGGCCGATACCACAACCCGGCCTCAATCATCGGCGCACCCCGGTCGCGGCTGGCCTGATCCGAGGTCAAAAATCGCTGCGGCGCAAAGCCCGCGCCACGCCCTCCGGCCCCCATCGCCGCAATCGAGGTCGGAACAAACGGCGGCCTGAACGTCGTCGTCCCCGTTTCAGGAATCCCCCGCCCGGTGGTATCCGCCAGCACCGCAAGCGCCCCGACGTTCGAGTTCTTGCCCTGATCCGGCGCCATGCCCTGCGTCGTATAGCGCTTCATATGTTCGACAGAAGAATACCCCTCCTGCGCCGCCAGCTTCACGTCCTTGGTCGTCACATCATTGGCAAAATCGAGCCAAGCCCGGCCCTTGCCAGCCACCTGCCACAGCGGAGCAATGACATAAGGCATCCCCTCAGCAGTCGGCAAAACCGCATCCGCCGCCGCTATATTCAGCCCACGCAACGCCGCCCGCGCCGCCGCTTGGCCTTCGCTCAGACAGCCGAGCGTATCAAACACCCCATTACATGCCCCTGCGGCTTGCAAATTCGGCACCGCATCCGCCAGCGGCACAAACGCCGCCAAAGACGCCTCCCACCGGGGCCGTCCGTTCAGATGGCAGGTGATATGCAGCGTCGGATTCCAGCCGCCCGACACCGCCAACAGATCGGTTTCCAGCGCAAACTCGCCACCGACATGGCTACCCGTGATCGCCCGCAGCCCCAATCTCCCTTTGGTGTCAGTGACTTGCGCCCCCAGATACACCGGGCAATCCTCCACCGCGCTTGCATCCGTCCGGCTGTCCAAGATCGCCGCCACCGCGACACCCGCCGCGATCAACTGCCGTGCAACAGCCCGCGCGCCGTCGTTGTTGGCGAACAGAGTCACCCGCTTGCCCGGCACCACGCCGAACTTGTTCAGATAGGTTTGCACGGCGCTCGCCAGCATGATCCCCGGACGGTCGTTCATCGGGAAGGCTATCGAGCGTTCCAACGCCCCCGCCGCCAGCACCGTCCGCGCCGCCGTGATCCGCCAGAAACATTCACGCGGCAAATCCGGGCGCGGGCCTTTGTGCAACCCCACGCGTTCAACCGCCGAGAATTGCCCACCGTCATACGCCCCCGTCACCGTGGTGCGCGGCATGATCCGCACGTTCGGCAAAGCGCGCAACTCCGCCTCGACCGCAGCCACCCATGCGCCCGCAGGCTTGCCGTCCAGATGGGCGTCATCGGCGAGCAAACGACCGCCCAAAAGCCGGTCCTCCTCGCACAAGACCACATCCGCACCCGCCCGCGCCGCCTCCAAAGCCGCCATCAAACCCGTTGGCCCAGCGCCAATCACCAGCACGTCGCAGAAGGCAAAGGCCTTCTCGTAATGCCCCTCATCATGCTTGCCCGACAAACTGCCAAGCCCCGCCGCCCGCCGAATGATCGGCTCGTAAATCGCCTCCCAAAACGCGCGCGGCCACATGAAGGTTTTGTAGTAAAACCCCGCCGACAGGAAGGGCGAGACCATATCATTCACCGCCATCACATCAAACCGCAAGCTGGGCCAACGGTTCTGCGAGCGGGTGTTCAGCCCCTCAAAAATCTCTTGCACCGTCGCGCGCACATTGGGGGTCTGGTTCGACGCCCCAATCACCTCGATCATCGCATTGGGTTCTTCCGACCCCGCCGTGAGAACCCCACGCGGACGGTGATATTTGAACGACCGCCCGACCAGCTTCACCCCATTCGCCAACAGCGCCGAAGCCACCGTATCGCCCTTAAAGCCCTGATAGGTCTTGCCATCAAACTTGAACGAAACCGGCTTCGTGCGGTCAATCAGCCCCTTACCTGCAATCCGCATGGTCAGGCCTCCTTCTTCTTGGCAACCAGTTCTGACCCCAGAACCTCGTGGTTAATCGTATTCCGCGTCACCACCATCCAAGCCCCACAGCCCGCCTCGTGATACCAGACATCCCGCGTCACCCCCGCCGGATTGTCGCGCAGGAACAAATGGTTATCCAAGTCCTCAACGGTGCCCTGATCCGTGGGCCGCTTCAGATAATCCTCGGACCCGTAGTAATAAAACTCGCGCCGATCCCGGGTGCCGCACAGGGGGCAAGGTATACGCATCTCTCTACTCCCTTAATGCAGATTATGTTGGCTGCCGGTGGCTTCTTCGTCCATCACATGACCCGAGCGGAAGCGGTCCAGACGGAAGCGCTTTGCCACCTCATGACTTTCCCCGGTCGCCATCAGATGCGCCATGCACCAGCCACTCGCCGGGGCCGCTTTAAAGCCGCCATAGTTCCAGCCCGCATCGACAAACAGCCCGTCGATATGGGTCTTGTCGATGATCGGCGAGCCATCCGGCGTCATATCCATGATGCCGCCCCAAGACCGCAATACCTTGGCCCGCCCGATCATCGGCATCAAAGTCATCGCGGCTTCCATCACATGCTCGACCATCGGCAAATTGCCCCGCGCGGCATAAGAGGAATAGAAATCGAGATCGCCGCCGAACACCAAACCGCCCTTGTCGGACTGGCTGATATAGAAATGCCCCATGCCAAAGCTGATCACGGAATCAATCACAGGCTTCAGCCCCTCGGTCACAAACGCCTGCAACACATGGCTTTCTATCGGCAACCGCATCCCCGCCATCGCCGCCACCTGACTGGATCGCCCGGCCACCACCATGCCCACCTTCTTCGCCCGGATCGCCCCGCGCGTGGTCTGCACGCCCTGCACAACCCCGTTCACAATATCAATCCCGGTGACTTCGCAGTTCTGGATCAGATCCACCCCGCGCCGATCCGCGCCGCGCGCATAGCCCCAAGCCACCGCATCATGCCGCGCCGTGCCGCCGCGCTTGTGCATCAAACCGCCACAAATCGGAAACCGGGTCTGCGCAAAATCCAAATACGGCGCGAAATCCTTGACCTGATCCAAGTTCCACAACTCGGC
Organism: Cypionkella sp.; assembly: GCA_043743975.1. GTDB lineage: Bacteria > Pseudomonadota > Alphaproteobacteria > Rhodobacterales > Rhodobacteraceae > Cypionkella. The sequence continues at coordinate 74,118 of JAYTVN010000034.1, forward strand.
ATCATCGCCCTGATTGATCATCGCATTGCCACGTCGCGCCAGAGTATCGCGCTGGCCATCCGAATGCGCCAAAATCAACTGACCGCGCTGCGAGTGCATGACGTTGTAGTTCAGTTCGGCCTCAAGCCCTTCCCACAGCTTCAGGGAATGTGAGTAGAACTCGGAATTCCCCGGCATGTAGTAATTCGCCCGCACAATCGTCGTATTGCGCCCGATATTACCGCCACCGAGATAGCCCTTCTCCAGCACCGCGATATTGGTCAGCCCATGGTTTTTCGCCAGATAATAGGCCGTTGCAAGTCCGTGCCCGCCGCCACCGATGATGATCGCATCATATTCCGCCTTGGGTTCTGGAGCGCGCCACGCTGGCCCCCAGCCCTTGTTGCCGAACAACCCTTCGGTGATCACCTTCAACCCGGAATAGCGCATGGGGGGCTCCTTGCTTGCCTGCGGGCAAGTGAACCCGCTTTGCACGGGTTATTCAACAGTCAAACCCGAATAACTGTGCCATCCGCGACAAATCATGTCGCAAGCCTGTCAAGCGCTCATCGGGCCGTGCGGCCCTCCGCGCTGCGTTTGGGGCGGCAAGCCCGGCATTGCTCTTTGCAAAATACTCCCGCCGGAGGCTCAGGCGGCAGCCAAGGTAGCCTCCGGCGGGGATATTTAGACCAATGTGACAGCGAAGACGCCCGGAAGGGCGGATGAGCGCCGCTTACAGCCCCTTCGACTTATAGGTCGCCGCAATCCGCCCGATCGAGACGATATACGCCGCCACCCGCAGATCGCCGACTTCGGGGCGACCATGCCAAACCTCGCGCATCGCCTGATAGGCGGTGCGCATGGTGTCATCGAGCCCCGAGCGCACCAGCGCCAATTCATCCGAGCCTTGCAGGAATTTCTTCTTGAAATCCGGCGTCAACTGCCAGCCGAGATGCTGATCATTCGACAGCCGCTCCAACTCCTCGACCAGAATCCGCGAGCGGGCTTCCTCGGCCCGGCGCTGCATCCGGCCAAAGCGGATGTGGCTGAGGTTCTTCACCCATTCAAAGTAAGACACCGTCACCCCGCCCGCGTTGGCATACATATCGGGAATGATCACGCAGCCTTTGGCGCGCAACACTTCATCCGCGCCATAAGTGATCGGGCCGTTGGCGGCCTCGACGATCAACGGCGCCTGAATCCGCGCCGCGTTGGACAGGTTGATCACGCCTTCAAGCGCCGCCGGGATCAGGATATCGCAGGCCATTTCCAGCACTTTCGCGCCATCCACGACATGCTTGGCCTTGGGATAGGCCGCGAGCAAGCCATCGTTGCGGTTCATCCATTGCCGCACATCTTCGACGTCGATGCCGTCTTCATTCACCAAAGCGCCGTCGCGCTCGATGATCGCGATCACTTTGGCACCGTCTTCTTCCGAGAGGAACTTCGCCGCGTGATATCCCACGTTGCCCAAGCCCTGCACAACAATCCGCTTGCCATCCAGATCGCCCGACAGCCTCGCCATCGCCGCATCTTCCGAATTGCGGAAAAACTCGCGCAGCGCATATTGCACACCGCGCCCCGTCGCCTCGACCCGGCCCTGAATCCCGCCCGCATGCGGCGGCTTACCCGTCACGCAGGCCTTGGCGTTGATATCGGTGGTGTTCATCCGCGCATATTGGTCAGCGATCCACGCCATCTCGCGCTCCCCCGTGCCCATATCCGGGGCGGGTACGTTCTGCGCCGGGTTGATCAGGTCGCGCTTGATCAGCTCATAGGCAAAGCGGCGGGTGATCTGCTCCAACTCATGCTCATCCCACGCCCGCGGATCAATGCACAGCCCGCCCTTGGATCCACCAAACGGCGTCTCCACCAGCGCGCATTTATAGGTCATCAGCGCCGCCAGCGCCTCAACCTCGTCCTGATTGACGCCCAGCGAATAGCGGATGCCACCTTTCACCGGTTCCATATGTTCGGAATGCACCGAGCGATAACCGGTAAAGGTCTCAATCTTGCCGCGCAACCGCACACCAAACCGCACCGTATAGGTCGAGTTGCACACGCGAATTTTTTCCTGAAGACCGGGGCCAAGGTCCATCAGCGCGGTCGCCCGCTTGAACATCATATCTACGGATTCGCGAAAACTCGGCTCGCCTGCAACGCTCATGGTCGTCCTCCCAAAATGCCGTCTCTCTCCCGGCAGAGCGCCCGTTGCGCTCTCCCAATACCTACTGCCGTTTGCTTAATAAACCAGCACACATTGTAAGCAGATTTGAGCCTCTTTTGACCAAAAGTGATTCGGAATTGTACAATTTGGGCGATAGTGTGGCACCAAATACAACCTATGCGAAAGTTGACTGTCTTCGGTTTCGCCACAGTAAAACACCTGCATGACCAGTGTTTCCAGACACCCCCACAATGCCCCCTGCTTGCCAAGGTTGCCACAATTTTGCCATAACTTCTGGGCAGCAAAGTGGCGAAAGGATGTGTTTGCGGGGGCAGCATCCGATGTGGCTTGTAAAGGAATAGACCGTGGTTTTGGCCCCCTCCCCCCGCGCTCAGATGCGCAATCTGGTTAATCGCAGCCAGCAGTTTCGCCGCGACGAAGACGGCTCGCTGATCATTTTCGCGCTGGTGCTGTTCTTGCTGATGGCGATGATGGGCGGCTTTGCGGTCGACATGATGCGCTATGAGCAGACCCGCACGGCGCTGCAAAATACGCTGGATCGCTGCACCTTGATGGCGGCCAGCCTAGAGCAGGCGCTGGACCCTGAATCGGTGGTGCGGGATTGCGTCGACAAGTCCGGTTTTGGCGCAGATCTTCAGGACGTTCAGGTGACGCAGTCGTTGAATTCACGCAGCGTCGTCTCGAAGGGCAGCGTCGATACCAAGCCATTCTTCATGCATCTGATCGGCATCAACAAATTTGATGCCCTTGGCAGCTCTGGGGCCGAGCAAGCCATCACCAATGTCGAAATCGCGCTGGTGCTGGATGTCTCGGGGTCGATGACCGGGGCCAAGATCGCCAACCTCAAGATCGCTGCTGCCGAGTTTGTCGATAACATGCTGGCCAACGATCCCAATCACCGCATTTCGATCACCATCGTGCCTTATAATGCGCAGGTGAACCTCGGCTCGGTGTTGCGTGCCAAGTATCAGGCGGTCAATCTGCATGGTGTGACCGATGTGAACTGCCTTGAGCTGCCATCTTCGGTGTTCAGCGCCCCCGGCATCCCGCGCAATGTCGATTTGCCGATGATGGCCTATGCCGACCATTACTATGGCACCAGCCAGACCAATGCGGCGGTCTCACCAACTTCCAGCTCGGCTCTGCCGAACTATAACGCCGCCTTCTGCACCAAGCAGCCTGCTAATATCGTCCGCCTGCCCAGCCAGAACGCCACCACCCTGAAATCGCAGATCAATGGCCTTGTTGCGGGCGGCAACACCTCGATCACTCTAGGGATGAAATGGGGCCTGTCGCTGCTCGATCCTTCGGCGCGCGGCATGTATAATGAGCTGATCAGCGCGGGCCAGATGGGCGCAAACCTTGCAGGCCGTCCTTTCAACTACACCGACCCCGAGTCGATGAAAGTCATCGTGCTGATGACCGATGGCGAGCATGTTGCCCACAACCGCGTCACCAACCCCTATAAGACCGGCCCGTCGCCGATCTACAAAAGCAGCGGCGGTGACTATTCGGTGTATCAGCCATCTCATGTCGGCAACCCCTACTGGGTACCGCATCTGGGCACATGGTCGGCCACCCCCTACAACGGCGGTGTGCAGCAAAACTGGGAAACCGTCTGGACCAATCTGAAGGTCAGCTATGTCGCTTGGCAGTTCTACGCCCGCGCTTTGGGCAGCACCACCACCGCCCGCAACACGATCTACACCAATCAGATGAACGACATGGTGCAGACCTATGACTCGGTCAGCGGCATGGACGCCTCGCTGCAACAAAGCTGCGGACAGGCCAAGCAGAACAACGTGCTGGTCTATGGCATCGCGTTTGAGGCCCCCAGCAACGGCCAAGCCCAGATCCTGCAATGCGCCACCTCACCCACGCATTACTTCGACGCGCAGAACGGGGCTGATATTCAGGCGGCGTTCCGCACCATCGCCTCGAACCTGACCCAGTTGAAACTGACGCAATAACCAAGCGCCCCCGATCATAGCGTCGGGGGCAATCCTTTTCTGCATCGGTCAAAACCAATGCCTCAACCTCATATCACCTCTGATTCGCACCGCCCGCCGCTTCACGATGCCCCGGCGCATACCGTAAAAGCCAATTTTGGCCATTCTATCTAAGATTGTGTCAAATCTTCCTGTGATTGCGCCCAAATACGCAACAATCTCGGCCATCAGCGCCGTTTGTCGCATGAATCATGGTTTTCGCCACAAGCTGCCCACAATCTGAAACACCAAAGCCATAGTTTTGCCCAAGCCCACGCGCTTTATGCCGCTTCAAGGTGTGTTTCTATGCTTCGCCGCCCGGTGCCCCGCACCGCAAGCCGCGAGCCGGAGTTAGGGTATGTCCATGTTCATAGCGAACGTTGGAAATCAGGGTTGTGGCCAAACCAAACCGCGCTGCGCGGTATTGAAACGCTTTTGGGCGGCGCAAGACGGCTCGCTGACCATTCTGGCCCTGACGCTGTTCATATTGATGGTGATGATGGGAGGCCTCGCGGTTGACCTGATGCGCTATGAACAAACCCGCACCACGCTGCAAAACACCCTCGACCGCGCCACGCTGGCCTCGGCCGCGCTGACACAGACGCTCGATCCCAAGGAAGTGGTGGCCGATTACTTCACCAAGGCCGGGATGGACAAATACCTCAAAAGCGTCACCGTGTCCGAGGGCATGAACTTCCGCAACGTCACTGCCGATGCCGCCGCCGCCACCGACCCCTATTTTCTGCATCTGATCGGACAGGACAAGATGGATGCGGCGGGTCATTCGATGGCCGAACAGCGCGTCACCAATGTCGAGATCATGCTGGTGCTCGACGTGTCGGGCTCGATGGCGTCCAACAGCAAACTGGTCAACCTCAAGACCGCTGCCAATGAATTCGTCGATACTGTGCTGTCCAGCGATGCCGAGCACAAAATCTCCATCGGCCTCGTGCCGTTCAACGGTCAGGTCAACATCAGCCCCGACCTGCGCGCCAAATACACCGCGCTGACCGATGATCCGTTGGTGACCAACGTGCAATGCGTGGACATGCCCAGCGCCGTCTATAACCAAACCGCGCTGCCGACCAACACCGCGATGTCGATGACCGCCCACGCCGACACTTATTCCGGCACCAACCAAACTAACTCTTGGGTGGCCTATACCGACACCAGCTATGCCATCGGCTACAATGCCACCAACAACGCGGGCAACGTCTGGTGCCCGCCGATTGCCGGCAACATCATCCGCCTGCCCTCCGAGACGATCTCAACCCTGCAAACCCAGATCAACGGTCTATCTGCCGTTGGGGCCACCTCGATCAATGCGGGCCTGAAATGGGGTCTGGCGCTGATGGACCCGTCAGCGGCCACCATGTACACCCAGCTGATTGCCTCAGGCAAAATGGCAGGCGATCTCAGCGGGCGGCCCTACAGCTTCACCGACCCCGAGGCGATGAAGGTGATCGTGCTGATGACCGACGGTGAGCATTTCGCCGAAGAACGGGTGAACGCGGCTTATAAATCTGGTAACTCGCCGATCTATAAAAGCAACAGCGACGGCAACTATTCGATCTATCATGCCAGCGTCAGTGGCAACCAATACTGGGTGCCGCATCTGAGCAGGTTTCAGGCTGTGCCATGGTCCAACTCGACCAACAGCGGCACCTACGTCCAGCAAACATGGCCGCAGGTTTGGAGTGCGATGCGGCTCAGCTATGTCGCTTGGCAGTTCTACGCCCGCGCCTTGGGCAGCACCACAGCGGCGCGCAACACCGAATATGCCAACCGGATGGCGGCCTTCCGCACCCAGACCCCGACGACCTCGATGGACAGCCAGTTGCAACAGATTTGCGGGCTGGCCAAAGGTCAGGGCGTGATCGTCTATGGCATCGCGTTTGAGGCCCCGACCAACGGCCAGACCCAGATCCGCAACTGCTCGACCTCGGCTGCGCATTACTTCAACGCCTCGGGTCTGCAAATCCGCACCGCCTTCCGCGCCATTGCCAGCAACATCAGCCAGTTGAGGTTGACGCAATGATCCGCCTGATCAGACGCTTAGCCATCGCCTTTCGGCGCGAGGACGGCACCGCCGCGATGGAGTTTGTGCTCGCGGTGCCGCTGTTGCTCACCATCTTCATGGCCTCGTTTGAAAGCGGCCTGCTGATGATCCGCTCGATCATGCTGGAACAATCCGTCGATATGACGATGCGAGAGCTGCGCTTGGGCCATTACACCTTGCCCGATGCAGCCCTGCTGAAAACCGAAATCTGCAAGCGCACCGTGATCTTCAAAGATTGCCAGGCGAACATCACCATCGAGATGACCCGGATCAGCACAACCGCTTGGGCACTGCCCACCACGGGTGTCGCCTGTATTGACCGCTCCGAAGACATCCAGCCGGTCACGGCGCTGCAAATCGGCCAGCAGAATGACATTATGCTGATCCGGGTCTGCGTTGTGCAAGATGCTTTGTTCCCCACCACCGGCATCGGTCTTGGTCTGCCGAAAGACGGCGAAGGCGGCTATGGGGTGATTGCGACCTCGGCCTTTGTAACCGAACCGAGTTGAGGATAACATCATGAAATCGCTCCGCAACATGTTCCGCCGTTTTGGCCGCGACGAAAGTGGCGTGCTGATGGCCGAAGCCATCATCGTGCTGCCCTTCATGCTCTGGTCCTACCTCGCCTTGTTCGTCTATTGGGACGCCTTCCGCTCGGTCAACACCTCGCAGAAGGCCGCTTACACCATCTCGGACATGATCTCGCGTGAGATGCTGCCCCTGCCCACCAACTACATCACCGGGATGCGCGATCTGATGCGCTACCTGATCGACAACGATCAGACCATAAGAATCCGCGTCACCTCTGTGACTTGGTCTGACACCAACGCGCGTTTTGAAGTGCACTGGTCGCGCTCGCCGGACAATGCAGTGCCACTCCTCACCACGACCACGTTACAGACTTATGCCTCGCGCATCCCCAAAATGGCGGCGGGTGACTTCGTGACCATCGTCGAAACATGGGTCAGCTATCATCCGGCTTTCAGTGTTGGCATGAATGATGAAGAGATCAAGCAGTTCGTGGTCACCCGCCCCCGCTTCCTGACCTGCATAAGCATCAACACGACGCCCTGTCCGCTGTCCTAAGCGGTCGCGCCGCCATCACCTATTCGCGCAAATCTGCACATAAGACCTGTGCATTCACGCCTTGCCGCAAATACGCACCAGACCTACTTTGGGGACAACGCACTCAAAGGAGCAAGCCGATGTCCCTCCGCCCCGTTCTCAGCCAATCCACCGCCCAACCGCATATCGAAGGCGCAGGCGTGCATCTGCACCGCGCTTTCGGCTTTGGCGATCCGACCAAGTTTGACCCCTTCCTGCTGTTCGATGATTTTCGCGGCGAGACCCCGCGTGATTACATGGCAGGTTTTCCGTGGCACCCCCATCGCGGCATCGAAACCATCACCTATGTGCTGGCCGGAGCGGTCGAGCACGGCGACAGCCTCGGCAATCGCGGCACCCTCAAGGGCGGCGATGTGCAATGGATGACGGCCGGTTCCGGCATCCTGCATCAAGAAATGCCGAAGGGTAACGCCAAAGGCCAGATGCACGGCTTCCAACTGTGGGCCAATCTGCCCGCAAATCTCAAGATGACGCCGCCGCGCTACCAAGATGTCAAATCCAACGACATCCCGGAAATCATGGATGATGATGGCAGCATTGTGAAGGTGATCGTGGGCTCGTTCTGGGGCAAAACCGGCCCGGTCGATGGCATCGCCGCCGATCCGCAATACCTTGATGTCTTTGCGCCACCGGAAAAGAAAAAGACCTTCAAGATCGACACCCGCCGCCACGCCTTCGCCTATATCTTTGAGGGCGCTGGTAAATTCGCCGACAGCTCTAACCCGCGCGGCGTGCTGCTAGAGAAAGAGTATAAGGGTGAGGAGTTGAACATCCGCGACCTCTCTGGCAACCGCACCCTGATCGAGTTTGGCCGCGGCGATGAGATCACCGTGCAAGCAGGCCCCAATGGCATCCGCTTTCTGCTGGTCTCGGGGGCTCCGATCCAGGAACCCGTTGCATGGCACGGCCCCATTGTGATGAACACCAAGGCCGAGCTGCAACAAGCGATGACCGAGTTGCGCAACGGCACCTTTATCAAACCTGCGCATTAGCGTGTAAGCCTGCGCATTGAACCTGAACCAACCGCGCGTTATGCTCCCCAGCATGACGCGCGCCCTTTTCCTGATCCTCAGCCTCTCCGCCTGTGCCCAATTCTCCGAAGTGGATGCGGGCAGCCGCACCAATCTGCCCGCGCCAAGCCTGCTGCCCACCGATCAACTGATCGCCGGCACCGATCAGACCAACCCCGCCGACCCGCTGGCAGGCCCGGTGGCTCTCCTCAAAGCCCGTGCCGCCACCTTGCGCGCCGAAAGCCCCAGCCAGTAACCCCCACAACGCCCGCGTTGCGCAGCGCCCCGCCATCGGCTAACACCCGGCGCAAGCAATCTGAAACGGAGTCCCCTCATGTCTGCCAAACCCCTGCGCCTTGGTCTCGCTGGTCTTGGCACCGTGGGCATTGGCGTGGTGAAGATCGTGCAACAGCACGCCGATCTGATCGCCAAACGCACCGGACGCGCCGTGCAGATCACCGCCGTCTCCGCCCGCGACAAATCCAAGAACCGCGACGCCGACCTGTCCGGCTACGCTTGGGAGGTCGATCCCGTGGCGCTTGCCAAACGCGACGACATCAACGTGTTTGTTGAAGTGATGGGCGGCCACGAAGGCCCGGCTAAACTGGCCACCGAGGCCGCCATTGCCGCAGGCAAAGACGTGGTTTCCGCCAACAAAGCCCTGCTCGCCCACCACGGCCAAGCGCTCGCCCTCGCGGCTGAGTCCGCAGGCCGGGTGATCCGCTTTGAAGCCGCCGTCGCAGGTGGCATCCCGGTGATCAAAGCGCTGACCGAGGGGCTGGCAGGCAACCAGATCAAACGCGTGATGGGGGTGATGAACGGCTCGTGCAATTACATCCTGACCCGGATGCAGAACGAGGGCCTCACCTACGCCGAGGTGTTCGACGCCGCCCAACAGCTCGGCTACCTAGAGGCCGACCCGAACCTTGATGTCGGCGGCATCGACGCTGGCCACAAACTCAGCCTGCTCGCCGCCATCGCCTTTGGCACCCAAGTCAGCTTTGACGCCGTCGAACTTGAAGGCATCGGTGCGATTTCCATCGACGATATCAAACTCGCCGCCGACATGGGTTACCGCATCAAGCTGCTTGGTGTGGCCCAGATGACGGGCCGAGGGCTGGAACAACGCATGACCCCCTGCCTCGTCCCCGCCGACAGCCCGCTGGGCCAGTTGCAAGGCGGCACCAATATGGTGGTGCTGGAAGGCGATTCCGTCGGCCAGATCGTGCTGCGCGGCCCCGGCGCGGGCATGGGCCCCACCGCCAGCGCTGTGATGTCCGACGTACTCGACATCGCGCGCGGCCTGCGCCTGCCGACCTTCGGCCAACCCGCCAGCACCCTCGCCACCCCGCAAGCCGCAAAATCCGCCACCCCGGCCAGCTATTACCTGCGCATGACTCTGCTGGACAAACCCGGCGCACTGGCAAAAATCGCCACCTGCTTGGGCGATGCGGGCGTTTCCATCGACCAGATGCGCCAGTATGATCACGAGGGCGACAAGGCCACCGTGCTGATCGTCACCCACAAAGCCACCCGCGCCGATATTGATCACGCGACGGGGCGCTTTGCAGGCACCGGCGTGATGGTCGGCGCCCCCGTGGCACTGCGGATCGAGGAAGTTTAACCGCGATTCGCAAAGGCTTGATTAACGCAAGCCTCGCCCAGCGCCCGTCAACCGAGCCTAAGCACGGCGGTAATACGCCCTAAAACCTTGCAACTCGGCAGATTACCTCAGCGCCCTGAAACTGTTAGCGCCACCATCCTTGCCGCCTCGCCCGCCCCCGGCTAGACGAAAGAAAACCCCATTTCCCGCAAGGATATCTCATGGCCGACGTCACCGAATTCCAAGACCGCCTGCTTTCCCTCGGCCTCGCCCGCGTCTCCGAAGCCGCAGCCCTCGCCTCGGCCAAGCTGATCGGGCGCGGTGATGAGAAAGCGGCAGATCAGGCAGCGGTCAATGCCATGCGCGACCAGTTGAATTTGCTGGATATTGCGGGCGTCGTGGTGATCGGCGAAGGCGAGCGTGACGAGGCCCCGATGCTGTATATCGGCGAGGAAGTCGGCACTGGCAAAGGCCCGGCGGTGGATATCGCGCTGGACCCGCTCGAAGGTACCACGCTGACCGCGAAAGACATGCCGAACGCGCTCACCGTCATCGCCATGGCCCCGCGCGGCACCCTGCTGCACGCCCCTGATGTCTATATGGAAAAACTCGCCATCGGCCCCGGCTACGCCCCCGACACCGTCACCCTCGACATGCCCCCCGCCGCCCGCGCCCGGGCGCTGGCCCGTGCCAAGGGCGTCGCCGCTGATGAGATCACCGTTTGCATCCTTGAACGCCCCCGGCATGAAGCTTTGATCGCCGAAGTCCGCTCCACTGGGGCGGCGATCCGGCTGATCACCGACGGCGATGTCGCAGGCGTCATCCATTGCGCCGAAAGCGAAATCACCGGGATTGATATGTATATGGGCTCCGGCGGCGCACCCGAAGGCGTGCTCGCGGCCAGCGCCTTGAAATGCATGGGCGGCCAGATCTACGGCAAGCTGCTGTTCCGCAACGACGACGAGAAATCCCGCGCCTATACGGCGGGCATCACCGATCTGAACCGCATCTACACCCGGGATGAAATGGTGACCGCCGATGTGATCTTCGCAGCCACCGGCGTCACCCAAGGCTCGATCCTGCAAGGCATCAAGATTGAACCGGGCTGGGTCACCACCGAGACCATCCTGATGCGCTCCAAAACCGGATCGGTGCGCCGGATGCTATACAAAAGCCCAATGAAATAAGGGCGCAACCGATTTCCGATCCGGAAATCGTGCCGGAATTTCTCAAATTCCGCCTTGCTCCAGGCCGCGCTGTCAGGCACACCCAAACCATGACAGCGCGCGCCTTCCTCTCCGTCGAACACTCACTCACCCAGCGCCGCTGGATTGGTCCAAGCGACGAATCCGAGCGTTTGGCCGAGGCGATGGCCCAGATCACCCGTCTCCCCCTCGCCCTCTGCGCCACGCTCGTAGCCCGCGGCGTCACGCCACAAGACGCCCCGGCTTTTCTCGCCCCGCAACTGCGCGACCTGTTGCCCGATCCCTTGAAACTGCGCGATATGGCCAAGGCCGCCGCCCGCTTCCTGCACGCGGTCAAAACCCGCCAACGCATTGCAATATTTGCCGACTATGACGTTGATGGTGGTTCCTCGGCGGCTCTGCTGATCATCTGGCTAAGGGCAATGGGCGCCAAGGCCACCCTCTACATCCCCGACCGCATTGACGAAGGCTACGGCCCCAACGGCCCCGCCATGGCAGAACTCGGCCGCCAGCACGACCTGATCCTCTGCGTCGATTGCGGCACCCTCAGCTTTGATCCCATCGCCGCCGCCGGGTGCGATGTTGTCGTCCTAGATCACCACCTCGGCGCAGAAACCCTCCCCCCCGCCTACGCCGTGGTAAACCCCAATCGACAAGACGAAGACGGCGACCTCGGCCATCTCTGCGCCGCCTCCGTGGTGTTCCTGATGCTGGTCGAAGCCAACCGGCAACTGCGCGCTGACGGCGGCCAAGGCCCTGATCTGATGGCGCTTCTCGATCTCGTGGCGCTGGCCACCGTCGCCGATGTCGCCCCGCTGATCGGCGTCAACCGCGCTTTCGTGCGCCAAGGCCTAAAAGTGATGGCGCGGCGCGAACGCGCAGGCCTGCGCGCCCTCGCCGACGTCGCCCGCATGGACCAAGCCCCCACCCCCTATGCGCTCGGCTTCCTGCTTGGCCCCCGCGTCAACGCGGGCGGTCGCATCGGCCAAGCCGATCTTGGCGCGCGGCTGCTCTCAACGGATAGCCCTTCCGAGGCAACCGCTTTGGCCGAGAAGCTTGACCTCCTGAACACCGAACGCCGCGATATCGAAGCCCGCGTGCGTGAAGAGGCGCTCTCCCAAGCCGAAATGCGTGGCATGGACGGCCCCCTCGTTTGGGCCGCAGGCGACGGCTGGCACCCCGGCGTCGTCGGCATTGTCGCGGCCCGGTTGAAAGAAGCCAGCCACCGCCCCGCCGTGGTGATCGGTTTCGATGGCAACGAAGGCAAAGGCTCCGCCCGCTCCGTCACCGGCGTCGATCTGGGCGCCGCGATTCATCGTCTTGCAACCGAAGGCCTGCTGCTAAAAGGTGGCGGTCACAAGATGGCCGCAGGCCTCACCGTCGCGCGTGATAAACTCGAAGCCGCGATGGAACGTCTCGCTGAACTTCTCGCCAAACAGGGCGCAGGTGCGGGCGGTCGCGAAGACCTGCGCATCGACAGCCTGCTGATGCCCACCGCCGCAACCCCCGGATTTGTCGAACAAATCGAATCGGCAGGCCCGTTCGGCGCTTCCGCCCCCGCCCCCCGCTTTGCCTTCGCCGACACCAACATCACCACGCGCCGCATCGGCGAAAAGCACCTGAAAATCAGCTTCGGCGACAGCCTAGGTGCCCGCCTCGAAGGCATCGCTTTCGGCGCTTTTGACAGTGATCTCGGCCCCGCTTTGGAAAACCCCGGCCACCAACGCTTTCATCTGGCCGGGCGGCTAGAGCTGAACACATGGGGCGGTCGCACAAAGGTGCAATTTCGTCTGGAAGATGCGGCAAAAGCATGATTTTTCCTCTTGCGAAGCGCCAATTCTGCCCTTACACACCGCCGCGCCACAGTGGCCCGTTCGTCTATCGGTTAGGACACCAGATTTTCATTCTGGGAAGAGGGGTTCGACTCCCCTACGGGCTGCCACTTCCCCCAACACCCTGACATCGCTGAAGAATTTCAGCCCCCTTGCGCCGCGCGACAGCCCGGCTATTCTGCCCACAATCTTTCCTTGTTGGATGCAGACCGTGTTGACCAAATCTTTGACCGCATTGCTTTTTTCCCTGACTTTGACCGCCCCCGCTTTGTCTGCCACCTGCGGCAACACCTCATCCGGCTTTGACGCGTGGAAGACCGAAATGGCGCAAGAAGCCAAAGCCGAGGGCGTCGGCGAAGCGGACCGCGCGGCACTGCTGGGGGCCAGCTATTCCAAGGCCACCATCGCGGCGGATCGCAATCAGAAAAGCTTCAAATATACCCTGCAAAAATTCCTGTCGGTGCGCGGCGCCGATGCGATCATCTCGCAGGGCCGCGCCCGCGAAAAGAAGAACCCGGATTTCTACGCAGGACTTGAGACACAATATGGTGTGCCCGCAGGTGTTTTGCTGGCCATACACGGTATGGAAACCGGCTTTGGCAATTTCATGGGCGACACCAATGTTGTCTCGGCCATCGCCACCCTGACCTTCGACTGCCGCCGCACAGATTTCTTCCGCCCGCATCTGATTGGCGCGTTGCTGCTGGTGGATCAAGGCTCGATCTCTGCCAAATCGGTCGGCGCAAAGCATGGCGAACTTGGCCATACCCAATTCCTGCCCGGCAATGCGCTGCAATATGGTCAGGATGGCAATGGCGATGGTCGGATTGATCTGACCAACCTCACCGATGCGCTCTCCACCACCGCCAACTACCTGCGCCAGAAGGGCTGGCAGCCGGGGCTGGGCTATCAGGAAGGCGAGCCGAACTTTGCGGTGATCAAAGAATGGAACGCCGCCAAGGTGTATCAGCAGGCTATCGCGCTGATGGGCGCAAAAATCGACCGATAAATCGGTTTTCCCCCCTTGAACCCCGCGCGCCAACCGCTTAGGAACCGCCGCAGTGGCCCGTTCGTCTATCGGTTAGGACACCAGATTTTCATTCTGGGAAGAGGGGTTCGACTCCCCTACGGGCTGCCACTTCCCTGAATATCTGAATAAAATCCATTGCTTGAGCTTCCAACTCGCCAGCGCATCTTCCTTCCAAAACCGCAGCAATCGCGCTAATCTTCGCTGAATTCCTTAGCGAAAGCGTGCCAATGGATCGGCTGATCAGCGAGCGGATGTTCGTCACCGTGCTGGAAACTGGCAGTTTTGCCGCCGCAGCGCAGCGCTTGGGCACCAGTTCCGGCCAAGCCTCTAAACTGGTGTCAAAACTGGAAGCCGAACTTGGCGTGCGGCTGTTGCACCGCACCACCCGCGCGCTGGCAGCGACCGAGGCGGGGCAGGCCTATTTCGACCGATTGCGCAGCCTGCTTGATGAGTTTGACGCGCTCGATACCGAAACCCGCAATGCCGCCTTGCTGCCGCGTGGCAAGATCCGCCTTAGCGCGCCGTTAAGCTTTGGCACCATCCGCCTCGCCCCGCGTCTTGCCGATTTTGCCAAGGCCTATCCCGAGATTGCACTGGATGTGCATTTTTCCGACCGTCTTGTGAACCTTGTCGATGAGGGCTTTGATATGGCGGTGCGGGTCGGTAAACCCGGCGACACCACGCTGATTGCGCGCAAACTGTGCAGCTCACAACTGATCGTGGCGGCCGCTCCAGCCTATCTCGCCCTGCGCGGCGTCCCGAAAACACCGCAAGATCTCAGCCAGCATGACTGTCTGATCGACACCAACTACCGCGATCCCCACCGCTGGATATTCTCTCAAAATCAACGCGTTGCGGTCGCAGGGCGTTTGACCTTCTCCAACGCCTCCGCCTGCATGATCGCCGCTGAAGCCGGGCTGGGCATCGCGTCTTCGCCCGATTTTGTTCTGGCCGATAGCCTTGCCAGTGGTCGTCTCATTCCCCTGCTGACCGAATATCAAGAACCGCCGATGGGGGTTTTCGCGCTCTATCCCTCCGGGCGGCATCTGGCGCTGAAGATGCGGGTGCTGATTGATTTTCTGGTGCAACACCTGCCGCAAACAACTCCTTCCGAATAGGATGGAATGATCTTCCATTTGGCAAGATTATCAATCCAATCGGAAAGAGCCATAGTGCGATCATCCCTCCAAACCCAAAGGATACCCGCAATGACCGCCCTACCGACCCAATCCGCCAGCCAAACCGACCTCGCCGCCCTGATCCTGCGGGTCAGCCTTGGCGCTTTGTTCCTCGCCCATGCCGGCCTGAAAATCTTCGTCTTCACCCCGGCTGGCACCGCTGGTTTCTTCCAAAGCATCGGCCTGCCCGGCCCGCTCGCCTATCTGATCATCGCCATTGAAGTGCTTGGCGGCCTCGCCCTGATCGCCGGATACCGCACCCGCATCGTCTCCCTCGCGCTGATTCCCGTCCTGCTCGGGGCCATCGTCACCGTGCATTTCGCTGCGGGTTTCTTCTTCACCAACGAAAACGGCGGCTGGGAATACCCCGCATTCTGGATCGTCGCGCTTGTGGTGCAATCCCTGCTCGGCGACGGTGCCGCATCTTTTGGTCGCAAACTGCGCTAACCCCTGACTTTAGGAGAACCGACATGTCCACCGCATCCGCACCCTTGGAAATCGGCCGAGTCGCCCTGACGGTGCATGACATCGGGCGTGTCGGTGCGTTTTATAAACAAGCGCTTGGGCTGCAAGAACTCAGCAATGACGGCGAAACCCTGCGGCTTGGTGCGGGCAAAACCACCCTGCTCGAACTGCGCTCTGACAAAGCCGCCCGCCGCCGCAGCCCCAAGGAAGCCGGCCTGTTTCACACCGCCTTCCTATTGCCCAGCCGCGCCGACCTTGGCGCTTGGCTGCTGCACGCCTCTGAATCTCGCCTGCCACTAGAGGGTGCCTCTGACCACCTCGTCAGCGAGGCGATCTATCTCTCAGACCCCGAAGGCAACGGCATCGAGGTCTATATCGACCGCCCGCGCGCTGCATGGAAAACCCAAGGCGGCCAGATTCAAATGGCCACCAACGGCCTTGATCTGAACAACCTCGCAGCCGCCGCCAAGGCCCCGTTCACCCAAGCCCCCGAGGGCACCGTCATCGGCCATGTCCATCTGCAAACCGGATCGGTGCCCGAGGCCGAGGCGTTCTACAATGGTGCCTTAGGCTTTGCGATCACCACCCATTATCCCGGTGCCGCCTTCTACGGCGCGGGTGGCTACCACCATCACCTCGCCACAAACACTTGGAACAGCCGCGGTGCGGGTCCGCGCAATTTTCCCTCCACCGGCCTCGCCGATCTGGAGATTCTCGCCGATGCCGAGCCCCTCGCCGCCCTGCGCGCCAAGCTGCCCGCCGCCCTGACCGACCCATGGGGCACCCCGATCACCCTGTCACCGAAGGCGGTGTAAGATGCTCGTCGATGGCAAATGGCAGGAAAACTGGCAGCCCGTGCAGGCCAAGGATGCGCAAGGTGGCTTCGTGCGCCAACAATCGACGTTCCGCAACTGGATCACCCCGGATGGATCGACGGGCTTCAAAGCCGAGGCCGGGCGCTACCACCTCTACGTCGCGCTGATCTGCCCTTGGGCGTCACGCACCTTGATTGCCCGCAAACTCAAAGGCTTAGAATCCGCGATCACCGTGTCCGTGGTCGAACCCAGCCTCACCGATCAAGGCTGGCGCTTCGGCACCTACCCCGGCAGCACGCCGGATCACTTGCACAACGCCACCTATATGCACGAAATCTACACCCGCGCCGATGCCCATGTCTCGGGCCGTGCCACCGTTCCGGTTTTGTGGGACAAACACACCGACACGCTGGTGAACAACGAATCGGCTGACATTGTGCGGATGCTCAACTCCGGTTTCGGCAGCCTCGCCACTGGCCCCGATCTTTATCCCGAAGCCCTGCGCCCTGAGATCGACGCGCTGAACGATCAGATTTACCCGGCGCTCAATAACGGCGTCTATCGCGCAGGCTTTGCCACCACCCAAGGCGCCTACGAATCCGCCTTCGCCGATGTCTTCGCCACCCTCGACAGCTTGGAACAACGCCTAGCCGACAATCGCCCCTACCTGCACGGCGCGCCATTCACCGAAACCGACATTCGCGCCTTCGTCACCCTGATCCGCTTTGACGCCGCCTACCACGGCTTGTTCAAAACCAACCTGAAACGCATCGCCGACTACCCGCACCTGCAGGCTTACATGCTGCGTATCCTGGCACTTCCCGGCATCCGCGACACCGTCAGCATCGACCATATCAAACGCGGCTATTACTCGATCAAAACCCTGAACCCGTTGGGCCTTGTCCCGGTCGGCCCCCTGCTGCCATGGGACCAAGCATGACCAAGCTGTTGATCATGCTGCACGGCGTCGGCAGCAACGGTGCCGATCTGGCCCCGATCGGCCAGCACATCGCGCAAAACATCGGGGCAGAATATGCCAGCCCCGACGCCCCGCACCGCTTTGATCAAGGTGGCGCGGGCCGCCAATGGTTCTCGATCACCGGCATCGCCGAGGCCAACCGCCCCACCCGAGTCGCCGAAGCCCGCGCCAGTTTTGACGCGACGCTCACCGAAATCATCCCCGCCCATGGCCTGCAAAACCAGTTGCACAACATCGCCCTGATCGGCTTCTCACAAGGCTCCATCATGGCCCTCGACGCCGTCGCCTCTGGCCGCTGGCCCGTCGGCGCGGTCATCGCCTTCTCGCTGCGCCTCGCCAGCCCGGCACCGCTGACGCCCGCGATGCAAACCCCGGTGCTGCTGATCCACGGCACCACAGACCCGGTGATGCCAATCGCCGAGGCCACCACTGCCAAAGCCACGCTAACCGCTGCAGGTGTGCAAACCAAGCTGCACCTGCTGCCCGGCGTCGGCCACAGCATCACGCCCGAGGGCGTGGCCTTGGCGCAAGATTTCCTGCGCCAGCACCTGCGCTAACGCCGCTGGGTATCCACCGGATAGGCAGTGCCGAACTTCATCCGCTCCATCACGAAATGCGAGGTGAAATTCTTGATCGCCACCGCATCGGTCAGACGCTTGTACAGCCCGTCAAAATCCGCCGTATCACCGACTGAGACCCGCAGCAGATAATCCATCTCTCCGGCCATGCGGTAGACCTCCATGATCTCGGGAATAGCCTCGGTCGCCTTCATGAACGCCTCGCGCCACTCGGCGGAATGATCCACCGCCTCCACCTCGACAAACACCGTCAGCCCAAAGCCAAGCCGCGCCGGGTCCACCATCGCCACCCGTCCGGTGACGATGCCCGTGGCCTCAAGCCGTTGAATCCGCTTCCAGCACGGCGTCTGCGACAGCCCCACCCGGTCGGCAATCTGCGCCACCGGCAGCGTCGCATCGCGCATCAACTCGGCAATAATCTTGCGATCAATCTGATCAAGCTCGGCCATAGCCGTTCCCCTTCTGCTGCTCTCGCTAGGATGAGGCAAAAATTCTAAATGTCTACCATATTTATCGTGATATATTCCAAAAATCTTATAAGCCATTGCTTTCAAACAACTATATCTAGATAAAACTGTCTCGCCACCCCTCAACCCATTGAAAATAAAGCAGAGAGAATTTTCTTCTACAATCACGACAAAAAAGAGCGTTATTTTTCCGTTGCTAAACTCGACCAACTCTGTCGTTATTAAGGGCATCGACACACTCGACCCTGCCCAACCAATCCAGAGGGAGACCAACATGTTCGCAGCACCCCAATCAGACTTCCGCCAAGCGGCGCCGATGTCCTGCGCCTATCAAGTCTCGCTGATCGACCGCCGCACCGGACGCGCCCACCGCGTCTCGGGCAGCCCGCTGGTCCGCTTCACCCGCGATCCGCAATCTGCGGTGCAAGAATTGCTCGATGGCCGCGACGCCCGCCTCTGGGAAACCCGCATCGAGCCCTTGGACCCCTACGCAAGATGACCGCCCCCATTCTCGGGTTGATCCCCGCCCTTCCCTTTCCGGCCAAACGCCACACTATTCCGCAGGAGAAACCAATGCTGACCACCATCACCCTTGCAGGCACCGTCACGGCCCAAGGCACCCTCACCCAGCGCCATGCAGATGGCCGCGTCACCATCACCACCGGTGAGCGCGATTTCACAGGTTTCCCGGTGCGCGAAAACTGGCTCGGCAAAGCCGCGCTGATCGCTTTGTCGGCGCTGTATCTCAGCTTCTCGGCAGCGCAAGAGGTCCGCGCCGAAACCCTGCTGAACGTCAGCTACGACCCGACGCGCGAACTTTACAAAGACCTGAACGCCGCCTTCATCGCCAGCTACACCGCTGCAGGAAACCCGGCCCCGACGATTGAGGCCAGCCATGGCGGTTCCGGTGCCCAAGCCCGCGCCGTGATCGAAGGTCTGGACGCGCAGGTCGTCACTTTGGCCCTCGCCGCCGACATCGACAAAATCGCCAAAGAAGGCAAACTGCCCGCCGATTGGCAGTCTAAACTCCCGCACAATTCCTCGCCCTACACCTCGACCATCGTGTTCCTCGTTCGCGAAGGCAACCCAAAGGGCATCAAAGACTGGGGCGATCTGGTGAAGGATGGCGTTGAAGTCATCACGCCGAACCCGAAAACCTCGGGCGGCGCGCGCTGGAACTACCTCGCCGCTTGGGCTTGGGCGGAAAAGAACGGCAAAGACCCGCAAGCTTTCGTTAAAACCCTGCTGGAGCATGTGCCCGTGCTGGACAAAGGCGCGCGCGATGCCACCACCACCTTCGCCCAGCGCGGCATCGGCGATGTGCTGCTGGCTTGGGAAAACGAAGCCTACTTGGCCGAAAAGGAGCTCGGCGACGATCAGTTTGACATCGTCGTGTCTTCGCTCTCGAACCGCCCGTCGCTTTGGTTGAAGCCAACATCCACAACGACGATCAGCGCAAACTGGCCGAGGCTTATCTGAACTTCCTCTACACCCCCGAAGCCCAAGCCATTGTGTTCAAAGACTTCTACCGTGGCTGGGATACCTCGAAAGCCAATCCGGCTGATGTCGCCCGCTTCCCGAAACTGGAACTGATCGATATCTCCCACTTTGGCGGCTGGGCCGAAGCACAGAAAACCCACTTCGCCGATGGCGGCACCTTCGATCAAATCTACACCGCGAAGTAACGCCCCATGCGCAGACCGCTGATCAACCGCTCGCCACTTCCCGGCATGGCCTTAAGTGCCGGGATCACCCTTACCCTGCTGTCCCTAGTGGTCCTCCTCCCCATCGGCGCCCTGCTTTTGCAGGGCGCCACGGCCGGTTTTCCAGCGCTGTGGGCCGAGGTGAACACCCCCCGCATCTGGGGCGCTCTGTTCCTGTCGTTCCGCCTGTCCTTCATCGCCGCCCTGATCAACCTCGTCTTCGGCGTGGCTTTGGCTTGGGTTCTGGTGCGCTACCGCTTCCCCGGTCGCCGCCTTCTCGACGCCGCCGTTGACCTCCCCTTCGCCCTGCCCACCGCCGTTGCAGGCATCGCCCTAACCGCCCTCTACGCCCCCAACGGAGCCTTCGGTTCCATCGCCAAAGACCTCGGTTTCAAAATCGCCTACACCCAATGGGGCATCCTGATTGCCCTGATTTTCGTCGGCCTGCCTTTTGTGACCCGCACCGTGCAGCCTGTCGTCGAGGAAATCGAGCGTGAAGTCGAAGAAGCCTCCGCCACCCTCGGGGCCACCCGCGCCTATACCTTGCGCCGCGTCGTCCTTCCCATGCTCGCCCCCGCCGCGATGACAGGCTTTGCCCTCTCTCTGGCCCGCGCGGTCGGCGAATACGGCTCGGTCATCTTCATCGCAGGCAACATCCCGCTGAAAACCGAGATCGCCCCGCTGCTGATCGTCATCAAACTGGAAGAATTCAACTATGTTGGTGCCACCGCCATCGGCATCGCCATGCTGTTGATTTCCTTTGCAATGCTGCTGGTGATCAACGCCATCCAAGTTCTTAGCCGCCGGAGGATTGGCTATGTCTGACACCCCCACCCACCACTGGCCGAAACCCACAGGCCCGCAGGCCCATCGCCCCGTGACCACCGAATCCCCCGGATTCCGCGTGGCGCTGATCGCCGTGGTCATCGTCTTCCTCGCCTTCCTGCTGTTCGCCCCCCTCGTCGCCGTCTTCGCCGAGGCCCTCTCGAAAGATGCCATCGAGGCCGTCAAATCCCTAGCCAACCCCGAGGCCTCCTCGGCGATCAAACTCACCCTGATCGTCGCCGCCATAGCAGTCCCCCTGAACGCCGTCTTCGGCATCGCCGCCGCTTGGTTCATCACCAAATACGACTTTCGCGGCAAAGCCCTACTGATCACCCTGATCGACCTGCCCTTCTCCGTCTCCCCCGTCGTCGCAGGCCTCTGCCTTGTGCTCACCTTCGGCGCCAACACCGCCATCGGCGGCTGGATGGTCGCGCATGGCTACCCCATCGTCTTCGCCCTGCCCTCGATCATCCTCGCTTCAATGTTCGTGACCTTCCCTTTTGTGGCCCGCGAGCTGATCCCGGTAATGATCGAGCAAGGCAAGGCCGAGGAAGAAGCCGCCCTCACTTTGGGAGCCTCCGGCTGGCGCATCTTCTTCACCGTCACTTTGCCCAACATCCGCTGGGCGCTGCTCTACGGCGTTCTCCTCTGCAACGCCCGCGCCATGGGTGAATTCGGCGCAGTCGCGGTGGTCTCCGGCAAAATCCGCGGCCAAACCGCCACCATGCCGATCACCATCGAGATGCTTTATAACGAATACTTCTCGGTCGCAGCCTTCAGCCTCGCCGCCGTCCTCGCCTTGCTGGCGCTGCTGACCCTCACCCTGAAAACCCTGCTGGAATGACGCTTTGCCGATCAGCTTGCCGCTGCACACCGTCCCTGAAAGGCCCAGCCATGCAAATCGAAATTGATCAGATTTCCAAAGAGTTCGGCGCGACGGCGGCCCTGCATCCCGTCTCGCTCTCCATCCCCTCGGGCGCTTTGGTGGCGCTTTTGGGCCCATCCGGTTCCGGCAAAACAACCCTGCTGCGCATCCTCGGCGGTCTCGAATTCCCCACCGCAGGCCGGGTGCTGTTTGACGCCTCAGATGCCACCAACCTCACCGTGCAAGACCGCCGGGCGGGCTTTGTGTTTCAATCCTACGCTTTGTTCCGCCACATGACGGTGTTTGAAAACATCGCCTACGGCCTGCGCGCCCGTCCCCGCGCCGGACGCCCCGCCAAGGCGGAAATCGCCCGCCGCGTCACCAAACTGCTGGAGCTGATCCAACTGCCCGACATCGGCGCACGCTACCCGAGCCAGTTGTCCGGCGGTCAACGCCAGCGCGTCGCCCTCGCCCGCGCGCTTGCCATCGAACCCCGGATGCTGCTGCTCGATGAGCCTTTCGGAGCCCTCGACGCCCGCGTGCGCAAAGAACTCCGCGCGGGTCTGCGTGAAATCCACGACACCACCGGCCTCACCACCATTTTCGTCACCCATGATCAGGATGAGGTGATGGAGCTTGCCGATCTGGTGGTGGTGATGTCGATGGGCCGCATCGAGCAAATCGGCCGCCCGCAAGACATCCGCGCCCGCTCGGCCACCGCATTCGTCAAGGAATTTCTGGCGGTCTGACCGCCAGAAACCCTACGCTGACAGCAGATCATCGCCAGAGGGCTGATAAAACTGCGCCTGCGCCCGCCCTGCCCGCTTTGACGCGTAAGTGGCGGCATCGGCATCGCTCAACATCCGCTCGCCCTCTGGCGGATCATAAAGTGTCGAGATCGTCAGCCCGATGGAGGCCGAAATCCGGCATTCTGTGCCTTCAAAATCAATCGGTTGCGTCAAACGATCAATGATCCGCCGCGCGATCTGCTTCAGCCGCGCCGCATCCGACAACCCCGGCAACAGCACGACAAATTCATCGCCGCCGACCCGCGCCACGATGTCAGAGGCGCGGGTTTCCACCACCAGCGCTTTCGCCACCTCGCGTAAAACCACATCGCCCGCCGCATGACCCAAGCTGTCATTGACCTGTTTGAAATAATCCAGATCAATATGCATCAGGCCAAACGCCACGCCCTGCCCGATCAGCGCGGGCAGCGACACTTCCAGCGCCCGCCGATTGCGCAAGCCCGTCAGCGTGTCGGTCAGCGCCTGTTCCTCTGCCGTCGCCTTCGCGCCGAGCAAACTCAGGTTCAGCCGCCGCAACTCCGTCATCACCGCCTGCTTGACCTCGACCAGATACAGCATTTCCACCGCCATATCGGTGGCGGCAAAATCCGCATCGGTCAGCGCATGTTGCCGCACCGCCTCGATCAGCCTTATGCCAAACGACAAGTTCAACAGAATCCCACCGTCTTCGGTCGGCATCGCCAGCCCGCGAAACGTATCGCCCTTGCCGCGCAGATCGACATGCAGCCGCACCCCGGCCCGCGCCCGCAGATCGTCCATCGAGGCGATGCCCGCTGGCCTGCGCACCGCAAACACTTTCAAAAACCCCACCCCGAGCGGCAGCGGCCCTTCAATCAGCTTGGCCAAAGTCGGCCCTATCGAGGTGATCTTGCCCGCCGCATCCAAACCGACATGCATCGGCATCATCCGCGACAGCGCAGCTTGGTTTATGGCGGCCCCCGGCATCGCCTAAGCCCCCGGCATGGCAAGCTCAAACCGCCGCCCCTCTGCAAAAGCATGATCCAGCAGATGCACTGCAACCACCTCACGCCCGGCCTCAACGCCCGCATGATCCAACACCACCAGCGCGCCATAATCATCCGCCATCGCCCGCAAAAGCCCGACGGTGACATGCCCCACGCCCTCAATCAGCTTTGACACATGCAGCAAAAACCGCCCCTCGCCCTGATCCAAAAGGGTGAATTCCGGCACTTCCAGATCGGGCAGACCCAAACGGCCATGTTCCGGCAAATCTTCCATCGAGTATAGAAAATCTTGAAAACTCACCCCACCAAAGCGCAACAGCCGCCGCAGCGCCTCAAGATTTGGATGTGACACCAGATAAGTGCCCAAATCCTCTAACACCGTCTCGCGCGGCCGCTGCAAATGCCCGGCTGCGGCCACAATCACGGCTTCGGTCAGCGCTGTGTCATAGATCAGCAAAGGTTCAAAATTGTCAAAGCCAA
Organism: Cypionkella sp.; assembly: GCA_043743975.1. Classification (GTDB taxonomy): domain Bacteria; phylum Pseudomonadota; class Alphaproteobacteria; order Rhodobacterales; family Rhodobacteraceae; genus Cypionkella. Next base: position 98,266 of record JAYTVN010000034.1, read on the forward strand.
GCCCCGCCGCTTGCGCAATCGCAGACCAACTGGACACCCCATAGGTGTCGCGCAGAAAACACTGGATCGAGCGGTTGATCAGGCCGTGCATCGGGATACTCGCAAAATGATTCTCCCCAAGCTTAAGCGCGGGGCCTTAACAATTACCAAATCGCCGTAAGGGCAGCGCGACATTCGCTGATTTAGCCCCACCAGACAAGCGCGCGTCCAAAATACCAAAGGGCCCGCGCGGAAATCCGCACAGGCCCCAGATAACCCCTTGCCAGAGATCAGAAATCGGTCGACGCGCCGCCCTCTTGCTTGCGCTTGGCCACAAACTGCCGCAGCGCTTCCTGATCATTGCCGTTCATCTCGGGCGCTTCAAATTCCGCGATGATCTGCTTGTAGATCCGATGCGCCCGCTCCACCGTCCAGATCGAGCCATCCTGCTGCCACGCCTCATAGTTGCGCCAATCCGACACGATTGGCGCATAAAACGCTGTGGCGTAGCGATCCTGCGTGTGCTGGCAGCCAAAGTAATGCCCGCCCGGCCCCACATCCTTGATCGCCTCAAACGCCAGATCATCCGGGGTGACAGCCACCACCGCATCCTCAAAATAACGCTGGATCATCTGCAACACTTCGCAGTCCATGATGAACTTCTCAGGGCTGGCGATCAGCCCGCCCTCCAGCCAACCCGCCGCGTGATAAACCATATTGGTGCGCGACTGCACCGCTGCCCACAGGCTGTTCGAGGTCTCCCACATCGCCTGCCCATCCGGCACATTGGCCGCACAGGTGCCAGAAGACCGCAGCGGCAGACCATAAAACCGCACCAACTGCCCGGTCATCTGTGTGGCGCGCATATATTCCGGCGTGCCAAACGCCGGCGCGCCCGATTTCATATCGACGTTCGAGGTGAACGTCCCCAAAGCCACCGGGCAACCCGGATTGATATATTGCAGCAAGGCCACCCCGGCCAAACCTTCCGCCAACGACAGCGACACCGCCCCCGACATCGTCACCGGCGCCATTGCGCCCGCCAAGGTAAACGGCGTGATCACCACGGGCTGCCCCCGCTTGGCCAACCGCATCGCGCCATCCAGCATCGGATAATCGTGCTGCAGGGGCGAGACCGAGTTGATATTGGTATACATCCGTGGCTTGGCATCAAACTCCGCGTGCGACAGGCCGCCCGCGATGCGGACCATCTCCATCACATCCTCGACCCGCTCTGCCCCCAAGGAATAGGCATGCACCACCTTATCGGTCAACGTCAGCTTTTCGTACAAACAATCCAGATGCCGCACGCTTGCATGAATATCGACAGGCTCCACCGGATAGCCGCCCGCGATATGGATGCAGTTGAAATACTGCGTCAACTTCATGAATTCTTTGAAGGTTTCAAAATCCCCCGTCCGCTTGCCCCGCTCCAAATCCCACGCGTTCGGCGGAGAAGACACGTTCACAAACAGCATATGCTTGCCGCCCATGATCACTTCGCGTTCCGGGTTGCGCGGCGTGATAGTGAAGCTTTCCGGCGCATGCGACAGCATCTCCATCACGAAATCTTCGTCCATCTTGACGTTGGTGCCGTTCACCACGCAGCCAGCCTGCTTGAGGTAAGCCACCGCCTCGGGGTTGAGAAACTCGATGCCGATTTCCTTCAAAATCCGCATCGTTGCCTTGTGGATCGCCTGTACGCCATCCGCATCCAACGGCTCTATCGGACGGTCACTGTTCACCGGAATCCGCCATGGCATCTGGTCAATCACCGCCGAGCCCGCCCGGCTTTTGTTGCCAGCCCGACCCCCGGCACGGATGCGTTTGCGGCTTGCGTCATCGCTCATCTGGCGTCTCCATTCTGGCGGCCATAACCGTGGCCGCTGCTGGTGCTTAAGATGAACGAAACGCAGAGCCTTAGCGCACCACGTTCCCGACGCAAATGTGTCGTTTTTGTCCGCTGACCCGGTTAAGCCGCCGCCAAACTGTCGATCCAAGCCGCCAATTCACTGATATTGGCCAAAACCACATCGGCATGCGCCTCCAGATTGATGCGCGTTGCGATCCCGGTCAACACCGCCACCGCCTGCATCCCCGCCGCCCGGCCCGCATCCAGATCATGCAAACTATCGCCCACCATGGCAACCCGTCCCGGCATCAGCCCGCATTGCGCAACGAAGGCCAGAAGTTGCCCCGGCGCAGGCTTGCCGCCAAAGCCGGAATCGCAACCCACCACAAAATCGAACAACTCCAACACGCCCGCCCCGGCCAGATGCCGCCGCGCTGGCAGCTCGGTATCATTGGTCGCCAACCCCAGCTTCAACCCCCGCGCCCGCAAAGCGCCCAGCACGGCAGGCAAATCCACCGCTGGCACCATCGGCGCATCGGCAGACAGCTGGTTCATCCGCTCCAAAAGCTCCTCCAACCGCAGCCCCGGCAAATGCGGCAGCAGAATATCGGCAATCTCGGGCGTGGTCATCGCAATCACCGGGCTGTCAGCGGCAAAATCATTGCGCTGCGCATCATAGCCCAAAACCGAGGCCAGCCGCCCATCAGCATCGCCCAACTCGGCCAACAGGTTGCGAGTCCACGCCCCCCAGCTCAGGCGAAAATCAAACAGCGTACCGTCCTTGTCGAAAATCAGCGCCTCAATCATCGCATCCCCCATTTTGTGCGCACCCTGCCGTGCCAAAACGGAAAACGCAATCAGGTCCAGTTCGGCAATTCACCCCCCGGCAGCGCCGCCCGCGCCTGCATCACCGCCGGATAGGGCAGCCGCGCGTCATCACAAAACCCGATCACCCGCGAATCATCCTCCATCAGAAAATCCAGCACCGCGCCCAGAAACACCGGGTCGCCCGTTAGCACTGCCAAATCGCCCTGCCCGGCCCCGGTTGCGTTAAGAAAGATGCCCACCAGATCATCCTGCGCCAAAAGCCAAGCGAAGGCCTGTAAGGCCAGAGTTTCAGCAGATTCCCGCCTATTCATGCGATTTTCCTTAGGTTTTGCGCAGGTGATACCGAAATTGCGTCTCTGGCATAGTGGTTTCGGAAAGGAATTCTTAACCCTTTCGGCGGCACAGTGGAAACATAAGCTTAACATTCAACGCAGGCGTTTCGACAATGGTCGGCAAGATACTCATCGTGGACGATGTTGCGACAAATCGCATCGTCATGAAGGTCAGGCTGACCGCTGCAGGCTATACGCCGCTTCTGGCCGCAGATGGCGCAAGCGGGTTGAAAATCGCGCTGAGCGAAGCCCCCGATCTGATCCTGCTGGAACTCGCACTGCCGGATATGCCGGGCCTGAACCTGCTGGAACGCCTGCGCGCGGAACCTGCGCTGCGCCATGTCCCCATCGTGATCTGCTCACCGCTGGCCGATACCACCGCGCGCTGTGCCGCCTTTCGCGCCGGGGCCGATGATTTCCTGCAAAAACCGCTGGATGATCAAACTCTTCTGGCCCGCATCCGCAGCTTCATGCGCGCCCGCGATGAGGTGGAAGGCTTCTCATCGCATCACGACGGCATCGCCATGCTGGGTCTGGCCGAAGCCCCGGCGACGTTTTACCAACCCGGCGTGCTCGCCCTGATCACCCAACGCAGCGACGTGGCGCTGAAACTGCGCCGCGATATGGCCCCACATCTGAGCGACCGCGTGCTTGCCATGACGGCGGAAGAGGCGATGACCGAAGGCGTTACCTCTGGTGTCACGCCCGATGTGTTTCTGATCGAAGCCGATTTCAACGGCCCGGGTTCTGGCCTGCGGCTGATGTCTGAACTGCGCTCGCGCACTCACAGCCGCCATGCCGCGTTTTGCGTGCAATCCGGCCTCGGCTCGGCCATCGCAGCGGCGGTGGCGTTTGATCTTGGCGCGCATGATCTCGTGGCGCATGGCATCCCCGCCGAAGAACTTGCGCTGCGCTGGTCCGGCTGCTGGTGCGAAAGCGTGAGGCCGATGCGATGCGCGCCTCGGTGCAAGACGGTTTGCGACTGGCGATGATTGACAGCCTGACCGGCCTGCACAACCGCCGCTATGGCATGGCGCAACTCGCCGCCATCGCCGATATTTCCCGCCGCTCGGGGCAGGAATTTGCGGTGATGGTGGTCGATCTGGATCGCTTCAAATCGGTGAACGACCGCTGGGGCCATGCCGCAGGCGACGCCGTGCTGATTGAGGTGGCAGAAAGGCTCAACCGCAATCTGCGGGTCGGTGATCTGTTGGCCCGGATCGGCGGTGAAGAATTTCTGATCGCTTTGCCCGAAACCTCGCTGACGGAGGCCCGCAGCATCGCCGAACGCCTGTGCCACGCGGTTGAAGAATCCCCGGTGCGGATCGGCGATTTTGCCGCGCTGCAGGTCACCGTCTCCATCGGGCTTGCCACCTCCGCCGATGCCTGCGCGCCCTGCGTCAAAGACACCTTGTCCGAGCTGATCGACCGCGCCGACCGCGCGCTACTGTATGCCAAATCCGCAGGCCGCAACCAAGTCACCATCAGCCGCACCGCCGCATAACGCCGCATAACAAAGGCCGAGGCATTACCCCGGCCCCAGCTCTACATCCTGAAAATTCCTAAGGCTTCGGCGGTGGCGCCTCATCGCCAAACTTATCCGGCCCGCCCTTCTGCAACCGCTTCTCCAGCCGATCCGCAAACGCCCGCCGCGCCTCGGGCGTCATCGCCACCAGCAAATCGCGCATCAGGCCCTGCCCAACCTCAAACCGACCCGCCATCCGCACCCGTTGCGCCTCCAGCACCACCGTCAGTTGTGCCGGATCAAACGGCTCCGCCCGCAACACACCCAGCAAAACCTGCGCATCCTGCCCAGCCTCTTGCCGCGCCTGCCGCATCTCAGGCATCCGCGCCAACAGCGCCTTACGCAACGCGCGGCGATCCTCCCGGCTCAGCGCCTCGGAAAACGGCCCAAAGCCGATCTCGCGCACCCCACGCGGCCCGCCATCCTCGTGATCCTTCAGAAACGAGCCCGCAAACAGCCCCGCCACGGCCAGATTAAGCGCCACCGAGACCGCCAGCGCAATCCGCAACCCCCTCCCCGGTGCTTTCCCCACAGCCGCTTCGCTCATCACCTATTCCTCTGCCAAAAGCACGTCGAGCTGCGGCATCAGATCGACCTGATCAACCGCACTTCCCGCCCACATATCCGCAACCGCGCCCAACCCATCGGGCTGCACAAAGCCGAAAAACAATCCCGCCACCGCAGCCGAACCCACACCCACCAAAGATCCCGCCCCGCCAAACAGCGCCGCCAACCCCGCCAACCACCCCGCACGCGGGCGTGCAACAACCGCCACAGGCTGCACCTGCAACGCCGCCGCATCCGCCAAAACCCGCGCCATCAGCGCCTCCGACGGCTGCATCGAAGCCCGCTGCGCCCCGGCCAAAAGATCGTCAAGATCATCCATCATTCCGCCTCCTCATAGCCCGCCATCTTCGTACCCTAAAGCCGCCCGCTGCCCTGACAAAAGTGCGGCCAGTGCCCGCTTGCCCCGCGCCGTCAGACTTTCCACCGCTTCCACGCCAATCTGCAAAATCTCGGCAATCTCGGGGTTGCTGAAGCCCTCAATATGCCGCAACACCACCGCTTCCCGCTGCCGCTCGGGCAAGGCCGCCAACGCCAGATCCAGTGCCGCCATCCGGTCCGCCTCGATCATCCCCGCCACCACCGAAGCCGCGCCATCCGCAGGCTCGGCCACATCATCCAGCGCCTCGGCCCTGCGCCGCCTGCGCGCCCGCAGACGATCCGTACACAGATTGGCCACCACCCGGTAAATCCAGGTCGAGACCTTGGCCTCGCCCTGCCGCCACTCCGGCGCCACTTTCCACAGCCGCAACATTGCTTCCTGCGCCACATCCTCGGCCTCGGCCCGATCCGCCAACATCCGCCCGGCATAGCCCAAAACCCGTGGCAACAGCCGCCCCGCCAGCAGACGCGCCGCATCAGGGTCGCCATGGGCATAAAGCACCACCAGCGCCTCATCGGCCAAATCTGCAAGGGTATCGCGCGGCATTGTCATCCTGTGATCGGGCTTACCCGGCTTGCCCCGGGCTCGCAACATTTTGCAACAAATCCGGGTTTCGCTGTGACATGGGGTCTGCGACAACAATCGCAAACCCCACCCCTGACGCCCGATCCAGATCAAAGTCTCTGGGGATCATCGAACCTGACCCGGATCACGGCTTCAGATCAAGCGACGATCAATTCGCCGGATCATCACCACCCTCCGGGTCGCCCATCATATCATCCTCCATCGGCGGACGATGCTTGCCATGCTTGCCGGGACCCTTGCCATGCCTCTCATGCATCGCCTTGCGCGCCGCATCGACCTCATCTTGGGTGACTGCCCCATCCGCATTGGCGTCGATCCGGTCAAACAGCATCTCCGGCCCCGGACGCGCCGCCATCTCAGCCGCGCTCAACAGCCCGTCGCCATCCGAGTCCATCTTCTTGACCATCTCCGCCGAGCGCGCCTTGATCCGATCGGTCGCGGCTGCAATCCGGGGGGCCGCCAGCTCATCCGCCGAGATTTTGCCATCGGCATTGGCATCCATCGCCTTGACCTTGGCGGCGCGGAACGCCTCCACCTCGGCCTTGGTCACTTTGCCGTCTTTGTCGGCATCGAAGGTGGCGAAATCAAACCCGCCATGCGGCGGTTTCGGCGGCGTGGCATCCTGCGCATAGGCCGCAGCGCCCATCAAAGCCGCCACCAGAATCAAGGCCGACCCGGCCAGTTTCGGATTGCCCGCCAAGGTGCTGTAGCGCGCCAGTTTGGTATTGATCGCCGTTTTGCTGTTAAGCATGCTGTTCTCCTCAAGCTCGCCGCAGCCTTTGCTAGGGCGTTCATACCCAGATAAACGCCGCAGCTTTCGGTTTCCGTCGCACCGCCCGACTGGATTTTCCCAACCCCGCTTGCGACAAAGCACCACCCCCCCGTGTACCCCCTCAACTTTCGTCCCCATATCGGGTAGAAGATATGCTTAGCATTCAGGATATTCCGATGACCGACGCCGCCCTGCACCTTGCCGCTGATCACCACGCCCATGATCACGATGCCTTTGCCGAGCGTCCGACATGGCCCGCGCTGCGCCGCGGCTGGGCGCGGCGCTGTCCGAATTGCGGCGCGGGCCCGCTGCTGAAGGGCTATCTGAAGGTGCGCGAAAGCTGCCCAGTGTGTTCCGAGGATTTCACCGCACAACGCGCCGATGATGGCCCGGCCTATCTCACCATCCTGATCGTCGGGCATCTGATGGCACCGCTTCTGATGTTTGTCTTCGTGAAATACCGCCCCGAGCCGGCCACTTTGGTCACTGTGTTTTCGATCGGCACCGTGGCGCTGTCGCTGTATCTGCTGCCGCGCCTGAAGGGCGCGATGGTCGGGCTGCAATGGGCGAAACGGATGCACGGCTTTGGCCGCACCACCCGCACCGCCACGCCCGAGCAATTGTGAGCAACGCCGCCGCCGAGACGATTCGCCCCGCCGCCGCCATCGTGCTGTGGCGGCCTGCGGGCGCCGGGTTTGAGGTGCTGATGGGCCAGCGCGGCCACGCCGCCGCCTTCATGCCGTCGAAATATGTCTTCCCCGGTGGCGGCGTCGATGTCGAAGATGCAACCGACGCGCTGCCCGGCCTCACCGCCGATTGCGCCCACCGCCTGACGCTGAACTGCCCCGCTGATGCGCCCAGCCCCGGCACGCTTACGACCGCAGCCCTGCGCGAACTGACCGAGGAAACCGGGCTTTCGCTGCCCGACCCCGCCCCCGGTGCCCTGCGCTTCATGTTCCGCGCCATCACCCCCCCGGGCCGGTCGCGCCGTTTCGACGCCCGCTTCTTCCTCACCTCTGCGGCAGGTGTTGCAGGCGACACCGAGACTTTCTCCGACACCCTGACCGAGCTTTCGCACCTGCACTGGATCGGCCTCAGCCAAGCCCGCGCCCTTGATCTGCCCTTCATCACCGAGGTCGTGCTCGCCGAAGTCACCGCCCTGCTGAACGGCCATGTGCAACCCGGCGTGCCATTCTTCGACAATTCAGGCCCCGTGCCAACCTTCCGCAGGCTGTAAGCAAACCGCGCAGCTTGAAAACCGCCCGCTTAAGGTCATCCTCTCTGCTCAAATATCCCCGCCGGAGGCATCTTTGGCCAGCCGCAGAAGCCTCCGGCGGGAGTATTTCAAAAAGAGCAAATCCGCAGAAAGATTAAGACTTCCTTAAAACGACACCGTCAAGCCATTGAAATACAACACATAAAAATGGTCCCGAGTTGGGACCACCCGGAATCACCCCAACAAGGCCTTCACCCGCGCGGTAAAATCATCCCCCCGCACCTCAAAATTCGGATACTGATCAAACGAAGCCGCCGCCGGGGCCAGCAACACCACCTCCCCCGCCACAGCCTCCTCAGCCGCCCGCGAAACCGCCCGCTCCATCGTCTCACAAATCTCGTAAGGGGTCTCCCCCAACTCCAGCGCAAACTCCCGCGCCGAATGTCCGATCAAGTAAGCCTTCACCACCGATCCCAGATGCGGCACCAGCCCCGCAATGCCGCCCTCCTTGCCCATCCCCCCCGCAATCCAACGGATATTCGGGAACGCCTGCAACGCCTTGGCCGCCGCATCGACATTGGTGGCCTTGCTGTCATTGATAAACCGCACGCCAGCCTTTTCCCCCACCAGCTGACTGCGATGCGGTAGACCCGCGAAGGAGTGAAAGGCCGTCTCAATCAGCTTCGGCCCGATCCCCAAACTGCGACAGGCCGCATAGGCCGCGCAAGCATTCTGATGATTATGCGCCCCCGGCAGCCCCGCCACTTCCCTCAGATCCATCGAGGCCACCTGCTTGCCCCGCCGCCATTCCGCCAGAAATCCCTTGCGGGCAAACACCGCCCAGCCGAAATTCTCCAGCTTCTGCCCCGAGGAAATCCGGATCACCCGATCATCCTGCGGCCCTTCCGCCATCTGATTGGCCAGAAACCGCCCCTCAACCTCATCCACCCCGATCACCGCCCGGTCCGGCCCGCCCTCAGCAAACAACCGCCGTTTCGCGGCGAAATAGCCGCCCATGCCGGCGTGACGATCCAGATGATCCGGCGAGAGATTGGTGAACACCGCCACATCCGGGGTCAGGCTGCGGGCGAGATCGGTCTGATAGCTGGACAATTCCAGCACCACCACCTCGCCATCCTGCGCAGGCTCGATATCCAGCACCCCCCGCCCGATATTGCCCGCCATCTGCGTGGCCCGCCCCGCCACCTCAAGGATATGGTGGATCAGCGCCGTGGTCGTCGATTTGCCGTTCGATCCGGTCACGCAGATCACGCGGGGGGTGAGGTCGAAATCGTCCCACTCCGGGCCAGCAAAGCTGCGGAAGAACAGGCCGATATCGTTATCCAGCGGCACCCCGGCCTCCAAGGCGCGGGCGATTACCTTGTTGGGGCTGGGATAAAGATGCGGGATGCCGGGCGAGGTGATCAGCGCCACCACGCCCTCAAAAGCCCCGGCACGGGTCAGGTCGGTGCAAGAGAAACCCTCGGTCTCGGCTTTCAAGCGGGCCTCGGGGCTGTCATCCCAGATCAAGGCCTCGGCTCCGCCGGCGATCAGGGCGCGGGCGGTCGCCAGACCGGAGCGGCCCAGACCCAGCACGGCCACTTTTTGGCCCTCATAGCCTTTTACGGGAATCATCGCAGCCTCCGGTTTTATCTGGGCCAGACAATGCCCCGAGCAGGGGTAGCGGGGCAAGGCGGCATCTGTCCACGCGTGGACAGAGGGGCCGGGTATGATTTATCAAGGGGTTAGGGGTGGGGCGTTAAGGGGTTGTTAACACCTTCCCGGTGTGGCGGGGTGAACCCCGCCCTACGATTGGCAAGGGCGCCTGAGGTGAGTCTCCACCGCAACACTATCGCGCCACCTCAGGGCGTTTTCGCGTCAAAGCTGGTGACACGCGCCATGCGGGCTTATGCTGGCACCAGCAGTCAAAACTAAGAAAGTGACCATTATGCAGGTTGTTAGCAAGCACACCCTCGCCGCCCTTAGCCTTATTCTGGCAGGCTCAGCCGCCCAAGCTGAGATGACGGGGGGCCAAGTCAAGCTGTCACAATCGGGGTTTACCGATGATTTTTCGGTCGCCAAGACCAATATCAGTGGCTCGGTCGAGCTGGCGTTTGGGCCGCAGTTCGGGATGCAGATGGATCTGGGCGTCAACCTGCTGAACTTCGCCGATGAGACGGCGACGAATTTTGTCACCCACGGCACTTACAAGCTGGGCGACAGCACCGCCTTGGGCGCGTTTTACGGCATGGATGCGGTGAATGGCGGGCGGACCGATGTTTACGGGCTTGAGGCGGCGCAGAATTTTGGCACTGGCGGCGTGCAGGGCTATGTCGCCCATGCCGAGGACAATGGCGGCACGGTGCTGGGCGTCAGCGGTGGCATGGTGATGGGCAATGGCGTGGGCGTGGGCGGTTCGCTCGATCACGGCTCGTTTGATGGCACCTCGCTGACCCGCTACGGGGTGCGCGGCTCGTTCGGGTTGGGCGAAAGCTCGAAAATGTTCGCGGAATTGGGCGCGCTGAACACCGATGCCGGTTCGGAAACCTATGCCAAGATTGGCGCGACCTATAACTTCGGCGCGAATTCGGGGCTGATGTTCGGCGACCGCAGCCTGTTTAACCTGCTGCCGGGGTCGTGATCTGCAGGTTTTGATCTGCCGCGCAGCATAATCAAAACGCCTGATGAGAGGATCGTCAGGCGTTTTTTGGTGGCGGAGCGTCGGCAAGGTGGCCGGTGGGGTGAACCAGCCCTACAGGTTTGGTGGGGCACGGGGCGATATGTGTTCACTGCGCGCTTCCAGTTCAGCCATGCGTCTCTACGCCCCGGCGGCAACACATCAATTTGTGCATAGCCTATTTTGATATGGTCTAAAACAGTAAGTAACCACTTAAATATATTATATTTTTTCCTGCGGAAATCAAGTAATCGGCGCACGGCCTCCTGCCGTAATATGCTGCGCAAAGCGCATGTGCCGAAGTCAAACACTGTGGTAAATACTTAGGATTGTTTTTTCATTACTTTAGGGTATATATGTCTGAATCATACATGACGTAATCCGCTAACTTTACCGTCCTCAGGATGATTCGAGGCAGGTCTTTCCGAGAAGAACGCGCAGTAAAGCTTACCGTGGGCCTGTAATTACGCAGACACGGCTTTGTGGTTTATAGGAGGTAAACCTATGCCTGGAACGGGTGTTTTTTCTGGTGCCTCTTGGGCGCCGATAACGGGTGCTACAAGCCCATCTTTTGACCCCAGCTACCCCTTTCGTGGTGTGCTGCACACGACCGAGACCACCGACTACACATATTCCCCGTACAGCTATTTTGGTCATTTAAATCCGCCGCATTTCACTGTGGTGAACAAGCCATCCGGGGTGAAGATTTACCAGCATTTCTCCACCAACACAGGGTCTCGGGCACTCCGCAACAAAACCGGTGGTGTGAAGACCAACGCTGGCGGCGCTATTCAAATAGAAATTGCTTGGCGCGCGGCAAACATATCTAATTTACCAGACGCCATGAAAGATGCGCTCAACTCTCTGATTGATTGGATATCTTCAACCAAAGGAATTTCAAAGACTTCGCCCCCGTTTTTTGATGATAATGGTGGCTACGGAACTGGCGCACCTTCTCGCATGTCATTTGCTCAATGGCAAAGCTTCAATGCTTGGTGCGGCCACCAACATGTTCCGGAAAATGTTCATTGGGATCCGGGTCTTATTGATATCGATGCATTGCTTGCTTAATTGTCAAATGTTGATCCGACTATTTAAGCACTGATCACAGCATCAATCAGACCTTGAATTGGAAATGGAGCGGGAATTCCGCTCCATTTTCGATATGGCTGCGATGATGAAAACAAGCGTCACGCATTCGCATCGGCTGACTCTCAGCCGTTTTGTGCTTAATATCTCAGCGCACCTTCAACGTCGCAAGCCCGATCATCGCGAGGATCAGGCTGATGATCCAGAACCGGATGACGATTTGCGGCTCGGCCCAGCCTTTTTTCTCAAAATGGTGGTGGATTGGCGCCATCAGGAACACCCGCTTGCCGGTGCGTTTGAAGTAGAGCACTTGGATGATCACCGACAACGCCTCGACCACGAACAACCCGCCGACGATGGCCAGAACGATCTCGTGTTTGGTGCAGACGGCGATGGCCCCCAGAGCGCCGCCCAAGGCGAGGCTTCCGGTATCACCCATGAACACCGCCGCCGGGGGGGCGTTGTACCACAGAAAGCCCAGACCACCGCCGAACAAAGCTGCGGCGAAAACAAGGAGTTCGCCGGTGCCGGGGACGAAATGCACACCGAGGTATTCGGAGAAATTATAGTTGCCGACGATGTAGCTGATCACCCCCAAAGTGCCGCCCGCGATCATCACCGGCATGATGGCAAGGCCGTCTAAGCCATCGGTCAGGTTCACCGCATTGGCGGCTCCCACGATCACGATCATGCCGAAGGGGATGAAGAACACCCCGAAATCCAGCAGCACATTCTTGAACAGCGGCAGCGCCAGTTGGTTGGTGAGTTCCGGCGGATGGAAGCTTGACGCGGCATAGGTGGCCATCGCGGCGATGGCGAGACCTGCAATCATCCGCACCCGGCCCGAGACGCCTTTGGTGTTTTGCTTGGTGACTTTGGCGTAATCGTCGGCAAATCCGATCAGCCCGAAGGCCAAAGTGACCAGCACCACGATCCAGACATAGGGGTTATCCAGCCGCGCCCACATCAGGGTCGAGACCATCAGCGCCGACAGGATCAAGAGGCCGCCCATGGTGGGGGTGCCTGCCTTGATGAAGTGGCTTTGCGGGCCATCATCGCGGATTGGCTGGCCCTTGCCCTGCTTGCGGCGCAAGAGATCAATCAGCGGGCGGCCAAAGATGAAGCCGAAGACGAGGGCTGTCGCAAAAGCGCAGCCCGCGCGGAAGGTGATGTAGCGAAACAGGTTGAAGACGTCGCCGCCATCCGAAAACTCGGTGAGCCAATACAGCATTACGCTTCTCCTTGTTGCGCGGGGGACGGCATGACCACGCGCCTTATTGCTTTGTGTCGGGCGCTGGGTGCCCCAATTTGCGCAGGGCGTCAACGATCAGGCTGACTTTTATGCCCTTCGAACCCTTCACCAGCAGAATATCCCCTGCGTCAATCAGGCTGCGTGGGCGGGCGGCGAGGTCGCTGGCATCGCTCACCCACTCGCCGCGTTGCGCGCGGGGAAGTTTGTCGTAAAGCGATTTCATCCGGGGGCCGACGCAGTGGATCAGGTCGATTTTGTTCAGATCCGGGTGCTGGGCCACGGCCTCGTGCAAGGCGATTTCGGTGGGGCCAAGTTCCAGCATATCGCCGAGGATGGCGATGCGGCGGCCCTTGCCGACGCGGCCAATGCCGTCTTGCGGGGTGGCGGCGATCAGCACATCCAAGGCGGCGGCGAGCGAGGTCGGATTGGCATTGAAGGCGTCGTCGATCAGATCGAAGCTGGTTTCTTCCACGATATCAAGCTGGATGTGCTCGCGGGTGCCGCGCCCTGCCGGGGGTTTCCATTGGCCAAGGTCGGATGCGGCGATCATCGGGTCTAGGTTGAGCGCATCGGCGACGGCCAAAGCGCCAAGACCGTTGGCGGCGAAATGACGCCCGGGGGAGAGGACCTTGAACAGGGCGGGCGTGCCTTGCCGTGTGGCTTGCACGATGGTGGCGGTGTCGCAGAGTTTGACTTGGGCGAGGTGATAATCGGCGGTGGCGTTGGTGCCGAAGGTGATCGCTTTGACCCCAGCCTTCTGGGCGGCTTCCTGCAGAATCGGGGTGATGCTTTGGTCGCCGGGAAAAATCGCGGTGCCATGGGGGCGCAGTCCGTCGAAAATGGCGGCTTTCTCGCGGGCGATGCCAGCCAGATCGCTGAACGCCTCCAAATGCGCCGTGGCGACAATGGTGATCAGCGCCACGTCGAGGTCGGCGAGGCGCGCGAGCGGGGCGATCTCGCCAGGGTGGTTCATGCCGATCTCGATCACCGCGAAGTCGGTGTCTTGCGGCATGCGGGCGAGTGTCAAGGGCACGCCCCAGTGGTTGTTATAGCTGGCCTCGGCGGCATGGGTGCGGCCTTGGCCCGACAGGATGCGGCGGAGCATTTCCTTGGTCGAGGTTTTGCCGACCGATCCGGTGACGCCGACGACCTTGGCGCGGGTGCGGGCGCGGGCGAAAGCGCCCAGCTTTTCAAGCGCTTGCAGCACATCATCCACGATCAGCAGCGGCGCATCGGGGGCTGCGTCATCGGGGATATGGCTGACCAAAGCCGCCGCAGCGCCTTTCGCCAAAGCGGTGGCGACAAAATCATGGCCGTCGCGGATGTCTTTCAGCGCCACGAACAGATCGCCGGGTTGGATGGTGCGGGTGTCGATAGAGACTCCGCTGGCTTTCCATTTGGCAGTGGAGCGCCCGCCTGTGGCGGTTACGGCATCGGCAGAAGTCCACAGGGTCGGTGAAGATTTCATAGCAATCCATCCAGTGCGGCGACGGCGATGCTGGCCTGTTCCACATCGTCAAACGGGTAAATGTTGCCCATGATCACTTGGCCAGACTCGTGGCCCTTGCCCGCCACCAGCAATGCGTCGCCGGGTTGCAGGGCGTCGACGGCCAAAAGGATCGCCTCGGCGCGGTCGCCAACCTCATTGGCTTCGGGACAGGCGGCCATGATGGCGGCACGGATCAGGGCGGGGTCTTCGGAGCGCGGGTTGTCGTCAGTCACATAAAGCACATCGGCGTTGGCCTGCGCGGCGGCCCCCATCAGCGGGCGCTTGCTGGTGTCACGGTCGCCGCCCGCGCCGAACACCACGATCACCCGGCCCATCACATGCGGGCGCAACGCGCGCAGGGCGGTTTGCAACGCATCGGGGGTGTGGGCGTAATCGACAAACACCGAAGCGCCATTCTTCCGGGTGCCCGCCAGTTGCATCCGGCCCCGCACCCCGGTCAGTTGCGGCAGCACGGCAAAGACATCGCGGGCGGATTCCCCTGCCCCGATCACCAAGCCCGCCGCCAAGGCGACATTCTCGGCCTGAAAGCCGCCGATCAGGTTGAGCCTCACTTGGTAAGGCGTGCCCTTCCATTCATAGCGCACATCCTGCCCCTTGGCGTCAAAGCGCTGGCCGAGGATGCGCAGATCGCAGCCCTCACCGGTGTCGACCGAGATCAGGCGTTGGCCGCGTGCGACCGCGATCAGCGCCACCTCATGCCCCTTGGGGTCGTTCATGTTGACCACGGCCACGCCATCTTCCGGCAGCACGCGATCGAACAAGGCGGCTTTGGCGGCGAAATAGGCCTCGAACGTGTGGTGATAGTCGAGGTGGTCTTGGGTGAAGTTGGTGAATCCCGCCGCTTTCAACCGCACCCCGTCCATCCGGCGCTGGTCCAAACCATGGCTGGACGCCTCCATTGCAGCATGGGTGACGCCTTCGGCGGCGGCAAGGCTGAGCATCCGGTGCAGAGTTACGGGATCGGGCGTGGTATGGGCGGAAGGTGCCGACCATGCGCCTTCAACCCCGGTGGTGCCGATGTTGATCGCGGCATGACCCAGAGCCATCCAGATCTGGCGCGCAAAGGTCGCGACCGATGTCTTGCCGTTGGTGCCCGTGACCGCGACCATCGTGGCGGGTTGTGCGCCAAACCACAGCGCGGCGGCCCGCGCCAAAGCCTCACGCGGGTCTTCGGCGACGATCAGGGCTGCATCGGACGCAGCCAAAGCCTCGGCCGCCAACCGCGCCCCGGCGGCATCGGTCAGAATTGCGGCGGCCCCCTTTGCCAAGGCCAGTTCGATATAGCTTGCACCATGCACCGCCGTGCCCGGCATCGCGGCGAACAGGAAGCCGTGCTCGACCGCGCGGCTGTCCAGCGTGATACCCGTCAGAACCGGGTTGCGGCCTTCGCGGGCGGTCAGGCCCAGGTCTGCGAGTGATTTTGTCCGATCTGCCACAACATGCCCCCAAGCTTAATTCTTGACGGCTACTAGCCCATCCAAGCTGGCGGCTTCAACCTGTGGCCGCATCCCCAGCAAGGGGGCAGCACGGCGAATGATCTCGGCGGCCACCGGAACGGCGGTCCAACCAGCGGTGCGGCGTGGCTTTGATCCGGTGTTTTCCGAAGGCTCATCCAACGTCACCACCAGCACATATTTCGGATCATTGGCGGGGAACACGCTCGCAAAGGTGTTGACGACCTTGTCCTTGATATAGCCGCCGCCGCGCTTGGTTTTCTCGGCGGTGCCGGTCTTTCCCGCCACCGCATAGCCGGGCACATCGCCCAAGCTGGCGGTGCCTTCGGTGACGACGCGGCGCATCATGCTGACGGCCAGAAGCGCCACACGTTTCGACAAAATCCGTTCGCCCTGCATCGGTTCGGTGCGCTTCAGCAGCGTTGGCGTCACCTTGATGCCGCCATTGGCAATGCTAGCATAAGCGGTGGCGAGGTTCAGCGGGCTGCCGGAAATGCCATGCCCGTAGGCGGCGGTGATGGTAACGATTTCCGGCCAGCGCGCGGGCCGCAAAGGTTTCGCGCCCTTGGCCTCGACCAGTTCCACCGGCGAGGCATCGAACAGACCAAGCGATTTCAGGAAGGCCCGCTGCCGCTCGCCACCGATCATCATCGCGATATGCGCGGTGCCGACGTTGGAGGATTTCGCAATGATATCGGACACCGACAACATCGGGCCATAGTTGTGGCCCTCAAATTCGTTGATCTTGAACTTGCCGTAATACATCGGCGCATTGGCATCGACGAGGGTTTCTGGGGTGACCAGACCCAGCTCGATGGCTTGGGAAGCGGCGAAGATTTTGAAGGTCGAGCCCAGCTCATACACGCCCTGCACCGCGCGGTTGAACAGCGGGCTGTCGGAGGGATCGCCGGACGTCGGGTTGGCGGGGCGGTCATTGGGATCAAAGGTCGGGCCAGCGGCGAGGGCGACGATTTCACCGGTGTTCACGTCCATCAGAATCGCCGCCCCGCCCTTGGCGTTCATCATGGTGATGCCCGAGGCCAAGACATCCTCGACCGCCGCTTGCACGGTGATATCCAGCGAAGTGACCAAAGGCGTGCCCGCTTGGGCGGGATCACGCAGGCGGGCGTCTTCAAATTTCTCAAGGCCCGCTGTGCCGATCACTTCGGCGCTGTTCACGCCTTCCGCGCCAAAGGACGAGCCGCCGAGCACATGCGCGGCCAAGGTGCCGTTGGGGTAAAGCCGCATCTCACGCGGGCCAAACAGCAGACCGGGGTCGCCGATTTCATGCACCAGCTGCATTTGCTCTGGGCTAAGTACCTTGCGCACCCAAAGGAAGCTGCGGCCATCGGTAAAGCGGCGCAGCAGGGTTTTCTCATCCAGATCGGGGAAGATTTTCGCCAGTTCTTTGGCGACGCGGGCGGGGTCGATCAGATCGCGGGTCTGCACATACAAAGCATGGGTCAGCATGTTGGTGGCGAGAATCCGACCATTGCGGTCGACAATATCGGCGCGGCCTGCGTCAATTTCGGCACCCGCCGAGGCGGTGCGCGGCTCGACCGGTTCCGAGGCCGCAATCGTGCCCATCCGCGCGCCGATCAGGGTAAACGCGCCGAAGAAGCACAAAGCGAGGATCACCAGACGGACCTGAGCGCTGCCGCGCGATTTGTCGCGCATGACTTCGTGGCGCAGGCGCAGGTTTTCGCGCTCGATACTGTCGGGGTTCTCGCCCTTTTGGCGGGCGTGCAGGATGCGGGCGAGTGGGCGCAAAGGCGTGCGGGTCGTCATGGCGTTTGCGCTCCTTCTGTCGCGGCCAGCGTGCCGGACACCATTTCACCGCCCTCCAGCGGCAGATTGGTGATCAGGGGTGCTGGCGGGAAGGCGATCTGGGCCGTGACGCCAAATTGCTGCGGCACCATCGGCAGCAGTTCCAGCCGATCAAAGTTCAGTGTCGCCAGATCGCGCAAGCGGTCGGGGCGGTTCAGATAGGCCCATTCGGCGCGCTCAATCGACAGGCTTTCGCGCAAAGACCCGATTTCGTTCTGCAAATCAGTCACATCGCGCAAGGTGGCTTGGGTCGCGTAATTCTCGCGGTAGGCCCAGAACCCCAAAGCCATCACGGCGAGAAACGACAGAACGTAAAGCACAGGGCGCATGGCTTAGCGGTGTCCTTTTTTAGAGGGCTTCGGCAGGTCAGGGGCGTTCAGCGCTGCACCGTCGATATCCTTGGCAGGGGCTGCGGTGCGGCGGGCGACGCGCAGCTTGGCGGAACGCGCGCGCGGGTTTTCTTCGAGTTCAACGTCATCCGGGCCAATCGCCTTGCGGGTGACGAGTTCAAACCGCGCGGTGGTGTTTTCTTTGACGGGCGCGTAGCGGTTGGAGTTCGGCTCCTCCCCCGCCGCCTGTTGGAAAAAGCGTTTCACCACGCGGTCTTCCAAGGAATGAAAGGTGACAACCGCCAACAACCCACCGGGTTTCAGCGCGCGTTCGGCGGCCAGAAGCCCCTGCACCAGTTGGGTAAATTCCTCATTCACCGCGATACGCAGGGCTTGAAAAGACCGCGTGGCCGGGTGGGATTGACCGGGTTTCGGGCGCGGCAGGCATTTCGCGACGATCTCGGCGAGGCGCAAAGTGGTGGTGATCGGCTCAACCCGTTGTTCGACAATCGCATGGGCAATCCGGCGCGAGGCGCGTTCTTCGCCGAAGTGATAGAGGATGTCGGCAAGGCGTTGTTCGGTCGCGGTGTTGACGATATCGGCAGCCGACTCACCCGATTGGCTCATCCGCATATCCAGCGGGCCGTCTTTCTGAAACGAAAACCCGCGTTCGGCTTGATCAATCTGCATCGACGACACGCCGAGATCGAGCACCACACCGTCGAGCAATTTCCCGGCATGGCGGTCCATGTCCGAGAAATTTCCAGCTACCAGTCGTAGCCGCTCACCATATTCCCCAGCCCAAGGCTCGGCCATCTGCAAAGCCAACGGGTCACGATCTACGCCGATCACGCAATCGGCCCCCGCCTCTAGCAAGCCTTTCGTATAGCCGCCTGCCCCAAAGGTGCCATCCAGCCACAGCCCGCGCACGGGCGCGCAAGCCGCCAACAGGGGCCGCAACAATACGGGGATATGCGGAGAGCGGCCGATGTTCTGGTCGCGGTGCGGGTCCATCTTAACCCGCCCGCGAAGCCCGGCCCACAAGGGCCAGCGGGTCAACGCCATCGTCGTCGTCGTCTTCGTTCTCGGCGTCATAGACTTCGCGACGGTAGAGCTTGAATCGGTTGGTGAAGCCCGCAAACGCCGCCTCACCGGCAATATCGTCCGCCGAAAAGCCCATCTTGGCACGGACTTTCAGCGGCAAAACGATGCGGCCATCGGGTTCAATCTCGACCATCACCGAGCGCGAGATCAAATCGCGTTCCGCGCGGTCGCGGTCGTCCGAACCCAGTTCCATCGCTTCGATCTTGGCGGCCAAAGCATCAGCGCCCGACTTCGAGTAGCACTCGACGAAATTACGGCTTTTGCCGCCATACACCATGTAAACCCGGGGGCGTGCATCATCAGAGGAGGGGTCTTCTGCTTCCAGAATGCGGCGGAAGGCTGCTGGGATCGATACCCGCGCCTTGCTGTCTACCTTTTGGTAGAACTCGCCTCTGAACGCCTCACTCACCATCGGCCTTTCGGCTCCTTTTGGGGTTTTTCGACCCCGGAAATAGAAAAGGCGGACCGAGCTGCTGCCACTGCTCGATCCGCCGTCTGTCCCATCGCTGGGCGTCCTGCTGCGCTTGCCACCTGGGGGAGATGTCTGCTCGCTCGCGCGCCGGATCTGTCAAAGTTGGAAAGGCGGGGTGCCTGTATGAGCCTGACTTTTTCGCCTTGTTCGGGGTCTTCAGCCGCCCCTGCTTTTTATGTCCCGCCGTTCCGTCTTCGTGAGAACAGGGATGCCATGGGATTTCATGGGAAGCAATGGAAATCTTTGGGTGAATGTGGGGAATATCTTGTTTTCAGGCCGGGTCGAAAACAGCATCTTGTGGTCTGGGATGCTAAATTTAGGCGGTAACGGGGCTTTCACGGCGGAGTGAACACTAGATATAGATTTTCAGAAACCGCGCCTTTGGCTCCCATGATTTCCCAATAATTTTTTGGCTTTGGCAGAAATCACCCAGATGTTGCGCAGAAACGGGTCGAATCGCCACGGCAGCACCGGGCGGAAACGCAAAAAACCGAGGTTTCCCCCGGTTTTCCCATGATTTCCCAAGTGAAGTGATTCGCGGGGTTGGGATTCCCACGAACGCCCATTTCGGATCGGCGTAGGGTGGGTTTTCAACACACCATCCTCACCATCTCGCGGCGCGGTGGGTTAAAAACCCACCCTACGCCATGCCACCCGCGATCAGCCGTTGCGCCAGCCGCGCATAGGCCTGCGCGTGAGGCCCATCGCCCACCGCAATCGGCGTGCCTGCATCGCCCGACAACCGCACATCTATAGACAGTGGCAATTCACCCAAGAACGGCAGGTCCAGCCGCTTGGCCTCTGCCGCCACGCCGCCATGGCCGAACAGATGCTCCTCATGGCCGCAGTTCGGGCAGATATAGGTCGACATGTTCTCGATCAGCCCCAGCACAGGGGTTTTCAGCTTTTGGAACATATCCAGCGCCTTGCGGGCATCCAAAAGCGCCACATCCTGCGGGGTCGAGACCACAATCGCCCCGGTGAGATGCGTGCGCTGGCAGAGCGTCAGTTGAATATCACCGGTGCCGGGCGGCAGGTCGATGATCAGCACATCCAACTCGCCCCAAGCCACCTGCCCCAACAGTTGTTGCAGCGCGCCCATCAGCATCGGGCCGCGCCAGATCACCGCCTCATCTTCCTTCAGCATCAGGCCAATCGACATCATGGTGACGCCGTGGGCGTGCAACGGTTCGATGATTTTGCCATCAGGACTGGCGGGGCGTTTGTTCACCCCCATCATGCGGGGTTGGCTGGGGCCGTATATATCTGCATCTAATAGCCCGACCCGCCGCCCCTGCTTGGCCAAGGCCACCGCGAGGTTAGAGCTGACGGTCGATTTGCCCACCCCGCCCTTGCCCGAGCCAATTGCGATAATACGGTCCACGCCCGCAATCCGAGCGGGCCCGCCCTGATGCGGGGTCGGGTGCTGGCCGATCTTCACCGGCCCCAGAGCAGGCGGAGCAGCCGTAGCGGCTTTCGGTGCCGGGCCATGCGCGGTCATCACCGCCTGCACATCCGTCACCCCCGGCAAAGCCTTCACCGCCATTTCAGCCGCCACCTGTGCCGGGGCCAGCTCGCGGGCCTCAGCAGGCGTCGGCGCTTCGATAACGAATCGCACGAGGCCACCCTCGACCATCACCGCCCGCACCAAATCGCGCGTGACCAGCGTGCCGCCCGGCACCTGCACCCGCGCCAGCACTGCCATCACTTCATCCCGTGTCACGCTCATGGTTTTTCCTTCGCCCGCATTTTAGTTCGTACGCTACCTAAATTGGCAGTTGCGCACCACAAAGTTGTGCGCTTTACTGGAAAGGGCAAGCCCTGTTGACCAAACGCTCAAATATTCAGCGAAGCGCCTGTTAAGTATGAACTTTTTGTGATGTTTAGCCATGCGCTTGCTGCATGGCAGCATTGAGCACTCGGCCATTGTGCAGTTGCAGTATTTGCCCCATGTTACCCCTAACAGCGGAACAGAGGGGTTAGGCATCCGGCCTGAACCAACCGCTCGCAGAAAAAAGAGTGAGGCTATCATGGCATATGTGAACACAACCCGCGCTGTCCAAGTATCGGCAACCGACCGTATCTCGGGCATCTTCGCCTCGATCTCGGCAATGCTGGCACGCCGCCGGGTCTATGACCGCACCATCCGCGAATTGCGCCAGCTGACCGACCGCGAACTCTCCGATCTGGGCATCGCCCGGTCGCTGATCACCGAAATCGCCCGTGAGGCAGCTTACGGCAAGTAATCCCTGAACCGGCCGCTACCTCCTCCCTGGCCTGCGCGATTTGGCGGCATCCCTCTCCTCCTCCCTAGGGGTGCCGCTTTCCTCCCACCTCCTCCCCTTGCATCCGCCGATCCGCGCCGCGATACTCTCGCTGCGGCAAAACAGGCGGGCTCATGCGGATTTCTATGCTTTCAGCGGCGCTTGTGGCCGCCTTGGTTGGCTACGGCTCGACCATCGCTTTGGTGCTTTCCGCCGCCGCAGCCCTCGGCGCCAGCCCAGCGCAAACCGCCAGTTGGGTGTTCGCGATCTGCATCGCCAAGGCGGTGGGATCGGCCTATCTCAGTTCTGCCCATCGCATCCCCGTCGTGCTGGCGTGGTCCACCCCCGGCGCCGCACTGATCGCCGCGACCTCTGGCATCAGCATGGCCGAGGCCGTCGGCGCGTTCGTGCTGGCAGGTGTGCTGATCGCCCTGACCGGAGCCCTGCGTCCGCTTGGCCGCCTCGTAGCCCTGATCCCGGATGGCGTCGCCGCCGGAATGCTCGCAGGCGTGCTGCTGCCGTTCTGCCTGAAGGGCAGCGCTGCCGCCCAAAGCCTGCCCGGCTTGGTGTTCCCGATGATCGCGGTGTTTCTGCTGGTGCGGCTGAAAAATCCCGCCCTCGCCCTGCTGGCGGCGCTCGCCACCGGGCTGGTGCTTGCCTTCGCGACCGGAGCAGCGCATCTGCCGCAACTCTCCCTGCCGCTGCCGACCCTGACTTTCATCCCCCCCCGCCTTCCGCCTCGACGTGCTGCTCGGCCTCGGCCTGCCGCTCTATCTGGTGACGATGGCCTCGCAAAACCTGCCCGGTTTCGCCACCCTGCGCGCCGCCGGATATGAGCCGCCGGTCGGCCCCGCCCTGATCACCACCGGCGGGATTTCTGCCGTGGCGGGGCTGTTTGGCGCGCATACCGTCAGCATGGCCGCGATCACGGCGGCGATTTGTCTGGGCGACGACACCCACCCCGACCGCAACCAGCGCTGGAAGGTTGGCCTCGTCTACGCTGGATTCTGGGTCATGCTGGGTCTGCTCGGCCCGGTGATCCTGCCGCTGCTCGCCGCCCTGCCCCCCGCATTGATGACAGCTTTGGTCGCCTTGGCGCTGCTCGGGCCGCTGATGGGCGCACTGACCGGGGCGTTCACCCCACCACAAACCCGATTCGCGGCGACGGTGACACTGGCAGTCACCGCCTCGGGCGTGGCGGCGTTTGGGATTGGCGCCGCGTTCTGGGGCTTGCTGGCAGGTCTGGCGGTTTATGCTTTGGAGCGGGTGAAGAAAAACTCGTAACACCGCCGCCAGATCGAAATTCGCGCGAATTTCGTGCCGGAATTTCTCAAATTCCGCTCTGCTTGACAGGTTCCGCCCTAAAACGGCACGTCATCGACCTGATGCGCCGGTACCACCCAGCGCGCCACGATCATCTTGGATCCGGCATGATCAAACTCGACGCTCAGCTTGTCGCCCTCGATGCCGATGATCTCACCATAGCCGAATTTGCTGTGAAACACCCGGTCGCCAGTGACGTAGGAGGACAAAGCCTGCGCATCAATCGTGGTGTTGCGCGCCTCACGCGGCTGACCGAGCCCACGCTGCGCCCCGCGATCCTGCATCCGCTTCCAGCCCGGTGAGTTATAGACATCCGCCTTCACCGCCCGATCTTCCAACGCCGCACCATAACTGGGCGACGCAGCCCCATAGCCGCCACGCAAGAGGCTGGGGGATGTCAGGACTTCGACATGCTTTTCCGGCAATTCGTCAACGAAGCGACTGGCAAGCTGGCTTTGCCACTGGCCGTAGACCCGGCGATTCGAGGCAAAGGAAATTGTGCAAAGCTCCTCGGCCCGGGTGATGCCGACATAGGCCAGACGGCGTTCTTCTTCCAAGCCCTTTTTGCCGCTCTCGTCCATCGAGCGTTGGCTGGGAAACAGGCCTTCCTCCCAACCGGGAAGAAAAACCACTGGGAATTCCAAGCCCTTAGCCGCGTGCAGCGTCATGATCGACACTTTCTCTACCGCGTCCTCCTTGTCATTCTCCATGATCAGGCTGACGTGTTCGAGGAAGCCTTGCAGGCTGTCGAACTGCTCCAGCGCCTTGACCAGTTCCTTCAGGTTTTCCAGCCGCCCCGGAGCCTCGGGCGTTTTGTCGTTCTGCCACATTGAGACATAACCGGAGTCTTCCAGAATAACCTCGGCCAGCCGCACATGGTTCAGATCATTGGCGGGCGGCGTCTCCGGCAGCATCGGCTCGATCAGTGCATCCTCGGGCGGGGTCACGCGCGCACCCATCAGGCTGGCGTGCCAGCGATCGACGCCTTCGACAAAGCCCCGCAACTGCCCCGCGCCCTTGCCGCCAATCCCGCCGCGCGCCACCAGCGACCGCGCGCCTTCCAGCAAGGGCAGCCCCTGCCCGCGCGCCTCGCGTTGAATATCCTGCTGCGCCTTGTCGCCCAAGCCCCGCTTCGGCAGGTTCACCACACGCTCAAACGCCAGATCATCTTCGGGGGAAACCGCCAGCCTGAAATACGCCATCGCATCGCGGATTTCCTGCCGCTCATAGAACCGAGGCCCGCCGATCACCCGATACGGCAGCCCGATGGTCAGAAACCGATCCTCAAACGCCCGCATCTGATGCGAGGCCCGCACCAGAATCGCCATGCCGTTCAATGAGGTCGCTTCAATCCCCCGCCGTCCGCGCTGCGTGGCCTCAATCTCCTCGCCAATCCAGCGGGCTTCTTCCTCGCCATCCCAATGGCCGATCAGCCGCACTTTCTCGCCCTGCGCACCCGCCGTCCACAGGGTCTTGCCCAAACGGTCAGCATTGGCCGCAATAATGCCCGAAGCCGCCGCCAGAATATGCGCGGTTGAACGGTAATTCTGCTCCAACCGCACCACTTTCGCGCCGGGAAAATCCTTTTCAAACCGCAGGATGTTGCCGACTTCCGCGCCGCGCCAGCCGTAGATCGACTGATCATCATCGCCAACGCAGCAGATGTTGCGATGCCCCTGTGCCAGCAGCCGCAGCCAGAGATATTGCGCGACGTTGGTGTCCTGATATTCGTCGACCAGAATATAGCGGAACCAGCGCTGATATTGCGCCAGCACATCCTCGTGCTTTTGAAAAATCACCACGCAATGCAGCAGCAGATCGCCGAAATCGGTGGCGTTCAGGGTTAACAGGCGTTGTTGATACTGCTCATAAAGCTCGGTGCCCCGGTTGTTATAGGCAGACGCCTCCGAGCTTGGCACCCGGTCCGGCGTCATCGCGCGGTTCTTCCACGAATCAATCATCGAGGCCAGCATCCGCGCCGGCCAGCGTTTTTCGTCGATATTCGCCGCCGCAATCAACTGCTTCAGCAGGCGCAACTGATCATCGGTATCCAGAATGGTGAAGTTGCTTTTCAACCCCACCAGTTCCGCATGACGCCGCAGGATCTTCACCGACAGCGAGTGAAACGTCCCCATCCACGCCATGCCCTCGGCGACATCGCCCAGCAAACGCCCGACCCGCAGCTTCATCTCACGCGCGGCTTTGTTGGTGAAGGTCACCGACAGAATCTCACGCGGGCTCGCCTTGCCCATGTTCAGCAGATGCACAATCCGCGAGGTCAGCGCCTTGGTCTTGCCCGTCCCCGCCCCCGCCAGCATCAACACTGGGCCATCCAAAGCCTCCACCGCCTCACGCTGGGCGGGGTTCAGATCATCCAGATAGGGCGCAGGTCGCGCAGCGCCCCGGCCTAGCGCGCGCTGTGACAGCGGCACCGCCGCCGCGAAAGCATCTTCGTCATCCGTCCAACTCATCCCGCCAACCTAGCGGGGTTCGCGGCCAAGATAAAGCAGTGTTCCCGCATTGTTCACAGGAAAGTTTCACACTTTAAGCCTGCCCCTCGATTGTTTGCGGCGCAAACGGAAACGATGCGTTTCCAAATGCCGGAAGCTGCGATGCTATCAACCGCCGCTGCGCATTTTTTCAAGCAATCCGCCCATAACCCTCCGCATGAAAGCCATTTTATTGATTGACGCCAGCCCTGCCCCCGCACAAGTTGGCCCGAAGCCAGATGCGCATATGATTGGAGTTTTTGTAATGGTAACGATTGCCGACCCGCTTTATGCGCAACAGTGGCACCTGAAAATGCTGGGAAATATCCAGCGCATCTGGGATGAATATACCGGAGCCGGGGTGCATGTCGGCGTGTTTGACGACGGGTTGCAATACACCCATCCCGATCTGGCGGCGAATTACGATGCGACGCGGCATTTCGTTTACAACGGCACGACCTATGATCCGATTCCGGTAAATTTGACCGGCAATGAGCAGGATGAGCATGGCACCTCGGTGGCGGGGATCATTGCGGCGGGCAAAAACAGCATTGGCGGCGTTGGGGTGGCCTATGATGCCAAACTGACGGGCATCAAAATTCTCAGCGATCCGGCGCTGGAATCCGAATTCATGTTCAACCAAGCGCTGCGCCATGCGGCACAGTTCGACATCATGTCGAACAGTTGGGGCTATACGCCCGAGTTTTATAGCTGGCAAAACGCCTCGGACCCCGCGTCGACCTCGGGGCAGGTCATCGCCGATTATGCCTATGCGACAGCAAGCGGGCGCGGTGGTTTGGGCACGGTGATCGTGCAGGCTGCGGGCAATGATTACAGTAACGCGCAGGCCGATGGGGTGAATACGGCCGCGCAACTGATCAGTGTCGCTGCGCTAAACGCCAATGGCAGCGTGAAGGATTATTCCAACTACGGCACGAATATCTGGATATCGGCGGGCGCTGCGGCGGTGACAACCGATCTGATTGGCAGTGCGGGCTACAATGCGGGCAACGGCACCGCGGGCAATTACGCCAATGACTTTGGCGGCACCTCGGCGGCAACGCCGGTGGTGTCGGGCGTTGTGGCCTTGATGCTGCAAGCCAATCCGCTGCTGGGCTGGCGCGATGTGAAAGAGATTTTGGCGAGTTCGGCGAAAATGACCGGCTCGATTGATGGCGGCCCGGCGACCGATGAACGGACGGGAACCTATTTTCAGGAACTGGACCGCACTATCAGCGGCGTGTTGACCCGCTCGACCGACAGTTGGAACGATGGCGGTCGGGCGATCAGCAATGATTATGGCTTTGGCCGCGTCGATGCTTTTGCCGCAGTGCGGCTGGCCGAGGTCTGGAACCTGATCAATGGCGTGGCACAGGTCAGCGCCAACCAACGCAGCGTTTTGGCATCGAACGCGGACGGTTATGGCATCGTCTATAGCGGCAACAAAGGCACTGCGACCTCGGCAATCACCGTGACCCAGCATTTGCAGGTCGAGTATCTCAGCGTCACGCTGTCGATGCAGTATTACTCTGCAACCAGTGACGCTTCCACACTGTCGGTAAATCTGATTGATCCCGACGGCACCAAACATGCCTTGGTGCGAGAGGATGATCTTTATTACGAAGATGTGGATGGCGGATTCACGTGGAAATATGGGATGTCTCAGGCGCTTGGCGCTGACAGCTTCGGCACTTGGCGGGTTGAGGTTGTCGATGCGCTCGGTGGAAGTTTGACCCATTCAGGATCAATTTCCAACGTGCAGCTCGAATTTCTGGGCGCGGATTTCACACTGAACAACATCCACCACATCACGCAAGATTTCCTGCTGGCCAATCGCGTCGATGCGGGCGGGATGCGGGATAAAGCCATCAACGACAGCAATGGCGGCACCGATTGGTTGCAGATGGCGACGCTGGCGGGGGATATCGTGGTCTCGCTGGTGCCGGGCAAAGCGTTTTCGGTTGGCGGGGTGGTCTGGGGCAGCATTGAGGCCAACAGCGTCATCGAAAACGTGGTGACGGGTGATGGCAATGACCGGATCAGCGGCAATGCCGGGGCGAATTTCATCTATGGCATGCGCGGCAATGATACGATCAACGGCGGTCTGGGCAATGACAAGCTGGATGGCGGCGCCGATAACGACCTGCTGCAAGGCGCCGATGGCAATGATCAACTGATCGGCGGCTTCGGCCATGATCAGTTGCTGGCCGGGGCGGGCAATGACCTGCTGGTGGGCGGCGTCGGGCTGGACACGCTCTATGGCGAGGATGGCAATGACCAGTTGCTCGGCATTGGCGGCAATGACTATCTGTTTGGCGGTGCGGGGGCGGATCGGCTGGAAGGCGGCGCCGGGCGCGATGTGCTGATCGGCGGCGCGGGCATGGATGCGTTCGTGTTCACCGATCTCGCGGGCAGCGATTTCATCACCGACTTTGAAGACAACATCGACACCTTGGTGTTGGATCGCGCGCTGTGGGGCGGGGCTATGCTGTCGGCTTCGGCGGTGATCTCCAGCTTTGCGTCGTTTGTGGCGGGCAATGTCGTGCTGAACTTTGGCGGCGGCGATGCGCTGACCATCACCGGCCTCACCGCGCCCTCGGCTTTGCTGGACGACCTGATTTTCCTCTAGCTGCGCAATCTCTAGGCCAAAATCTGCCAAGGGCGGTTTGTTTTTGACAAACCGCCCTTTTTTTAGGCAAAGAATCGTCCCATCCGCAACGGTCGAATGTTAGCGCCCGACATATCGTAAATCTGTCATATCATGGCGTTTCCGCCCCTTGCGCTGCACCGCAGCACGGCTAGTGTCAGCCTCACAAGTCCTTTTGCCCGCTGCCCGGAGCCCGCCATGACCTAATTCAAGAAAATCCTGATCGCCAACCGTGGCGAAATCGCGATCCGCGTGATGCGGGCGGCCAATGAGATGGGCAAAAAGACCGTCGCGGTCTATGCAGAGGAAGATAAGCTCAGCTTGCACCGTTTCAAGGCGGATGAGGCCTATTTGATCGGTGAGGGTTTGTCTCCGGTCGGCGCTTACCTGTCGATCCCCGAGATCATCCGAGTGGCGCGGGCGTGTGGGGCAGATGCGATCCATCCCGGCTATGGTCTGCTGTCGGAAAACCCGGATTTTGTGGACGCCTGCGATCAGGCGGGGATCACCTTCATTGGCCCGAAAGCCGACACCATGCGCGCTTTGGGCGACAAGGCCTCCGCCCGCCGCGTCGCGATGGCGGCTGGCGTTCCGGTCATTCCGGCCACCGAAGTTCTGGGCGATGATTTTGACGCCATCAAGAAAGAGGCGGCCGAGGTCGGCTATCCGTTGATGCTGAAAGCCTCTTGGGGCGGCGGCGGTCGCGGCATGCGGCCGATCCTGTCGGAAGCCGAACTGGTCGATAAGGTCCGCGAAGGCCGTCGTGAGGCCGAAGCCGCTTTTGGCAACGGCGAAGGCTATCTGGAAAAGATGATCATCCGCGCCCGCCACGTCGAGGTGCAGATCCTTGGCGACAAGCACGGCGCGATCTACCACCTCTATGAGCGCGATTGCACCGTGCAGCGCCGCAACCAGAAGGTTGTCGAGCGCGCGCCTGCCCCCTACCTGACCGACGCGCAACGTGCCGAAGTTTGCGATCTCGGTCGCCGCATCTGCGCCTATGTCGGCTATGAATGTGCCGGCACTGTCGAATTCCTGATGGATATGGACAACGAGAAATTCTATTTCATCGAGGTCAATCCGCGCGTCCAAGTCGAACACACCGTCACCGAACAGGTCACCGGCATCGTGCAAGCGCAAATCCTGATTGCCGAGGGCAAAACCCTGACGGAGGCCACCGGCAAAGCCAAACAGGAAGACATCCATCTGACCGGCCACGCGCTGCAATGCCGCGTCACCACCGAAGACCCGCAGAACAATTTCATCCCGGATTATGGCCGCTTGACGGCTTATCGCAGCGCCACAGGTAACGGCATCCGTCTGGATGGCGGCACGGCTTACGCGGGCGGCGTGATCACCCGCTATTATGACTCGCTGCTGGTGAAGGTGACGGCCACCGCCCAAACCCCGAAAGCCGCCATCGCACGGATGGACCGCGCTCTGCGCGAGTTCCGTATCCGTGGGGTTTCCACCAATATCGAATTCGTCATCAACCTGCTGAAGCACCCGACCTTCCTCGATGACACTTACACCACCAAATTCATCGACACGACGCCCGAGCTGTTCCAGTTCAAGAAACGCCGCGACCGTGCCACCAAAATCCTGACCTATATCGCCGATATCACCGTCAACGGGCATCCCGAAACCGCAGGCCGCAACAAACCCCATGCGGAAGCGCGCACGTCGAAAGCCCCGAAGGCACTGGTGGAACCCTCCATGGGCACCCGCAACCTGCTGGAGCAAAAGGGCCCGCAGGCGGTGGCCGATTGGATGGGCAAGCAGAAGAAACTGCTGCTGACCGACACCACGATGCGCGACGGCCACCAATCTTTGCTCGCCACCCGGATGCGCTCGATTGATATGATCAAGGTCGCCCCCGCCTATGCCGCCAACCTGCCGCAACTGTTCTCAGTCGAGTGCTGGGGCGGTGCGACCTTTGACGTGGCCTACCGCTTCCTGCAAGAATGCCCGTGGCAGCGCCTGCGCGATCTGCGCGCGCTGATGCCGAATGTGATGACGCAAATGCTGCTGCGCGCAAGCAACGGCGTCGGCTATACCAACTACCCCGACAATGTGGTGCAGGCGTTTGTCAAACAAGCAGCCGCCACTGGCGTCGATGTGTTCCGGGTGTTCGACAGCCTGAACTGGGTGGAAAACATGCGCGTCGCGATGGATGCGGTGATCGAGGCCAACAAGGTCTGCGAAGGCACCGTCTGCTATACCGGCGATATGCTCGACCCCAACCGCGCCAAATATGATCTGAAATACTATGTCGATACCGCCAAACAGCTGAAAGCCGCAGGCGCGCATGTGCTGGGGCTGAAGGATATGGCGGGGCTGTTGAAACCCGCCGCCGCCAAGCAACTGATCAAGACGCTGAAGCAAGAGGTCGGCCTGCCGATCCACTTCCACACGCACGATACTTCGGGGGCGGCGGCGGCGACGGTCATGGCGGCATCCGATGCCGGCGTTGATTGCGTCGATGCGGCGATGGATGCATTTTCGGGCGGCACCTCGCAGCCCTGCTTGGGCTCCATCGTCGAAGCCCTGCGCCACACCGACCGCGACACGGGCCTCGACATGGCCGCGATCCGTTCGATCTCAAACTATTGGGAAGCCGTGCGCGGCCAGTATGCGGCGTTTGAAAGCGGTATCCCCGCGCCTGCGTCCGAGGTTTATCTGCACGAGATGCCCGGCGGGCAGTTCACCAACCTGAAAGCCCAAGCCCGCAGCCTTGGCCTTGAAGAACGCTGGCACGAAGTCGCCCAAGCCTATGCCGACGCCAACCAGATGTTCGGCGATATCGTCAAGGTCACGCCCTCCTCCAAGGTCGTCGGGGACATGGCGTTGATGATGGTGGCGCAGGGGCTGTCGCGCAAACAGGTGGAAGACCCGAAGGTGGATGTGGCCTTCCCGGAATCGGTTGTCGACATGCTGAAAGGCAATCTTGGCCAACCGCATGGCGGCTGGCCCGCAGGGATTTCCAAGAAGGTGCTGAAGGGCGAAGTGGCCTCTACCGCGCGACCGGGTGAAAGCCTGCCCCCGGTTGATCTGGAAGCGGTGCGCGCGAAAGTCTCGGAAGAACTCGGCGGCTTTAAGATCGACGATGAGGATCTGAACGGCTATCTGATGTATCCGAAAGTTTTCCTCGATTACATGGACCGTCACAAAGCCTACGGCCCGGTGCGCACCCTGCCGACCCGGACTTTCTTCTATGGCATGATCCCCGGCGAAGAAATCACCGCCGAGATTGACCCCGGCAAACAGTTGGAAATCCGTCTGCAAGCGGTGGGCGAGACGACGGATGACGGCGAGGTTCGGGTGTTCTTCGAGCTGAACGGCCAACCCCGCGTCATCCGGGTGCCGAACCGCGCGATCAAAGCCAAAACCGCCGCCAAGCCGAAAGCCATTGAGGGCAACCCTTCCCATATCGGCGCACCCATGCCCGGCTCGATTGCCTCTGTCACCGTGGTGGCGGGCCAAAAGGTGCAGGCGGGCGATCTGTTGCTGACCATCGAGGCGATGAAGATGGAAACCGGCATCCACTCCGACCGCGCGGCAGTGGTGAAGGCGTTGCATGTGCATCCAGGTTCGCAGATTGACGCCAAGGACCTGCTGGTCGAGCTGGAGTAGGCCAGACGATTTTTGAGAAAAATCGTGGCCCAGACATGAAACTCCGCGCCAGATGGTGCGGGGTTTATGCGTTCAAAGGTTAAGAAAGTCTGAACGGATTTTACTAAAATGCTGATATTACAGGATATAAAAATCTGTCCACGCGCGAACCGCCCTAAATCTTCTTGACGAACTCGGTCAAAATCACGATCCGCTGATCCTCGACCCGGCCTTCAATCTGGCCCGCATTATCCGCCACCAAAGAAATCCGCCGCACCGCCGTGCCCCTTTTGGCGGTGAAATTCGCGCCCTTCACCACCAGATCCTTGATCAGCATCACGGAATCCCCATGCGCCAGCAAAACCCCATTGCTGTCGCGATGCTCGACCTTTGCCGCAACCTCGGTCCAGCCCTGCACCTCATCCGACAACACCATACCCTCGCGCGCCTCAACCGCCCAAGGTTCGGCCATCTGTCCCAACTTGCGCCAGACCGCCAGTTGCACCACAGGCTCCGCCGACCAAGCCGCCCCCTCCAGACAACGCCAGTGCGAGGCATCGGCGGGCACATCTTCGCGGCAGGTGGGGCACAGGGCGATCTCACCCGCAGGCGGCACATCCACCGCAGCCAGATCGGCGGCAGCGCCACAAAATTCACACGCATTGCCCGCGCGGGCCAGAAGATCGGAAAGTGCCATGATATGTCCTTTGATTACCCCTGCCCTATTCCCCCACCCCGGCAAAGGCCAGCACAAAGCAGATCAAAGCACCCGCAGTGTCTCGCCCAGCCACGGCCATTCCACCTGCGCCGGGGCGACGATTTGCGCGGCGATCAACCCGCGCAGGCGGCTGGCGATCTGGCGCGGCATGTCGCGCAGCACGCCTTCACGGGCGGAAAGTGAGAGGGTGCGCTGCAAGGGTTCAAACGGCAGCGGCGCCACGTCGATGCTGTCATGAAAGCGGGCGGCGTGGTGCAGGGCCAAGGGCGTCAGGATGGTCCAGCCCTGCCCGCCCGCCACCATCGCAAGGATGGCGTGGTAGCTGTCGAGCTCAAACCGATGCGCCAGCCGCAGGTTTTGCCGCGCCAGATGGCCCGCGATCTGGCGGCCCATCACATGCCGGGCGGTGTATTGGATCAAGGGCAGATCGATGTGGCTGCGGCCTTTCGGCGTGATGGCCAGAAAGGGTTCGGCCAGCAGCGGATGCACCTCGCGCCAGCCTTGATCAGCGGTGTCGGAGTCGAGATCGGCGGCGACGACGATATCCAGCGAGCGGGTCTCCAACTGATCGAGCAGGCGGTGGCTGGCCCCGGTTTCCAGTAAGAAGCGGCAGCCTTTCAACTCCTGCGCTAAAGCCGACAGTAGGCTGGGCGTCACCTCGGCGTCGAAATCTTCGATCATGCCCAGCCGCAGGGTGGTCAGGCCGGAGAGGTCGGCCACCGCCAGATCGGCCCGCGCCTCGGCTTCGGCGTTCAGGATGGTTTGGGCGTGACGGCGGAACATCGCGCCTGCGGGCGTCAAGCGCATCGGGCGGGCGGAGCGATCCAGCAGCACGGCGGCGAGGGCG
Organism: Cypionkella sp.; assembly: GCA_043743975.1. Taxonomy (GTDB): domain Bacteria; phylum Pseudomonadota; class Alphaproteobacteria; order Rhodobacterales; family Rhodobacteraceae; genus Cypionkella. The sequence goes on from JAYTVN010000034.1 coordinate 131,915, forward strand.
GTTTCCAGCCCGGTCAACTGCTGACTGATCGCCGAGGGGCTGACGCCTAAGCGTTTCGCAGCCGCAGAAATCGCGCCTTCTTCGGCGACGGCAAGGAAAACCTCGATCCCCCAAAGCGTGACGCGACCCTGAGCTTCCGGCATCTAAAGCTTGGACAGCTTCTTCTGAAGCTCGGCGAATTGCTTCTTGATCTCGGCCAGTTCCTCGGCCGGGTCTTGCGCGGCTTCTTCCTTGGCGGGGCCAGAGCCTGCCCAACCGGACACCCCGCCCATCATGGTTTTGATGAAGGCTTCCTGTTGCTTGCGCATCAGATCAAAGCCCGGCATCGCGGTCAGCGGGTTCGGGATGGCGTTCATATTCTCGATGACCTTGGTCGGGCCATCGCGCAGCATCTCGAAACTGGCGGCGAGGAATTGCGGCACCACGGATTGAATGTTGGTGGTGTAGCTGCGCACGAGATCGGTCAGCACATTGGTCGGCAAAACCGTGTCGCCTTTGGATTCGTGTTCCGCCACGATCTGCAACAGATATTGCCGGGTCAGGTCATCACCGGATTTCAGATCAACGATCTGCACCTCACGGCCCGCGCGGATGAAGCCCGCGATATCTTCTAAAGTGACATAATCAGACGTCTCGGCGTTATAGAGACGACGGCTGGCATAGCGCTTGATCAACAGCGGCTTAGCAGGTTCGGCCATAGTTCTCTCCCCGAGATATTGCAGTGCAGAGAAAGTCTAGGACAGTGCAGCATAAAAAGAAAGGGCGGGCACAATGGCCCGCCCTCTGCATCCCGTATCAGGGAGGAAATCAGGATGCGCGATCCTTGCGGATTACTTCGCAGCGGTCGCTGCGGTGGCTTTTTTGGTCGCAGCGGTCACTTCGTCGGTGGCTTTTTTGACAACAGCCGAAGCTTCAGCCGACACGTCTTTGCCAGCTGCGAGCAGTAGTTCAACGGTTTCCATCTGCACTTTTTTCGCCACTTCAGCGAAAGCCGCCATGTTTTCCGAAGCCAGTTCCGCAGCAGCCGAAGCGAAGTCGGTCACGGCTTTGGTGTAGTCAGCCGGCTCGGATTTGGCTTTGGCAGCACCCGACAGCTTGGCGATGGTCTCTTTTGCCCATTTGGACGAGATTTCGGTCGATTTTTCAGCAGCTTCCAGCGCCACTTTCGACAGTTTCTCGCCAAAAGCGGCTTGGGTTTTGAACGCGTTCTGGAACGCCGAAGCGTCAACCGGGAACTTAGCCATCATGTCTTGCACGACTTTGGTGAAATCATTCGCATTGGTCATTTTATGCTCCTACAGGTGTGCGGAGGCATCCCCGCTTTCCGATGAGCCAGATATAAATGCTGCAGTGCGGCATTGCAAGTGAATTTTCTGCAACGCAGCGATGACAGTGTCGCAGGGCTTGCGCAGGGTGCCGCTAGGGAAACGCGTGCAAACTCAACCCTTTGGCGAGTTGGGTTGCAGCGAGACATAAGTGCCGGGGGCTGGGCACAGCACCGGGCGGACCGAATCACCCGGGATCCGCGCAGGAATTTGCGCGCCCGATTGTGCGGCCAACCATGTGCCCCAACGCGGCCACCAACTGCCCTGATTGAAGCTGGCCCCTGCCATCCAATCATCGGGCGCGCCTGCCACGGGACCTGCATTGGTGTAATGGCCGTACTTGCCCTTCGAGGGCGGGTTGATGATGCCCGCGACATGGCCCGATTGCGAGACGATGAAAGTTTTGTCGGCGGAGCCCATCTGCTTGAAGCCGTTAAAGCTGCCGCGCCAATGCGCGATATGATCGGTCTCGCAGGCAATGGCGCAGACCGGAATCTGGATGTCTTTCAGGCTGACGTTATGGCCGAAGACTTTATAGGTGCCTTGGGCCAGACCATCATCTTGGCAAAGCCCGCGCAGATATTCGATCGCCATCTTGCAGGGCAGATTGGTGCCGTCACCGTTCCAATACAAAAGGTCAAACGCCGGGGGGGCCTCGCCCATCATATAGCTTTTGATCGCCGGACCGTAGATCAGATCATTCGAGCGCAGATAGCTGAAGGTGCGGCTCATGAAGGTTTTCGACAGCATCCCATCGGCAAGGCTTTGGCGTTCAATGCCATCAAGGAAATCATTGTCGAGGAAGACGCCGACCTCACCCGGATCAGAGAAATCGGTCAGCATGGTGAAGAAGGTGGCGGATTTCACCGACGTATCGCCCGCGCGGTGCAGATGCGACAGGGTCAGGGAAAGCGTGGTGCCCGCGATGCAATAGCCGACCGCGTTGATCTGCTTTTGATCGGTGATCCGGCGGACCTCGGCCATCGCGGTCAGGTAACCCTCTCGGATGTAATCATCCATGCCGACATCGGCATAGGAGGCATCCGGGTTGACCCATGAGACGATGAACAATGTGAAGCCCTGATCGACGATCCATTTGATCAGGCTGTTTTGCGGCTTCAGGTCCATCACGTAGAATTTGTTAATCCATGGCGGGAAGATCAGCAGCGGGGTTTGAAAAACCGTTTCGGTGGTGGGGGAATACTGGATCAGCTCCAGCATCCGGTTGCGAAACACCACCGCTCCCGGCGTGGTGGCGATGTTTTCGCCGAGTACAAACGCCTCACGGTCGGCCAAAGTCACCGCGAGTTCACCATTGTTGGCCTCGATGTCGGCGACAAGGTTCTCAAGCCCGCGCACAAGGCTTTCGCCATCGGTGGCCACAGCCTTTTCCAAAGCATCCGGGTTGGTGCCAAGGAAATTGGTCGGCGACAGCATATCGACGATCTGTTTGGTGAAATATTCGACGCGCTTTTTGTCGCTGGGGTCGATGGATTCCATATCGCCGACGGCGTTCTGCACCGCCTCGGCGTTGAACAAATACTGCTGTTTCAGATAGTTGAACGCCGGATGCGTGTCCCAGAGCGGATTGGCAAAGCGGCGATCTTTCGGGCCGGGATCGGCAGGGGCGCGGATTTCGTCGGAGGCCAAGGCCTGCTGCGCCTCGACATAATGCTTCATCGTCTTGCCCCAATAGGCGATCTGATGCTCCAACACCTTGGCCGGATTCTGCATCATTCCGGCCAGATAGGCGGCGGCGGCCTTCATATACATGTCTTGCCCCGGCCCCTGCACACCGGGGTCAGAGGGTTTTTTCTGCGCTAAAGCGGCCATGAGACGCGCTGACAATGCTTCAATTTTGGCAAGATTAGCGGTCATCTTCTCTAATTTTGCACCTGCGGCATTGTCTTCGGTTGTCATGTTAATCTTTAACCCCTATTCTTTCTGCTGTGCAGCATAACGTCGCCCCGCCACAAGGGCCCGACGACGATTGGGCCGGGGCCCTCTCCCCGCAAGGAGTCGTGATGAAGTATATGGCGACCTACGACCTGATGGAAAGCATTCGTAACACGAATGAGTGGATGGGTGCCACCGCGCGCGCCATGGCGTCTTATCCGGCGTTCTCGATGACGATGAACCCAATGCTGAACGTGATGGCGGCTTGGGGCGAGGTGACCGAGCGCAGCTTTGGCCGCATGGTGGTCAAGCCAGATTGGGGCATCCGCTCGATTCCGGGGCCGGATGCACAAGACCATTTGGTCGATGTGGTGCCAGTGGTAGACCGGGCCTTTGGCAGTCTGATGCAGTTTAAGGTGCGCCGTCGTGCGCCAATGGCGCGCAAAGTGATGCTGGTGGCGCCGATGTCGGGACATTATGCCACACTGCTGCGCTCGACCGTGTCCAGCCTGCTGCCCGATGCCGATGTCTATATCACCGATTGGCACAATGCCCGTGACATTCCGGTGTCGGAAGGCAAGTTCGATATCGAAGATTACACGCTGTATCTGGTTGATTTCATGCGGACCTTGGGGCCAGATACCCATGTGATCGCGGTCTGCCAACCGGCACCCTTGACCTTGGCTGCAACGGCCTATCTGGCGGCAGAAGACCCCGATGCACAGCCGCGCTCGCTGACCCTGATCGGCGGGCCGATTGATCCCGATGCGGCAGCCACCGATGTCACCGACTTTGGCCGCCGAATCACCATGGGCCAGCTCGAGCAGATCGCCATTCAGCGCGTTGGTTTCAAATACAAAGGTGTGGGCCGTCTGGTCTATCCCGGCTTGCTGCAACTGCAAAGCTTCATGTCGATGAATTCTGAACGCCACTCGAAGGCGTTCAGCGATCAGATCATGCGGGTGGCGCAGGGGGATGCTTCGGATCACGACGCCCATAACCGCTTTTACGACGAATATCTCGCGGTGATGGATATGACCGCCGAATTCTATCTGTCGACGGTGGAGCGGATCTTCAAGAACCGCGAAATCGCCAAGAACGAATTCGTCGTCGCAGGCAAGCGGGTGGATATCGGCGCGATTACCAATGTTGCCGTGATGACGGTCGAAGGCGCTGAGGATGATATCTCCGCCCCCGGCCAATGCGTCGCGGCGCTGGATATGCTGACCGGACTGCCCGATGCCAAGAAAGCACAACATCTGGAGCCGGGGGCTGGCCACTACGGCATCTTCGCGGGCAAAAGCTGGCGGCTGAACATCCGGCCCTTGGTGCTGTCGTTCATCGACGCCAATTCGGCGGCAGCGCCTGTTTTTGCAGAACCTGTTGTTGCAGCGCCAATCTCCGAAGCGCCTGTTGCCACAGCCCCGATGGCCGAAACGCCCGTTGGCGCAGAACCTGTTGTCGAAGCGTCGGTTACCGCAGCACCGCCTGCGACTGTCACGCGGCTGGCTTCGGTCAAATCTGGTCGGTAATAGCTTGGTATTGCCGTAAAGGCCCGAGGGGAAACCTTCGGGCCTTTCTGCTAGCGCAGCATCATCGGCCCGGCGAGGAAGTCTTCGATCGCCCTGGACACCACCTCGGGCTGCTCCAAACTCGCCAGATGCCCGGCTGCCTCGATCACCAACAGCTTGCCATAGGGCATCAGATTGGCGGTGAATTCCTGCCTGCGCATTGGCACCAAAGTGTCCGCTTCCCCGGCGATCACCAGCACCGGTAATTTCACCCGCCGCATGGTTTTCTGCTGATCCGGGCGGCGTTGCAGCGCGCGGGATTGCCGCAGGAACACGCCCTCGCCCAAGCCCAGCGCCATATCCTGCACCAAAGCCATGATCTCATCGCGCCAATCCGCCTCGACAATCGCGGTCAGAGGAATTTCCTGCCGCATCGCCTCGGCCAGACGCCCCGATTTCGCGGCGACAATGCGGGCTTCGCGGGCAGCGGCGGCTTGTGGCGGTTCCGACAAGGGATCGGTCGCCATCAACACCACGCGCGTCACCCGGTCGGGCACGCGCCGGATCAGATCGAGTGCTATATCGCCGCCCAAGCCATGACCCAGCAGCGCGAATTTCTCGGGCAGGCCGGGCAGGATGGCTTCTGACATCTGCTCCACCGTCTCGCCCTTGGTCGGCAGCACCACCTGCATCGCCCGCGCCGCGCCTAAGCGTACCATCTGCGGCAAAAACAGCCGCGCATCGGCCATCAGACCGGGGATCAGCACAAGGGGTTCGGGATGCGGCATCAGATTGCGGCCTTCAGCACATCGGTGATGGCCTCGGTGATCAGCGCAAGGCAAGCGGGGGTGGAAAAGCGGTGATCGGCGCCTTTCACCAAGGTCAGGCGGATATCCTCGCCTGTCGCATGGTCCAGCAAGCGCAGCGCGACCGAGGGCGGCACATCTATATCCGCCGTGCCTTGCAGCAGGCGGGTGGGGAAATTCAGGTTGAGCGGCGTGCGCAGCACCAGCCGATTGCGGCCTTCTTCGATCAGGCGGCGGGTGATGATATAGGGGCTGTCGGCATAGTCCGAGGGCAGGCCGATCTGACCTTTCTGCATGATATCAGTGCGTTGGGCGGGCGTAAAACTGGCCCACATGCTGTCTTCGGTGAAATCCGGCGCTGCGGCGATACCGACCAACCCCGCGATCCGCACGGGGATCGCACGGGCCAGCAACAGAGAAATCCAGCCACCCATCGACGAGCCGACCAGCACCAGCGGCCCCGTGGTGACGGCGTTGATCACCGCCAAAGCATCCTCAAACCAATCGCCAATCGCGCCATCGAGGAAATTGCCGCCGGAAACCCCATGGCCGGAGTAGTCCAAGCGCAGGAAGGCCCGGCCTTCGGCCTCGGCCCAATCCTGCAAATACACCGCCTTGGTCCCGGTCATGTCGGATTTGAAGCCGCCCAGAAACACCACGCAGGGCCCCGGCCCTTGGGTGAAATGATACGCAATTCGGCGGCCTTGTGGCGTGGTCAGATACTGGGTCACGAAGCCCCTCCCTTGCAGGGGGCGACCCTATCGCGATGCGCGCCAAAAGCCAACCTAGCCGATGCTCTGAGCCAGCACCTTCGAGATCACATTGAAGTTTTGCCCGCTTTCCGCCCGCCAGTGATCAAAGGCCGCCTGCACCGCGCGCTTGGCCTTTTGCCCACTGGCGGGACCAACAATCACCGCCTCCGCCTGCAAGCGCGCCAGCACATCGCGCGACAGGATGAAGCTTTCCTTGCCCATCTGCCGCAACAGATAAGGCCCGGTCGCGCCGCCAAGCCTGCTGCCATGCTTGGCCAGCCAATCCAGCAAACCGATGTAATCCGCCGCAGGCCAGGCCGCGACATGGGCGGCAAAACTGCCGTGCTGCTGCGCGACCGACTGGATGAACAGCGCATTGTCCTGCACGGCGCGGATTTTCTGCCCGTTGCGCACGATGCGGGTGTCGGCCAGCAGCGCCTCAAACCGATCTTCCGGCATGAAGGCCAGCGGCGCCACCGCAAAGCCGCCAAAGGCCGCCTCAAACCCCGGCCATTTCTGCGCGATCACCTGCCAGCTGAACCCGGCCTGAAACACCCCGCGCGTCATCGCCGACAGCCAGCGATCATCCGGCACTCCGGCCAATTCCGCCACCGGCAAGGGCTGCGGGATATCGGCCAAAACCTGCGCCACCCCGCCCTTGCGCGCGGCGGCAATCGCCAAAATTTCGTCAAAGCTGCGCATTCAGCTCCCCTTTTTGCCCAAGTTAACACCCCTCGTTAGACCTGTCTCGCCTTGGTTTTCGCGCGGGCCACGGTTGACTTCCGCCCAGCCTCTCGGCAAAAGACAGTCAACATAACCCGCAACCGGGCGTTTCGTAGGCGCCAAAACGACGAGGAGGACAGCCATGTCCCAGATTTCCCTGACATTCCCCGATGGCAACAAGCGCGATTATGCCGCTGGCGTGACGGCTGGCGAAGTGGCCGCAAGCATCGCCCCCGGTCTGGCCAAAAAGGCGATCTCGGCCACGGTCAACGGCGCGCATTACGATCTGCAATGGCCGATCCCTGCCGATGCCAGCATCGCGATCCACACGCTTGCCGATGATGCGCAGGCGCTGGAACTGATCCGCCACGATGCAGCACACATCATGGCGCGTGCAGTTCAGGAAATCTGGCCAGATGTGAAAGTCACCATCGGCCCGGTGCGCGATTACGGCTGGTTCTACGATTTCGACCGTGCGGAACCCTTCACGCCAGAAGACCTCGGCGCGATTGAGGCGAAGATGAAGCAGATCATCAACGCCCGCGATCCGGTGCGCACCGAAATCTGGGACCGCGCCCGTGCGGTGAAATTCTACGAAGACAAGAACGAGCCGTTCAAAGTCGAGTTGATCAACCGTATCCCCGAAGGCGAGGATTTGCGGATGTATTGGCACGGGAACTGGCAGGACTTCTGCCGTGGTCCGCATTTCGCCCACACCGGCCAAGTCCCCGCCGATGCCTTCAAACTGACGCATGTCGCCGGCGCCTATTGGCTGGGCGATGCCTCGCGGCCCATGTTGCAGCGCATTTATGGTCTTGCGTTCAAGAACCGCGACGACCTGAAGGCCCATATGACCATGCTGGAAGAGGCCGCCAAGCGCGACCACCGCAAGCTCGGCCGCGAAATGGACCTGTTCCACATTCAAGACGAAGCCCCCGGCATGGTGTTCTGGCATCCGAACGGCTGGACGGTGTATCGTCAGCTGGAAGACTACATGCGCGGGCGTCAGAAAGCTGCCGGGTATAAAGAAATCAAGACGCCGCAAGTGGTAGACCGCATTCTGTGGGAGAAATCCGGCCACTGGGAAGCCTACCGCGAGAACATGTTCATCGTCGAAGTCGATGAGGAAGGTGCGAAGGAAAAGCGCATCAACGCGCTGAAACCGATGAACTGCCCCTGCCATGTGCAGATTTTCAACCAAGGTTTGAAATCCTACCGCGACTTGCCGCTGCGGCTGGCCGAGTTCGGCTCCTGCCACCGCTATGAATCCTCGGGTTCCATGCACGGGCTGATGCGGGTGCGTGGCTTCACGCAAGACGACGCGCATATCTTCTGCACCGAGGATCAGATCGGGTCAGAATGCGAAGCCTTCATCAAACTGCTGGCCTCTGTCTATAAAGACCTCGGTTTTGACGGTTTTGAGATCAAATTCTCCACCCGCCCGGAGGTCCGCATCGGCTCGGATGAGACATGGGATAAGGTCGAAGGCATGCTAGAGGCCGCGATTAAGGCCGCAGGCGTGCCCTATGAGGTTGATCCGGGGGAAGGTGCGTTCTACGGCCCGAAGCTCGATTTCAAACTGACCGATGCGATTGGCCGCAAATGGCAATGCGGCACCTTCCAAGTCGACCCGAACCTGCCGGTGCGGCTGGATGCGGAATATGTCGGCGAGGATGGCGCGAAACACCGCCCCTATATGCTGCACCGCGCGATCCTTGGCAGCTTCGAGCGTTTCATCGGCATCCTGATCGAAAACTACGCCGGAAAACTGCCGTTCTGGCTGGCGCCGCGTCAGGTGGTGGTGGCCTCGATTGTGTCCGACGCCGACGGGTTCGTGCATGAGATCACCAATGCACTGATCAAGGCGGGCGTGCGGGCCGAGGCTGACACCCGCAATGAGAAGATCAACTACAAGGTGCGCGAACACTCGGTCGGCAAAGTGCCGGTGATCCTTGCCGTGGGGATGAAAGAGGTCGAAGACCGCACGGTTTCGGTGCGCCGCCTAGGTGATAACCGCACCGAGACGCTCAGCTTGGATCAGGCTTTGGCCGAGTTTGGATTTGCCGCGCTGCCGCCAGCAGGGCACTGAAACCTGATCAATTTCACATTGGTCTAAATATCCCCGCCGGAGGCTTACGCGACAACCGCCTAAGCCTCCGGCGGGAGTATTTCAGAAAGAGCAAATCCTACCGTGGCAGCGCCGCCGAATGGGGCCTCGATGGCCCCTGAGGCGGCACCTGTTTAATGGCTGTCAGGTTGCCGCGCCGCCAGTGCCAGCACGCCGCCCAAGCCGCACATCGCAATCGGGAACATCGTGAAGACGTTGAATCCGAAGGCGACATAGATCCCCACCGCCGAAGCCAGCATCAACACCCCAGCCGGGATATTCTGCGACCGCGCCATCGCTGCCCCTGCAATCGCAAGGATCGGGGCCAGAAAACTGGCCAATTTGATCACCATCGGATGATCCACCTGATTGCCATAGTCGCCAATCGCGCCGTGGCTGGCGACGAATTCGGTATAGCCATAGCCGAAAAACCCAACAATCATGGCCAAAACGCCGCCAATCAAGCCTAAAGTCAGTGCAGCGTTTCTCACCCGAATCTCCGTGCTTGATTTTCGCCTAAGGTTTGGCATGATTTCATCAGTGACGACAGACTTTCTGAACGCCTAGCTTGGCCCGGAAGACCTGGATTGCACGGCCCGGGGTAATATCGCCTCGGGGGGGGGTTGAGATAGGAGAGACGGCATGCCAACCGGCACCGTAAAATGGTTCAACAGCACGAAGGGCTACGGCTTTATTGCGCCCGATGATGGCGGGAAGGATATCTTCGTTCACATCTCGGCAGTCGAGCGCGCCGGGCTGAAGGGCCTGAATGACAACCAGAAAATCGGCTTCGAGCTGCAATCTGGTCGCGATGGCAAGGAATCCGTAGGCGATCTGCGCTTGCTGTAAGGTTTGAAAGCGGCCCTTGCGGGGGCCGTTTTCCTTACAGCAGGGCGGCTTGCACCGTGTCATCCCAGCCGAGGTAGTATTTGCCACCCGCCTCGATCACTGGCCGTTTCATCACGGCGGGTTGGGCTGCGATTTGTGCCTCTGGGTCTGACGCCTTCAGGAAATCATTGAAGCCGCGATAGGTGGTGGACTGCTTGTTCACCGCGCGGTCGCCAAATTCCATCACGATCTTGTCGATCTCGGCTTCGGACAAAGGCTCTGCCCGGATGTCGCGGAAGGTCACGGATTTCTCCGCCGCCTCCAGCGCTTTCAGGGCTTTCTTGCAGGTGTCGCAGGTGGAGATGCCGTAGAGGATCATTGCAGGCCTTTGAATATCAACTTGGTCAGATAGACCCCGCCCCAAGCTGAGGCGGCGGTCAGGAAGGTGCCCCAGATCAGGTCAGTTGCGACCATTTCGGGGCTCCAAGCTTTCATAACCGCGTAGCTGGTGAATTCATAGGTGCCGTAGGCCATCGCGCCCAAGATCGCGGCGGGGAGCAGCACCGGGGTATCGGATTTCAGGCCGGGGATCGAGATCAGGTAGAGCAAGCCCGCGATATAGGCGGCGTAGAAGGCGGCGGCGGGGAGGTAGCGGATTTCGGGCAGCAGTTGATCGCCGAGGTGGCGGCGGAACAAGGGCTGCATGTGCAGGGTCAGCATCACCGCGTCGAGGATCAGGAAGATCAGCGCGGTCAGGATATAGAGGGTTGCGATTTGCATGGGGCTCTCCTTTGGCAGGGAGGTAGGCTGCGGGGTGGGTTTGGCGAGGGGACTTCAGGCGGTCCCAACTCGGGACTTTTAATATATGTTTTATATCAATGGGTTGACTGTGGCGTTTTAACGGAAAATTAAGATTTTGCCGCAAACAGCCGCCGGATTTGAATGTTCAGACGCGGCAGATACCACGCCTCCCAGCGCAAAACCGGATAGGCGAAGGCGATGGTGAAGGCCCAAGTGGCGGCGAAAGCGGCCATCAGTTGCAGCGCTGCGCCGAGGGCGGCGGTGTTCACGTAGACGAAGCTGCCAAGGGTCAGCACGCCGATGGTGTGGCTGATGTAAAGCGGGAACGACCAGCGGCCTAGGCTCTGGCTGAACGGGATGAGAAGCAAACGCGGTGCCGCGCCGGGGGTGGTGATGCCCCAGAGCAGCAGTGCCGCCCCCGGTAAGGCCCAGAGCGGTGTCGGCACGCCCGATGGGGGGGCGGGGGTGCCAAGCAGGCTGAGGCCCAATAGGGTCAAGGCCATGCCCAGCGGCGCCGGGATAAAATAACGCTTGGCATAGGCAAAGGCGAGGGCGGCTCCGATGGTGAAGGCCCAGCCAAAGCCGTAGGGGATCAGGATATTCAGCGCCAGTAGCAGCGCTGCGAGGCCGATTTTCATCACGAGAAGCCGATTTTGGGCGAGGCAGATCGGGACAAAAGCCGCGAAAAACGCAAGCAAGCTGCCGTAAAATTCGATCAGCATGGTCCAGAGGTTCGTGTTGTAGTGCAATGGGCGGTAATGCAGAAACATCGTCAGGCTTTCACGCAAAGCCAAGACGAGATCGGGCGCAAGCGTTTGATCCGCATTGGCAAAACTACGCAGCCAGTCAGAGCCGTTCAGCTGCGCCGCCGCCGCATTGGCGTTCAGGCCGAAGCGCAGCACGAGATAGCCCAGCAAGGTGCCATAGAGGGCCGAGGGCCAAAGCCGTGGCAGGCGCTTCAGCGCAGCACTGAGCAAGATTTTAACATCCGGCGTCTGATAATACTTCAGCACCAGCACGAAACCGGACAGCAGGAAAAACAGATAGACCGCGCCCATGCCATTCAGCAGCCAACCAAGCGTGTAGGCCAGCAGCGGCTTGTCCATCGCAGCCTTCAAACCCGGCAGGAATGCCAAGGCGAAATGGTGAAACACCACGATCACCGAGGCATAGCCGCGCAGGGCTTCCAGCGCGCGCAGGTTGGGATCGGTGGTGCGGTCAAAGGGCGGCACGGCGGCTCCGGGGGTGATGGGCAGGCGGTTGCGTGTGGTTTAGCGCATTTCAGCGCAGTTTTGTGCATTTCACCATGCAGAGATGGCGATTTCGCGGCGATGGGGCAGATTGCTCACGTTTTTGGCATTGCGGTGAAAAACGCTACGCCGCTGCGGCCAAGCCCCTATGCTGACGGCGGAATAGAGGAGAGCGCATGTTCGACGCCAAACTTTTGCCGCTGCAGCACGGGCTGTTGCGGGGACCTGCGCAGCGGTTGGCGCGCTGGATGACGGCGGATCAAATCTCGCTGGTCGGGTTTGCGCTGGGTGCCTTGACGGTTCCAGCCTTGGCGTTTGGGTTTTATGGGCTGGCGCTGGTGTTGTTGGCGCTGAACCGGGTGGCGGATGGTTTGGACGGCGCTGTTGCGCGGATCAACGGGCCGACGGATCGCGGGGCATTCTTGGACATTGCGCTGGATTTCGTGTTCTACGCGCTGTTTCCATTGGGGTTTGCTTTCGCCGATCCGGGGGGGGAATGCGCTGGCGGCGGCGGTGCTGATCGCCAGTTTTGTTGGCACTGGATCGTCGTTTCTGGCCTTTGCCAGCATTGCGGCGCGGCGGGGTTTGCGGGCGGCGGACTATCCCAGCAAGGGGATATATTACCTCGGTGGTTTGACCGAAGGCTTTGAAACCATTGCGGTCTTTGCCTTGATGGCGCTTTTCCCTGCGTGGTTTGTCGTGCTGGCCTACGGCTATGCGCTTGCCTGTTGCCTGAGCACGGGCTTGCGCTGGCGGATGGGCTGGCAGGCCTTTGCCCCCTAGGCCGCGCGGGCTATATCCTGCTGATATGAGATGAATTTCTAACATTGGAGTTGCTATGAAACTGCCGTTTGTTGCCGCCCTTGGGCTGCTGTTTGCCACCCCTGCGCTTGCCGATTGGGCGCAGACCTTGGCCGAGGCCAAGGGGCAGACGGTGTATTTCAACGCTTGGGGCGGCGATGCGCGCACCAATGCGTTTATCGCTTGGGTGGGGGCACAGACCGAGGCGCAATATGGGGTGAAGGTCGAGCAGGTGAAGCTGACGGATACCGCCGAGGCGGTGACTCGGGTGATTTCCGAGAAGGCGGCGGGGCAGGACAGCGGCGGTTCGGTCGATCTGATCTGGATCAACGGGCCAAATTTTCTGGCGATGAAGGATCAGGGTTTGCTGCATGGGCCGTTTGTGGCGGGCCTGCCGAATGCGCAGTATCTGAATTTGGGCGCGGCCTCGGCGGCCTCGGTGGATTTCACCGTGCCCGTCGAGGGGATGGAAAGCCCGTGGCGGCTGGCGAAGTTTGTGTTCAGCTATGACAGCGCCAAGGTCAGCGATCTGCCTGCCGATATGGCCGGGTTTGTCGATTGGGCAGCGGCGCATAAGGGGCGGATGACACATCCCGATCCGTCGAATTTCATCGGGGCGACGTTTCTGAAGCAGGCGTTGATCGAGCTCGCACCTGACCCAAGCCTGTTGCAGCAGCCGGTGAGTGAGGCGGCTTTTGCGGCGGCGACGGCTCCGCTCTGGGCGTGGTATGACGCGTTGCGGCCGAACCTGTGGCAAGGCGGGGCGACGTTTCCGGCGAGTGGTGAGGTGCAGAACCAGATGCTGAACGATGGCGAGGTCGATATCTCGATGTCGTTCGATCCGGCCTCGACCGCGGCGGCGATTGCCGAGGGGACATTGCCTGAGAGCGCGCGGGTGTTCGTGCCGAAAGCGGGCAGCATTGGCAATATCAGCTTTGTGGCGATCCCGTATAATGCGGCGCATGCGGCGGGGGCGGAAGTGGTGGCGAACTTTCTGCTAGAGCCCGCGACGCAGGCGCATATGCAGGATATTACGGTTTTGGGCTCGTTCTCGGTGCTGGACCCCAAGCGGTTGGATGAAGCGGGGACGGCGGCGTTTGCAGCTTTGCCGAAGGCGGACGCGCTGCCTGCGTTGGCCGATTTAGGGCCGGTGTTGTTGGAACCGCATGCCAGCTGGATGGTGCGGTTGGTGGAAGAATGGACCAAGCGTTACACCAAATGAGCCCGTTGCGCGGCGCGGTTTTGGGGATCGTGCTGCTGGGGCTGATCGCGCCGATTGCGGTGGGATTGGCGGAAACCGCGCGCGCGGCGTTTGGGATTTTGCCTGCGCTGGGGTTGAAGGACTGGTCGCTGGAGCCGTGGCGGATGCTGCTGGCGCAGCCGGGATTTGCCAGCAGTTTGCGGCTGACGCTGGTGACGGGTCTGGGCTCGACTTTGATCGCGTTGGTTTTGGCGGTGGGGTTTTGTGCCAGCGCACCGCGGCGGATGCGCTGGTTGGCGCCGTTTCTGGCGGTGCCGCATGCGGCAATGGCGGTGGGGTTGGCGTTTATTCTCGCACCCTCGGGCTGGATTGCGCGGGTGTTGGCTCCAGTTATGGGCTGGGTTCAGCCGCCGGATATCGCCTCGGTGCATGACGGCTGGGGGTTGGCGTTGCTGCTGGGGCTGGTGGTGAAAGAGCTGCCGTTTTTGCTGTTGGTGATGGGCTCGGGGTTGGTGCAACTGCCGGTGGCGCGGCAGATCGCTGTGGGGCGAGCGATGGGCTATGGGCCGGGGGTGGCGTGGATCAAGCTGATCTTGCCGCAGCTGTGGCCGCTGATCCGCCTACCCGTTTGGGTGGTGCTGGCTTACGGGCTGTCGGTGGTGGATATGGCGATCATTCTGGGGCCGTCGAACCCGCCGACCTTGGCGGTGGCGGTGCTGCGCTGGTTTGGGGCCGCCGATGTGGCGATGATTCTGCCAGCCTCGGCGGGGGCGTTGCTTCAGGCGGGGCTGGTGCTGGTTTGTATCGCCGGGCTGTGGGCGGCGGAGGGTTTGCTGCGCATTGTGGGCCGTTGGTGGTTGCGACGCGGCGGGCGGGGGCTGTCTTGGGCACCGGGGTTGCAACTGGCGCGGCTTGGGGTTTGGGGGCTGATGGCGGTGGCCGCGCTGGCGATGCTGGCGCTGCTGATCTGGTCGCTGGCGTGGCGCTGGTCTTATCCGATGATCTGGCCGGAAGCGTGGTCGGGTGGGATTTGGATGACTGCCATGTGGGGTAAGGCCTTGATGAATACGCTGATTTTGGCAGGCGTGACGGTGGCGCTGTCGCTGGCTTTGGCGGTGTTCTGGCTGGAAGCCGAAGGCGAACTCCCTCGCACGGGATGGGCCGAGGCGTTGATTTATCTGCCGCTGCTGATGCCGCAGATCGGTTTTCTCTATGGGCTGAACGTGGTGTTTTTGCGGGCTGGCATCTCGGGCGGTTACGGCGCGGTGATCTGGGCGCAGGCGTTGTTCGTGTTTCCCTATGTGATGATCACTTTGTCTGAGCCGTGGCGAGCCTTGGATACGCAGTTGCTGCGGGTGAGCGCGGCTTTGGGCGCGGGGCGTTGGCGGCGGTTGATCGCGCTACGGCTGCCGATGCTGCTGCGCCCGATCCTGACGGCGGGCGCGATTGGGGTGGCGGTGTCGGTGGCGCAATATCTGCCAACGTTGTTCTTGGGCGCGGGTCGGATTGCGACGCTGACCACCGAAGCGGTGACGTTGTCATCGGGGTCAGATCGGCGGGTAACCGGGGTCTATGCCAGCCTGCAAGCCGCCCTGCCCTTCGCGGCCTATGGGCTGGCCGCGCTGATCCCGGCGTGGTGGCATCGCAATCGGCGCGATCTGCGAGGGGGTGGGGTGTGAGTCTGGAACTGGCGGAACTTTCGGTGCGGCGTGGTGGCGTGGCGTTGTTTCCGCCCTTGTCGTTGCAGGTGGCGGGCGGCGCGGTGGCGACGGTGATGGGGCCGTCAGGGGTGGGCAAATCCACACTGCTCGATGCGATTGGCGGACATCTGGCGCATGGTTTTTCTTTAAGCGGCCGCGTGCTGGTGCAGGGCCGCGATGTCACCACCCTGCCCGCTGAGGCGCGGCGGATCGGGGTGATGTTTCAGGATGCGCTGCTGTTTCCGCATCTATCCGTCGGGGACAATCTGGCGTTTGGACTGCCTGCTGCTGTGCGCGGGCAGGCGGTGCGGCGGGCGGCAGTCGAGGCGGCTTTGGCGCAGGCGGGGCTGGAGGGCATGTATACCCGCGATCCGGCGACTTTGTCAGGCGGGCAGCGGGCGCGGGCAGCTTTGATGCGGGCGCTGTTGGCCGAGCCTTTGGCCTTGCTGTTGGATGAGCCGTTTTCCAAGCTCGATGCGGGGTTGCGCGGCGAGATGCGGCGGTTTCTGTTCGGCCATCTGCGGGCGCGCGGGATTGCGGCACTGATGGTGACGCATGATCCCGAGGATGCGGCAGAGGCGGGCGGAGCAGTGGTAGTTTTGTGAGGCTGCGGTGCGGTTGGCCGGGGGGGGGGGGGGGGGGGGGGGGG
>JAYTVN010000035.1:0-147175 GCA_043743975.1 Cypionkella sp.
GCGTGAACGCGCCTTCCCCGGAAAACCAGTGGCAGGGCGAAAACATGAACCGCTTCTGCGATGCGGCTTATGATGCAAAAGTGGCTGAGCTGAGCACGACGACCGACATCGCGGCACGTCAGGCGATTGCCAAGGAACTGAACGACATGGTGACCAAGAACTCCATGACCGTCATTCCGCTGGTGCATCGCGGCACGTTGTCGGCGCATTCCAATGCGCTGGGCGGCGTGATCATCAACGCCTGGGACAGCGAGCTGTGGAACGTCGCGGACTGGTTCCGCGTCAAGTGATCTGAACCCGTGGCGGGGCCGGTCTTTCCGGCCCCGCCGCCTTTTCTGCCCCGCTCGATTTCCCGCTCCTGATCCAAGGCATCATCGCGCATGCTCACCTTCACGCTTCGCAGGCTTTTGCTGGCTATTCCGACCCTGCTGGTCATCTCGCTGGTGATCTTTCTGCTGGTCGATCTGGCCCCCGGATCGCCGATGTCGGAAATTCCGCTGACCGTCCCGCCCGAAGTCCGCCAGAAGATGATCGCCGCGATGGGCGCTGATCAACCGGTGTTCTTTCGCTATTTCCTGTGGCTGCGGCAGTTCTTCTGGGTGGAACCTGCCACCCTGTTCGACGGTTGGTTCGGCAGCAACCTCGCGGGCGGTGAGCAGCGTATTCTGTCGTGGCAATCGCGCGCGCCGGTGTTCACCATCATTGGCCAGCGTATCCCGCAGACCCTGACGGTGATCGGCACCGCCTATCTGGTGGGTGTGCTGATCGCTTTGCCAATTGGCATCTATTCCGCCTATCGGCAATATTCGCTGTTCGACCAGTTGGGCACCTTGTTCGCGATGATCGGCTTTTCGGTGCCGACGTTTTTCTCGGGCACCCTGATCATCATCATCTTCGCCGTCACGCTTGGTTGGTTTCCGACCAAATATGACACCAACCTGCATGTCACCGACTGGGCGTCTTTCGTCAAACAGTTGCAGCAAATGGCGATGCCGGTGATGACGCTGGGATTGGCCAATGCCGCCGTGATCAGCCGCTATATGCGATCTTCCATGCTCGACAATATGGGGATGGATTATGTCCGCACCGCGCGGGCCAAGGGCATGTCCGAACGCGTGGTGGTGCTGAAACATGTGCTGCGCAACTCGATGATCCCGGTGGTCACGGTGATCGCGCTGGGTATCCCGTCGATCTTCGGCGGCGCTATTATCACCGAGAACCTGTTCGGGGTGAACGGTATTGGGGCCGCGCTGATCGGTGCGATCCATGCCTCTGACCTGCCGATGGTGCAGACTTTGGCCTTCATTTTTGCCGTGCTGATCGTCACCTTCAACCTGACTGCCGATGTGCTTTACGGCCTGCTCGACCCAAGGATTCGCTATGACTGAGGTGATCACCGCCATCGAGAAACCCGAAAGTGCTGCGCGCGCGATCTGGCACCAATTCCGCACCCATAAGGGCGCGGTGTTCGGCCTTGTCGTGTTGTCGCTGCTGATCATCGCCGTGGTGATTGGCCCCTATCTCTGGCATCCTGAAAAGCTGTCGGTGGTCGAAGCGATCAAGTCGAAGAACAAAGGCCCCAGCCTGCGCTTCCCCTTGGGCAGCGATCAGTTGGGCCGCGACATGCTGCAACGGATGATCGCTGCGGGCAAAGTCTCGCTTGCCGTGGGTTTCGTCGCCATGATGATCGCGATCATTTTCGGCACCCTGATTGGCGTGCTGGCAGGCTACTACCGCCGCCTTGATGGCCCGCTGATGCGGCTGACCGATATGTTCCTCGCTTTGCCCTTGGTGCCGCTGCTGCTGGTGATCATGATGCTGTTCCGCGACCGCACCGCCAGTATTCTTGGCCCGGAACTCGGCGCGTTTACCCTGATCGTGTTTGCCATCGGCATCACCTCATGGATGCAGGCCGCCCGCATCGTGCGTGGTGAGGTTTTGGCGCTGAAGGAGCGCGAATACGTCCTCGCCGCCCGCTCGATCGGATCGGCGTCAAGGCGCATCATCACAAGGCATATCCTGCCCAACGTCGTCTCTCCGGTGATGGTGGCCGCCACCCTTGGCATCGCCGAGGCGATCATCACCGAATCCGTGCTGTCCTTCCTTGGCCTCGGCTTCCCGCCGGATTTCCCAACCTGGGGTCGGCTGCTGTTCGATGGCCTGAGCTACATGCAGGTCTACCCCGAGCGGGTGATCTGGCCCGGCCTTGCGATCTCGTTGACGGTGCTCTCAGTCAACTATATCGGAGACGGATTGCGCGACGCTTTGGACCCGCGCATCCGAGGGCGCTGATAGTCTATGAAGTTACTGTTGATCCACACGGGCGGCACCATTGGCATGGTGGCGACAGAGGCAGGTTTCGCCCCGGCTGAGGGCGTGATTGAGGCGGCCTTGGCCGATCTGGGGGCAAGCCATGTCACCCTGCTGCCGCTATTGCCGCTGATTGATAGCGCCCAAGCCACACCGCAAGATTGGAACCGCATCGCGCAAGCGGTGTTCGACAATCACAGTGATTACAATGGCTTCATCGTCACCCACGGCACCGATACCCTCGCCTTCACCGCAAGCGCTCTGTGCTTTGCGCTGGCGGGTCTGAAGCGCCCGGTGGTCCTGACCGGGGCGATGCGCCCGCTGACGGTGGAACACTCCGATGGGGTGCAAAACCTGAAAGACGCGCTGAAAGCCGCCGAAACCGCCCCACCCGGTATTTGGGTGCAATTCGCAGGCCAGTTGCTGCACGGCGCGCGGGTCCGCAAAGCCCATAGCTCTGCGCTCGACGCTTTCACCGCCAGCCGCAGCGCGGTTCCTCCCATGCAACCGGGCAAAATCCCGACGCTCATCCCCTATAAACCCGCTGAAATCGCCATCCTCAGCATGGCCCCCGGCCAGTCGGAAGCCTTCCTCACCCATGCCCTGACCACCCTCGATGCCGTGGTGCTGCGGGTGTTCGGCGCAGGCACCATTCCCGAGACCTCGGCCCTGCGCGCAGGTCTGCTGGCGGCGCAGGCCCGCAACACGCCCATCATCGCGATCAGCCAATCGCCCAAGGGTGGCATCGCCTTGGGCACCTATGCGGCGGGCAACCTGCTGCTGGAATCCGGCGTGATCGATGGCCGCGATATGACGCCAGAGGCCGCCTATACCAAACTGGCGCATGTGCTGAGCCTACCCACAGACCAACGCCAAGCCGCCCTTACCCGCATCCTGTGTGGTGAGGTCAGTGCATCCCGGCCTTGATCCGCCGCAAAGCCCCCCACACGCCCAGCACCACCAAGGGCGTCAGCACCGCCATTGCGACGCCCTTGGACACCGCAAGCCCCTCGATCAGCGGATAGGCGACATAGCCCGCCAATGACACCGCGTAATAGCTGATCGCCACCACCGATAGCCCCTCAACGGTGTGCTGCAACCGCAACGCCAGATCGGCCCGCCGATCCATACTTTCCAACAGCTTCTGGTTCTGCGCCGAGCGTTCGACATCGACCCGCGTGCGCAATAATTCCGCCGCCCGTTGCGCGCGCTCTGCCATCGAACCAAGCCGCGCCTCGGCGGATTTCACCGTCCGCATCGCCGGATCATAGCGCCGCATCATGAACTCGCCAAAGGTCTGCCGCCCCTGCACGCGCTCCTCACGCAGAGCCGAAATCCGCTGCGTCACAATCGCCTCATAGGCCCCGGTCGCGCCGAACCGGAAGCTGTGCTGCACCGCCAAAGACTCAAGCTCCGCCGAAATCGCCAGCAATTCATGAAGTGCGGCTTCCGCAGGCCGCGACACCCCATCCAAGCCTGAGACCAAAGCCGACAGCCTTGGGTCCAAAGCGTTCAGCCGCCCCGTCAGCCCCCGCGCGCGCATCAGCCCCAGCATTGACATGGCGCGATACGTCTCAACCTCGCACAAACGTTGCACAATCCGGCCAATCCGCCGCGCGCCCGTGTCTGGCTGCACAAACACCGCGAACCGCATATTCCCCGCAGGATCAATCCTGAAATCCCCGGCAATCAGCGCAGCCCCATCCACCACCCGCGCCACCGCAAGGCTTTCGGGCACAAACCATTCCTCTAACTTGGCGAGCATGGCGGGTTCATCCTCCATCATCTCGACCCGGATCAGCACCGCCGCCACCCGCTTGCCGGGGGCGGCCTCTACCCAATCCTCGGGAAAAACCTCCATTTCGGCAGGGTCAAACGCCCGCGCCGACAAGCCGGGAGTGAAGGCCGAATAGGTGACGAACTCGGTATGGCTCTCCCATTTCACATCCGCGCGGCCCAAAGCCCCCGAGAAATGCGTGGCATCGGGCTGCGGATGCGCCGAGCCGTAACGGTCGAGCAGCGCCAGCAAATGCGCGCGGTCTGCCCCCCGGTCGCGGTTTTGCGCCTCCACCGGTTCCTTGATCGCGATGTAAGCGGCGACACAAGGGGCCGCCAAAGCTGGAAAAGGCCGCGCGTGCAACTCGTTGACAAGCGCATAGCGCAAAGGATGGTCGGTGGTCATCATCGGGCCTTACGTCAGTAGAGGTGACCCATTTGGCCGCGTCCACGCCGCGAGTGCCAGCATTTTCGCGGAATACCCAAGTATGCACCCCCGCTGTTGCAGAAAAGCAAATCCCCGGTGTTTCCACCGGGGTCTGGCAGGATGCGTAGGGTGCGTGGTTGCACGCACCGCCACTTCAGTCGACCCTCTGCAACAAAGCGCCCAAAGACTTCATCGCGCCCCGAACCTATTCTCTGAGCTTACTTCTTGCCCCAGATTTTTGCATATTCGTCGCGATAGCCGTTGCCCGGATCGAAGATATTCTTATCGCCACCGTCAAAGTTGATATTCGCCGCCGTCACCACATGCAGCGGCGAGGTGTAACCGGACCATTCAACCCCGCTGATGGCGCGATTGAGTTCGTCCACCAGTTGCCAGCCCTGCAGATTGAGCGGTTCGGCCACTGTCACCGCCTGATATTGCGCGGACCGGATGCGCTGATAGGCGCTTTCTGACCCATCGCCCGCCGCCACCGCCTTAGGTGCGCCGTCGCCCGGAATACCCGCTGCGGCAAGGCTTGGCCCCATGAAGTCGAAATAAATGTCGTTGATCGCCAAAGCATGCGTCCAGCTTGCGCCGTATTTCTGCAGCAGCGCCGTGGTCAGCGTCGGCATCCGGTTGGAGGTGTCGGCAATCGGGGTGTCGACATATTCCAGAACCGTGCCGCCCAGCGCTTCGATGGTTTCCTTGATCTTGTCGGCCTTGGCGATGGCAATCGCATAGGTGCTGTCGGTAAAGATCACCACACCCGGCTTGCCGCCCGCATCGGCAAAGGCCCATTTCGCAGCCGCCGCTGAAACCTCCATCGCATCGGTGGAGACATTGGCGAACACGCCATTGGCAGGGTCGGGGCCGATGATGGTGCCTGCGTGCCAGCTGACCATCGGAATTCCTGCCGCCTTGGCCTGATCCAGTGCCGCCTGCTGTTCCACGGCATCAAAGCCGACGATGACGATCCCGTCCGGGTTCAGCGCCAGAGCCTGCCCGAACGCTGCCGCACGCGCCTGAATGGAGCCCGCGCCATCCAGCACGGTGGCCTTCCAGCCGATGACACCGACCGCCTCTTGGATACCGTTGGTGACACCCAGATGTCCGCCGTTCTTCATGTCACCCGCCAGCACGACAATCGACTTGCCTTCTGCCGCCTTCGGCCCGGTCGTCGGCCCGTCCCAGACCGTCTTTTGACCCGCATATTTCTCGACATCGGCCATGGCATCCGACACGGCGTCGGCGAAGGCAGGCATTGCTGCGGCAAGCGCCAGCAGGGAAATCGTAAAGGTTCTTCTCAGCATGGTTGGTTTCCTCCCGTTGATACTGACTTATTTGGTCTTTGCGCCCTTCTTGCGTTGCGCATAGCCCGCGATACCGATGGCGATCAGCAGGGTCGCGCCGTTGAACATCGGCTCGACCCAGAAACTGCCGCCGAATTGCTGGATGCCCGAGATGCCGACGGCAAGGATCATCACCCCCACGATGGTGCCCCAGACGTTGACGCGCCCCGGCTTGATGGTGGTGGAGCCGAGGAACGCGCCGACAAGCGCTGGCAGCAGGAACTCCAGCCCGACGCTCGCCTGCCCGATCCGCAGCTTCGAGGCCAGCAGCACCCCCGCCAGCGCGGTCATCACGCCGGATGTCACAAACGCCCCCACCACGAATTTCCGCGTCGGAATACCGTTGAGTTCCGCCGCACGCTGGTTCGCGCCGATGGCGTAAAGGTAACGGCCAATCGGGGTGTATTCCAGCGCCACCCAGAGCGTGAGGGTGATCGCCATAACATAGAACGCCGTGATCGGCAGGCCGAAGATGAAGGTGGTGCTGAGGGCGTAAAACTCGGGCGGGAGCGCGCCGACCATCTGACGCCCCCCGGTGTGCCAGAGCGCCAGTGCATAAAGGATTGTGCCAGTGCCCAGCGTGGCGATAAAGCTGTCGATGCGGGCGACCTCGACAAGGATACCATTCAGCACCCCTGTCACCACCCCAAGGATCAGCACAATCCCCACCGCCACCGGCCAAGGCAGGCCGTACATCGTCTGCAAGCTGATCGCCAGAATGTGCCACAGCACGATGCCATAACCGACGGTCAGATCGATCCGCCCGGCCACCATCGGGATCATCGCGGCCAAGGACAGCAATGCGATGATCGCCTTGTCCGACAGAATCGCCCGCACGTTCAGCGCGGTCGGAAAGGTGTTGGGCAGCAGCAGCGAAAACAGGATGATCAGCCCGAACATCAGGATGACGAGGCCGTAAGTCGGGGCCAGACGGATGAGCTTGGCCAGCGGGCTCAGGCCGCGCAATTCGTCCTTGGTGGGTTCGACGGCGTTGGATTCGATGGATGGCATGGGCTTACCTCAGGCAGCTTCACCGGCCGATGCGGCCTGGATCAGGGATTCGGTGGACAGTTCAACGCCGGTCAACTCTGCCACCGGCAGGCCACGGGAGAACACGATGGCGCGGTGGCAGATATTGGCGATTTCCTCAAAGTCGGTGGAGACGACAAGCACCCCCATCCCCGACGCAAGCGCCTGATACAGCAGGTGATAAATTTCGGCCTTGGCACCGACATCGACGCCCGCCGTTGGATCTTCGGTGATCAGCAGGCGGCGCCCGCTGTCCAGCCAACGCCCCACCACCACCTTCTGCTGATTGCCGCCCGACAGGGCCTCTATCGTCAGTGTCGGATCGTTGGGGGAAAGCCCCACCCGCTTGCCGATCTGCTGCGCCACCGCCGCCTCGCGCTGGAGCGACAGCAAGGACAGCAGGCCACGCCCGGTGGCAGAGGGGTTCAAAAACGCATTCTCGCGGATCGTGAGGCCGGGTGCGATGCTTTCTGCCACCCGGTCCCGCGCGACCAATCCGATGCCCGATTGCATGGCGGTTTGCGCCGTTGCCAACACCGGGGTCTTGCCGTCCAGCGTCACCCGCCCCGCATGCGGCATCACGCCGAACAGGGCGCGCCCGATATCCTCGTGCCCGGCACCGCGCAGACCAGCAAGGCCCAGCAATTCGCCGCGCTTGATCTCGAAACTCACCGGGCCGACAAGGCGCGTGGCAAGCTGTTCGACGCGCAGGATAGCCGGGCCGTCCTGCACCGCTGGGCGGTTGATCTCACGCGCTTTGCGGCCCACGATCAGGCTGACCAGATCTTCCGGCGTCGCATGGGCAATCACCCGCATCCCCACCATCTGCCCGTCCCGCAACACCGCAACACGGTCGGCGATCTTGAAAATCTCATCGAGGCGGTGGCTGACATAGATCATGCCGACGCCACGCGCCTTCAGCGGGCGCAGGGCACTGAACAGCCGTTCCACCTCATCGGCGGCCAGAGCGCGGGCAATCGCGACCAGCGATTTTTGGGTGCGGGTCAGGCTCGACACCCGCACCGTCGCTGGAAACCCTGCCTCAACCAAGGCCAGCGCGGCATCGGCGCGGCGTTCCGTCGCCATCCAGTCGATGCGGCGGCCTTTGCGGACATAGCCCAAGGCCAGCGCGATATTCTCGGCGACACTCATCCATTCGATCAGCCCCAGATCCTGATGATGAAGGCCACCCTCTGCCCGCCGCTGCGCCCGGCCTCATGGGCATAGGGCACACCGTCGATGAACACGCCGCCAGTGTCGGGGCGGTGGATGCCGCCCAGCGTCTTGATCAGCGTCGATTTGCCAGCGCCGTTCTCGCCCAGCAAAGCCACGATTTCACCGCGATCCACCTTCAGCGAGACGCCCTTCAGCGCCTGCGTGCCGCCAAAGGATTTGACAACGCGGTCAAAGAAAAGGCCGTCGGTGGCCTGTGGCGTATCGGGTCTCCTCCCCTTGATCGGCCCTGCTCTTGCGGCAAGTTTACCGGTAACGTAGACTTACCCTGAACCGGAGGGGGCTGAGTTGTCAAGCGATAAAGTTAACGATAACATTTCTGGCGCTGCGCCGATCGCCACAGCACCAGACCGTAAGGGAAAAGCCAATCTGGAGGACATCGCGCGCGCCACTGGCGTGTCGAAGATGACCGTCAGTCGCGTACTGCGTGGCGGGTCCGGCTTTTCCGATAGCACGCGCGACCGGGTGATTCTGGCGGCGGAGCGGCTGGGTTATGTGCCCAATCGGCTGGCCGCCGCTTTCGGGTCGGATGCCGCCTCGACACTGGTGGGCATCTGCGTGCCGCGCCTGACCTCGGGCCTATTTGGGCAGGTGCTGGACGGCGTCGACCGCGCGCTGAGCCGGCTTGGCTATCAGGTGATGATCGGTTGCAACAACCATGCGGCGGTGGAAGAAGAGGCTTGGCTGCGGCAGGTTATCAGTTGGCGGCCTGCGGGCGTGATCCTGTCTGGCCGCACCCATACCCCCGGCACGGTGGACTTATTGCGCAACGCCGGCATGCCGGTGGTGGAGTTGTGGGATCTGAACACCAGCCCCATCGACATCTCGGTCGGGTTTTCGCATTTCGACTGCGGCGTAGAGATGGGCCAGTTCCTGATCCGCCATGGCCGTCGCCGCGCGGGTTTCGTCGGAGCGCTGTCGCGGTCGGATGTGATGGGACAGGCGCGGCTGGAGGGATTTTCGGCGGCTTTGGCCCGTGCTGGACATGCTTTGGTCGATCACGAGGTACTGCATGACAGCCCCGGCTTTTACACGGGTTACTATGGGCTCGAGGTGCTGCTGACCCGCAGCCCGCGACTGGATGTGGTGTATTTCCACAATGACGAAATGGCGATTGGCGGCCTTGCCTATTGCACCGCGCGTGGCATCAACGTGCCGCAGGATCTGGGCATCGTCGGCTGGGGCGGGATGGAGGCCGCATCGGTGCTGCCGCGCCGCCTGACCACCACGGTGGTGCCGACCACCGCCATCGGCAAAGCCGCCGCCGAGGTGCTGATCGCCCGTCTGAAGGGCGAGGCAGGGGCCGATGTGATCGCGGTGCCGACCCGGCTGGTGGCGGGGGAGACCGGTTGAACCTACGCAGCCGTGCCCCTGGGGGCGCTGGGGAAGATGCAGGCCATCAAGCCGCCCAAACCGGGCGCAGCACAGAAATCGCGCGGCAGCGTGGCACAGGACCCTGCCCGCGCTCAGCGCCAGTGCGGCCCGCGTTGCCCCAGCGCTCTCAGGCCGACTTGAGCGTCGCTTATGGGGCTTGTACGCCGCTTCTGTTCAAGCTGATCGCATAAAGGCTGGTCGTCGCGGTGATGAAAAGCTGGTGCTTCGCCCGCCCGCCAAAACATAAGTTCGACACGGTTTCCGGCACCAAAATGCGTCCCAGCAGATCGCCCTCGGGTGACAGACAATGCACCCCGTCCCCGGCGGAACTCCAAAGGTTTCCGTCGCTGTCCACGCGCATGCCATCGGCGCAGCCGGGATCAATGCTGTGGAACACCTGGCCCTGCGCGGGTCGCCCATTCACCATGTTAAAGACGCGGATGTGCTGGGCATCAGTGCCGAACATCCGGCCCGTGTCGGCCACATAAAGCCGTTTTTCGTCAGGGCTGAACGCCAGACCATTGGGGCCGTTGAAGTCGGTCAGCACCGCCTCGACCCTGCCCGAAGGGTCCACCCGGTAGACGTTGCAGGGCAGTTCCTGCTCTGCCCGGAAGCCTTCATAATCGGTCATGATGCCGTAATGCGGGTCGGTGAACCAGACCGCCCCATCCCGGCTGACCACCACGTCATTGGGCGAATTCAACAGCTTACCCTGATAGCTGTCGGCGATCACCGTCACCGTGCCGTCCGATTCGGTGCGCGTGACCCGGCGCGTGCCGTGCTCGCAGCTGATCAGCCGTCCCTGAAGGTCGCGGGTATGGCCGTTGGCATAGTTTGACGGCGCACGAAACGTCGTCAGCCCTTCCGGCGACCAGCGCAGGATGCGGTTGTTCGGGATATCGGAAAGCAGCAGGCAGCCATGATCCCCGAACCAGACCGGGCCTTCGACCCAGTCGAACCCCGTGGCCAGCCGCTTCACTGGCGCATTGCCCATGACATAGCCGGCAAAGCGCGGATCGATCACTTCAAAGCAAGACATGGGCACCCTCCGCACCGATTTGCGCACTTGATACGCGGAATTGATATCGATAACATTGCCACCAGTCAAACCGAAAGGATGTCTTTCATGCACCCGACCGTAGCGACTGCGGCGCTGACGGATGCAGCAGTGCTGGCGATGTTGCAGGCGGCATCCCTTGCTGCGACCGGGATGGGCCAGCCGCAATGCATCGTGATCGTCGACGCCAGTGCGGTGGTCTTGGCCGCGTTGCGGATGCGCGACGCCAAAGTGCTGTCGCTGCGCTCGGCCACCGCCAAGGCACAGACGGCGGCCTCGACGGGAAAGCCATCGGATGCCATACCCGAAGCCGTCCGCCCGGCCATCGCAGCGGCCACGGATGGAGCCGTTACAGGTCTTGCGGGCGGGCTGCCCATCCGCTTTGACGGCAAGCTGCTGGGCGGGATTGGGGTCGGGTCCGGCAGCGCTGCGCAGGACGTGCGCGTGGCGCTGGCCGCACTCGCAGCCATCGGTGCCGACCCGATCTAGGCCTCTGAGAAGCTGATCTGCGCCTTCATCGCCTGCCGCCGATCCGAGGCCAGCTTGAACCCGGTCTCGGCCTGATCCAACGGCACGGTATGGCTGATCAGCGGCTTCACATCGATCAGGCCTGATTGCATCAGCCTCACGCCGACTGCGAATTCGGAATGGAAGCGGAACGAGCCGCGCAGATCGAGTTCCTTGGCCGTCATCGCCTGCACGGGCAGGGTCATGTCGCCGCCAAGCCCCAGTTGCAGGATGACGCCGCGCGGCCGCATCGCGGGGATCGCCGCAGCAAGCGCCGCAGCCACGCCGGTACATTCGTAAAGCACGTCGAAATAACCCTTGCCTGTGGCATAGCCTGCCAGCGCATCGGGTGTGGTGCCGGTGTTGATGCTGCGGTCTGCGCCCACCTTGACGGCAAGGCCGAGGGTGAAATCCGACAGGTCAGTGACCACAATCTCAGCCGCACCCGCCCGACGCGCGGCGAGAATGGCCAGCGCCCCAATCGGCCCGCAGCCGGTGATCAGAACCCGCTTGCCCAGCATCTCACCTGCGCGACGCGTGGCGTGCAGTGTGACCGCCAACGGCTCGGCCATCGCCGCCTCACCCGACGCAAGGCCGCTGGCATCGACGCATTGCATGGCATCTGCAACCAGATATTCGCGGAAAGCGCCTTGGATGTGCGGGAACGGCATGGCACTGCCGTAAAACCGCATGTTCGGGCAGTGGTTCGGCAAGCCTTCATGGCAATAATCGCAACTGCCGCAGGGTCGGCTGGGCGACACCGCCACCAGCTGCCCGATCGAAAAACCACTCACGCCCTCGCCCAAGCCACTGACATGGGCCGACACTTCATGGCCGAGGATCATCGGTTCGCGCAGCCGCACCGTGCCAAAGCCGCCGTGGTTGTAGTGGTGCAGGTCCGAGCCGCAGATGCCGCCAGTGGCCAGCCGAAGCGCCAGCTGCCCCGGCCCCGGCGCATCCATGGCACGCTCCTCGATGCGCAGGTCTTTTGCCGCGTGAATGACGATCGCGCGCATCAGATCACCGCTGTCGGCAAGGGCTGGCCCGCGAAATGCGCGGTCAGGTTGTCGCGCAAAAGCTGGCCCATTGCCCGGCGGGTTTCCACGGTGCCGCTGGCATGATGCGGCTGCAACAGCACATTGGGCAGCGCCAGAAACCTTGGGTTCAGCCGTGGCTCACCGTCGAACACATCCAGCGCCGCCGATCCCAGCGCGCCGGATTCCAGTGCCGCCAGCAGAGCCTCCTCATCAATGTTCGAGGCGCGGCTGATGTTGATCAACATCCCATCTGCCCCCAAGGCCGCAATGACCTCGCGCCCGACGATATGCCGCGTCGCCGCCGAGGCCGCCAGCGTCACGAACAGAAAATCTGACCGGGCGGCAAGGGCCACGGGATCGGCGACGTATTGCCATTTTCCGGCAAAATCTTTGGGTGTGACGTCAGAATAGGCAATGTCCATGTCAAACCCCGCCAGCCGTTTGGCCACCTCATAGCCGATGCGGCCCAGCCCCAGCACGCCCGCGCGGCGGCCCCAGACTTTGCGCTTCAGCGGATAGAGCCCCTTTGACGCCCAAGAACCGTCGCGCACCCAGCTTTCTGCGCCGACGATGCCGCGTGACTGCGCCAACATCATCGCCACGCCAAGATCGGCCACGTCATTGGTCAGCACATCGGGCGTGTTGGTCACCCGGATGCCACGCGCGCGGCAGGCGGCCAGATCAACCGCGTCATAGCCGACGCCGTAGACGCTGATCACCTCAAGCTGTGGACAGGCCGCGATCATCGCCGCGTCGGCACCCAACTCGCCTCGGGTGGCAATGCCGCGCACCTGCGGGCCAAACTCCGCCAAAAACGCAGGTTTGTCGGCCGCCTCATAATAGCGGTGCATCTGAAACGCAGCGTCGAGAGGCTCTTGATCCCAAGCCGGATAGGGACCGGTCTGCAGGATATGCGGCTTTTTCATGATGTCTCCAATCCAGTGCTTGACAGGATTTGTTAACGATAACATAAACGCTGTCAAGACATGTTGTCGAGAGTTTTGCACAAGAGGAAATGCGCGTGGCACTGCACATGTTCGATCTGACCGGGCGTCGCGCCCTTATCACCGGGTCGTCGCAGGGCATCGGGCTTGCCTTGGCGGTTGGCCTGTCGCAAGCCGGTGCGCAAGTGGTGCTGAACGGGCGCGAGCAAGGCAAACTTGCGCGTGCTGCGGCGACGATTGCGGGGGCCGAGACGCTGGCCTTCGACGCCACGGACCATGAAGCTGTCCGCGTCGCGGTGGACAGGTTCGAGGCAGAAATTGGCCCTATCGACATTCTGGTGAACAATGCGGGCATGCAGCACCGCGCCCCGCTGGAGGATTTTCCGTCCGATGCGTTCGAGCGGTTGTTGCAGACCAACATCGCCACGGTGTTCCATGTCGGACAGGCCGTCGCGCGGCATATGATTGGGCGCGGGCGCGGCAAGATCATCAACATCGCCAGCGTGCAAACCGCGCTGGCCCGCCCCGGTATCGCCCCCTACACGGCGACCAAGGGGGCCGTCGGCAACCTGACGAAAGGCATGGCGACCGACTGGGCCAAGTTTGGCTTGAACTGCAACGCCATAGCACCGGGCTATTTCGACACGCCGCTGAACGCGGCCCTGGTGGCCGATCCAGTGTTCAGCGCATGGCTGGAAAAGCGCACCCCCGCAGGCCGCTGGGGCCGCGTCGAAGAGTTGCAGGGCGCATGCATCTTTCTGGCCTCGGAGGCGGCCAGCTTTGTCAACGGGCATATCCTTTATGTCGATGGCGGCATCACGGCCTCGCTATGATGCTGCGGGTTGTGCTGATGGGGGTGGCGGGCTGTGGCAAGACATCGGTGGGGGTGGCGCTGGCGGACCGGCTGGGTATCCCCTACCGCGATGGCGACGATCTGCACCCGACCGCCAATGTCGAAAAGATGCGCCAAGGCATAGCGCTGACCGACGCGGATCGTTGGCCTTGGCTGGACCGGGTCGCCAGCCTGCTCGCCACTGAAGCGCCTGTTATCATTGGCTGTTCGGCGCTGAAGCGCGCCTACCGCGACCGCATCCGCGACCATGCTGGCGGGCCGGTCCGCTTTGTGCATCTGGACGGCAGCCGCGATCTGATTACGGCGCGGATGACCGCGCGGCAGGGTCATTACATGCCGCTGTCGCTGCTCGATAGCCAGTTCGCGGCGCTGGAGCCCCCGGCCCGGACGAAGCGCTGTGGGTAAGCATAGATCAACCGCTGGACGCGCTGGTGGCGCAGATCCTTGCGGATGTGGAAAGGATGACAACATGAGCGGACATATCGCGCTGATTGGCGCAGGGGCAATGGGCGGGGCAATCGGCACCCGGTTGGTGCAGACAGGCTCCCGCTTGGTGGTGTTCGATCTGGACCCCGAAAAGGTAGCGGCACTGGTGGCGGTGGGGGCTTCGGCGGCCCCCACGGCAGCGGCAGCGGCTGCCGGGGCGCAAGCGGTGATCCTCAGCCTGAATGCCGCGCGGATCGTCCGGCTTGCGGTGTTCGACCCCAACGGCGTGGCAGATGGTGCGGCGCACGGCACGTTGATCATCGACATGTCCTCGATCGACCCAGAATCGACCAAGGCCCTTGCTGCCGACGCAGCCGCGCGCGGCTTGCGTTGGGTGGACAGCCCGTTATCCGGCGGCATCCCCAAGGCCGCGACGGGGGAGCTGACCCTGATGCAGGGCGGTGCTGCCGAGGATGTGGTGGCGGCGCAAAAGGTGCTGGCAAAGGTCGCGAGCAACCAGACCCACATGGGTCCGGCTGGCGCGGGGCAGACAACCAAGCTGATCAATCAGGTGCTATGCGGGCTGAACTTTCTGGCCGTCGCCGAAGCGACCGCGCTTGCCGAAGCGGCGGGCGTCGATGTGCAGCTTATCCCCAAGGCGCTACAGGGCGGACGGGCAGACAGCGCGATCCTGCAGGAATACATGCCGCGCTTCGCCAGCCGCGACTACCGCCGCACCGGTCGGATCGACAATATGGTCAAGGACCTGAACGCAGCACAGGATCTGGCGCGCGTGACGCATACCGCCATGCCGCTGACCGCGATCTGCGCCGAGGTCCACCGCATGCTGACCGCCGCAGGCTTGGGCGGCGAGGATCAGGCCGCGCTGATGGAATTCTTCAAGGGACCCCGAAAGGAAACACTCGCATGATCACCCGCTTTGCGCTGTTTGAAGGCCGTGTGCATGAAGGTCAGGATCAGGCCTTCCGTCAGGCCGTGCTTTCCGAAGTGCTGCCGAAATGGCAGGACTTCCCCGGTGCGCTGGCGGTGCGCGTCAGCTTTGCCAAATTCCGCGACGATGGTGCGCCAGAGTATCCGATGATCCTTGCGATCAGCTATCCCGATCTCGCCGCGGTGGACCGCGCCTTGGCCAGCCCGGCCCGCACCGCCGCCAAAGCGGCCACCGACTCCGTCTTGGCGCGGTTTTTCACCGGACGCATCCACCATCACGTCACCACCGCCCATGATCACGCATTGGTCTGACACGCGTTGACCTGACGTTTCGTTCTAGGGCTGGATTCCGCCCGACGGTAACGTTACCAATGGGGCATGACCAGCACGCGCAAAGCCCCGACCATGGCCGATGTTGCCCGCCTTGCGGGGGTGTCGCCGATGTCGGTCAGCCGCGCGTTCAAAGCCGATGCCTCGGTCAGCGACAAGACGCGTGCCGCTATCCTGCAGGTGGCCTATGATCTGGGCTATGTCTTCGACAGCACAGCGTCAAATCTGCGGTCGCAGAAGACCGATTTCGTCGCCGTCACCATCCCCTCGATCAACAATGCCAACTTCGCCGATACCCTGCGTGGCCTGTCCGAAGGCTTGCAGGCGCGCGGGCTGCAGATTCTGCTCGGCTACACCGATTACGACATGGCCGAGGAAGAACGGCTGATCGAGCAACTGCTGCGCCGCCGTCCCGAAGCCATCGTGGTCACCGGCGGACGACATACGCCGCGTGCCCGCCGGATTTTGGAAAACGCCGGCATCCCGGTGATCGAGACATGGGATTTACCGGAGCAGCCGATCGGCCATGTCGTCGGCTTCTCCAACGCCACCGCCGTGCGCGGCATGGTCGATCACTTCGTAGCGCAAGGCCTGACCCGCATCGCTTTCATCGGCGGCGATGCCAGCCGCGACACCCGAGGGGCCGACCGCCGGGCTGGCTTTGTCACCGCCATGCAGGCGCACGGGCTGGACGCCAGCCGCTTGGTTGCGGCGGGCCCGCCGCCGATTTCGATGCGCGAGGGCGCTATGGCGATGGGTCGGCTGCTCGATACCCTGCCCGACACCCAAGCGGTGATCTGCGTGTCCGATCTATCGGCCTTTGGCGCGCTGACCGAATGTCAACGCCGGGGCGTGGCCGTGCCAGAGCGTTACTCCATCGCGGGTTTTGGCGATTACGAAATCGGCGCCATCTGCGTGCCCTCCTTGACCACGATCAACCCCTATTCCCACCTGATCGGAACCAAAGCGGCGGCGCTGATCCTCGAGGTTCTGGACGGGCGGCAGCAAGGCCCCGCCGTGCTGGCCATCACGCCCGAACTCTTGATCCGCGAAAGCTCGCTGTAGCTGGCCACGCCGGAGATCACTGCCGCAGATCAGCGGCAAAGTCGGGGTGCGGGGCTGTCGAGACCAAATACGACCAGCTGACCTTGCATAGAAAAACGCCCCGGCCGTTTCCAGCCGGGGCGCGGGGCCTAAAGCGCTTGGGTTCGCCCTAGGCCGCTGTGGCTGGGATCGGAGCCTTGGTCTGGCCGCGCGAAAACAGCCGGTTGATCAACACGAAGAACACCGGCACGAAGATGATCGCCAATGCCGTGCCAGTCATGGTGCCAAACAGCGTGGCGTAGCCAATGGCTTCGCGCGCCCCGGCCCCCGCCCCCGTGGACAGCACCAGTGGCACCACCCCCAGACCGAAGGCCAGCGAGGTCATCAGGATCGGACGGAAACGCTGCCGCGCCGCCTGCGTCACCGCTTCCACCGCCGACTCGCCAAGGCTGGCCATGCGTTCGCGGGCAAATTCCACGATCATGATGCCGTTCTTGCCGGTCAGACCGACCACGGTCAAAAGACCGACCTGAAAGTACACCCCATTCGATTGCCCGCCAATCAGCGCACCTAGCACGCCGACGGGCATCGCCAGCAGCACCACAATCGGAATCGTCCAGCTTTCATAAAGCGCAGCCAGACACAGGAACACCGCCGCAAGCGCCAGACCATAGAGCGCCATCGCCCCCGCTCCGGCTTCCTTTTCTTCCAGCGACATGCCTGTCCATTGCAAGCTGAAGCCCGGCGGCAATTTGGTGGCAAGTGCCTCCATCGCGGCAATCGCGTCACCCGAGGTAAAGCCGGGCGCTGCGGTTCCATCGATGCCCATCGACGGCATCGCGTTATAGCGGGTCACCTGCTGCGGCCCGTACACCCATTCCTGCGTCGCGAAGGTCGAGAAATCGACGAAATCGCCGTTCACGTTCTGCACGCGCCACAGCGCCAGATCTTCCGGGGTCAAGCGCGCCGCCGGTTCCCCCTGCACAAACACCCGCTTGACGCGGCCTTGATACAGGAAGTCGTTGACATAGGCGCTGGACCAGATCGTGTTCAGGAAGGTGCCGACATCCGCCGCCACCCCCACCGCCCCGGCTTTCGCCCAGTCGATGTTCAGCCGGAACTGCGGCGCATCTTCAACGCCGCTTGGCCGCACCCCGCTCAGCATCGGATCCTGTGCCGCCATGCCCAACAGCATATTGCGCGCCGCCAGCAATTCTTCATGGGTCTTGCCGCTGGAGGCTTGCAGATAGGCGCTGAAGCCGTTCGAGGTGCCAAGCTCCAGCACCGCCGGCGGCGCAAACGGCACCACCATCGCCTCGTTGATGCCAAAGAACAGCGGACCAAACGCACGCCCCGCAATCGCCTTGACCGACGACTCGGCGGTTGTGCGCGCGCTCCAGTCTTTCAGCTTGGTGAACAACAGACCCATATTCTGACCCTGCCCGCCAAACGAGAAGCCGCGCACCAAGAACACCGCCTCGGCATTGGCAGCCTCGCCTTTCAGCCAGTAATCCTCGACCTTGCGCAGCACCTTTTCGGTAGCCCCCGCCGTGGCCCCCGACGGCAGCTGCACGATGGTGATCAGCGAACCCTGATCTTCATCCGGCAAAAACGATGTCGGCGTGCGCAGATACAAAGCCGCCATCCCTGCCACGATCACCGCGTAAATCAGCAACATGCTAATGGTATGGGCGGTCGCAAACCGCACCAGCCCGGTATAGCCGCTGGTCATCCGGCCAAAGTTACGCTCAAACCAGCTGGAAAAACCGCCGCCCAGCTTCGCCAAAATGCCCTGCCGCTTTGCGCCATGCGCATGCGGTTTCAGCATCGTCGCGCAGAGTGCCGGCGTGAAGATCAGCGCCACCAACACGGAAAGCCCCATCGCCGAGACGATGGTGACCGCGAACTGCTTATACATCTCACCGGTGGCCCCGCCAAAGAACGCCATCGGCACGAACACCGCCGACACCACCATCGCGATACCGACCAGCGCGCCCGAGATTTCACCCATCGACTTCTCGGTGGCTTCCTTCGGCCCGATGGCTTCTTCCTGCATGATGCGTTCGACGTTTTCGACCACGACGATGGCATCATCGACAAGCAGACCAATGGCCAGAACCATCGCCAGCATGGTCAAGGTGTTGATGGTAAAGCCCAAGCTGGCCATGATGCCGAAGGTGCCCAGCAAAACCACCGGCACCGCCAGCGTCGGGATCAGCGTGGCGCGGAAGTTGTGCAGGAACACCAAGATCACCAGAACCACCAGTGCGATGGCTTCGATCAGGGTTTCGACCACGGCCTCAATCGACAACAGCACGAAGGGCGTGGTGTCATAGGGGATGACATAGCTTGTCCCCGCCGGGAAGTCGCGCGACAGCTCCTCGATCTTGGCTTTCACCAGTTCTGCGGTATCCAGCGCATTCGCGCCCGACGCCAGTTGCACCGCCATAGCTGCCGCAGGTTTGCCGTTGTAAAAGCCCGAGATTTCGTAGGTTTCAGCCCCCAACTCAGCGCGTGCAACATCGCGCAGCAGCACAAGGCCACCGTCGGTATCCGCCCGCAGCACGATGCGTTCAAAATCCTCGGGTGTTTTCAGCAGCGATTGCGCGGTGATGGTGGCGTTCAACTCTTGCCCCTCGGGCGCCGGCATCGCACCAAAAGCCTCCGCTGAGATTTGCGCGTTCTGCGCCCGGATCGCGGCAATCACCGTCGCAGGCGACAGGTCGTAATACTTCAACTTCAACGGATCGAGCCAGATCCGCATCGCATATTCCGAGCCAAACACCTGCACCTTACCCACACCGTCCAGCCGCGAGATCGGTTCGACCAAGTTAGACGAAAGGTAGTCCGCAAGGTCGATGGCATTTTGCGCGCCACCGTTCGAGACCAGACCGACGATCATCAAGAACCCGGTCGCGGATTTTTCAACGGTCACGCCCTGCCGCGTCACAGTTTCCGGCAACCCAGCCTCGGCCTGCGCCAGCTTGTTCTGCACCTGCACCTGCGCAATGTCGGGATCGGTGCCGATGCGGAAGGTCAGCGTGATCGAGATTTGTCCGGTCGAGGTGGTGGACGAGTTGATATAGCGCAGCCCGTCAAGCCCGGTCATCTCTTTCTCGATGATCTGCACCACGGTATCGGCAGCAGTTTCCGCCGATGCGCCCGGATAGCTGGCGCTGATCACGATCGAAGGCCCGGCAATCGACGGATATTGTGAGATCGGCAAACGCATCACCGACAACACGCCCACCGCCATCACGATGATCGCCAACACCCATGCAAAGATCGGGCGATTGATAAAGAAACGTGACATCGATCAGTTCCCTTCCGCGGGGGCAGCCGCCGGAGCCGCCGCTGCGGCACCCTCTGGCGGCAGGATCACAACATCAGCACCCGGTCCGGCCTTCTGAAAACCCGAGGTCACAATCTGATCCCCCGCATTCAGCCCCGAAGTCACCACCCAGTTGCTGCCCGACGCCCCCAGAATGATGACTGGCCGCACCGCAACCTTGCCGCCTTCCGCGCCCCCCTCGACAATCCAGACATTCGCTCCACCGTCCACATCCCGCATCACCGCGCTTTGCGGCACAAGGATTGCGTTCTTCTCAGTGGCTTGCGGCAGCTCGACCTCAACATAAAGTCCGGGCAACAAATAGAAATCCGGGTTCGCAAAGCTGATCCGCAGCGTGATCATGCCCGTGGTCGGCTCAACCTGCGGCTCGGCAGCTTTCAACTGACCCTTCTGGCCATAAGTCGCGCCATTCGGCAGGATCATCGTGGCTTCGGCGCTTTTCAAAAAGTCGCGCGCCGCACCGGGGCTTTTCCAGCGCAAAAGGTCACTCGCCGATTGGGTGACATCGACGAAAATCTGGTCCAGCGTGCGGATCGTTGCCAGCGTCGCCGCTTGCTGCGCACCCACCAGCGATCCGGTATTGGCTTGCGACAACCCGATCACCCCGGTGATCGGCGCGCGGATCGTGGTGTGGTCCAGATCAATCTCGGCGCTGACCTGCTGCGCCTTGGCCGATTGCAACGCCGCCGCCGCCGCATCGCGCGCAGCGATGGCTTTGTCGCGATTGGCGGCAGAGCCTGCATTGCTCGACGGCAATTCCTCGGCGCGGTTTCCGTCCGACAGCGCAAGATTATAGTTCGCCTGCGCCTGCGCCACCGCAGCTTTGGCCGCAGCAACGGTGGCAGCATAAAGCTCGTCTTCGATCTTATACAAAGGCTGGCCCGCTTCGACCCAAGTGCCTTCCTCGAACAGACGCTCGCGGATGATGCCGGACACTTGCGGTCTGACCTCGGCCACGGTCGAGGCTTTGATCCGGCCCGGCAGGCGGGTGGTCAGGGTATATTCGCCCACTTTGGCGGCCAAGACCCCCACGGCGGGCGGCGGCGGGGCTTGCTGGGCCAGCGCCGCAAGCGGCGTCACGCAAAGCGCCAGCGCGAGGAAGGATGCGCGCAAAGGTGCATGTCGGATGAGGTTTTGCATGGATTGGCCTGTTCGCAGTTGAGGAGGATGTGGGAATAGGTCGGTAAAGCCTAGATCAGGGGGCGGGCTTCCGAAAGAGCGCCATTTGTTTGCGCAGAAATCTGTTGCCAAGGTCAGACAGCGAGAAACATTTGCCCGAGCGTAACCACTCACTCAGCAAACCATTCATCGTTGCCATCAAGATCCCTGCGGTTTCTTTTGGGGTGAAATCATCCGAGAGTGTGCCCTGTTCGTGGGCCAGCGCCATCAAAGCAGACAGCGTCAGAAACATATCGGCATTCATCTCTTGCATCCAAGCCATGCCTTCCGCATCGGCGGAATGCGTGTTCAGGATGATAAAGAGCCGCTGCTGACGCTCATCTTGCTCAAAGCTGACAAGCACTTCCTCAGCCACCTGTTCCAGCAGCCCCAGCGGATCGCTGTGGCCCTCTTGCGCTGCCTTGCGGATCAACACCTTTTGCGGTGGCTCGTTGCGTTTGTGCAGGGCGCGCAGCAGGTCGATCTTGTCTTTGAAATGCCAGTAAAGCGCGCCACGGGTCACGCCGGCCTTGCGCGAAATCTTCTCAAGCGTCGAGGCAGAAACCCCCTGCTCGCAGAACATCTGCTCTGCCGCATCCAGAATAGCGCAGCGTGTCTGTTCGGCATCTTCTTTGCTTCTGCGCATACGAATCTCCGGCGGCTTGGCGCCTCTTTACAAACATTCGCGGATGTATGTAAAGGGGCGCTGAAAAATACATGGCCGATTCAAGGGGACCGTTCCCGATGCACCAGCCAGACAGTACATCAAGGAGTTTCCCCCATGCGCCAGCATCCGGCTGCAATCCCAAGCACGCAAGGCCTTTCTATATCCCCGGCCCGTCCCTCGCGCCGCATGCTTCTGCTATGGTCGGGCGCTGCCCTGACATTGGCAGGCTGTACCCAGATCGCCTACGAATCGCCCACGCCCAGTGTTGCGGTCGATTTTGAAAAGGGCGCGCCCGCCCGCAAAGATGCGGCAACCACCCGCAACTGGTGGCTGGCTTTCCGCGACACCACGCTCAACCAACTGATCGACGCGGGCATGACCCGCAATCTGGACGTGCGCCAAGCGGTTGAGGCGATCAACGAGGCCCGCGCCACTTCGGCAGGGGTGATCGCCAACGACTTTCCGCAGATTTCCGCCCAAGGCGCAGCACAACGCGGCGACCTTCAGGGCGCGGGCGTCAGCGAAACCTCGTCGGTCGCTGGCAACGTGTCTTGGGTGGCGGATGTGTTCGGGGCCAACAGCAACGCCCGCCGTTCTGCCGCAGCGCAACTGGACGCCGCCTATGCCACGGCGGATGTGGCGCGGCTGGTGATGCAAAGCGGCATCGCCAATGCCTATATCGATCTGCGGTTTCAGCAGGCCAGCATCGCGCTGACCCACAAATCGCTGGAAAGCCGTCGCAGCAGTCTGGGGCTGACGAAAAGCCAGTTCGACGCGGGCGCTACAGACCGTCTGGCCGTGTTGCAAGCCGAGCAACTGGTGGCCGAAGGTGAAGCGCAACTGCCGGGCTATGAGACTGGCTTTGATCAGGCGCTGGCGCGTCTGGCCACGCTGACCGCCCGCAAAATTGCCGATCTGCGCCCGATCCTGCAACGTGGTGCTGCCCAGCCCCGGCCGCGGTTTTCCGCCAGCGTCGGCATCCCCGCCGATGTGATCCGCGCCCGCCCCGATCTGCGCGTGGCCGAGCGCAACTATGCCGCCACCGTCTTCGCCATCGGCGTGGCAAAAGCCGCGTTCTATCCGTCGATCTCGCTGTCCGGCAACATCACCCCGACGAATGGATCTCGTGGCAGCAGTATCACCACTTGGGCGGTTGGTCCTGCGATCAACCTGCCGATCTTCACTGCAGGCGCGAATAACGCCAATCTCAACAAGGCCGAAAGCCGGGCGGTGCAGGCACGGCTGGGCTGGGAAAGCGCCGTGCTGAATGCCATTGAAGAGGTTGAAAGCAGCCTTGCCGCTTACCGCCGCGACAACCGCAATGTGGCGGCGCAACAGCGTCTGGTCGATACCTCAGCCGAGGCGGTGGAGTTGACCCGCACCAATTTCAGCGCCGGCGGCACCGAGTTTTCCAACGTCCTGACCGCCGAGCGCAGCTATTTGACGGCACAACAAGCGCTGGCCGCAGCCCTGCGGCAACAGGCGGCAAATTTTGTCTCTCTCAGCGCCGCCAGCGCAGGCGGAACCGGCAGCGCTGGCTAAGCGCAATGGCGTAGGGTGCGTGCTTGAACGCACCCCTACGTTTTAGTCGATCATCGGCAGCAAAGCGTCCAACGACTTCTTGGCATCACCGTAGAACATCCGGGTGTTCTCTTTGTAGAACAACGGGTTCTCGATGCCGGAATAGCCCGTGCCCTGCCCCCGCTTGGACACAAACACCTGCTTGGCCTTCCAGCATTCCAACACCGGCATCCCCGCGATCGGGCTATTTGGATCTTCCTGCGCCGCCGGATTGACGATGTCATTCGAGCCAATCACGATCGCCACATCGGTGGTCGGGAAATCCTCGTTGATCTCGTCCATCTCCATGACGATATCATACGGCACCTTCGCCTCGGCCAGAAGCACGTTCATATGCCCCGGCAGACGCCCCGCCACCGGATGAATGGCAAAGCGCACCGTCTTGCCCG
The DNA here is from genome assembly GCA_043743975.1 of Cypionkella sp. Taxonomy (GTDB): domain Bacteria; phylum Pseudomonadota; class Alphaproteobacteria; order Rhodobacterales; family Rhodobacteraceae; genus Cypionkella. The sequence continues at coordinate 23,795 of JAYTVN010000035.1, forward strand.
CCGCGCGCAACTTGCGGGTCAGTTCCGACACCGATTGCTGCGCCTGCGCCACTGCCATGCCATAGCCCGGAATGATGATGATGCTATCGGCATCGTTCAAAGCTGCCGCGACACCTTCGGCATCAATCGCCACCTGCTCACCTGTAACCTCCATCGCCGGGCCCGTGGTGCCGCCAAAGCCGCCCAAGATCACCGAGATGAACGAGCGGTTCATCGCCTTGCACATGATATACGACAGGATCGCACCCGAAGACCCCACCAAGGCCCCGACAACAATCAGCAAATCATTCGACAGCGAGAAACCAATCGCCGCCGCCGCCCAGCCGGAATAAGAGTTCAGCATCGACACCACCACCGGCATATCCGCGCCGCCGATGCCCATGATCAGGTGATAGCCGATGAACAACGCGGCCACCGTCATGCCCAGCAGCGCAAAGGTCGAGCCTGTTTGCAGATACACCACCAGCAGCACCAGCGACACAATCGCCGCCGTGGCGTTCAAGACATGCCCGCCGGGCAGCTTTTTCGCCTTGCCGTCCACCTTGCCCGCCAGCTTGCCAAAGGCGACAACCGAGCCGGTAAACGTCACCGCCCCGATGAACACGCCGAGGAACGTCTCGACCCGCAGGATCGACACTTCAACGCCAGATTTATGCGCAACCACCGCCGCAAACCCGTTCAAAGCCGCCCGCGCGGCCTCGTCCAGCCCGGCCACCCGCACCATCTCGATATGGGTATTATAGCCGATGAACACCGCAGCCAAACCAACCAGTGAGTGCATCGCCGCCACCAGCTGCGGCATCTCGGTCATCTGCACGCGTTGGGCTACAACCCAGCCAATCGCCCCGCCTGCCGCAATCATAACCAGCGAAATCAGCCAGTTACTCGCACCCGGCCCGTAAAGTGTAGCTGCAACCGCCAGCGCCATGCCGACAATGCCATACCAAACCGCGCGCTTGGCACTCTCCTGCCCCGAAAGCCCACCCAAAGACTGAATGAACAAAACGGCTGCAACCACATAGGCCGCCGTGGTGAATCCATATTCCATATGCCCGCTCCCTTACGACTTCTGGAACATGGCAAGCATGCGCCGGGTGACCATGAAGCCACCGAAAATGTTGATCCCCGCCATGAACACCGCCAGCGCGCCCAGCAGCAGCACCAGCCAGCTGCCAGAGCCGATCTGCATCAACGCTCCCAAGATAATGATCGAGGAAATCGCATTGGTGATCGCCATCAGCGGCGTGTGCAAGCTGTGCGAGACGTTCCAGATCACCTGCACCCCGACATAAACCGACAGCACGAACACGATAAAATGCGACATGAACGCCGCAGGCGCATAAAGCCCCGCGAGCAGGATCAGCCCGCCGCCGATCACCAACATCCCGACTTGGCTGCGGGTCTGCGCCTTGAACGCCAACACCTCGGCGGCGCGCTTTTCGTCATGGGTCAATTCCTTGACCTTTTCCTTCGGCTTTTGCACCGCAATTGCCGCGATTTTCGGCGGCGGTGGCGGGAAGGTGATCTCATGATCCTTCGCCACGGTCGCGCCGCGGATCACGTCATCGCCCATATTGTGATCGATCACACCGTCTTTCTTTGGTGTAAGATCGGTCAGCATGTGCCTGATATTGGTCGAATAAAGTGTGCTGGCCTGCGCCGCCATCCGGCTGGGGAAATCGGTATAGCCGACAATCGTCACACCGTTGTCGCTGACAATCTTCTGATCCATCACCGTCAGATCACAGTTGCCACCGCGCTCGGCGGCCAAATCAACGACAACCGAACCCGGCTTCATCATCGCCACCATATCGGCGGTCCACAGCTTCGGCGCGGGCCGTCCTGGGATCAGCGCCGTGGTGATCACGATGTCCATCTCAGGTGCCAACTCGCGGAATTTCGCCAGTTGCTTCGCCGCGAAAGCAGGGCTGGACGGCGCCGCATAGCCGCCCGTCGCCACGCCATCGGGCAATTCGCTGGCATCAAACTCCAGATAGACAAACGACGCGCCCATCGATTCAATCTGCTCGGCCACTTCCGGGCGCACGTCAAACGCATGGACAATCGCGCCCAACGACACGCTGGTGCCAATCGCCGCCAACCCAGCCACGCCCGCGCCAACCACCAAAACCTTGGCCGGAGGCACCTTGCCCGCCGCCGTCACCTGCCCCGTGAAGAACCGCCCGAAATTGCTGCCCGCCTCGATCACCGCACGATAGCCCGCGATATTGGCCATCGACGACAAAGCATCCATCTTCTGCGCGCGGCTGATCCGCGGCACCATGTCCATCGCGACCACGGTCGCGCCGCGCGCTTTGACGATTTCCAAAAGCTCGGGGTTCTGCGCTGGCCAGAACATCGAGATCAGCGTCTGGCCTTCCCGCAAAGCCTGCGCCTCGGCCACCTCCGGCCCGCGCACCTTCACCAGCACATCCGCCGCAGCCACCACGTCAGCAGCCGAAGCCAGAACCTCAACCCCAGCCGATGCATACAAAGCGTCGGCAAACCCTGCCTTTACCCCCGCCCCGGCCTGAATGGCGCAAGTGTGCCCCAGTTTCATCAGTTGCAGCGCGGAATCGGGGGTCATCGCCACCCGGTTCTCTCCCGCAAAAATCTCGCTCAACGCACCTATTTTCACTGTGTTCCCCCGTAGTTTGCGCGGTTCAAGGAGCAACCGTGACCGCCAAATCCCTGCCGAGCCTTAACATCGAAGTTCAAGAGTTCAACGCCTGATTGCCGCTTCTGGTGAAAAACCTGTCGCAATGGGCGATTGCGGCGCGAAAACCCACGACCGCCCCAGCGCGCAGGTCGATTTTTCCACGCGAAGCGAGATGCGTAGACATTTTTCCCGACCTCAGGTTAAGCGCACAAAATCAACAGCATAGCCATCAGAATCAGTGATAGCGCAAACATGCGCGGCGCAACGGGTGCGCGCCTGCCGTGAAATCATTTCAAGCTTGAAATTTTAGCTGTCCCCGGCTATTGCTTCGCGCAAAGTAAACCTGCAACCTGCCCGCACAGGAGCCGCCATGACCGATTTCGCCGCCACCAAAGCCCAGTTCCAGCTACCTGCGGGCATGATCTATCTCGACGGCAATTCGCTGGGGCCACTGCCTGCGGCCACCGCCGCACGGGTGGCGCAGACGGTCACGGCGGAATGGGGCGAGATGCTGATCACCGCCTGGAACAAGGCAGCGTGGATGGACAAACCGATGCGCGTCGGCGACCGCATCGCCCGGCTGATCGGGGCGGAAGCGGGCCATGTGGTGATGGGCGACACTTTGTCGATCAAGGTCTATCAGGCGCTTGCCTCGTGTCTTGAGATGAACCCAACCCGCCGCGTCATCCTGTCCGACACCGGCAACTTCCCCTCTGACCTTTATATGGCCGAGGGCCTCTGCCGCACCTTGGGCAACGGCTACACCTTGAAAACCGTCGCCCCCGAGGATGTGCTGGACGCCATCGACGACAGCGTGGCCGTCACCATGATCACCGAAGTCGATTACCGCACCGGGCGGCGTCACGACATGGCCGCGATCACCGCCCGCGCCCACCAGCACGGCGCCCTCACGATCTGGGATCTGGCGCATTCCGCAGGCGCATTCCAAGTCGAACTGAGCAAATGCAACGCCGATTTCGCGGTCGGCTGCACCTATAAATATCTCAACTCCGGCCCCGGCGGCCCAGCCTTCATCTATGTCGCCCCCCGCCACGCCGACACTGCGCGCCCCACGCTTTCGGGCTGGCAAGGCCACGCCGCGCCCTTCGCCTTCGATCTCGACTACCGCCCCGCGACGGGTGCCGAGCGGATGCGCGTCGGCACCCCGCCGATCCTGCAACTCGCCGCTTTAGAGGCTTCGCTGGATATCTGGGACCAAGTCGACATGACCGCCCTGCGTGCAGCCTCGCTAGCCTTGCAAGACCAATACATCGCCGGGATCGAGGCCGCCTGCCCGACCCTGACCCTCGCCACGCCACGCGCGCACAATGATCGCGGCAGCCAAGTCTCTTTCCGCCACCCCGAAGGCTATGCCATCATGCAAGCCATGATTGCGCGCGGCGTGATCGGCGATTTCCGCGCCCCCGACATCATCCGCTGCGGCTTCACGCCCTTGTTCATCGACGCGCAAGACGTGGGCAAAGCGATCAAAATCATCGCCGATATCGTGCAAAACAACCTCTGGGACCGCCCCGAGTATAAAACCCGCGCGAAAGTCACCTGATGCCTTCGGCTTTCATCTTGGCAAAAATATCCCCGCCGGAGGCTCCCCGGCCCGCCGCAGAAGCCTCCGGCGGGGATATTTTAACCAATGTGAAAGCCACAAGCACCGCCCTCTGTCGCCCCGCCGGATGGATCGCCCAGTGGCGCACCATCGGCAACCTTTCGGTGCTGAACTGCCAAACTCATTCCATCGCCTGACGCCCCATTTGGGGCGAAACCCAAATGACAGGAGAGAATGATATGACCACTGATGCCAAATCCACCGACGAAAAATCCGGCTGCCCGATGCACGCCACACCCGATAATTCTGGCCCCTACAATCCCGCCTCTGAGGGCGCGCAGATGTCATTCGACGGAAGGATGTCCTACGGCGATTATCTGCACATCGACCAGATCCTATCGGCGCAACGGCAACTGACCCCCGCGCATGACGAGATGCTGTTCATCATCCAGCACCAAACCTCCGAGCTGTGGATGAAACTCGCGCTGCACGAACTCAACGCCGCCCGCCAAGCCATCGCCGCAGGCCGCGCGCCGGAAGCCTTCAAGATGCTCGCCCGGATTTCCCGGATTTTTGAGCAGCTGAACAACGCTTGGGACGTTTTGCGCACCATGACGCCGTCCGATTACACCACCTTCCGCGAGGGGCTGGGCCAATCCTCGGGCTTTCAGAGCTGGCAATACCGCCTGATCGAATACGCCGTCGGCAACCGTAACCTCGCGATGCTGAAACCGCACGCCCACCGCGCCGATCTGACCGCGCTCTTGGAGGCCGAACTCGCCCGCCCCAGCCTCTACGACGAAGCCCTGCGCCACCTCGCCCGCGCAGGCCTTCCGGTGCCCGCAGACGTGCTGAACCGCGATCTGCGCCAACCGTGGAGCGTCCACGAAGGCGTGCAGCGGGTCTGGGAAATCGTCTACCGCGACCCAACGCAATACTGGCAGGCCTATGAACTCGCGGAAAAGCTGGTAGATTTCGAGGATTACTTCCGCCGCTGGCGCTTCAACCATGTCACCACGGTCGAACGCGTCATCGGCCTCAAACGCGGCACCGGCGGCACCGGCGGCGTCAGCTACCTGCGCCGGATGCTGGATGTCGAACTGTTCCCCGAGCTTTGGCATCTGCGCACGACCTTGTAGGCCCGTGCCAGATCCACAACCTGTGGCGCGCAGAGGTAAGCCCCAGATGCGCGCCACCCCACGCGCTTGTGATTATATGCATATTGGAAACAAGGGCTTTGACCTTGCTTTTCGCCTCCACTAGCGTCTTTACAAGAGAATCTGGGCGGCTTCTCACAGCCGCCCCCTTTTTGTGATGGGCTGACGGATGCGTTTTTTGACGGTTAAACTTCTGGCAGCGACAGCTTTGTCGCTGACACTCGCGGCTTGTGTGCCGGGCACCACCCTAACCGGAGCGCCCGCCGCTGTCGCGCAAGCCCCGGTGCCAACCGACAATGCCCTGCATTATGCCGGTGTCAGCGATGATGGCATGACGGTGCCGACCGTGCCCGTCGAGAAAGTGCCGCCGGAATTCCAAGTCCAGCAGGTCGCCTATGACAGCGCCGAAGCGGTCGGCACCATCATCATCAACCCTGCCGAAAAGCACCTCTATTTCATCAACGGCAAGAACACCGCTTTGCGCTATGGCATCGCGGTGGGCCGTGCGGGCTTCCAATGGGCGGGCGTCGCCAACATAACCAGCCGCACGCATTGGCCGAAATGGACCCCGCCGCCAGAAATGATCGAGCGCAGCCCGGAAAAGGCCAAGTGGAAAGACGGCATGCCCGGCGGCCCGGAAAATCCCTTGGGCGCGCGCGCCTTGTATCTGACCACCAATGGCGTCGATTACGGCTACCGCATCCATGGCACGCCGGAATGGTTCTCGATCGGCAAAAACGCCTCGTCGGGCTGTATCCGCATGATCAACCAAGACGTGATGGATCTCTACAACCGCGTGCAGGATGGTGCCAAGGTTGTGGTGCTGAACGCCGACGGCACTTACCCCGAAAAGCTGAAACTGCCGCCACCGGCGCCGAAAAAGAAAAAACCCGCCCCGGTTGAGGCTGTGGTCCCGGTGCTGAGCGCCACCCCAACCATGCTGCCGGGTGCCACGACTTTGCCCGCAGCACCTGCACCCGCTGCAACCTTGCCGAGCGCAACTTTGCCCGCCATTCCGGTCGATCCGGCGGCAAGCACGGCTCCGGCGACCACGGTCGCCCCCGCAACCGATCCGGCTGTCACCGCTGCGCCAGCCACCCCAACCGCTCCGGTTGCAACCGCGCCTGCGGCCACCGCCCCGGCGGCAACCGCACCAACCACGGCTCCGGCAGCTCCGGCCGTCTGCGCCGTGCCTTTGGTCAACGGCCTCTGCCCGCAGCCATAAGCGGAACACGCCAGCCAACAAAAAAACCCGCCTCAGTTTGAGGCGGGTTTTTTCATGCTTAAAGTTCCGACGGCCTCACAACCACTTGTCGTAATCGCTGACCAGCAGATGCGTCGGCGCCACATCTTCCTCAATATCGGCAAACCGCCCAATCGGCTCGCGGAACACGTTGTCGGTGACATCGTCGTTCACCGTCGACACCTCGCCGATCAGCACATCACCGCCCTCGCCCCAAAACGCGTGCCAATCGCCCGGCATCAGCGTGACAGACTCACCCGGCGCGAGTTTCAGCTTGTCGCCGGGCTTATAGGGGCGCTCAATGCCATCGCAGCGCACCAGCCCGCCGCGATCCGCCGCCCAGTTGCCTTTGTCGTCCGAGCCGTAAAGCTCAACCACCAAAGTCGCGCCGCCACGGTTGATGATATCTTCCGCCTTGATGACATGGGTGTGCATCGGTGAAAGCTGATCCTGCCGCGAAATCAACAGCTTCTCGGCATAACACATGCCGCCGCCGCGTTGCAGATCGGCGAGGGAGCCATTGCGCAGGGTGAACAGAAACAGCCCCATCGCATCAAACCGACCTTGACCGTAATCGGTGATATCCCAGCCACAGCGGCCCTCAATCACCCGGCTGGCAATCGGTTTATTGGCCTTGAACTCAGCCGGCGACCAATTGGCAAACGGCGGCAAGACAAAGCCATACTGGCGCACCATATCCTCTGCCCTAGCCATGATCTCATTGATACGCGACCGCTTCATCTTCATCCTCCCAAGATTCTGGCCGCAGTATACTGGCGTTGTTTGCGCAAACAACGGCAAAGGCAGATCGGAATTCGCGCGAATTCCGTGCACGATTTTCGCACGAAAATCGCCCTACGACAAACGATGGATCGGTTCATTATTGCAAAAGATCACAAACTGCCCGGCATTCTCAACCACCGGATAACCGCGCCGCTTCGTCTCTGCCAGAAACGCATCCCGCCCAATATAGCGCTCCACATCCCGGACCTTACGCCGGATGATCTCGCCATTGCGCGCGGCGCGCGAGCTGAAAAGCTCGATAAAAAACTGCTGAGGGCTGATCGGGGGCAAAGCGGACATGCAAATATCCTGCCGCGCTTTGGTTAAAAAATCCTAAACGTCTATCGCCGCCCCGCCCAAGCCCGCACCGCATCCCCAAACGCGGTGAACAAAGGCCGCGACACCGGATCATTCGCGGCATTCCATTCGGGATGCCACTGCACCGACAACGTAAACCCCGGCGCATCCTTGACATAAAGCGCTTCCGGCGTACCATCCGGCGCCACCCCATCAATCACAATCCGGCCCCCCACCCGCGCCACACCCTGCCCGTGCAACGTGTTGGTCATCACCTCGGAGGCCCCCATCAGCCGCGCGAACACCCCGCCTTCGGTGAATGTCACCACATGGCGATGCGCGAACACCTCCTCCATCGTGCCATCCGGCGGCATCCGGTGATTCAGCCGCCCCGGCAGATCGCGGATCTCCGGGTAAAGCGAGCCGCCCATCGCGACATTGACCTCTTGAAACCCGCGACAGACCCCCAGAAACGGCTGACCACTTGCCACACAAGCCCGGATCAGCGGCAAGGTGTCGCATCGCGCCCGCGATCAAACGCACCATGCGCAGGCGTCTCCGGCTCGCCATATTCGTCAGGATGCACATTGGGCCGCCCCCCGGTCAGCAAAAACCCATCACACACCGCCATCAGATCGGCCACCGAGACAAACCGCGGATCGGCCGGCACGATCAACGGCACACAGCCCGCCACCTCGGCCACCGCTTCCGAGTTGATATGCCCGGCCGCATGCACCTCATAGCGCTCGTTCATGGTATGGGCATTGCCAATGATCCCGACAACGGGGCGGCGCGCGGCAGTAGACATAGCGGGGGGCATGACGGGCCTGCATTGCAATTTCACCCCATCATAGCAGCGCCCCCGGCAGGGTGAAGACCGAAACTCCCTGCAACCGCGCCCGATCCGCACATCCGCGTGATTTTTCAGCAGACCGCCCGAATCCGCAGCACCGCAGCCATCCAGCACCACCAGAACCGATAAATTCAGCGCCATGCCGATCCCCGGCAGAATGTCGCAAACAGGCTGGACCGCCGCAGCCCGCGCCCCTAGACAGAGGCCAACGCCCCTCCGGGCAATCCCGCTGCAGGACGCCCGATCATGCCCCGCCCGCATCCTTCCCCGCTGATCGGCGTTGCCTTCATGCTGGGGGCGATGGCCAGCCTGCCCTTCATCGACGTGTTCGCCAAATTCCTTGGCCAACAAGGCGTGCCGGTGCTGCAAATCGTCTGGGCCCGGCTCAGCGTCGGCGCCCTCGTCGCCCTACCCTTCGCGCTGCCCCACAAAGGCCCGAAAGGCCTGATCCCCGACCGCCCGGTTTACCACAGCCTGCGCGCCGCCTTCCTGATCCTCGCCACCTTCTGCTTCTTTCTATCGCTGAAATACCTGCCGATCGCCGATGCGCTGGCGATCTTCTTCGTGCAACCGCTGGTGGTCACCGTGCTATCCGCGCTGGTGCTGAAAGAAGCCGTGCCGCGCAACCGCTGGGCCGCCGTCGCCGTGGGCTTTGCGGGCACTTTGATCATCATCCGCCCCGGCTTTGTCGCCCTGAACCCCGGGAGCCTGCTGGCCCTCGCCGCAGGCACTTTCCTTGCGATTTACTTCGTGATGACCCGCCATATCTCGGGCCGCGCGCCCGCGATGGTCACCACCTTCCAAACCAACGCCGTCGGAGCGGTATTTCTCAGCCTCGCCATGCCCTTCATCTGGCACAGCCCAACGCCCGGCCAATGGCTGATGTGCGCGGGCCTCGGGGCCATCGCCACCTTCGGCCATTACCTGATCGTGCGCGCCTATGACCATTCCGAGGCCTCGCTGCTCGCGCCCTTGGCCTATACCGAGATGGTGGTCGCCACCGCCGTCGGCTGGTATTTCTTCGGCGATTTCCCCGATGCGCTGACCTTCCTCGGCGTCGCCGTGCTGATCGCCTGCGCACTCTACATCACAATGACCGAGCGTAACCGCGCCACACCCGACGCGATAGAACAACCCTAGCCCCTTCATGTTCAACATGAGAATCACCTATCAAGATATTGATATTGCTAATATATATGCGAACACCCGATACATCTTCGGCTTTCACATTGGCTCAAATATCCCCGCCGGAGGCGCAGCTCCCCGCAAACACCCCCGCTAAAATTTAAGTCCCCCAGCGACGCAACCTCTGCCACATGCTCAAACCTGCGCCGCCATATCCAGCCGATACTGCCGCATCCAGTCCGCACTCACCGCATCCGCCAGCTTCGCCACCCCCGGCTGCAAACTGCCCCGTGCAGGCTCCGCAACGCCCAAAGCCGCACAAATCCGCGCCACCTCGGCCACCGCGTCAGCCGCCAAGCTGTCATAGCCGATCCGCAACGGCGCAATGCCCTGCGCCGCAAACCAGTGCTGCCAAGCCGCATCAAACGCCTGCAACTTCGCCACCACCGCCCTGATCCGCGCAAAATCATACTGCGGCTGTTGCGGCGGCGACAGCCGCTCCACCTCCGCCCCATCCGGCCCGATATGCCACAACCCGCTCTGCTCGGCTTTGATCAAAGACACCGCCTGCGCCAGCTTGTCGGCACGGCTCAGATGCACAAACAGCACCGCGCCAAACGCCGCCCGCAGCCCCGCCACATCCGAGGCCTGCCCCGGATAAACCGCGTCAATCATCCCCAGCAACTCACCCAGATTTTCCCGCATCAACCGCAGACCAAACACCCCGGTCGCAGCCGTGCCAGCCTTAATCGCCGCCGCCAAATAAGCCGCGCCAAAAGCCGCGTCACTCCGATCACCCCGCGCAGGCAGACCCCAAACCTGCGCCCAAACCGGATCCACATCCCGCATGAAAAATGAATCCGGCGCGCCCGCCACGTTTGTCGCCGCCAACAGATCACACAACAACGTGCTGCCGCTGCGCGGCGTGCCGCAAATGATATAGCTTTTCATCAGAACCCGCCCCACTGACCGCTGCGGAGACAAACTCTTGCCAGTCTTCGCTCAATGCCAAACCGCTGAAACCCTGCACCCACCGCAGAAAACCCCGACACCAAGACATTGCTCTTTGCCAAATACTCCCTGCGGAGCATCCCACGCCTGCCCCCACTCCAACGCCGCAAACCCCTCCCCCGGCAGCGCGGTCGCGGGCCGCCTCGATGGCGGCCAAGACCGCCCCGCCGTCGCAAACACCGCTCAGGTCTTCGCGTACCGCAACACCCCCGCCACCCGATCGCCACCCCCCGCATCAGACGGATGCGCCACGCCGTTCATCACCAGAACCTCAGCGAAATCAAACGGTGACATCCCCGCAATGCAGGCCACATTGACGCCCAACTGCCCGGGGTCCGACCGACGCTGATGATGGGTGTAAATCCCGCAGGTCTTGCAAAAATAATGCCGCGCCACCCTGGTGTTGAACTGATAGAGGCTCAAATTCTCCTCGCCCTGCACGAACACAATCTCACCAACCCGCGCCGAGACCACAACCGCGCCGCGCATCCGGCACAGCGAGCAATCACAACGCCGCGCAGAGCCCACCCCATCGCTCAACCGGACCCGAAACTGCACCGCCCCGCAATGACAGGCCGCGTCCAACATCCCGCCCGCTTCATCCGTCATCACACCAACCTCCCCTTCGCGTGCAAACAGGCTAGAGCGGTTGCCAAGAATCAGAAATCGAAAAACGCGGCCCCGCCCGCCCTAAGACTGCATTTTTTCGATCCCTGTGCTTTCCGCGAAACCCAAAACCGCGCGGCCCGACACAAAAACCAAAGCCCGCCAATCTCGCCAGCATTTGCTCTTTGCCACATACGCCCCGCAGAGCCTCCCCGCTCAACGCCAATCGCAACGCCGCAAACCCATCCCCCGGCAGCGCGGTCGAGCGCCCCCTCGATGGGGGCCGAGACCGCCCCCCGTTCAGGTCATCACCTGCAAAGGTTAAGACTCTATGAACAACCCAAGGCTAACCCCTTGAAATCCCACACCCGCAACCCTGTCCACGCGTGGACAGACCTCAAACCCCGGCCCCCTTCGCAACCACAGCCGCCGCCGCTGCCAAAGCCCCCGGCCCATGCGGAATATCCAAAGCCAGCATCCCCGCCTCCATCACCGCCAGCGCCCCAAGCGTCATATGGGCGTTCACATGCCCCATATGCGCCACCCGCAAAAAGCCGTGATAGGCCGGGTCCGAACTCGGCGCCATCCCCAGCCCGATCCCCAAGGTGACCCCGGCACGATGCTCGCACCATTCTCGCAGCCGCGTCGCATGCGGCGCGCCAAACCGCGCCGCCGTCACCGAGCGCCCGCGATCCGCAGGATCGGCCACGTTCATTCCGATCGCCGGATTGCCCGCCGACCAGCAGTCAAACGCCGCCCAAACCGTGCGGGCCAAACAATCATGCCGGGCCCAGACCGCAGGCAAACCTTCCTCGCCGATCATCGTCAACGCCTCGCGCAGCCCATAGAGATGATGCGTCGGGGCGGTTCCGTTCCACAGCTGCCAGAACTCCTCCGCATCCGCACGCGGGGTCCAATTCCAATAGGGCGTGCGCAAATCCGCGCCCGCCGTCATCGCCCGCGCCTTGTCGGAAAACCAGACAAACCCCATCCCCGGCGGCGTCATCAGCCCCTTCTGGCTCGCCGCCACCGTGACATCGACGCCCCAATCATCCATCCGGTATTCATCGCAGCCCAACGAGGCAATGCAATCCACCGCCAACAACGCACCATGGCCTGCCTTATCCATCGCCGCCCGCAGTGCCGCCACATCGGTACGGATCGTGCTCGCCGTATCCACCTGCGTCGTCAGCACAGCCTTAATCTTACCAGCCTTATCCGCCCGCAAAACCGCCTCGACCCGCGCCATATCAACCGGGGTGGATTTGCCGAAATCCAGCACCTCGACCTCAATCCCCACCGCCCGCGCCGCATTGGCCCAGCTGAGCCCAAACTGCCCGGTCGCCAACACCAAAGCCTTCTCGCCGCGAGAAAACATATTGGCGTTTGCAGCCTCCCAGACCGCATGACCATTGCCGATATAGGCCGCAACCGAACCGGAAGTCCCCGCCAGCGCTTTCAGATCCGGCCAGAGCGAGGCTACCAGATCATACAAAGCCCCCTCATAGATGTTCGGCGCCGCCCGGTGCATCGCGGCCAACACCCGGTCGGGCATCACCGAAGGGCCCGGAATGGCAAGGTAAGGACGGCCGTTGGCGAGGGTCATGTCAGGCTCCAAATACAAACCTGACATGGCTATCCGGGCCGATATGCCGCGTCAATCGCCAGCGGCAACCCTGCGCCGGGCCACGCAGCTCCGCTTGCCCTCCCCGCCTGCGCAAGCTAGACTAAACCAGCCCTTCGCAATCGCCAACCGCCCGCTATCGCCAATCGCTCACAACCGAAAGTGCCCTGCCTTGACCAAACCCAATCCCAGCCAGCATGGGCCCAGCCTGCTCCGGCGATTTTGGTCAAGCTATATCCATCAGCACAGCTGGGGCATCCTGCTGTGCCTGCTGTTGATGATCATCGAGGGCAGTGCGCTTGGCGGGTTGTCGTATCTGCTGAAACCTTTGTTCGACGTGGTGTTCACGCCCGGGGGCGAGGCCGCGCTCTATGGCGTCGGCTTCGCGATTTTCGGCCTGTTTGCCACCCGCGCCTTCACAGCGGTGGTGTCGCGCACGCTGATCTGGTCGATCTCGCAGCGGGTGTCCGCCGCGATGCAATCTGACCTTCTCCGCCATATCCTGACGCTGGATGCGCCGTTCTTCCAAACCAACCCGCCCGGCGTGCTGATTGAACGCGTGCGAGGCGACACCGCTGCGGTGCAAGGCATCTGGAGCGCCCTCGTCACCGGCATTGGCCGCGACCTCTTGGGGCTGATCACGCTACTGGCCGTAGCCGTCTCGATTGATCTGCGCTGGACATTGGCCGCCCTGATCGGCGCGCCCCTGCTGATCCTGCCCGCCGCAATGTTGCAACGCTATGTGCGGCGCAAATCCAATGAGCTGCGCGATCAGGCAGGCCAGCGCGCCACCCGCTTGGATGAGATTTTCCACGGCATCAACGCCGTCAAGCTGAACCGGATGGAAGACTACCAAACCGGGCGCTTCCGCGCTGTGCTCAAATCCATCCGCCGCGCCGAAGTGCGCTCGATCTTCGCGCGTAGCCTGATGCCGGGGATGATTGATCTGGTGACCGGCCTTGGCTTTTTCGCGGTGTTGCTGATGGCGGGGGATGAGATTTCCTCCGGCCAGCGCACCACCGGCGATTTCATGTCGTTCTTCACCGCGATGTCGCTGACCTTCCAACCTTTGCGCCGTCTGGGCGAGATGTCGGGCACTTGGCAGGTTGCCTCGGCCAGTCTGGAGCGGATCTATGCGCTGTTTGACGCCCGCCCCGCCTATCCGCGCCCCACGGTCAGTGTGGCCCTGCCGCAGCCCGGCCCGCCGGAAATCCGCTTTGAGGATGTGACTTTCGCGCATGGCGACCAAGCCGTTCTGCATGGGTTGTCGTTTACCGCCGAGGCAGGCAAGACCACGGCGCTGGTCGGCTCGTCTGGGGCAGGCAAGAGCACGGTGTTCCACCTTTTGACAGGCCTTTTGGAGCCCGCCAGCGGCGTCATTCGCATCGGCGGTGTCACCACCTCTGGCCTCGCATTGGCCGATCAGCGCGCGTTGTTTGCTACGGTCACGCAAGACTCGGCGCTGTTTGATGAGACCCTCGCCGAGAACATCGCTTTGGGTCGCCCTGTTGCCCCCGATGCGCTGGACGCCGCGCTCAGCGCCGCCCATGTCGCCGATTTTCTGCCTGCGCTGCCCCGTGGTCGCGACACCCCGGTCGGCCCGCGTGGCTCGGCTTTGTCAGGCGGCCAGCGGCAGCGGGTGGCGATTGCGCGGGCTTTGGTGCAGGACGCCCCCGTGCTCTTGCTGGATGAGGCCACCTCGGCCTTGGATGCGCAATCGGAATCCATCGTCGCCGAAGCGTTGGCATTGGGCAGCCAAGGCCGCACCACTTTGGTGATTGCACACCGCCTTGCCACCGTGCGCAATGCCGACAAAATTGTGGTGATGGACCATGGCAGGGTTGCGGAAACCGGCACGCATGATCAACTTCTGGCACTGGGCGGGCTTTACGCCGGGCTCTACCGCTTGCAATTCAAGGACTAGATTATGTTGGGCGAAACCGCCGCCGACCGCCGCGTTTATACCGTCACAGGCGCGGATCGCCTGAGCTTCCTGCAAGGCATGGTCGGCAATGACGTGCTGCCTCTGGGGCGCGGCGATGGCGTGGTTTGGGCGGCCTTGCTGACCCCGCAGGGCAAGTATCTCGCCGATTTCCTGCTGATCGCACAAGGCGACCGCCTGCTTTTGGACATCAAAGACAGCATTGCGGACTCCACCATCCGCCGCCTGTCGATGTACCGCCTGCGCGCTGATGTGCAATTCGCACCCTCAACACTCACAGTATCGCGCGGGTTGGGTGCGCCGCCGCCCGGAGCCCTCGCCGACCCCCGCCATGCAGCCCTCGGCTGGCGCGGCTATGGTGCGGCTGGTGCTGCGCCGGAAATCGACTGGGACGCCATCCGCACCGCCCATTGCATCCCCGAGACGGGCATCGAGTTGATCCCTGACGACAGCTACCTCTTGGAATCCGGCTTTGAACGCCTGCACGGCGTCGATTTCCGCAAGGGCTGCTATGTGGGGCAAGAAGTCACCGCCCGGATGAAGCACAAGACCGAATTGAAAAAGGGCCTGATCACCGTGACGATTGAGGGCGAAGCCCCTGTAGGCACCCCCATCCTGCAAGGCGACAAACCCGCAGGCACCCTGTTCACCCAAAGCCAAGGCCGCGCCATCGCCTACCTGCGCTTTGACCGCGCCGAGAACCTCACTGCGGGCAGCGCCAAAATCTCGCTGTGAGAAGCTAAGGTCATCCTCTCTGCTCAAATATCCAGTCCCGAATGGCGTGGCGCCATTCGGGTTAGCCAGAGGCGCCTTAGGCCGCAACCAGCGCCCCGGCATCAATCCGCCAACGCCGCATAATCTCGCGCTACGCGGCTCCAAGTTGCTTCCGAATTGGCCACCACCAACACCCCAAACCGCCGCGCCAGATCATACGCCCCACCATCCAGAAACCGCGCCACACCGCCCGCCGCCTGCACCGCCAGCACGCCCGCTGCATGGTCCCACGGATGCGGCTCGGGCCCCGAGAGCACAAACTCGACATGCCCCTGCGCCAGCAGCCGATATTCATGGCACGAACAACGCAAGGACGTAACGCGGCCATAGCCCAACCCTGCCAACACCGCTGCGCGCTTTTGCGCCGGGGGAAACAGCCCGGTCGGAACGTAGCCGCACATCTGCGCCGGATCAGAAACCTCAGATACCCGCAACACCTGCACCCGGCCATCCGCCCGCACGAACCGCGTGAGGCCGCCCGCCGTGACCTCCACCCAATCATCCAGCAACGGATCATAGAGCACGCCATACTGGGCCATACCGTCCCGCGCCGCCACCGCGATCATGCCAAAACTCGCAAGCCCCTTGGCGAAGTTCCAAGTGCCATCGACCGGATCGACGATGACCTGCCAGCCCGGCCCCGCCATCGCCGCGTGCAAGGTGGGATCAGCCGCCACGGCCTCCTCGCCCAGCACCCGCGCCTCTGGCCAAGTCTGCGCCAAAGCCGCGCCAATCATCGCCTCGGCCTCAGTATCTGCCACCGTCACCAGATCGGCGAAGTCGGTTTTCTGAGAGACCTCGCCCGCCCCCAAGGCGCGAAACCGCGGCAAAACCGCCGCCTTGCCCGCCGCCCGCACCGCCTGCAAAACCGGATCCATCCTACCCCGCAATCAAAAGGGCTGCACCAAGCGATGCGACCCAAGATTTTTGCCAAAAAAATCTTACAAAAATCTTCACAAGATTTTTGCCGCCTGCATCACGCGCGTTCAGAATATTCCATCAATTCGGTATGCACGATGATATCTTCATCCGGGCCGATGAACGGCGGGATCATGATGCGCACGCCGTTGTCCAAGATCGCAGGCTTGAAACTGTTCGCCGCCGTCTGGCCCTTTTGCACAGGCTCGGTATCGACCACCTTACAGCGCACCTTTTGCGGCAGGCTGACGTTCAACGGTTCTTCACCGAAATAGTTCACCGTCGCCATCATGCCGTCTTGCAGGAAGGGGCGACGGTCGCCCAGCAATTCGGCATCAATTTCAACCTGTTCATAGGTCTCGGAATCCATGAACACCAATCGCCCATCGGTTTCATACAGAAACTGCTGATCCTTATTCTCCAACTCGACCCGCTCCACCTTGTCTTCCGAACGGAACCGCTCGTTCAACTTGCGCCCATCGCGCAGGTTTTTCAGCTCTACCTGCGCGAAAGCCCCGCCCTTGCCCGGTTTGACATGGTTGACCTTGACCGCAGCCCAAAGCCCGCCGTCATGTTCCATGATGAAGCCCGGCTTGATTTCGTTTCCGTTGATCTTCGGCATTTGTGGTAAAACCTTGTCAAAAGGTTGAAGTTAAAGGAACGCCCCCTATATAGCGTGTTACGCTTGCAAGCAAGACGACTAGATACGGTAGATGCTCTCGCCAGCCATGCTGTTAGCGCATGACAGATATGCGAAAGATAAGCCCCCGAATCGTTATCAAAACGTTACAAGCGCGGAAGTTACGGAAATACAAGAGCAAGAAAAAAGGACGATGTGATGTTGGATACGGTTGACAGCACAGCCTTCAACTTTGAGCAAGGCCAGCGGGCGCGCAAGCTTTTTGCGGCGGTGGTTTTGGCTGCTTTGGATGATGCCATTGCAGATGACAAGAAATATGGCAACGGCCCCGATCAGATCGCCCGTTGGGCACGCTCGCGCGATGGCCGCGAAGTGTTGTCCTGTTCGGGCATCGACCCGAACGAACGCGTGGTCAAAGGGCTGATGGAATTTGTCTCGAAGGGCGTGCGCACCTCGGTCGCGCTGTCGCGTGAAGAATCCGAGCGCCGTCACGCGCTGGAGCTGGGACATGCAGAAGCGGCATAAGCTGTCGCTGCCTTAGAATAGAAAAACGCGCCTTATGGCGCGTTTTTTATTTGCTAACATCGGCTTAAGACGACTGGCGTGCCCTATTCAAACTCTTGCGCCGCCAGCGCCCGCGCAATCTCCGCCCGCACCAGCTTGCGAATATTGCGGGTGATCCGCTCACCCATTTTGCCCGCCAATTCTTCGCGCAGCATGTCGCGCACCAACTCGCGCAGCACATCTTCGTCAAAGCGCATGCCTTGATCGAACGCGTCGTCCTCGGCGACATCCGGCTCGGCAAGGGCTGCCAGCACGCTGGCTTCGGCGGCATCGGCCCAGACCGGATCAGGTTCGACCGTGCCGTGCAGCGGGGCTGCTATGGCCGCAGCCTCATCATCCTGCGTGATCTCATCCTGTTGCGCCCAAGCCGGAGTTTGCGCCGGGGCAGTCGCGTGATACTCAAAGTGATCATTCAGCGAGGCGACATCCGCATCCGTCGCCAGAAGCTCCTCGGCATCGTCCAAAACATCGTCAATCGGCAGCGACCACGGATTGAGCGCAGCCATATCCGGCTGTGGCGCAGAATCGCCGATTTCGGCTTCCCAATCGTCCGGGCTTGCATCCACCGCAGCACCGACGCTGGCCACCACATCGCCCAGACCACCGCGGGGGGTGTCAGGTGGAGCATCCATCAGGTTGGATCGCGGCACCGCCACAAACATCGGCATAGGTTCTGCCACAGGTTCGGGCATCTCCGCCTCGGTCTGCACCACCCGCAGCGCCGGGGTCAGGATCAGCTTATCCCCTGCTACAGTCGCCACCTTGGGCGTGGGCCGCATGTCATCCGACACCAGCCTGCGGATAGAGGACAGCACATCCTCAATCTCGGTCGAACTCAACGGCTCTGACATCAACGGCGCCCTACGCATTTCAAACTCAGTATTCCTCACCAGTCTAGCGACAGAAGCCGCACAAGACAAGGAATTGGCGCATTACCGAGAACGATCAAGCGGATAGACTGCCGCAGAGTTTAATGAAAACGACCCCCGCACCGCATCTGGGCAGGGGCCGCTTGCAACTTAAGCAGATCTGAAACGGCTCAGTTGCCGATTTTCTCTAGGATCTTGTCCAGCTTTTTACCGCGCGTCGAGGTCAGCGGGGCTTTCTTGACGGCGTTGTAATAGGCCTCGGGGTCATAGGTCGTGATGCCAAGGTTCAACTGATCCGCCGTCAACTGGCCCATGGTGGACAGCAGTTGATACACACCGACATAGCGGCTGGCTTCGGATTGCAGCTTGTCAGCCCGCGCGCTCAGCAGTTCCTGCTCGGCGTCGAGCACGTCCAACGTGGTGCGCGCGCCCAAGGTGGCTTCCTCGCGCACGCCGTCAAACGCCTTTTGTGCCGCCGTCACCTGCAAGCCGCCGGCTTGGATCGAGGCCTGCTGCACGATCACATTCGACCAAGCATTGCCGACGGCTTCCGAGACTTCGACCACCGCCTGCAACTGCGCCGCCGCCGAAGATTCCTTGCCCGCCAAGGCTTTCCGATACAAAGCCGAGCGTTCGCCGCCCTGATAAATCGTGTCGCTGAACCTGATGCCAGCCACGGTATTGCCCGACCCCGACAGCCAATCCTCGTTGACGGTCAGCGAGCTGCTGACGGTGGGCAGGAAAGCGGCTTCGGCGATCTTAACCTGAATGTCCGAGATTTTCACCTCATGCGCGGCCTGTTTGATCACCGGATGGTTGCGCACCGCAATCGCCCGCGCGGCTTCTTCGGATTTGGCGGCAAACGGCAGCTTCGGCAGGCCAGCCAGCTTGCCGGGGTAATGGCCAATCGTCGCTTTGTAACGTTCCCGCGCGGCTTCCAGCGCGCCTTGCGCCGCAGCCAAACCGGATTGCGCCGCAGCCCTGCGCGCTTCGGCCAAGGACACATCGGTCAGCGTCACTTCGCCGACATCAAAGCGATCCTTTGCCGCCTGCAATTCTTGGCTGATCAGCCGCTCGTTGGATTCGCGCAAAGCCACGATTTCCGCCTGCAACCGCATATCGACATAGGCCGAAACGGCGGCCAGCAACACTTGCTGCTCGACATTCACCAAAGCCTCCCGCGTCGACAGCACGCTTTCCCGCGCCACCTCGACCGCCATCTTGCCGCGCCCGCCCGCATAGATCAGGAACGTCGCGCTCAGCTGTGCCGAGGCATCGGTGGAGGCCGAATAAAACGGCCCGCGCGTCCCGAACCGGTCGGTGGAAAAGGTGTAATCCAGCTTGGTCCATGTCGCCTGCGTGGTAAAACTGATCACCGGGCGCAGCTGTGCCAAAGCCACCGCCGCATCTTCATCCGCCGCCCGCAGCACGGCTTGGTTTTTATCCAGCAAATGCGAGGTCTTGTAGGCCGAGATCAGCGCATCCGCCAAAGTCTCGGACCGCGCGGCGGGGGCCGTCACCATCGCCGCCGTCACCGCCACTGCTGCCCAGAACTTCTGCATCACGACCTCATATTTAGCTGCGCGTTGTGCGCTTGTTGTCAGCGGCCAGACCCAGCCCAGCCGCCACGTCTATTGTTTACAGCGCAAAGGCCGCAGCCTTGGCAAATCCCGGCAAGATCGGCGCCGTCGCGTTGAACGAAAACCGCCACGTCACCCGGCCCTCTGCCTTATGGCCGATCTTCACCGACCCCAGCGCGCCCTGCATGAAAATTGCGGCAATCCGACCGCCTTCGGCGAGTTGCGCAAGCAAAGCCTCGGGCACATCCTGCACGCCGCCTTCGATCAGGATCACATCATAGCTGCCGACAGAACCCGCCTCCAGCGGCCCGGTCTCGACCGAGACATTGCCCGCGCCGAACGTCGCCTGCGCCGCCCCCGCCAGCCCTGCATCGGATTCAACCATAACCACCGAGGCCAGCATCCGCCCCAGCACAGCCGCGCCATAGCCCAGACCGCCCGCGATATACAAAGCGCGATCGCTGGGCTGCACGTCCAGCGCATCCAACATCTTGGCCAAGGTGCGGGCTTCCACCATCACCCGGCCATTGCCAATCTCAAGGTTCTCGCCGACATAAGCCGCCTCGGATTTGGAATGCGGCACATAGGCCTCACGCGGCACCGCAAGCATCGCTGCGATAATCGGAAATTTTGTGACATCGGACGGGCGCACCTGAGTGTCGACCATCATCACGCGGCGGGCAGAAAAATCGCTCATATGGCTAAACTCACCAGTCTAGTTTGCGTCTCTTTCCTCTTGCCACATCTGATCCGACAGAGCAACGCCCCATCGCATCCGCCTGCCGAATGTGATGGACTGCGGCAGTTTAATGTAGGGCGCTGCCGCTAAATCTGGCACCCGTCCAAACCACCACCCCACCGCCGAACCTCGCCATCGCCGCCTGCTTGTCCCGCCAGACTGCATCAGGCCGCAATCTGGCCCCAGTTGAGAAATTTTTCAGCCAAGGCCGGATCGCAACCGCTCCTTAACCTGTCCGCTCCCATCCTACCCGAACACCCCGCAACAGGAGAATCCGATGCAAAGCCTCAGCCCCGCCGATGAACTCTGCGAAATCCGCGCCGCCCTCGCCCGTCTGCGCGCACGCGAGGCCAGTCTTTGCGCCGTGCTAGAACAAGCAGCCCAAACCCCATCGCTGCCAATGCCCCGCCCCGGCTGGCCGATCCGACGCGAGGCTGCGCTGCACTAAGCGTCGCGCAGCCGGAAGCGCTGGATCTTCCCGGTCTGCGTCTTCGGCAAAGCCTGCACAAACAGCACGGCGCGCGGATATTTATACGGTGCGATCACCCGTTTGACATGGTCTTGCAGCGCCTTGACCATCACGGCATCGCCCAAACGCCCCAGCGCCAGCACCACATGCGCCTCGACAATCTGGCCGCGTTCCTCGTCCGCCCGCCCGATCACTGCACATTCCAGCACGTCAGGATGCGACAGCAGTGCCGCCTCCACCTCTGGCCCGGCAATGTTATAGCCCGCCGAGATGATCATATCGTCCGAGCGCGCGGCAAAATGGAACCGCCCGTCCTCGTCCTGCCAGAAACTATCCCCGGTCAGGTTCCAACCGCCTTTCACGTACTTCCCCTGCCGATCATCCGCCAGATAGCGACACCCGGTCGGCCCGCGCACCGCCAACCGCCCCACTTCACCGCGCGGCAATTCCGTCATATCGGGCCCGACAATCCGCGCCTCATACCCCGATACGGGCCGCCCGGTGCAGCCTGGCCGATGATCTTCAAACCGATTGGTCAGGAAAATATGCAGCATCTCGGTCGCCCCGATGCCATCCAGCATCGGCTTGCCGGTCTTCGCCATCCATTCCTCATACACCGGCGCGGGCAAGGTTTCCCCCGCACTGACAGCCGCCCGAAGTGAGGATAAATCCGCCCCCTCCGCCATTGCCTTCAGCATCACGCGGTAAGCCGTGGGCGCGGTAAAACACACCGTCGCTTTGTGGGTCTGGATCAGCTCGATCATATTGCCGGGCGTTGCCTGCTCCAACAACGCCGCCGCCGCGCCAAACCGCAAGGGGAACACCGCCAAACCGCCCAAGCCAAAGGTAAACGCCAAGGGCGGCGAGCCCACAAACACATCCTCCGGCGTGACGTTCAGCACTTCCTTCGCATAGCCATCCGCGATGATCAGAATGTCGCGGTGAAACGCCATCGCGCCCTTCGGCTCGCCGGTGGTGCCCGAGGTAAAGCCGATCAGCGCCACATCATCGCGCCCCACTGGCGGCGGGCTAAACCGCACCGGTTTCGACAAAGCCGCGCGATCCAGCTCCGCGTCATGGTTCGCGGTG
This sequence comes from Cypionkella sp., assembly GCA_043743975.1. GTDB lineage: Bacteria > Pseudomonadota > Alphaproteobacteria > Rhodobacterales > Rhodobacteraceae > Cypionkella. The sequence goes on from JAYTVN010000035.1 coordinate 46,301, forward strand.
CCATCAAACCCCACCACGGTTTTCAGAAACCGCGAGGTCTTGGCGCAACTGACCAATTCCTCCATCAACCGCGTGTCACACAAAGCCAAAGCGATCTCGGCCTTATCAACGATCTGGCCCAATTCCCCGGCCCGCAGCATCGGCATGGTGTTGACCACCACCGCCCCGGCCTTGGTCGCGGCCAACCAACAGGCCACCATCGCGGGATTATTGGCAGATCGAATAAGCACACGATTACCGGGCTTTACGCCGTAATCTTCAACCAATACATGCGCCAAGCGGTTCGACCAATCGGTCAGTTCTTTATAGGTGCGCTGCCGCCCATTGCCGATCAAAGCGGTGTGATCGCCAAAGCCCTTTTCGACCATGCGATCGGTCAATTCGACCGCCGCATTCAGATAGTCGGGGTAGTCAAAGCCACCCAGCAAAAACTCCGGCTGCTGATCAGCAGGTGGCAAACGGTCACGGGTGAACGTATCAATATGCCCAGTCGGTCCCAACATCACATCCCCTCCGGAATAACAGCCGTTGCCTCAATCTCAACTTTCGCGCGGTCCTCGACCAAAGCCACCACCTGCACCAGCGCCATCGCCGGATAATGTCGCCCGATCACCGCTTTATAAACCGCGCCCAAGCCTTTGAAGTTGCTGAGATATTCATTCTTATCGGTGACATACCAGGTCAAACGTACAAGATGCTCTGGCTTGGCTCCGGCACAAGCCAGAACCTCGACAATGCCGCGCAAAGCCGCCTCAACTTGGCCGACGAAATCATCGGTCTCAAACGCCTGATCGGCATTCCAGCCAATCAACCCGCCGGTAAAAACCATCCGCCCCGAGGCCGCCATGCCATTGGCATAGCCCCGCGCGGGCTTCCAGTTTTTCGGATGCAAAACCTCATGGCTCATGCCGCGTCCTCCATATATGCCATCAGCCGCGCCCGCATCGCGTCGGGCCAAGCCGCCGATTTCATGCCGTCAATCCACACCAAAGTCAGCGCCACCCGCAGCCGCAATTCTGCGCCCATATGGCCCTCAATTTTCAAGGCGACCGAAGATCGCCCCAACTTCTCAATCTTCAACGAAAACAACACCTTGTCGCCCAGACGGGAAGGAGCCACAAACTCCGCCGCCAACGCCACGGTCGGCACCCCATTGTTCGCCCCACCATGCATCGAGGCGAAACTGCGCCCGACCACATCGTTGAAAAAGTTCTCAACCACCGAGTTGGTCATCTCAAAATAGCGCGGATAAAACACGATCCCCGCCGGGTCGCAGTGATTGAATTCGATCTGAATCTCGCGGGTATAGCTCATCCAAGGATACTCCGCGCGATCACCACACGTTGCACATCCGAGGCCCCCTCATAAATCCGCAACGCCCTGATTTCGCGGTACAAAGCCTCGACCGCGAAGCCATGCCGCACCCCGTCGCCGCCATGCAGCTGCACCGCCATATCAATCACCTTCTGCGCCGCTTCGGTGGCATACAGCTTGGCCATTGCGGCTTCGCGGCTAACCCGCGCCGCGCCCTGATCCTTCACCCAAGCCGCCCGGTAAATCAGCAAGGCCGAGGCATCGACCTGCAACGCCATATCCGCCAGATGCCCCTGCACCATCTGCAATTCGCTCAAGGCCGCCCCCTGAATCCGCCGGCTTTGCGTGCGCGCCAAAGCCTCATCCAGCGCCCTGCGCGCAAACCCCAAAGCCGCCGCCCCCACTGTCGAGCGGAACACGTCCAGCACCGACATCGCGATCTTAAAGCCATCCTCGGCCCGCCCGATCAGAGCGGTTTCCGGCAAAACCACATCCTGCAACGCCAGATGCGCCAGCGGATGCGGTGCGATCACCTCAATCCGCTCGACCACAGACAGCCCCGGCGTCTCGGCTGGCAGCAAAAACGCCGACAACCCCTTCGCCCCCGGAGCCTCGCCCGTCCGCGCGATGATCACATAAACATCGGCAATCCCGCCGTTCGAGATATAGGTTTTCTCGCCGTTCAGCACCCAGCCCTGCGGCCCCAGAACCGCAGTCGTGGAGGTCGCCGCTACATCCGACCCCGACGCAGGCTCGGTCAAAGCAAAGCCCGCAATCGCCGTCCCCGCCCGCGTCCGCCCCAACCATTCGCGTTGCAGATCCGAACCGAACAGCGACACCGCCCCCATGCCAAGCCCCTGCATCGCAAAGGCAAAATCCGCCAGCCCATCATGCCGCGCCAAAGTCTCACGGATCAGGCACAGACTGCGCACGTCCAGCTTTTCGCCAATCGCAGCACCGGAATGCTGCAACCACCCCCCCGCGCCCAAGCTGGCCACCAGCCCCCGGCAAGCCGCATCGACATCGCTGTGATCGACAGGCAAATGCGCCTCGGACCAAGCCTCCAAGGCCGCCGCCAACGCGCGGTGACGGTCTTCAAAAAACGGCCAGCTTAGGAAACTTTGATCCGGCACGGTTCATCCTCTCTGCTCAAATATCCCGGGGGGTCCGGGGGGCTGGCCCCCCGGCATTGGCCGCAAGACCGCTCAATCCCCCGCGAAAATCGGCTTTTCCTTCGCCACAAACGCCCGATACGCCCGCTCAAAATCCTGCGTCTGCATACAGATCGCCTGCGCCTGCGCCTCTGCCTCAATTGCCGCCAACAGCCCCATATCCCATTCCTGCAGCAGTTGCGTCTTGGTCACGCTATGCGCAAAGCACGGCCCCGCCACCAAGCGCCGCGCCAAAACCAGCGCCTCGGCCTCCAGCGCGTCGGCCTCGTGCACCGCGTTCCAGAACCCCCAACGCTCACCCTCTGCTGCCGTCATCACCCGGCCCGTGTAGAGCAATTCCGCCGCCCGACCCTGCCCGATGATGCGTGGCAGCATCGCACAAGCGCCCATATCGCAGCCCGCGAGGCCCACCCGGGTGAACAAAAACGCGCATTTCGCTTCCGGTGTCGCCAGCCGCAGATCGGCGGCCATCGCCAAAATCGCCCCCGCCCCCACCGCCACGCCATCCACCGCTGCGATGATCGGTTTGCCGCAGGAAATCATCGCCTTAACCAGATCGCCGGTCATCCGGGTGAAGGCCAGCAAATCCTTCATCGGCAGCCCAATCAGCGGCCCGATGATGTCATGCACATCGCCACCCGAGCAGAAATTGCCGCCGTTCGAGGCCAGCACCACCACATCGACATCCGTCGCATAAACCAGATCGCGGAACAGATCGCGCAGTTCCGCATAGCTCTCAAACGTCAACGGGTTCTTCCGCTCCGGTCGGTTCAACCGCAAAACGGCAACCCGCTCCGTCACCTCCCACAGAAAATGCGCAGGCTTAAAATCCGCCAGTTTCATCCCCGCCCCATCCTCTTCAAAATCTCGGTCAGGCTGTCCAAATCCGCCTCGGACAGCCCGCCAAACAGCCGATCGACCTCACGCTCGTGATCGCTCGCCAGCCCCTCAAAATCCGCCAAGCCTTGCGGCGTCAGCGCCACGAACACCGTGCGCCGATCCTGATCGCTTTGCGTGCGCCGCACGAGGCCGTCTTTTTCCAGCCGATCCACCACCGCCGTCGCATTGCCGTTCGACACCAGTAGCATCCGGGAAAGTTCGCTCATCGTCACGCCATCGCGCCGCCGATACAGTGCCGCCAGCACGTCAAACCGCGGCAAAGTGGTGTCATGCTTCACCCGCAGAAACTCGCGCAGATGCGACTCCGAGGCCCGCGTCACCCCCAGCATCCGGATCCACATCTTCAGACGGCGTTTCGACAACTCGCTCACAATTCGCCCCCCGCAATCGTCAACGCCTGCCCGTTGACGCCTTCCGACCCCGGCCCGCATAAAAACAACGCCATCGCCGTCACCTCCGAAGGCGCGATCAGCCGCCCCTGTGGATTCATCCCCGCCAGAACCGCCCGCGCTTCACTCAGCGATTTTCCGGTCTTCTCGGCAATCACCTCCACCGAGTGATCGGTCATCGGCGTATCCAGAAAGCCGGGGCAAATCGCGTTCACCGTCACTGGACGCCGCGCGATCTCCAACGCCAAAGACCGCGTCAACCCGATCACCCCATGTTTCGCCGCCGCATAGGGGGCCACTTTGGCATAGCCCTTCAGCCCCGCCGTGGACGCGACCGAGATCAGCCGCCCCCAGCCCGGCATCTGGTTCAAGCCATCACGCAGGGTCAAAAACACCCCCGTCAGGTTCACGGCCAGCATCGCGTTCCACTGCTTCAGCGAGGTTTTCGCCATCACCGTCGAATCCGCCGCCCCGGCATTGGCGATCACCACATCGCAAGCCCCAGCTTGCGCAAACATCGCCCGAACCGAGGCCTCATCCGTCACATCCGCCTGCACCGCCCGTATCCCCGGCGCGCGGGCAACGACCGCCTGCAACGCTTCCAGCCTGCGCCCGGCGATCACTACTTCCGCCCCCGCCTGCGCAAAGCCCAGCGCGAGGTTTTCCCCCGCACCCGAGCCTCCGCCCGTGATCAGAACTCGTTTGCCAGCCAGTGTCATACCCGGATCACGCCTTCCGATTTCTGCACCAAACGCCGCGCCTGATCGCGGCCGGCAAGATAGGGCTTCGGCCATGCGGTTTCTGCATCCCCCAAGGCCACCGCCTGATGCAACGTCCAATAGGGGTCGGCCAGATGCGCCCGTGCCAAACAAACCAGATCCGCCCGACCCGCGAGCAAAATCTGGTTCACCTGATCGGCCTCGGTGATATTACCGACCGCCATCGTCGCCAGCCCAGCCTCATTCTTGATGCGGTCCGAGAACGGCGTCTGGAACATCCGCCCGTAAACCGGACGCGCCTCGGTCGAGGTCTGCCCCGCTGATACGTCAATGATATCAGCCCCCTCCGCCGCGAACATCTGCGCGATCTGCACCGCTTCCGCAGGCGTCACGCCACCCTCCGCCCAGTCATTTGCAGAAATCCGCACCGACATTGGCTTGTGCCCCGGCCAATAGCGCCGCATCTCGCGGAACACTTCCAGCGGGTAGCGCATCCGGTTTTCCAAAGACCCGCCGTATTCATCCTCCCGCACATTCGACAAAGGCGAGATGAAGGACGAGATCAAATAGCCATGCGCCGCGTGCAGTTCGATCATATCGAAATCCGCGCCCTCGGCCATTTCCGTGGCCTTGATGAACTGGCGCAGCACTGCATCCATATCATCACGGTCCATGGCTTTCGGCACCTGATTGCCCGCCTGCCACGGGATCGCAGAAGCACTCAACAACGGCCAATTCCCCGACACCAGCGGTGCATCGGCATCCGCCCAGCCCACTTGCGTAGAGCCCTTGCGCCCCGAATGGCCGATCTGACAGCAGGTCTTGGCCTTCGTTTCGGCATGGATGAAATCGTTGATCTTCTTCCATGCCAATTCGTGCTTCGGCGTATAAAGCCCAGTGCAACCCGGCGTGATCCGGCCATTGGCCGACACGCAAGTCATCTCGGTATAGACCAGCCCCGCGCCACCTTTGGCGCGCTCGGCGTAATGCACGAAATGCCAATCGCCCGGCACGCCGTCAACCGCGCGATACTGTGCCATCGGCGACACCACCACCCGGTTTTCCAGCGTCATGCCGCGCAACTGAAACGGCGTGAACATCGGCGCGCGCCCCGGAGCGCCGCCATATTGCGCCGCAAACCAATCCTCAGCACTGCGCAACCAAGCCGGATCGCGCATCCGCAGGTTTTCGTGGCTGATGCGCTGCGAACGGGTCAACAGCGAATAGGCGAATTGCGGCGCAGGCATATCCAGATACCGCTCGACCTCCTCAAACCATTCCAACGAGTTGCGCGCCGCCGATTGCAGCCGCAACACTTCCACCCGGCGCTCTGCCTGATAGCGCTCAAACGCCGCCTGCATGTTGGGTTCGGAATGCAGATATTCCGCCAAGGCAATCGCACTATCAAACGCCAACCTTGACCCCGAGCCGATCGAGAAATGCCCCGTCGCCGCCGCATCGCCCATCAGCACGACATTCTCGTGATACCACTGCTGGCAAATCACCCGCGGAAACTGCATCCACACCGCCGAGCCGCGCAAATGCGCCGCGTTCGACATCAGATCGTGGCCGCCCAAGTGACGCTCAAAGATCTTGCGGCAGGTCTCTACCGTTTCCTCTTTCGACATCGTCTCAAAGCCCCACAGCTCCCATGTGTCGGGGTGGCATTCGACGATGAAGGTCGCAGTGTCCTTGTCAAACTGGTAAACATGCGCCCAAACCCAGCCGTATTCGGTCTTCTCAAAGATAAAGCTAAAGGCATCGTCGAACTTGGCATGGGTGCCGAGCCAGACGAATTTGCACTTGCGCACATCAATATCGGGCTGGAACACCTCGGCATATTCGCGGCGCACAAGGGAGTTGATCCCATCCGTCGCCACCACCAGATCATAGTCCTTGCGGTATTCCTCGGCGGACTTGAACTCCGTCTCAAACCGCAGATCGACGCCCAATTCCCGCGCCCGCGCCTGCAGCAGGATCAACAACGCCTTGCGCCCGATGCCAGCAAAGCCATGCCCGCCCGACACCGTGCGCACGCCGTTATGCACCACCGCAATATCGTCCCAATAGGCGAACTGGCTGCGGATTGCCTCGGTGCTGACCGGATCATTCTTCGCCATCCGCCCCAAAGCATCATCCGACAGCACCACGCCCCAGCCGAAGGTATCGTTGGCCTTGTTGCGCTCCATCACCACAACCTCATGGGCTGGGTCACGCAGCTTCATCGAGATCGCAAAATACAGACCCGCCGGACCACCGCCCAAACACAGAACCTTCATCGCCATCCCCCTTAATGCGTTTGGGTTAGCCTGCCACCAGACCAAAACAATTTCAAGCTTGAAATTTCTCGCTTGAAATTTTCCGCCCAGCCCGCATAGTGCAGCGATGGAAAACCTGATCCTCACACCCCATCCCGGCTGGCTGCACATAGCGCTCAATCGCCCCACGGCGAAGAACGCTTTGAACACCGCGACGCTGGCCGCTTTGGCCGATACGCTGACCGCAGCCGCCACCGACCCCAGCACCCGCGCCGTCCTGCTCTCCGGCACCGAGGGCAATTTCGCCGCAGGCGCCGATATCACCGAAATCGAATCCAAAACCACAGCCGAGGCCGCGACCGACCCCCGCAAAGCCCATTGGGCAGCCATCCGCGCCTTCGCCAAACCGCTGATCGCTGCGGTAGACGGCTTTGCCTTGGGCGGCGGCCTAGAACTCGCTTTGATGGCTGACCTGATCATTCTCGGAGACACAGCCAAACTCGGCCTGCCCGAAACCAACCTCGGCCTGATCCCCGGCGCAGGTGGCAGCCAGCGCCTGCTGGCCCTGATCGGCCGCGCCCGTGCTTCCCGGATGATCCTGACCGGAGAGATCATCGAAGCGCAAACCGCCCACGCATGGGGTATCGCGGCCTATCTCGCCGCAGGCTCCGCCCTCCCCGATGCGATCACCCTGATCCAGAAAATCGCCCAACGCGCCCCCCTCGCGCTGCAAGCCGCCAAAGAAGCCCTCGTGGCAGGCGACGAAGCCCCGCGCGCCTTCACCCTAGAGCGTGCCAGTTTCGAGTCCCTGATGGACACCACCGACAAAGCCGAAGGCATCGCCGCCTTCCGCGCCAAACGTAAACCGAACTTCACAGGCACCTGATGCACCCCACAATCGGTATCATCGGCCTTGGCACCATGGGCCTCGGCATCGCGCAAGTCTTTGCGGCATCTGGCTTTCCCACCATCGCCACCGACGCCCACACCCCGGCGCGCGACACCGCCCGCACCCGGATGGCCGATGCCCTGACCGCCCGCGTCACCGCCGGAAAACTTGACCCAGAGGCCCGCGACGCCACCCTATCGAACCTGCACATCGCCGAATCCCTGACAGATTTCACCGCCTGCACCCTGATCATCGAGGCCATCATCGAGCGCCTTGACGCCAAACAGACCCTGTTCGCCAGCCTTGAGGCCATCATCCCCGCCAGCACCATCCTCGCCACCAACACCTCCTCGATCCCCGTCGCCAGCATCGCCAGCACCGCAAAACACCCGGATCGCATCCTCGCGCTGCATTTCTTCAACCCGCCGACTGCGATGAAACTGGTCGAACTCGCCCCCCACGCTGGCACCTCGACAGCAACCCTGACCCGCGCCCGCGACATCACCGAAACCGCCGGCAAAACCGTGATCCAATGCCCCGACCGCCCCGGCTTCATCGTCAACCGCTGCGCGCGCCCCTATTACGGCGAGGCGCTCGCCCTGCTGTCCGAGGGCCACAAGGCTGCCGAAATTGACGCCGCGATGATGGCCGCAGGCTACCGCCTTGGCCCCTTCGCGCTGATCGACCTGATCGGCGCTGACATCAATCTCGCCGCCACCCAAGGCCTCTGCGCCGCGATGCAGAAACACCCGCGCTACCACGTCTTCCCGATCCTGACCGCGCAAGTCGCCTCGGGCGATCTGGGCCGCAAGACTGGCAAAGGCTTCATATATCCCACTGAAACCACTGCCCAAGCCAACCCCGAAATAGCCCTGCGCATCGACTCCACCCTGATCAACGAAGCCGCATGGCTGCTCCACGAAGGCGGCACCACAGCGGAAGGCATTGATACGGCGATGAAACTCGGCCTCAACTTCCCGCGCGGCCCGTTCGAGGCCCTCGCCCAGCACGGGCGCGCAACCGTCCTCGCCACCCTGCAAAGCCTCGCCGCCATTGCGCCCGAGGCGCTAAAACCCCGCTACGTCCCCGCCCCCTTTCTCATCCGGTGAACCCCATGTCTGACGCCTATTTCCTCTACCATTCCATCGGCATGTATCCCGGCAAGACCGCCGATCTCGCGGCAGCAATGACCGAGTTCGCCGGGGTCTGGGGCAAGCCCGATGACAGCCAATGGGCCTATGCGCTTGGCAAACGCGCAAATTTCATCGACCGCTGGCGCGCGATCCTGAACGCGCGCCCTCAATCCATCACCGCCACCGAAAACGTCACCGCCGCTTTCCACGCCCTGCTGACCTCGCTGCCAGCTGGCCATCTGAAGGGACGTAAAGTGCTGGTCGGGGCCGATTGCTTCCCCTCCAACCACTTCCTCTTGAATGGCATGGCCGAGAAATACGGCTTCACCCTGCACACCGTCCCCCTGCGTCAAGGCATGGGCTATGTCGAGGATGAAGACTTTCTCGACGCATGGACCCCAGACGTGGGCCTCGCGCTGCTGACATGGGTGTCCTCGCTGACCTCGCACCGCATTGATCTGAAACGCATGGTCGCGCATGGCCGCCGCATGGGGTCATTGATCGGCACCGACATCACCCAAGCCGCTGGCCTGATCCCCTATGACGTGATGGCCCCCGAGGTGGATTTCACCGTATCGACCTCGCTGAAATGGATGTGCGGCACCCCCGGCGCGGGCATCCTCTACGTCAACCCGCGCCTGACCCCGCATTGCCACCCCGAATTGCGCGGCTGGTTCTCGCAATCCAACCCGTTCAACTGGGACATCACCGCCTTCCAATACGCCCCCGACATCCGCCGCTATGACAGTGGCACCCCCGGCACAATGGCAGCCCTCGCCAGCCTGCCCGCGCTGGATTGGCACGCCACGCAAGACCAAGCCGCGCTCTTGGCGCACAACCGCCAACTGACTGCGAAGATCATTGAGGCCGCCGACGCGCTGAACCTCACCCTGCTCACCCCGCGCGATCCAGAAAAACGCGGCGGCTCGATCATGCTGCGCCTGCCAGACAGCCACAACGCCGCCGAAGTGGTCAACAAACTGCGCACCCAAGGCATCACCACCGATGCGCGCAGCCAGACCCTCCGCCTGTCCCCCGGCAATCTGACAACACTGGCAGGCACCGAAACCCTGATCACTGCGCTGACAAAACTGCTGCGCGCTTAGCCCTTTCACATTGGCCTAAATATCCCCGCCGGAGGCATCCGCCCTTGCCGCGAAAGCCTCCGGCGCAGAACAATTCCCATGCGCCAAACCCTTAACAAACCCTAAACGCCTAAAACCACCGCTTTGATAAACAACAATTTTCCAAACTGTCCACGCGTGGACAGCCTGATTTCTTTCCCGTTGCCCGACTCTGCTGGCCAGCCTACCCTGCGGCCATTCATTCCGGGAGGATACCATGACCGCACCCCTAGGCTTCGACACCCTTGCGATCCACGCAGGCACCGCCCCCGACCCCGCGACGGGCGCGCGGCAGGTCCCGATTTATCAAACCACGGCTTACGTTTTCCGAGACGCCGAGCACGCCCGCAAACTTTTCGGTCTGCAGGAAGTCGGCTATATCTATTCCCGCCTCACCAACCCCACCGTCTCCGCCCTCGCGAACCGAGTCTGCGCCCTTGAAGGCGGCGCGGGGGCGATTTGCTGCTCCTCAGGTCATGCGGCGCAAATCATGGCGCTGTTTCCCCTGATGGGGCCGGGCCTGAACATCGTCGCCTCGTCGCGGCTTTATGGCGGCACGATCACCCAATTCAGCCAAACCATCAAACGCTTCGGCTGGTCGGCGAAATTCGTTGATACCGAAGACCTGCTGGCGGTCGAGCATGCCATCGACTCCAACACCCGCGCGATCTTCTGTGAGACGATTGCCAACCCCGGCGGCTATATCTCCGACCTCGATGCTTTGGCCCGCATCGCCGACCAAGCCGGTATCCCCCTGATCGTCGACAACACCACCGCCACGCCTTATCTGTGCAAACCCATCGAACACGGGGCGACGCTCGTGGTCCATTCCGCCACCAAATACCTGACCGGCAACGGCACCGTGACGGGTGGCGTGGTGGTGGACAGTGGCAAATTCGACTGGTCGGGATCGGATAAATTTCCCAGCCTCAGCCAGCCCGAACCCGCCTACCACGGCCTCACCTTCCATGCAGCCTTGGGGGCGATGGCCTTCACCTTCCACTCCATCGCCGTCGGCCTGCGCGATCTGGGCATGACGATGAACCCGCAAGGCGCGCATTACACGTTGATGGGCATCGAAACCCTTGGCCTGCGGATGCAGCGTCATGTCGAGAACGCCAAAATCGTCGCGGAATATCTGGAGCAAGACCCTCGGGTGGAATTTGTGACCTATGCGGGCCTGCACTCCTCGCCCTACCGCAAACGCGCCGAGTCGATCACCCCGAAAGGTGCGGGGGCGTTGTTTACCTTCGCGGTAAAGGGTGGCTATGACGCCTGCGTCAAATTGGTGGACAGTGTGAAACTGTTCAGCCATGTCGCCAACCTCGGTGACACCCGCAGTCTGATCATCCATCCGGCCTCGACCACCCACAGCCAGTTGGACGATGAAGCAAAAATCCGCTCGGGGGCCGGGCCGAATGTGGTCCGGTTGTCGATCGGGATTGAGGATGCGCGCGATATCATCGCCGATCTGGATCAGGCCTTGGCGGCGGCAACGGCATAAAACAGACAAGCCCAGACCTTCATCCAGTCTGGGCTTGCTCTTTTTGAAATACTCCCGCCGGAGGCTTCTGAGGCTGATGTCGGATGCCTCCGGCGGGGATATTTAGGCCAAGATGAAACGCAAAGTTACTCTACGATCTCGTAAGTGATCGTCACCGAAGCCGTCATGCCGATCTGACCCGAAGCCACCGGCACCGCCGACGCCGCTTTGGACTCGTCGCGGAACATTGGCATCGGAGCACCATAGCCTGCGCTTTCGGTGATGGTCTCGATCTTGCCCAGTTTCGCCCCTGCCGCCCCTGCCAGCAATTCAGCGCGGGCCTTCGCGTCAGCCACAGCGGCTTTGCGGGCTTCATCTTGCGCCGGGCGCGGGGCAGCGAGATCGAAGGTGATACCATTCAGCGTATTGGCGCCATCGGTGATGCTGGCATCCAGCACGGTGCCCAAGCTATCCAAAGCCCGCACCCGCACGCTGAGCATGTTCGAGGCGACATAGCCCGCGATTTTCGGGGTTTGGCCTGCGTCGTAGCCGACCCAGTTCGGGTTCAACGACAGGTTTGAGGTTTGCAGATCGCGATCTTCAATCCCCGCCGATTTCAGCCGGTCAATCACGGCTTGCAGCGCTTTGGAATTGGCCGCCATCGCCTCGGCGGCGGACGCGCCATCGGTGGTGACGCCCAGCGAGATCGTCGCCATATCGGGCGTGACCTGCACCGTGCCTTCACCAGTGACGGTGATCACATTATCGGCAAGCGCCGGAGCCGCAATCGGCAGAACAAGGGCAGCAGACAGCAGCAGGGCATTAAGAACACGCATGGGAACCTCCAAATGTTATGCGTCTTAGGTGTAATGCTCTGACGCGCACCGCAAGTCATTCCTTGGCGGTCCACCTGCGTTTTTCTTTCCTTCGGCAAAAAGCTGCTATAGGAAGGGCCAAACCTTGCGGCGCGCGTTTCCTGCGGTGCCCTCCTTGTGCTAGACCCGTGAAATGAAACCAGCTTTTGCACTCGACTTCCGGGATGAAACCATCAGCTTGCTGCACCGCTCTGGCGGGGGTTGGCAGTTGGTGGGGGCTGTTCCGCTTGACACCCCCGATCTGACCGAGGCTTTGGGCTATCTGCGCGCCACAGCACTTGGGCTGTCGCCGCGCGGCATGGCCACCAAGCTGGTGATCCCGAATGACCAGATCCTATATCTGACCGTACACGCGCCGGGGCCAGATGAGGCCGCGCGCCACGAACAGGTTGTGGCGGCGCTTGAAGGCCGCACGCCCTATGATGTCGCCGACCTGGCGTTTGATTACACCGGGTCGGGGCCTGACCTGCAGGTCGCGGTGATCGCCAAAGAGACCTTGGCCGAGGCGGAAGGTTTTGCCGCCGAGCATCGTCTTAACCCGATTGCCTTCGTCGCGGCCCCCGATCCCGATAGCTTCGCGGCAGAGCCGTGGTTTGGCCTGTCGTCGCTGGCACCATCGCTGATCCCGAAAGGGGCAAAGGTGGAGCGGGACAGCAGCCCGGTGATGATCGTCGCGCGCAGTTTTGGCACGGCGGCGCAGGCGGTTGAGGCTCCCGTTGAAGCGGTCGCTTCGATAGCGGCAAGTGCGCCTGAGCCTGAGGTGGATTTCGCGCCCGAGGGTGTGGTCGAGCCTGAGGTTCTGGTCGAGCCTGAGGTTGCGGAACCTGCGGCTGCGGTTGAGCCCGAGGTCGTGGTTGAAACCGAAGCGGTTGCCGAACCCGTCGATCTGCCCGACCCGGAAATCAGCCCCGAGTCCGAAGACCTGCTCGCGGCGGACGAGGTGTTTGAGGCCGAAGCCTATGTCGCAGCCGCCGATGATATCCCGCCCGCAGCGGTTGCGCCGGAAAAAACTTGGCTGCCCGCAGATTATGCGTCGCGCGCACCCTATGAAGATGACACGCCGCCCGCGTCCTCGCCAGATGACGACAATGCGTTGATCGCAGCCCTTGCCGATACGCTGTCGGCCCCGATCCCGCAGCCTGCACCGCCGCCACCCGCCCCGCCTGCACCGCGCAAGCCGCTGGTCGAGGTGGAAGAAGCGCCGATGGCCTTGGATGTCTCCGATGAGGCGGCTGAGGGGGATGAGGTCGAGCCGCAGGGTGCCGATGCGATCCGCGCCGCGATTTCGGCCAAGGCGGCCCGGGTGATTGACCCGGCGATCGCCGATGATTTGCCGCCAATGCCTGCGGCTGCGGCTTTGGGTGCGTTCTCCAGCCGCCGTCAGGGCAATGAACCGCTGCCACACAAAGCGCCCGCGCTTGGAGCGGCAAAAGCTGGGGTGCCGCGCCCGGCGGCGGCAAAGCCACTGGCTGCGATGCCCGCTTTGGGGCAAGGCGCGGGTCTGCCGCGCCCGCCGCTTGCAAAACCGGATTTGGCGGCGAAATCGGCAAAGCCCGGCAAATCGGGCCTGCGCGGTCTGTCGGCTTTGGTCTCGGGGTCAAGTGCTACAGCCAGCAAACCGCGCAGCAAAGTCGCGATCCCCTCGGCGCTCCCCCCGCTGAAATCCGCCGATGCTGCAGGCGCGCCCAAGCCGCAAGCCAGCCGCCCCGCTGCGGCGCGCGGCCCCGGTGGCTTTGCGGCGCGTGAGCCGGTGCGCGGCAAACCGCGTTATCTTGGGCTGCTGCTGACGGTGGTGTTGTTGTTCCTGCTGGCGATGATCGCGGCATGGTCCTCCTATTCGCTGGGCGCGTGGAACACCGGGGCAGACGCGCCAGTGCAGGTCGGTGCGGACAATCCCGACGGCACGCAGGCTCCTGCGGCGGAGATGCCGGATGCCAATGATGAGATGCTCGCGGATATGCAGGACCAGACGGAATTGTCGGATACGGCCTCCGTCAGCGATCCAGACGTGCCCGTGGTGGACGGCGGCGTGGCTTCGCCCGATGCGGCGGATCTGAGTGGCCCCAGCGCCGAACCTGCCCCGGCGGTGGATATGGCCGCTGAGACCGCAGCCCCGGTGAACCCGACGGCAGGCACCGATGATGAGATTTTCCTCGCCTCGATGGATGCAGCCCCGCTGCCGCCCGATCCACTGTCGCTGGTGCAACCTTTGGCGCAGGGCGACCAGATGCCCGCCGCCCAGCCCGCGCCGCCGCCGTTTGGCACGGTGTATCAGTTTGAAGCGAACGGAGCCATCACGCCAACGCCCGAGGGGATCATCACGCCTGAGGGCGTTTTTTTGCGGGCGGACAAGCCGTCACGGGTGCCAACCGCGCGGACCGAGGCCGTCATCGCTGCTGCCGCTGCCGCTGCAAAACCGGCGGTTGCGGCTACCGCGCTGCCGGATGCGGTGACCAGCGCAGCCACGCCCAGTGTCTATGCCGACCCGGCCTTGGTAGGCAAAAAACCGAAAACCCGGCCCGAGGGGCTGACGCCGCCCGCCGCTGCCGATCAGGGTGCGTTGACACCTGAGGTCGATAGCCGTCTTGCCGGGTTGCGCCCAACCCCGCGCCCCGCGACGATCCTGTCGGCGGGACGCCAAGCGCAGCAAGCCTCAGCAGCCGCCTCGCTGACATCACAGGCCGAAGCGCTGAACCAAGAGGCGGCCTTAACCAGCGGATCGAAGCTCGCGGTGGCGATCAGCCGCAAGCCAGCTGCGCGCCCGCGTGATCTCAGCCGTGCGGTGGAAGCCGCAGTGGCCGCCGTTGCCCGTGAACCGCAGCCAGACCCGGAACCTGCCGCCGAGCCACAACCGCGACTGGCCGCGATCCCCGAGAAAAATTCCAGCGCTGAAGCCGATGGTGAGCCCGATGTGGTTTCGGCAGCACCGAAGATCCCGACCAAAGCCACAGTGGCCAAGCAGGCGACGTTCAAGAACGCGATCAACCTCTCGAAGCTGAACTTGATCGGAGTTTACGGCACGCAATCAAGGCGTTACGCCTTGGTGCGCACCGCAGCCGGGCGCTATAAGAAGGTGCGTGTCGGCGATACCATTGACGGCGGCGGCCGCGTCGCTGCAATCACCGCGACTGAAGTGCGTTATCAAAAAGGTGGCCGTTTGGTCGCTTTGGCGATGCCCAAGGGCTAGAGCGTTTGCGCCTATCTGGAACGACACTGCGCGCCAAGACCTGCGCGCAGTGTGATGGTTCTGCGTTAGATAGAGCCAAGAGGCATGGATCAGCCAGCCGTCAGCACACCACGATCAATCTGATCCTGCTCGATGCTTTCAAACAAAGCCCGGAAATTGCCCTCGCCAAAGCCATCATCGCCCTTGCGCTGGATGAACTCGAAAAAGATCAGCCCGATCACGGTTTTCGAGAAGATTTGCAGCAGGATGCGGGTCTCGCCGCCATCCACCACGCCCTCGCCGTCAATCAGGATGCCGTGCTTGGCCATCGCCTCCAGCGGCTCTTGATGGCCGACCACGCGGGTTTTGGACAACTCATAATAGGCCATCGGCGGCTTCGGCATGAACTTCAACCCGCGCGCGGCGATCTCTTCGGTGGCGGCGTAGATATCCTGCGCACCGACCGCGATATGCTGGATGCCCTCGCCGTTATAACGCTTGAGATATTCGACAATCTGCCCGGTCTCACCGCGATCTTCGTTGATCGGGATGCGAATACGCCCGCAGGCCGAAGTCAGCGCGCGGCTGAACAGGCCAGAATGTTTGCCCTCGATGTCAAAGAAGCGGATCTGCTTGAAGCCGAAGATTCTGCCATAGAAATCAAACCACTTGTCCATATTGCCCTTGTGGACGTTGTGGACGTTGTGGGTGAGGTGGTCGAGATAGTAAAAGCCGACGCCCTTCGGCTGATGATCGGTGAAGGTGAAATCCTTGTAGGGGTTGGCGGCACCGTATTGATCGACGAAATAGATCAGTGAGCCGCCGATACCAACAATCGCAGGCACCTCCAGCGCCTTCGCGCCTTCAAACGGCACGGCACCACTGGCAACAGCATGGGCAAACGCCTGCGCTGCATCAACCACGCGCCAGCCCATCGAGGGCGCGCAGGGGCCGTGTTGGTCGACAAAATTCCGGCCATGGCTGCCGGGCTCATCGTTCAGGATATAGGTGATGTCGCCCTGCTGCCACAACTCGATGGCTTTGCTGTTGTGCCGCGCCGTCAGGCTATAGCCCATACGGGTGAACAGATCGCGCAACTCTTGCGGGTTGGGATGGGCGAATTCGACAAACTCCATCCCATCGGTGCCCGCCGGATTGGCCGGGCTGATGCTGGCTTTGGCGGCTGAGTGCGGAAACGGTCCCATGGCGTGCCTCTTTTGACTGCGTTTCGTCATAATAACGCATTAGTGACACGCTGTTTGCGCGTAGTTGGATTGTATTGTGGCAATCGGCGCGCGATACACGCGGGATATATGAATTTGACGCGAGAAACCCGCATGCTGGACGCTATCGACTCACGTCTGCTGGCCGAGATACAGGCCAATGCCATGCTGACGGCGCAAGAACTGGGCGAGCGGTTGAACCTGTCGCCCAGCCAAGCCGCGCGTCGCCGTCAGCGGTTGGAAGCCGAGGGCTTTGTGGTCGGCTATGCCGCGCGGCTGTCGCCTGCCAAGGTCGGGCTGACGGTGCAGGCGTTTGTGCAGGTGCAAATGGCCACCCATTCGCCCGATGCCGCGCGCAGTTTTGGCACGCTGGTCGCGACCTGCCCCGAGATCGTCTCGGCTTGGACGCTGACCGGCGAGGCGGATTACCTGCTGCGGGTCTGGTGCGCCGATTTGCCGGATCTGAACCGGGTGATCCACACGCTGTTGCTGCCGCATCCGGCGGTGGCGCGGGTGCAAAGCCAGATTGTGATGGACCAATTCAAGCCGGATGCCCCGCTGCCGACTTAAAACTGCTGCCGACTTAACGCCGTTGCCGACCCCAATGTGTTGCTGATGTAAAGCCGCTGCCAATCTGAAAGTGCGTGATGGAAAGTTTCCTTTTGCAAGCCTCAATCTACCTTGGTGCCGCCGTTTGCGTGGTGCCTTTGGCGGTGCGTTTGGGCTTGGGCTCGGTGCTGGGCTATCTGGCGGCCGGGATTCTGATGGGGCCGATTTTGGGCATCGCTGGTGCGGAAACCGCCGATTTGCAGCATTTTGCCGAGTTCGGCGTGGTGCTGATGCTGTTCCTGATCGGGCTGGAATTAGAGCCGAAATCTTTGTGGGAGATGCGACATAAACTGCTAGGCATGGGTGGCGCGCAAGTGGTGCTAACCACGGCCAGCGTGGCTATGGGATTGATTTGGTTCGGGCTTTCGCCAGCGGTGGCTTTGGTTTTGGGCATGATGGCCTCACTGTCATCCACCGCCATCGTGCTGCAAACCCTGTCGGAAAAGAACCTGATGCGGACGCAGGGCGGTCGTTCGGCGTTTTCGGTTTTGCTGACGCAGGATATGGCAGTGATCCCGATGCTGGCGGTGATTCCGCTGCTGGCGCTGCCGGATATGATTGGGCAGACTGCCGAGGTTTACGGCGTCAGCAATCCGCAAGATGTGGTCGAAAAGGCTGCGACCTCGCAGTTGATCAGCACGGTGCAATCGCTGCCGGGCTGGGGGGCGGGTCTGCTGACACTGGCGATTGTCGCCGGCATCGTGCTGGCGGGCCATTACCTGAGCCGACCGATTTTCCGCTTTGTTCATGCCGCCAAACAGCCCGAGATGAGCACGTTTATCAGCCTGCTGATGGTGTTGGGCATCGCGTTTCTGATGATGCTGGTGGGGCTGTCGCCAGCTTTGGGCACCTTTGTCGCGGGTGTGGTTCTGGCAAACTCGGAGTTCCGCCATCAGCTTGAGGCCGATCTGAAACCGTTCAAGGGCCTGCTGTTGGGGTTGTTTTTCATGACCGTGGGCGTCGGCATCAACTTCAAAATGCTGGCACGCGAGCCGATGACGGTGCTGGGGCTGACCCTTGGCTTGATGTTGCTGAAGGCGTTGATTTTGGTGGCGATTTCGCTGGTGTTCAAATTGAAGCGGCAAGACCGTTGGCTGTTTTCACTAAGCTTGGCGCAGGGCGGCGAGTTTGGCTTTCTGATCGTCAGCTTTGCGCGGTCTGAAAGCGCCCTGCCCTTGGCGGCGGGGCAGATGGGGCTGTTGGTGATCAGCCTGTCGATGCTGCTGACACCCCTATTGTTCATCGGTTATGATTGGCTCAGCGCCCGCTTTGCCCACCGCACCCCCGATCATGCCCCCGATGAGATCGACGAAAAAGGTCAGGTGATCATCGCCGGAATCGGGCGGTTCGGTCAGGTGGTCAATCGGCTGATCCGCACCTCGGGCATCCCGACGGTGGTGCTGGACAACAATATGACCACGATTGAAACCATGCGAAAATTCGGCGTGAAAGGCTTTTTCGGCGATCCGGCGCGGCCCGAACTGCTGGAAGCAGCGGGGTTGGCCGAGGCGCAGGTGATCGTGATTGCGGTGGACGACAGCGACACTGCAACCCGGATCGTGCGCTATGCCAGATCGCGCCGCCCTGACATCCATATTGTCGCCCGGGCGCGGGACCGGGTGCATGTGTATGAGTTGTATCAGGCGGGCGCGAATGACATCGTGCGCGAGACCTTTGACAGCTCGATCCGGGCCGGGCGGTATGTGTTGGAAAACATGGGGTTTTCGGAATACGAGGCCGCGAAAGTCAGCCAAGCCTATTACCGTGTCGACCGTGGTGCGATGCGCGATCTGGCCGAGGTTTGGGTGCCCGGCCAGCCGACCCATCTGAACGAGGCCTATATTGCCCGCGCCAAACAACTCGACCGCGATCTGGAAATTGCCTTGATGGAAGAGTTGCACGAGGTCAAACCGATGGCCGCTGAAGACCCTGCCGAGGTGAATGAAGCGATGCTGTTCCCGGATATGGAAGAACCCGGCGAGAAACATTCGGATCAGTGACATATCACGCGCATTAAAAAAGGCGGCCCGAAGACCGCCCTTTCCGAAATTTCAAAAAACCAGATCAGGCCGCGCGGCCAATCAGCACGTCGCCGACTTTCTTCTGCGCACCCGCCTCATCGACGCCAGAGACGGCGGCAACTTCACGAGTCAGACGCTCCAGCGCGGCTTCATACAGCTGACGCTCGGAATAAGATTGCTCACGCTGATCATCGCTGCGGTGCAGGTCGCGCACCACTTCGGCAATCGCCATCAGATCGCCCGAGTTGATCTTCTGTTCATATTCCTGCGCCCGACGCGACCACATCGCCCGTTTGACACGGGCCTTGCCCTTCAAGGTATCCAGCGCCTTGGTGACCAGATCCGGCGAAGACAGCGAGCGCATGCCCACATCGGTGGCTTTATGGGTCGGAACCCGCAGCGTCATCTTGTCTTTTTCAAAGGAAATCACGAACAGTTCCAACACGAACCCGGCGATTTCTTGTTCTTCAATCGAGATGATGCGGCCAACGCCATGGGCAGGATACACAACGAACTCATTCGGACGAAAATCAGGCTTCTTCGATTTGGTCATTCAGTCGCTTCCTCGGCAAGAGCCTGTTGCGCAAAAAAGATCACCGCTGCGGGAAATCACCCCGATCAAACGGCTTCGCTTTTCGACTAGATTTTCGCCCCAAGCGAGCAGCTTTGGGGTTTGTGCAGGCATCCGTGTTTATTTGTGAAACTTGTATAACACAAAAATGCACTGATTCCAACCATCACAACAGATCAGCACAAGCGCTTTACCAGTTGGAATCGCTGTATTTTCAGTGTTGTGCCGGAATCGTGCAGGCTGCTATGCCGAATCAGCTGTTCAGCCTTGGCTCAGTTACCCTGCCCCGGCGCTTCCGAGAAATACTTCTCACGCTTGCCAGTTTCGCCATCGCGGTCCTCATACCCCGGCAGCGGGTCTTTTTTGGTCACGATCACCGGCCACATTTCGGAATATTTGCGGTTGAAGGTGACCCAAGCATCCATATCCGGCTCGGTATCCGGGCGGATTGCGTCGGCGGGACATTCCGGCTCGCAGACGCCGCAGTCGATGCATTCATCCGGGTGGATGACCAGCATGTTCTCGCCCTCATAGAAGCAATCCACCGGGCACACTTCGACGCAATCGGTGTATTTGCACGCAATGCAGTTGTCGATTACAACGTAGGTCATGGCAGGCTCCTATTTCCGCGCTGTCTGACTACTAAAGCTGAAGCGATCATTCAAGCGGTGCATCGGCGGTTGGCGCAAGATCGTGATAAAGAGCTTGGGCCTCTTGCGCGGGGCCACGGCGGTCTGACAGCGCCAACACCCGGATCACCCGCACACTGCGTCCCAGCGGGAAGGTCAGCGTATCGCCTTCTGTCACGCCATGGCCAGGCTTTTTGCAGCGCTGGCCGTTCAGTCGCAGATGGCCGGACTCAATCACTTCGGCGGCGAGATGCCGGGTTTTGAAGAACCGCGCAGCACAAAGCCATTTGTCGATGCGGAGTTTTGGGGGCGGTTCCACAAACTTCATCATGACCACTTGCGACTTGGCGTTCTATGGCGGGGTGTTTTGTAATGCCTGAGGTTTTCAACATCGACACCACCCTGCGACAGGCGATTGGCAAGTTCAATATCAACGGTGATAACGCGTATTTTCTCTCTTCCCAGAATGGCAACCGCAGTATCGGTCAGGCCCAAACGGGAATAGATTGGATCTTCCATAACTTCTTTTGAAGGTTTATAAATTTCGGTCGCACTACCAGTAAACATCAAAAGCAACTGCGCAGCACCAAGGAAACTTTCTTGCGAACCTGCACCGAGTAAGTTTGTAGCTTCGGTAAGAATATTAGGAAGAGTTACATGCTGAGCAGACTTTGCTTCACTATTTACCCTTTTCAAGTCGTCTTGGTCAAAGCTGTCAAGGCGCTTCCAGTCCGTGACATTTTTCAAATGGTTGCCAACAATGTACAAAAGCAAGACGTTTGTATCCAGAAGTAGCTTCTTCAAGCCCCCTCCACACGAATGAAGTCGCCAGTCGTAGCATTCAAGTAAAATGATCTGTATTCGCGTAGCGGCTCGACTGTCTTCTGTCCAATCCCAGCATTGGCAAAAGCACCCCCAGTTTCTTTGTTCCGCCCTGCATCAAATCCTATTCTTACATGCCAAGCATCTTCGTGCTCGACATAATCAAGCCCCTCTAAAAGCACATGAGACGTACGCGCTCCCGCAAACAACTCTCTGAAAAGCTGGAAACCCGCAGCAACGGCGGCCTTGGGAGATATTCTAGCGTGCAGCGTGTCCATCTTAGCCTCTTACCCTACCGTGCCACTATTTTGGCACAGTAGTCAGTGTTTGCAAGTGCCTCGATAATTCAGAGCTTGGCCTTTAACGCCATCAAAGCGGCGAAGGGGTTGTCGGGGTCGATCGGCTTTTCAGCGCGCGGTGGGCGCTGTTCGTAGGTTTTCGGCTTGGTATCGCGGTCGTTGGGCTTGCCACCATGCGGTTTGTTGCCCTTGTAGCCTTCGCGCTTCTCACCCTCACGACGCGGGCCACGATCTGCTTGTGCAGGTTTATCACCTTCAACACGCGGGGCGCGATCTGGCCGAGGTCCACGCTCACCGCCTGGCGCATCGCCTTCCTTCTTCGGGCCGCGATCTTGCCGAGGCCCACGATCCGGGCGCGGACCGCGCTCGACCGCAGGCGCATCGGCACGCGGCGCACGTTCGGGCCGCGCGGGGCGTTCCGGGCGCGGGCGCGGTTTCGGCGCCCAAGTGAAGGTGTAGAACGACTCCATCTCTGGCGCCGCTTCCGGGTCGGGCAGAACGAAGGCCGATTCGCCCTCGGGGATCGGCTGGATCGGCGCATCGGGATCGACGGCGACCGGAACCGGGACTGCCTTGACCTTCGGACGCTCAGCCTTCTCGCCCTTATAGCCCAGCCCCCCCATCAGATCGTTGAACTGCTCCAGCGTCATGCCGGTGATCGACAGCATGTCGGGCGTCGCCTCAAAGCCTGCGCGGCTGTCTTTGGTGCGCAGGATGTCGGCAAGGCGTTCCAGCATATCAATGCGGATCGCCCGCGCGCCTGCCGGGTGGTAGCCCGCCAGCGTGTAGTGCATTTTCGGCACGGCGGGGATGTTCGGGATGGTCACAAGGCCCGGAGGCGGGCTTTCGGGAAATTCATCCAGGCCGTTCCACAGCGACCACAGCACCAAGCGCAGGCGCGTCGGTGCGGGTTTCAGCAAAGCGGGCAGGAACACAGTGAACTGACCAAACCGCACGCCATGTTTGCGCAACGCGCCGCGGGCTTCTTGGTCCAGCTCTTTGACTTCATTGGCGATATTCTCACGCGGGATAACGCCCAGACCTTCGGCCAAGCGGAAGGCAAAGCCACGCGCCAGCCCGGTTAGGGTTTCATCGCGGCCCATCGCCAGCAAAGGCTCAAAGTTCGCGGCAACCTTGCGGTCAATGAAATGCTGCAAGCGACGGCGCACCTTATCGGCGACATCCGGGCCGGCTTCGTCATCGACGAAAGCTTCCACGCCGGGGCGGGCGGGTTCAGCGCCTTTGACCAGCTTGCCCATCGCCTGAGTGCCCCACATCAGGCCCCCCTGCTCGGTGAAATCCAACTCGGTATCGGGTGCGTTATAGAACCGATCCGCGCGCAGATGGAATTCGGGCTTCAGCGCCGCAAACGCCGCTTGCCGCAGCGTGGCGGCTTCCTCTGTCGATCCGGTCGCATCCTGACGGAAACGGAACCCCTCAAGACGGCCGACGAACTCGCCTGCAACCGTCACTTCGCCTTTGTCATTCACCTCGGCCACGAGGGTCTCCTTCTGCTTCAACCGCCGCAACAGCACGGACGTGCGCCGGTCAACAAATCGTTGCGTCAGAGCCGCGTGAAGCGCATCTGACAGTCGGTCTTCTACTGCACGCGTCTCTGCGCGCCAATGGCTTTCGTTATCCACCCAGCCCTTGCGCTGCGCAACATAGGTCCAGGTGCGGATATAGGCCAGCCGTTTCGAGATGGTATCAATGTCGCCACCGGCTTTATCTATCCGCGCGATGGCCTTTTCCAGCCAATCCGACGGGATGCGGGTTTGTGCAAGGCCCCTGCCCGTTAGGAAATCGAAAATCCGGGCGAGCAGAGTGAAATGCTCATTCCCCGCCGCATTGCGGAAATCCGGGATGCGGCAGACCTCCCACAGCAGCTTGATGCGCTGCGGGGTGTTCAGCTTTTCTTTGACCTCGGGCAATTCAGACAGGTATTTCAGCGCCAGCACATCATCGGCATCGCGCGCACGGGCGAGCCATTTGTTTTGCGTCGGGGCTTCAAGTGAGCGCACCAGCCGATCTACCGAGCCAAACTCTAAATCATGATTGCGCCATTCCAGTTTACGCACGGGATCAAAGCGATGTTCCTGAATCGCCTCAACCGTCTCGTCATCCAAGGGCCGCACCTCGCCCGTCACCCCAAACGTGCCGTTTTCCTGATAACGCCCCGCCCGCCCAGCAATCTGTGCCAGTTCCTGCGTATACAATGCCCGCATCCGCCGCCCGTCGAATTTCGACGTGGCGGCAAAGGCGATATGCTTGATATCAAGGTTCAGCCCCATGCCGATGGCATCGGTGGCCACCAGATAATCCACATCGCCGTTTTGATACAAAGCCACTTGTGCATTGCGGGTGCGGGGCGAAAGCGCCCCCATCACCACCGCACAACCGCCCTTGGTGCGGCGGATCAACTCGGCAATCGCATAGACATTTTCTACCGAAAACCCAACGATAGCAGAGCGTTCTGGCATCCGGCTGATCTTTTTCGACCCGGTATAGGTCAATTCCGAGAACCGCTCACGCTTCACAAACTGCACATTCTTCACCAGCCCAGCGATGGCCGGACGCATGGTTTCCGCCCCCATGAACAACGTCTCATGCAGCCCCCGCGCCCGCAGCAAACGGTCGGTAAACACATGCCCGCGCTCTGGGTCCGCGCAGAGTTGAATCTCATCCACCGCCACGAAATCCGCGCCCAGATCCAGCGGCATGGCTTCAACGGTGCAGACCCAATACTGCGCACGATCCGGCACGATGCGTTCTTCGCCCGTGACCAGCGCCACCACAGACGGCCCACGCGAGGCGACAATGCGGTCATAAACCTCGCGCGCCAGCAGCCGCAGCGGCAGGCCAATCACCCCGGTGCGATGCCCCAGCATCCGCTCAATCGCGTAATGGGTTTTCCCGGTGTTGGTCGGCCCAAGCACCGCCGTCACCTGTCCGGCAGCCGTCATATCTGTGGCCCTGCCCTATAGGTCTTTGCCCTGAAGCTCGGTTTCAATCCGGCTTACAGCTTCCACCACGCCCGGCGCGTGGGGGTCGATCTTCAGCACCGCCTGATAGACCTCCAAAGCCTGCGCGGGCTTGCCAAGTTCTTCAAAGATAGAGCCCAAGCCCGACAACGCCCCGAAATGTTTCGGATTCAGCGTCAGCACCTTGCCAATATCGGCAATCGCCGGGCCAAACTGCCCCAGTTGGTAATACGCCGTCGCCCACGCGTTCCAGCCTTCGGCGAAATCTGGCGCATGATCGACCAGCGCCGTCAAATGCTGCACCGCCACGTCAGGCTGGCCATTCGCCATCGGCATCCTTGCCGCGCTGCAACAGCAAATCCATCGCCGGAGAGCCCGATTTCGACCATTCCATCCAGATATCGGATTCGATCTGTTCCGCCTCGGCCGCATCCGCCTTTTGCAGACGCGCAAAAAGATCATCCAACTTGTCGGTTTGCGCGGCCACAGGCGGGCATGACAGAAAAACCAGCATAAATGCCGCAACGATACGATTGTGTAACGAATGATGCGCTTTCATAAGGGTATAGGTAACGCAACGGGCGGGGAATTCCAGCCCCGCTTGCACAGATCGGAGAATGTGATGAGCGATGTGATCTCGACCGCCGTGGCGGCTTTGGCGAAAAAGCTGCCGAATGGCTTTGATGGTCTGGCGAAATTTGTGCTGATTGGCGAAGGTTCCATCATGGTCGATCCATCGGGCGCGCGGGCGGGCGATGAGGAGTCGGACGTGACGCTGATCGCTGAAGCCGAAGTGTTTCAAGCCATGCTTGCGGGAGAGATGAACCCGACCACCGCCTTCATGACCGGCAAGCTGAAAGTCGAAGGCAGCATGGGGCTTGCCATGCAACTCGGCGCGGCGATGTCGTGAGCGCGGCTCCGCTTTATGATATCGCCGAGGGGCCTGCGGGTGGGCGGGCTTTCTGGCTGACCGCCGCCGATGGCGTGCGGCTGCGCGTGGGGCTTTGGACGCATGAGGGCGCACAAGGCACCGTGCTGCTGCTGCCGGGGCGGACGGAATATGTCGAGAAATATGGCCGCGCTGCGGGCGATCTGCGCAGCAGAGGCTTTGCGACTTTGGTGATCGACTGGCGTGGTCAGGGCCTCGCTGATCGGGCTTTGGATGATCCGATGGGCGGCCATGTCGGTGATTTTGCCGAATATCAGCTCGATTTTGACGAGATGGTCGGTTTTGCCCGCGCCCAAGGCCTGCCCGAACCCTATTATCTGATGGCACATTCGATGGGCGGCTGCATCGGCCTGCGGGCGTTGATGCGCGGTGCTCCGGTACAAGCCGCTGCGTTCTCGGCACCAATGTGGGGGATTGTGATCGCCGCTTGGATGCGACCGATGGCTGTGGCGCTGTCCACTGCCTCGCGTTGGTTCAAGTTTGATGATCGCTATGCGCCCGGAACCGGGGCGAAAACCTATGTGTTGACTGCGGCCTTCACCGGCAATTCGCTGACCACCGATGCCGAAATGTGGGATTATATGCGCAAGCAGGCGCTGGCGCATCCCGAACTGAGCTTGGGCGGCCCCAGCCTTGGCTGGCTGAAAGCGGCGCTGACCGAATGTCATGCGCTGACCTTGCTGCCTTCACCCAAGCTGCCGACCGTCACCGCCCTCGGCGCACAGGAAAAGATTGTCGACACCGCACCGATCCATGCCCGCATGGCGATCTGGCCAGAGGGCAGGTTGGATCTATATCCCGGCAGTGAGCATGAAGTTTTGATGGAACGCGCCGCATCGCGCAGCCGATTTTTCGAGACTTCAACGGCACTTTATCTGAAACACCGCTGACCCAGCGGCCGGATTTTGAGAAAATCCGTGGACGATTTCTTCGCAGAAATCGCCTTCCTCCTTACAAGGTGATCTGCGTGAACCCGTCGCGCAGCGCTTTGGACCAAGCCTCGGACATCGCCCGAAAGCTCTCATCCCCGGCCTCAATCCGGCGCTTGCGGCTGACCCGGCAGGCGTCTTTCTCGATGATGCAAAGATCCAAAGGCATCCCCACCGACAGGTTCGAGCGCAATGTCGAATCCATCGACAGCAGCACCGCTTTTTCGGCATCCGCCAGCGAGGTGGCGGGCTTCACCACGCGATCCAGAATCGGCTTGCCATATTTATGCTCCCCAATCTGCAGGAACGGGGTGTCCTCGGTGGCCTCAATGAAATTGCCCTCGGGATAGATCAGAAACAACCGCATCGCGCCGCCCCGACGCTGAGCCGCCACGATCATGCTGGCCGAAGCGCTTTGCTTCATCACAGCCATCCTCTCATCAATCTCTTGCCGCACGCTCGACAGCGTGTTGCCGATGATCAGCGCCACCTTCAGCATGGTGGGGGCCTTCATGATCGAGGTGGCTTCGGTCGAATCCGGGTCGTCAATCGCCTCGCGCAACCGTGCCAGCGTGGTTTGCGTCACAGACAAAGAGCCTGCGGTGACGATCGAGATCACCCGCTCGCCCGGTTCTTCAAAATGAAACATTTTGCGGTAGGTTGCGATGTTGTCCAAGCCCGCGTTGGTGCGGGTATCCGACAGCAACACCATGCCCGCATTCAACAAAAGTCCGACGCAATAGGTCATGGCACACTCCGATCTTAGGCCGGGCGACCCTATTGCTCCTGCGTCTGGACCGCAACCGTCACCGACAAGATTTCCGAGCCGGAACCGCGCGAAATCCCCCGGATCGGCGCTGCATCTTGTGCATCAAGCCCCGATCCCAGCCGGATATAGCGATCATCCGGACAGCAACGGTTCGCCGGATCAAAACCGATCCAACCGATGCCCGCGATATACAACTCGCCCCACGCATGGGCCGCCTCGTGATCCACGCCGTCTTGGCCCGATTGCAGATAGCCCGAGACATAGCGCGCCGGAATTCCCGCCGCCCGCGCTGCCGAAATCAACGCCTGCGCATGATCCTGACACACGCCTTCGCCCTGCGCCAAAGCCTCTGCCGCCGTGGTCCGCGCGCGGGTAGAGCCGGGTTTGTAGGCAATCGCATCGGAAATCGCATCGCAAAGATTATGGCAGCCCGCCAAGGGCGACTCGGCGGCGGCAATGATCTGCGCCATCTCCAGCAAGGCGGCATCGGCGAAGGTGGACTCGGTATCGCGCAAATAGGCTTCGGGGGGCACGATTTCCTTGTGCCCACGCAAAACGCCTACCAAATCCGTGGTTTGTACCAAGCCCTTGACCCGCACCTCGATCTCATCGACCGGACCCGCCACCGTCCAGCCCTGCACCCAATCCCCGGCACCATCGCGAAACGCGCTTCCCATGGTGCCGCCGGTCATGGTGACCGTCCAATCCAGCACCTTTTGGCCATCAAATTTCGACGGCATCAGGCGGTGGCTTTGCACCACGCCGCGCACCGGACGGTCGTAGCGGTACACCGTAACATGATCGACGCTGAGCAACATTATTGCATATCCCCCGACAGATACGAGTTATGGATGATCGCGCCCAAGCCCGCCGCCTCGCCGATGAAACGGGTCAGAAACTCGTGCAGACCTTCTTCAAAAATCTGCTCGGTGGATTGGTTTTCCAGATCATGCAACAGCCGCGCCGCCGCCGCCTGCGCCGCAGTTTCGCGACCATAAAGCTTGGCCAACCGGGTCAAATGGTTGTTCATCCCGGCGACACAGGTGATCAGGCTGCGCGGACATTGCGGGTTCAAAATCAGGAAATGCGCGATTTTGGCCGAGGTGATCTCGCCGCCATAAGCCCAGTGAAACGCCCGATTGGCCGACATCGCCCGCAGCAGCATCGACCATTGATCATTGTCCAAGCCGCTGCCGACATAATCGGCGCGCGGCAATAAGACGTAGTATTTCACATCCATCAGACGCGCGGTGCTGTCGCCACGCTCCAGATAATAACCGATATTCAACACGTTATAGCCATCGTTGCGCAGAAGCGTCGCATCAATCGCGCCCCGCACCATCGCAGTGTGTCGCGTCACCCAATCGGTCAGGCGCGAGAGTTCATGCGGCGAGGTCTGTGCGGACAGTTGGCGCAGTTCCTGAAACGCGGTGTTCAGCGCATCCCAGACTTGTGTGGTCAAAGCCGTGCGGATGATGCGGGCATTCTCGCGCGCATTGGTGATGCAAGAGGCGACCGAGTTCGGGTTGTCGCGGTCAAAAAACAGATAGGATTCGATCTGGGCCTGCGCGGGTGTGCCATATTTCGCCGCATAGCCGTTGGCATTGCCCGATGCGCGCAGCGGGCTGTCCCAATCATTGCGATAGCCCTGCGCTGTCGGTAACAGCGAGATGCGCGCGCCGACCTCCAAAAGCCGGGCGGCGGTTTCCGCGCGCTCCATATTGCGGGCGATCCAGTAGAGGTTGTCAGCGGTTCTTGAAAGCATGATTTACTCCGCCAATACCCAAGTGTCTTTGACGCCGCCGCCTTGCGAGGAATTCACCACAAGGCTGCCTTCCCGCAGAGCCACCCGCGTCAGGCCGCCGGGGACCAGCTCAATGCGTTCGCCCACCAAGCAATAGGGCCGCAGGTCGACGTGGCGCGGTGCGATGCCTTCTTCCACAAAGGTCGGCGTGGTCGACAAAGCCAAGGTCGGCTGCGCGATGTAATTGCTGGGGTCTGCCATGATCAGGGCGCGGAAATCCTCGATCTGCTGTTTGGTGGATTTCGGGCCGACGAGCATCCCGTAACCGCCCGAGCCATGCACCTCTTTCACCACCAGATCGCCAAGGTTCTCGGAAACATATTTCAGATCCGACGACTCGCCGCATTTCCAAGTGGGCACGTTGTTCAAAAGCGGTTCTTCACCCAAGTAGAACCTAATCATTTCAGGCACATAGGTGTAGACGGCCTTGTCATCGGCCACCCCTGCCCCCGGTGCAGAGCAAATCGACACCCCACCCGAGCGGTAGACATCCATCAACCCCGGCACGCCCAGCATGGAATCGGGGCGGAAGCACAGCGGATCAATGAAGGCATCATCCAGACGGCGATAGATCACATCGACGCGCTTCGGGCCTTCGGTGGTGCGCATGTAGACAAATGCGCCGTCGACGAACAAATCCTGACCTTCGACCAATTCGACGCCCATGAGGTCCGCGAGGAAAGAGTGTTCATAATAGGCCGAATTGAAATGTCCCGGCGTCAGGATCACCACGGTCGGGTCGCGGTCGCATTTG
Source organism: Cypionkella sp. (assembly GCA_043743975.1). GTDB lineage: Bacteria > Pseudomonadota > Alphaproteobacteria > Rhodobacterales > Rhodobacteraceae > Cypionkella. The sequence continues at coordinate 76,083 of JAYTVN010000035.1, forward strand.
GCGGGGGCGACGCTGGCGAGGGTGCGGCGCAGCTTGTCGGGATAGCTTGTCGATCGGCTCGATGCGGTTTTCGCGGAACAGATCGGGGAACATCCGCATCATCATCTCGCGGCTTTCCAGCATATAGGAAACCCCCGACGGCGTGCGGCAGTTATCCTCCAGAACGTAGAACTCACCCGGCCCGGTGCGGACGATGTCGATGCCAACGATATGAGAATACACACCTTTTGGCGGGATAAAGCCACAGACCGATTTCTCATAGGCGTCATTCTGATAGACCAGCTTACCGGGAATACGCCCCGCCCGCACGATCTCGCCGCGCCCGTACACATCGACCAGAAACGCATTCAACGCCCGTGCGCGCTGCTTGATGCCGCGCTCCAGCTTCGCCCATTCGTGGGCGGTGAACACGCGCGGGAACATATCGAACGGGATCAAGCGATCCGGGTCGCCGCCCTCGCCGTAAACCGCAAAGGTGATGCCGATGCGGCGGAACAATGCCTCGGCCTCCGCCTGTTTCGCCAGCCGGACATCGGCGGGCATATCCGCGCTCCAGCCTTCCAAACCGGCATAGGGCGGACGCACCGCGTTATTTTGGAACATTTCGTTGAAATAAGGGGTCATGCCGTGCCGCCTTTTTGATCTGATTAACCCAAGTAAAGGCCGCACAATCCGCGCCGTAAAGGGCAGAAGATTGAAAGCGCTTCGATTTTCACATATCCGCCCGAAATCACCGCAAAACATCGCCTAAATTTTAGGCAGATACCTTGGCTCACCTTTCCGCGCGCCGCCTTGCACAACCCCGGCTTTGCCCCCTAGATACATCCAACAACGAAAGAGGTTCCCATGTCGTACGCCCCCACCGCCCCGGCCAACAGCGCCCGGTTTTTGACGCCCGCATCGGCTCGAACACGTTTGGCGACCTGCCCGACTGGGATCTGAGCGACCTCTACCCCGCCCCGGATGCGCCGGAACTGACCCGCGATATGGCGTGGCTTGAGGCGGCTTGCGCGGAATTCGCCGCAGAATATGAAGGCAAACTGGCGGGGCTTTCCGCCGAGCAGATGCTGGCCTGCGTCACCGCTTATGAGAAAATCGACGTGATCGCGGGCCGCATCGGGTCTTACGCGGGCCTGCGCTATTACCAGAACACCATGGATTCCGATCGCGCGAAATTCATGGCTGACGTGCAGGACAACATCACCAATTTCACCACGCCTTTGGTGTTTTTCAGCCTTGAGTTCAATCGCTTGGACGATGATCTTCTTGCTAAACTCACCACCGAAAATACAGCCCTCGCCCGATACAACCCGGTGTTCGAGCGGATGCGCGCCATGCGGCCGCATCAATTGTCCGATGAGATGGAGAAATACCTGCACGATGCCTCGGTCGTCGGCGCTTCTGCGTGGAACAAGCTGTTCGATGAAACGATGGCGGGGCTGATGTTCACCGTTGCTGGTGAAGAAGAAGACCTCAACCTTGAAGCCACGCTGAACCTGCTCACCGATGCCGACCGCGCCAAACGTGAAGCCGCGAGTCATGCGCTTGCCGCCGTCTTTGACAAACATATCAAACTGTTCGCACGGGTTCACAACACCTTGGCGAAGGAGAAGGAAATCGAGGATCGCTGGCGCAAAATGCCCAGCCCGCAATATTCCCGCCACCTTGCCAACCATGTTGAACCCGAGGTCGTCGAGGCCTTGCGCAATGCGGTTGTCGCGGCCTACCCCAAACTCAGCCACCGCTATTACAAGCTGAAAGCCAAATGGATGGGTCTGGAGCGTCTGCAAACTTGGGATCGCAACGCGCCTTTGCTGACCGAAGCGCCGCGTCTGGTCAACTGGGTCGAGGCCACCGAAACCGTCCTCAGCGCCTATGCTGCCTTCGATCCGCGCATGGCCGATATCGCCAAGCCCTTCTTCACCGATGGCTGGATTGACGCAGGCGTCAAACCCGGCAAGGCGCCGGGGGCCTTTGCACATCCCACCGTCACCACCGTTCACCCCTATGTCATGCTGAACTACTTGGGCAAACCGCGCGATGTGATGACGCTTGCGCATGAACTCGGCCATGGCGTGCATCAGGTTCTCGCGGCGGGTCAGGGCGAACTTTTGTCCTCTACCCCCCTCACCCTTGCCGAAACCGCATCGGTTTTTGGCGAAATGCTGACCTTCCGCAAGCTGCTCGACGCCGCCAAAACCCCAGCCGAGCGCAAGACCCTGCTGGCGGGCAAGGTCGAGGATATGATCAACACCGTGGTGCGCCAGATCGCCTTCTACGACTTTGAATGCAAACTCCACGCCGCCCGCGCCGAAGGCGAACTCACCCCAGATGACATCAACGCCCTGTGGATGTCGGTGCAAGCGCAAAGCTTGGGCGAAGCCTTTGATTTCGCAGATGGATATGAAACCTTCTGGGCCTATATCCCGCATTTCGTCCACTCGCCGTTCTACGTCTATGCCTATGCGTTTGGCGACGGTCTGGTGAACGCGCTCTATGCCGCCTATGCCGATGGCCTGCCAGATTTTCAAGAAAAATACTTCGACATGCTGAAAGCGGGCGGCTCGAAGCACCACAAAGAACTGCTGGCGCCGTTTGGGCTGGATGCTTCTGATCCGAAATTCTGGGACAAAGGCCTGTCGATGATCGCGGGCTTCATCGACGAGTTGGAAGCGATGGAAGACTAAAGCCGATCAAAATAGCCTGTCGCCGCAATCTTGGCCAAAACATCGTGACCAAGGCTAAGAGATTTCAGCGACAGGCAGTTTTGTTTATAAAACCAGTAGAGAAAAGCCGCATAGGGCCAGTCGCGGGCCTCAGCACGCGCAATGGCCGCGTCGAAATCGTCTCGGTTGCGGACAACTTCGGTGCAGCGATGAAAATCCGCCTGCCCACAAGTGATCACAGGGCGGCCATGTACCATGGCTTCGATCCCAACCGCAGAGTTGATAGTGACCACCAGCGAACAGGCTTCCAACATATCATGGACATTTGCATACGTGATCTGAAGCCGCCTGTCCTTCTGGCTTTGCCGCAGCAGCCATCCCAAGCTGTCAAAATCAATGTCCAACGGATGCGGCTTTACCATGATTGGGCGCGGATCATCGCGCAATAACAACGCTTTCACCATCCGCCGCATTGAGACGTAAAGCGTCTCACTCACGCCGCGATGACTTTCGGCCTGCAAAAACACCGCAATGCAGCCCTGCGGCACAACCAGTTTCTCCGCGGGTTGCTCATAGCGCGATTTGCGTTTGGCAGCTGTGGCGGCATAAAGTACTGCCTGAAACGCAACTGCCGCGCTGGGATCAATCGTCGCCGGATCAAAAGCCGCTGACCCAATCGACGACAGATAGCGCGTGCCTATGGGGTCGAGATAGTAAAACGGCGCGATATAGGCGGAGCCGAAATTCAAAGCCCTCGGGTGCTGAATATGCCCGCGATCAAAGATGTGGAAGGCCTGATCAGCCGCCACTTCTGCCAGCGCGGTGTCCCGGTTGTGTGGCACAAGCGTGCACGCCGCCCCCAAAGGCGTCAATGCCTCGATCAGCGGCACGTAAACTTGCCTGCGTTCCCAATCAGATTCCAGCACTCGTTGCGGGACATGGAGCCTAAGCGGAAACGCGGAAAATACCCTCATAGGGTGATTTCAACACCCACCCGGTACACCGTATCCATCATCGCCTGCGTGCCCTTTACGAATTCCAAGGGGCAAGGATAGGCCACCCCCTCGCGCACAGACCGCCCAAAGGCCTCAACTTGCAACACATAATGGTTCGCGGTCGGGAAACGCGCGGTGGTCACCTTGTTGCCGTTCTGATGCAGTTCAATCTCGGCAATATCGTTGACATTGGCGTTGAACGGGCCGCCGTCCAGCCGGATCATGCCTTTGTCACCTTGGAAGGTCACGGTTTGGCGGTTGTACAGCCGCATCGAGGTCATCGAGGCATAGGTGAAGCGGCCATAAGGGCCGTCCATGATTCCGGCCACTTGCGCGAAGGTATCGACACCGTTCTCAAGGATCAGCCGCGCCGAGATATCGACCGGCTCCGATCCGGTCACAAACCGCGCAGAACCAAAGGTATAAACCCCAATGTCACGCAGCGAGCCGCCGCCTGCCTCGGGGCGGTTGCGGATATTCGTCATATCTTCCAGACAGAAACTGAACGCGGCATCGACATGGCGCAACTGGCCGATCTCGCCCGCCTCTAGCCATGTCTTCGCCAACTGCCACTGCGGATGATGCACGATCATATAGGCTTCTGCCGCCAGCAAGCCCGAGGCATCACGGGCGGCGATAATCTGGTCAATCTCATTTGCCTGTAGCGCAATCGGCTTTTCGGTCAGCACATGCTTGCCCGCGGCGAGGGCTTTCAGGGTCCATTCAACATGCAGATGGTTCGGCAGCGGCACATAAACCGCGTCAATCGTGGGGTCCGCCAGCAGCGCCTCGTAAGTAGAGTGGATTTTCAAACCGGGACAAAACGCCTGAAACCCGGCGGCCTTTTCCAGGCTGGACGTCGCCAAAGCCACCAGTTCCGCGCCTTTTGCCGCATGAATCGCCGGAGCCATATGCTCACGCGCAAAGTTCGCAGCCCCCAAAATACCCCAACGCACTGGTTTCATCGCCATTCCCCCTGATGCTTCGCGGCGAAGCTAGCGGGCCTGACATGTTAGCGCAATCGCTTAGGCCTCGGGCGCGGTATCCTCCGCCGCTTTGCGCGGTTTTTTGATGAACGTATAGCCCAGCGCACAGAGATAGGCGCAATCGACCAAGGCCAGCGTGATCCAAGGATAGGTCAGCAGCGCCGCAACAAGCGCGACAAAGGCCAGCAGCACAAAGCTGACATTCTCGGCATAGATCGTCGCGCGCTTGAACGACGGGGTGCGAAACCGCCCCACCATCAGCGCGCCGACCAAGGCCATCCAGAGCGCAACCAGCCCGGTGACATGCGGATGACCGTCGCCCAGCGCGAAGGCCAGAAACATCGGCAGCATCACCAAAAGCGCCCCGGCAGGCGATGGAACGCCTTGGAAGCTGTTGGAATCATTGTCAGGTTGGCGATTGCCGATATTGAAGCGGGCAAGCCGCAGCAGGCAGGCCACGGCATAGATCAGACAGGCGATCCAACCCTCAGCCCGCATCCCTTGCAGTGCCCACAGATAGGTGATCAGTGCCGGGGCGACGCCGAAATTGACCAGATCGCAGAGGCTGTCGAGTTCCGCCCCCATATCGGATTCGCTTTTCAAAAAACGCGCGAGGCGACCGTCCAAGCCATCCATCACCGCCGCCGCGATGATCAGGGCGACGGCCAAACCAAACCGCCCCTCAATCGCAAAGCGCACCGCCGTCAGGCCCGCACAAAGCGCCGCCACGGTCATGAAATTCGGGATCAACTGGACAATATGCAGCTTCTTGCGCGGACGCCGCCCGGCTTTCGCGGGCTGCGGTTCGCCCGGTTGAGGTTCCGCAGGCGCCTTCATTCGCGCACTGCCGAACGGCGCAGCATGTCGCGGTCCAGTTCGGCCAGAACAGTTTCGCCGCCGACCATGGTTTGCCCCAAAGCCACCAAGGGCTCAACACCATCGGGCAGATACACATCAAGACGGGAGCCGAAGCGGATCAGACCAAACCGTTCGCCTGTGCGCAAAGACTGGCCTTCCGACACGAAGGGCACGATCCGCCGCGCCACAAGGCCCGCGATCTGCACCACGATCAGATGGCGGCCATCCGGCAGCTCCAGCAGCAGCGAGTTACGTTCGTTATCTTCCGAAGCCTTATCCAATGAGGCATTGAGGAATTTGCCCGGCCGATAGGCCATTTTGGCGATCCGTCCGGCGATCGGGGCGCGGTTCACATGGCAGTTGAACACCGACATGAACACCGAAATCCGGGTCAAAGCATCATTGCCCGCGCCGAGTTCCGGCGGCGGCACAGCGCGTTCGATCAGACTGACCACGCCGTCAGCGGGCGAGACGATCAACCCGCGCCCCTGTGGGACCGAGCGTTTTGGGTCGCGGAAAAAGTAATAGCACCAGACGGTTGCGCCAACGCCCAGCCAACCCAACGGATCCCACATCCAAAACAGCACCAAGCTGATGACGGCGAAGATGCCGACAAACTTGTAGCCCTCGCGGTGCATCGGTTTCAGAAAGGTTTCCAGCATGGTCATAGGGTGGCCCTTTTATGGCGCATCAGTTTGATCCAGCTGTCTAGCCTTTGCACGCGCGTGGCGCAACCTTTGGGCGCAAGATACGCCCAAAGGAGTTTGTCTTAGGCCGGGATCACCATGCCTTTACCGACGGCCAACGCGCGCATCCGCTCTTGCAGTTTTTCAAAGGCGCGCACTTCGATCTGGCGAATCCGCTCACGGCTGACGCCGTAGCTTTCCGACAGTTCTTCCAGCGTGATCGGGGTTTCCGACAGGCGTCGCTTCATCAGCACGTCTTTTTCCCGGTCATTCAGCGCCGACATCGCCTGATGCAGCAGGTTCATCCGAATGTCGAACTCGTCGCGCGCCTCGTAATCACCGACCTGATCAGAGTCTTCATCCTCCAGCCAGTCTTGCCATTGCGTCGTGCCTTCACCGTCAGAGCCGACAGTGGCATTCAGCGAGGCATCACCGCCTGACAGACGGCGGTTCATATCGACGACTTCATGCTCCGACACGTTCAGATCGGTGGCGATGCGCGTCACGTTTTCAGGCCGCAGATCGCCTTCTTCCAGCGCGCCGACCTTGGCTTTGGCCTTGCGCAGGTTGAAAAACAGCTTTTTCTGCGCCGATGTCGTGCCCAGCTTCACCAAAGACCACGAGCGCAGGATGTATTCCTGAATGCTCGCCCGGATCCACCACATCGCGTAAGTGGCCAGACGGAAGCCTTTTTCCGGGTCAAACCGCTTGACGGCCTGCATCAAGCCGACATTGGCTTCGGAAATCACCTCGGCCTGCGGCAAACCATAACCGCGATAGCCCATGGCGATTTTGGCGGCCAGACGCAGGTGGCTGGTCACCATCCGGTGCGCGGCAGGGCTGTCTTGGTGATCAACCCAGCGCTTTGCCAGCATGTATTCTTCTTCGGGTTCCAGCAGCGGAAACTTACGGATTTCCTGCATATAACGGTTCAACCCCTGTTCGGGGCTGGGTGCTGGCAGATTTGCATAGGTGCTCATGTGTGACGCTCCCTCGTTAGCCGGGTGCAGTTTCGCCCCCCGGACGGTCGAATTTATGTATGCCAGACGCCACCTTCAAGCATCTTAGACATAACTTCTTTAACGAAAGATGGTTGCACTTCCGTAACGAAAGATGGTTGCACTTCCGTCGCAGCGGAAGGTTTGTAACATTCCGGTCACGGGAATGTCAGATCAGCCTCACTTTGCTCATCCTCTGTGCTCAAATATCCCCGCCGGAGGCATACCCGGCCAGCGGAGGAAGCCTCCGGCGGGGATATTTGAGCCAATGTGAATAGATCAGAAGATCAGGCTTGGTCTTTGCGCAAGGCTGCCAGCAGCGCCTCTAGGTCAGCGGGTAAAGGCGAGCTGAATTCCAGCATCTCACCCGTCACCGGATGCGCGAACCCCAAGGTGGCCGCGTGCAGGGCTTGACGCGGGAAGCTGTTGCCCATTTCCGCCACCTCGGCCCCGAACAGCTTGGGCGAGACCTTTTTCTTGCCACCGTAGGTCTGATCGCCGATCAGCCCATGCCCGGCATAAGCCATATGCACCCTGATCTGATGCGTGCGGCCGGTTTCCAGCCAGCACTCCATCAGTGCCGCCCCACCCTTGAAATCCTCCATCGCCCGCGCGCGGGTCACCGCATGACGACCCGAGTTCCACACCACCGCCTGCCTTTGGCGGTCGGTCTTGTGGCGCTCCAGATGGGTGGCGATTTTCAGGATGCCGCCGGCCTCAAAGGTGATGCCCCTCAGGCCACGGATGCGCGGATCGTAAGCCGAAGGCACGCCGTTCACCACGGCAAGATAGCGGCGGTTGACAGTATGCGCCTCAAACTGCGCCGCCAATCCGTGATGCGCGCGGTCGGATTTGGCGACCACCAACAGACCCGTGGTGTCTTTGTCGATACGATGCACAATGCCGGGGCGACGCTCGCCGCCAATGCCCGACAAGGTATCGCCGCAATGGTGTAGCAAAGCGTTGACCAAAGTGCCGGAAGGCGTGCCGGGGGCGGGATGCACCACCATGCCCGCAGGCTTGTCGATCACGATCAGATTGCCGTCTTCCCAGATCACCATCAGCGGAATATCTTCCGGCAAGGTCGCCACATCCACCGCAGGCGCGAGGATCAGGGTGTATTCTTCGCCCGCTTTCACCTTGGTCTTCGGGTTGGTCACCGCCACGCCGTCGCGCAAAACATCGCCCTCGTCGATCATCTTCATCAAACGCGAGCGCGACAGGGCAGCTTGCTCTGGCACCGCCGCCGCAAGCGCCTTATCAAGACGGGGGGCCGCGTCTTCGCCAATCACGATGACCAGACGATTGCCCGCCCCGTCGCCGTCTCCCGTCCCGTCGCCATCCACAGCGTCTTCGTCTTCAAAAGGGCTCGCCATGTCTGACACTCCGATCGAGCCGGGCTTGCCGCCCTCGCTCCGCTTGCTGAAAGTTCTGGTGATCGTGCTGATGATCACCATGATTGGCGGTGTCATAACCGTGGTCGGCCTGCTTGTCACCCGTATGCCGAACGCAAACGCCCTCACCCCCGCGCTGCCTGCAAATTTGCAAATGCCCGCCGGGGCCACAGCACAGGCGATCACCATGGCCCCCGGCTGGATCGGCGTTGTCACCACCGACAACCGCATGCTGATTTTCTCGCCTCAGGGCGCATTACAACAAGAGATCGCCATAGCGCCGATTCCCGCGCCATAAACCAAGCTTTGTCTTGACCAGATACGGTCCGTGATCTTTGCTGTGCCAGATAGAGTTTAAGGATGCCCGCGCGATGAAGATGTTGCGGTTTTTAATGCCGGGCCCCGACGCTGCTGCGCAAATCAGCACTCAATTACAGATGCTTACGGCGGTAGAACCCACGCGCCTGCTGAGCACTTCCATTGCCTTTGCCCTGATGGCGCTGTTTCTGCCGCCTTGGCTGGTGCTGGCGGCGCTGGGGGCGGATACGGCGCTGGAGGGCCTGAGTTTTCAGTTGTTGCGCGCGCTTGATCCCATCACCCAACCGCGCCGCTACCTTGCCGCTGTGGCGACGGTGTTTCTCACCGAGACATCGTACACTTTGTGTTGCGTGTTGATCTGGCAGCAGGACGCCGAATTTGCCAAAGCGGCGGCGGCGGGCCTGCTCAGCATGACGTTGTTTCAACTCAGCACGGTGCGGGCGATCCATATGCCCTTCGGCATCGCAGGCTTGGCTGCAGCAACCCTCACCGCCCTGATCGGCAACGGATTTTACTGGCTGGAGCGTCAGGATTGGCTGGGCTTTGCCGTCTCCTCGATCGCTCTGCTTGCTGCGATTTATTATGGCTTGGGGGCGATGCGATCCAACCATGCGCTGCATGTGGAAATCAGCAGTCGCGGCGTCAGGGCAGATGCGGCCAACCGCGCCAAGGGGCGGTTTCTGGCGCAGATGAGCCACGAATTGAGCACGCCGCTCAACGCCATTGTTGGTATGGGCGAGGCGGAACTGCTGCACGCGCCCAGCCCTGCGACGCAAGAGCGGATGCACACGCTGGTCGACTCGGCGATGGATCTGGCGGCAATTCTGGATGACATCTTGCAAATGGCCGCGATTGAGGAAAATCAACTGCCACTGCGCCCTACCCTTGCCAGACCGAAAGAGGTCATCGAGGCGACGGTGGCGCTGTTCCAGCCGGTCTTTGCGAAAGCCGGGCTTTGGCTGCGGTTGGAGTTTATCAGCCAGCAGCTGCCGGGCGGCCGCCTTGCCCCCGATCTGCCCGAAACCGCCGAATTTGATCCGCAGCGCTTGCGGCAATGTCTGTCAAATCTGTTGTCGAATGCCCTGAAGTTCACCGAAACAGGGGGGGCGACAGTGTGGGTCAGCTACCGCAAGCAGCCTATGCAGCGCGCGGGCAAAGCAGAGTCCGGATTGTTGCAGATTGATGTGGCGGACACCGGCAGGGGTATTCCCGCCCATGAACGCGACTTGCTGTTTCAACCGTTTCAACGCGGGGCTGGCGCGCACAGCGGCTCGGGCCTGGGGCTTGCCATCAGTCGCAGCATCGCCCAGCAGATGCAGGGCGATCTGCAGCATTTGCCCAGCCAGATCGGCGCGCTGTTCCGGCTCAGCGTGATGATCCGCCCGGCCACGACACCCGTGCGCCTGCCTGACAGCACGGTCAATCTGGCTGGGCAGCGGATCTTGGTGGTCGATGACATCGCCACCAACCGCTTGGTCGCCGCGACCTATCTGCGCGGCATGCAGGTGCGTGTCGACGAGGTGGAAAGCGGTGCCGAAGCCTTGCAAGCCATCGTAGCAAAGCGCCCCGATCTGGTACTGCTGGATCTGCACATGCCCGGTCTGTCCGGGATTGAGACTCTGGCCGCGATCCGCGCCTTGCCGGGACCGCATTTGCCGGTGGTGGCGATGACGGCGGATGCCTCGGCCGCCGACCGCGCGCTCTATCTCTCGTCCGGGTTGGACGGCTATCTGACCAAACCGCTGACCATGGAAGCGTTGCGGCTCGGCCTTGCCAAACATCTGACAAGCCCAAACATCTGACAAGCGCTGCGCCGCAGTCACAACCGACGCCTGTTTGCGACATCGCTGGTCATACCGGACAGGACGCAACCGCTCTGACGACATCAACTGGGCAAAACACGCAGGAGAATCGACATGATGGGTGATCTGGGCGCGCGCGACGCCACCGAACTGGCGGGGATGGTGGCATCGGGGCAGGTCACGCCGACCGAACTGCTTGATGCAGCCCTCGCGGCGGTCGAAGCCCGCAACCCTGCGATCAACGCCGTGGTGCTGGTGCAAGAAGCCGCCGCCCGCCGCGCTATAGCCGATGGCTTGCCGCGCGGGCCGTTCCGGGGCGTGCCGTTCCTGCTGAAGGACTTGGGCTGCGAGGCGGTGGATTTCCCCGGTCATAATGGCTCCCGCCTGCTGATGAACACCACATATGCCCGCGACTCGGCTATATGGGAGCGTATCCGGGCCACTGGCGTGGTGAACTTTGGCCGCACCACCAGCCCGGAAGGTGGTGTCGGCACCGTCACCGAAGCCGCGGTTTATGGCGGCCCGACCCGCAATCCGTGGAACCTCGATCATACCTCGGGCGGCTCATCGGGCGGCGCGGGCGCTGCGGTGGCCGCCGGAATTGTCGCCTTCGCGCATGGCTCGGATGGCGGTGGTTCGGTGCGAATCCCGGCGTCCTCCTGCGGGCTGTTCGGCTTCAAATCCACCCGCGCGCGGCTGCCGGACGGCCCCTATTCCGGCGAAGGCTGGGCGGGGATGGCGATTGACGGCTTTCTGACCCGCTCGGTGCGCGACACCGCCATCATGCTGGACGCCTGCGCAGGCCCCGATCTGGGTGCACCCTATGTCGCTCCACCCTTGACCCAAGGCCATGCGAGCGCCATCAGCCGCCCACCGCGCCGTCTGCGGGTGGCAATGTGTGATACCACCTTCACCGACGAAGCGATTGACTCCGAAGTGGCGCAAGCCGTGCGCGACGCCGCAAAACTGCTAGAAAGCCTCGGTCATCATGTCGAACCCGGTCGCCCCAATGCCGATGTCGAAATGATGATGCGGGCTTGGACCGATATTGTCGGTGTCGGCACCGCTTTGTCGATCCAAAAGGCGCTGAAGGGTCGCCCGCTCACCCCCGATCTGGTCGAAGGCATCGGGCGTTCCGCCGTCGCCTATGCCGCCACCCTGCCCCCCACCCGCTATCTGGAAGCCGTCGGTGAAATCCACAGCTTCGGTCGCCAGATGGCCGGATATTTCGCCACTGGCCCCGATATCCTGCTGTCGGCAACCCTTGCCGAGCCCCCCGCCCGCGTTGGCCGCTTTCACCACGACCGCGACGACTATGTGAATTACCGCATCGGTCCCGGCGGTATCTTCTCCTACTCGCCGTTCTGCGCGGTGTTCAACGCCTCTGGCCAGCCCGCCGCCTCGCTGCCTTTGGCGCAGTCAGCCAGCGGTCTGCCGATCGGAATCCATCTGGCGGCGGCCTACGGGAACGATGAAGAATTGATCGCTCTCTGCGCCGAAATCGAATCTGCGGCACCTTGGGCCGCCCGTCGCGCGCCCTTGGCTTAAGCCTTGCCTAAGCACTGCCAAGGCTAAGCCGCAGCCTAAGCCGTTGCAGATGTTATCATCCTGCCGCGCGCTTAGGCATTTGCACAACCTAAGCGGCAACTGCCTAGTCTTTCGGCACCTCGGGCGAAGTTTATGTTGCGCCAAGGCTTGCCCGCAGCACAATATGATCAAAACCAACGGGAGCGAGTCACCTTGAGCCAACTGAACGCCGTCGAGGCCCGTAATGCCGTCAAGGCCTTCGGGCAGGGCGATAACGTCGTCCGCGCGCTGAACGATGTGTCGATCGAAATCCGTAAGGGGGAGTTCTTCACCCTGCTTGGCCCCTCAGGCTGCGGCAAGACCACACTGCTGCGGCTGATCGCCGGGTTTGAGATGCCGACCTCCGGCACCATCCTGCTCGACGGCCAAGACATCACCTACCTGCCGCCGAACAAGCGCCCGGTGAATACGGTGTTCCAAAGCTATGCTTTGTTCCCGCATCTGACCGTGGCGCAAAACATCGGCTTTGGTCTGGAAATAGCAGGGCCGCCCGAAGGCCGAGGTCAAGGCCACGGTGGATAGGATGCTGGCGCTGGCAAAGCTGGAAGCAATGGCATCCCGCAAAACCTCGCAGCTTTCCGGCGGCCAACCACAGCGCGTCGCCCTTGCCCGCGCCGTGGCCCCCTCGCCGAAAGTGCTGCTGCTGGACGAGCCGCTCTCCGCGCTCGATCTGAAACTGCGCCGCGAGATGCAGGGCGAATTGAAACGCCTGCAAACCGAAACCGGCATCACCTTTATCTTCGTCACCCACGATCAGGAAGAAGCCCTGACCATGTCTGACCGCATCGGCGTGATGTCGGCGGGCAAGCTGCAACAGGTCGGCACCCCGCGCGAGATTTACACCCACCCGCACAACCGCTTTGTCGCCAGCTTCATCGGCGAGACGAATTTCCTGCCCGCCACCTCCAACGGCACCATGCTGACGCTGGCAGGCGGCTATCAGACCGAGGCTCCGGCAGACACCAAATCCGGCGCCGTCACCGTCGCCGTGCGCCCCGAGCAGGTGAAACTCACCGCAGCGGCGGAGCCCGGCAGCCTGCCCGCCACCGTGCGCGGTGTGGTCTATATGGGCACCGACATGAACTATCAGCTGCATCTGGCCGATGGCACCGAGATCGAGGCCTGCGTGGTATCCGACGTCACCGGCGAAGCCGCGCTGTCGGCAGGCCAGAGCGTCGGCGTGCGTTTTACCCCCGGTGCGCTGCAAGTGTTGGAGGATTGAATGAGCGCCGCTGAAAAAGCTCAGGCCGCCCAATCCGTCCGCAATGGCTGGCTGCTCTCGCCCCCCGCGCTGGTGATCCTGACGCTGTTTGCCGTCGGCCCTTTGATGATCGTGGTGGTCTATTCATTCCTCGCCGCAGGCCAATATGGCAATGTCGAATGGCAATTCTCGCTGGACGGTTGGCGCGGCATCCTGTGGACCAAGGACATCTTCGACGACACCTATGGTCTGGCGGATGCCAATATCAGCATCTTCTGGCGCTCGATCAAACTGTCGGTGCTGACCACGATCTTGACCTTCGCCGTGGGCTTCCCGACCGCTTGGTTCATCGCCACAAGGCCGCAGAAATCGCGGGCGTTGTGGTTGTTTCTGATCACCATTCCGTTCTGGACCAACCTGTTGATCCGCACCTATGCGATCAACGAGGTGATCCGCAACGAAGGCTTGATGAACACCGTATTGCTCAAGATCGGCGTCATCTCCGAACCGATCCGGCTGATCTACACCGATACCGCCGTGTTCATCGGCATGGCCTATGTTTACCTGCCCCTGATGGTGCTGCCCCTGTTCGCCGCTATCGACCGCTTCGATATGAAACTGCTGGAGGCAGGCTATGACCTCTACGCCAGCCGGATGCAGGTGTTGCGCCGGGTGATCCTGCCCATCGTCAAACCGGGGATCATCGCGGGCTCTATTCTGGTGTTCGTGCCATCCTTGGGCGCTTATGTGACGCCGCGTGTGCTGGGTGGTGGCAAGCAGATGATGATCGGCAACTTTATTGATTTGCAATTCGGTCAGGGTCGCAACTGGCCCTTGGGCGCGGCTTTGTCGCTGACGCTGCTGGTGATCGTGACCGCAGCACTGCTGGTCTATGTGAAATACGCCAACCGGGATGTGTCCAATGGCCACTAAAAGCTTTTCCGTCTCCACCCTGCCCGGCTTCACCACCACCGCTATTATCGTGTTCATAGCGCTCTATCTGCCGATCCTGACGCTGGTGGCCTATTCGTTCAACGCCAGCCAATCGGTCGCAGTTTGGGGCGGGTTTTCTTGGGACTGGTACGTCAAAGCTTGGAACAACGACCAAGTCAAAGACGCCACCCTGCGCTCCTTGCTGATCGCCGTTTGTGCAGCAATGATCTCGACCGCAGTCGCCACCATGGCGGCTTTGGGCACCACAAGGCGCAAGGCGTTCAAGGGCCAGACTTTCATCTATGTGATGATCAACCAGCCCCTGATGGTGCCCGAGATCGTCACCGCCGTTTCCCTGCTGATCCTGTTTGGCATGGTGAAACAGGCGACGGGCATCCAAGGCATCGGCTATGTGATCTTCGCCCATGCCGCCTTCTGCATCCCCTTCGCCTACCTGCCAATCCGCGCCCGGCTGGAGGGCATGGATATGACGCTAGAAACCGCCGCCGCCGATCTTTACGCAACACCGTGGCAAACCTTCCGCCATGTCACCCTGCCGATCCTGCTGCCGGGTGTGATCGCAGGCGCGATGCTGGCCTTCGTGATCAGCTTGGACGACGTGGTGATCACCAAATTCACCAAATCCGGCGGCCAAGACACCCTGCCGACCTATATGCTCGGCCAGATGCGCCGCCAGCTCACCCCGGAAATCAACGCGATTTCCTCGATGCTGCTGGCGCTGACCATCGTGCTGTTGACCGCGTTCTTCCTGCTGACTCGCAAAGACGACTGACCCAACGATAAAATCAAACGTCCAACATCGGAGCCTCCCCCGCATGAAAAAGCCCCTGCTTGTCGCCCTACTGCTGACCACCGCCGGCCCTGCCCTCGCCGAAGGTCAATTGAACCTGTTCAACTGGGGCGATTACACCTCGCCGGAATTGCTGGAGAAGTTTGAGAAAGAAACCGGCATCCACGTCACGGTCACCGATTACGACAGCAACGACACCGCTTTGGCCAAGGTTTCCGCAGGCGGCGGCGGTTATGATCTGGTGGTGCCCTCGGCGCATTTCGTGCAGATTTATGTCGAGAAAGGCCTGATCCAGAAACTCGATCTAAGCAAGCTGCCGCACCACAGCAACATCGCCCCGGAATGGATGGATGTGGCATGGGACAAGGGCCGCAACTACACGATCCCGTGGCAATGGGGCACGACGGGCATTTCGGTGGATACCTCGGTCTACAAGGGCGATCCGAATACCTCGGAAATCTTCCTCAATCCGCCGGATGAGCTGAAGGGCAAGATCAACGTCGTGCCCGAGATGAACGAAATCGTCGGCCTTGCGGTGATGTGGGCGGGCGGCGAGCCCTGCACCGAGGATGTCGCCGTGCTGAAAAAGGCGCATGACGCGCTGATCAACGGCAAGCAATACTGGACCTCGATGGATTACGGCACCACCGAACACATGGCCAACGGTGATTGGGCGGCGAGCGTGAACTGGTCTGGCGAAACCTTCCGCTCACGGCTGAAAAACCCGAATGTGGTCTACGGCTACCCGAAGGAAGGCTATCCTTTGTGGATGGATTCGGTCGCGCTGTTGACCGAGGCGCAAAACGTCGAAGAAGCCTATAAATTCCTCGACTTCATCAGCCTGCCGGAAAACGCTGCCCTGATCTCGGCCTTCGCGCGCTATCCCAACGGCATCACCGGCTCAGCAGAATTCATGCCCGCCGACATGGCCACCGCGCCCGAAGTTAACATCCCGGCAGAGTTCAAAGCCGCAGGACATTTCATGCCTGCCTGCTCTGGCAAGGCGCTGGAATACATGACTGCAATCTGGACCGATTTGCAGAAGTAAGCCGCGTGATTTGACTGCGATGCGGGGGGGGAAATGCCCCCGCATCCTTGCGTTTCAGCGCTTGAACACAAATTGGAGAGGGCTTTCCGCCCCCTCCAAACCTCCCCCCGCATATCGCCTTGGGGTGGTTCAGCCAGAGGATGACCACATTGGCCTTGCACGAATTGTCAGCCACCGAGCTGTCACGGATGATTGCAGCCCGCAAAGTGGCCCCGTCTGAAGTGATGACCGCCCATCTCGACCAGATTGCAGCGCTTAATCCTGCAGTAAACGCCGTCATTTCGCTCCGCGACCGTGATGAATTGCTGGCCGAAGCTCAGCGCGCCGATGATGCGCCCCCCGCAGGCTGGCTGCATGGCCTGCCGCTGGCGGTAAAAGATCTCTGCGCCACCAAGGGCTTGCGCACCACCTATGGCTCACCTTTGTTTGCCGATTTCATCCCCGCAAAGGATGATCTGCTGGCCGCCCGGATGCGCGCTTCGGGCGCGATTTTCATCGGCAAAACCAACACGCCGGAATGGGGCCATGGCAGCCATTCCTTCAATCCGGTGCATGGGGTGACCCGCAATCCCTATGATCTGGCCGTGACGGCAGGCGGTTCTTCCGGCGGCGCTGCCGCAGCCCTCGCCGCGCGCATGGTGCCAGTGGCCGATGGCTCGGATATGATGGGATCTTTGCGCAATCCGGCGGCGTTCTGCAATGTCTATGGCTTCCGCCCGTCTTGGGGTCTGGTGCCCGGCGATGCCGAAGGCGACACCCATCTGGCAACCCTCGCCACCGAGGGCCCGATGGCGCGCACGGTGGAAGATGTGGCAAATCTGCTGACGGTGCAGGCCGGGGTGAACCGAGAAGTGCCATTTGGCCGCGCGGGCAGCGACTTCGCCAGCCAACTGACCAGCGACCTCAAAGGCAAACGCATCGCTTGGGCAGGCGATTGGGGCGGCGCGTACCCGTTCGAGCCGGGCATTCTCGACCTCTGCGAAGCGGGCCTGCGCGTGTTCACCGAACAGGGGGCCAAGGTCGAAGCCATCGCCGCCCCCTTCCCGGCTGAGAAGCTGTGGCAGGCGTGGACCACCCTGCGTGCCATGCTGAACGCAGGCGGCATGAAGCCGCTTTACGATAATGCGGCCAAGCGGATGCAACTCAAACCCGAAACCATCTGGGAAATTGAACAAGGCCGCGGCCTGACAGCACAGGCGGTGTATGAAGCCAGCACCATCCGCAGCCGCTACTACGCCCATATGGCGCGGCTGTTCAGCAAATATGACGCCGTTATTCTGCCAACCGCGCAAGTCTGGCCGTTCCCGGTCGAAACCCGCTGGCCGCAAAGCATCAATGGTCATGCGATGGACAGCTATCATCGCTGGATGGAAGTGGTGATCCCTGTCAGCCTGATCGGCCTGCCCGCTTTGAACGTGCCGGTGGGGTTTGGGGCCAATGGCCTGCCGATGGGCATGACGATTGCGGGTCCGGTTGGCGCGGATGCCAAGATATTGGCGATCGGCCAAGCCTATCATCTGGCGACCGATTGGCCCGCCAAACGCCCGCCTGCGCTATAGAATCCACCGCCGCAGGAAGTCCAGAATATCGGCCTGCACCTGTGCACCCGCTTGATCCAGACTGTTGACGCAGATGAACAAAGCATCCTGCCGCGCCTCGGCCTCGGCAATCTTCTCACGCACCCGCTGCGGCTTGTCGACATCGGCGCGGAAATAGACGGTGTTGTCCGAGGCGGCAATCACCGCCGTCCCCGCCACGAGTTCCAGATGATTGGCCAAACTCGCCGGGTTGAACTGGCTGCCATGCCGGAAGCGCGGCGCCATATTCGCCTCGATCACGCCGGGGTGGCTGGCCTGAAACCGCTGGAACGCCGAACGCCGCAACGGATGCGGCGTGTGGCCGATGCTGAAAAACCGCCAGCCCCAACCGACCAGCCGCGCCGCGCGCAGCTGTTGCAGCTTGAAGCCCACTGGCTGCCAATTCTTGCCCCGCCGCTTGAGCCGCCCCACCGCCAGTTGCAGCAACGGCACCAAACCGTAAGCCCGTGTCATCCAATGCCCACGCAACACGGGCCCGGTTTGCGTAAAGAAATCCGCAGGCTGCACCGAGCGGATCAAGAAGAAATCATCGTTTAGGTAGATGTAACGCTCCGCCAGATCAGGGATGCGATACAGCGCCGTTTCAATGGTGCGGCCCGAGAATATCGGTAACAAGTTTTCCTGACCGCGATAGATCACCGTGTGGTCGACGATCTTCACCCGCGCGCGCATCGCTGGGTCAGCCCACAATTCTTCCACCACGCGCGGCACTTGCCCGTCCGTGACGATATGAATGCAGCGCAACCACGGCGCAAATTTCAGCAAGGCGCTGAGGCTAAAGCGGATTTCGTCGCGGCTGGCAAAACGCGTGGCCTCTACCCCCGCAGCCCCAAACCCCGGATCATAGAGCTTGCGCTTGGCGACATGCGCGGGGTCTTCGCCATCCACCCATGTCAGCACCGCATCAATCGGATCGCTCACAGCACCGCCCTCAGCCGATCTGGGATAATCACCACCGGCGGCCCCGGCAATTTCGCGGGCTTATTCCACGCTAAAGGTCTGCGCACCCAAGTCATCCGCCGCCGCGCAGCCTCAAACAACGGCTCGCCCTCCACCGCAGTTGCCGCCTCCACCATCCGAAACAACACCTCGCGCCGCTGCATATGCGGCCCCCAACCTGCCGCGATCAGGTTGGGGTCATTCGCCCGCCCCATCGCGGTTTCATAGTCAATCATGCCGAAATGGAACATGTAGAGGTCAGGATGAATATGGAAATTCCGCCGCTTAACCCGGTGCAGACCCGCGCCCCAAGTCACCGGTTTGAACGCCAGAACCGGCTTGGTATAGGCGTTCGAGATCACCGCCACCCGCCGCTGCGCCAAGAACGCCTGCGCCGGATCAATCGCAGGCTCTGATTTCAAATCCTGCACCACATCCAAGCCCAGCCCCGACAAAGTCGAGGTCCGCGCCTGATGACCCTGAATGAACCCATTCAAGCTGGCGTGCCGTGCCGGGTCCGCCACCAGAAACTCATCGACATCGGTGGCGATCACCGCATCGTAATCATAGCGCCACAGGGTCCGCGCCAGATCGGAAATCGCGCGGCTGCGGTTATGCTCCATCACCACCCGCCGCATCGGGGTGTTGGAGATTTCCGCCGCCCAATCGCGGTGGCGCAGATGCAGAAAGTTCACGCCTTCAAAGCCAGCAGGGATCGTCTCATCCAAGCCGTCGATGATCACGAACAGCGCTTGCCGCCCGAAATTGCCGCCGTAATAGTCGATCCATTTGCGCAGAAAAATCCGGTCGTTGCGCACCGTGGTGATACAGGCGACCTTCACACGCGGGGCGGACACAGCAGGTTCTGACACGGGTTTCTCCGGCTAAAGTTAAGCTCGGCTTTACCGCAAGGCCGCACAAACCGCAACTTGAGCCACCCGCCTGCTGCGAAACCCAGCCTAGGCCCGCGCCAAAACCGCCAATCGCGCGCGCACCTCATCGCGGATAGCGCCTTCGCGCGGCGCGTCCCGCAAAGTGGTCAGCAGCGCGGGTGCGGGCAAAGGCCGCCCCCCACCCCCCCCAGCTTAAACCGCGCAGCACCGCCTGTGCCGCTTCAGGCAGCACATCGGGCACCGCTTGCCCCGACAACTCGGCCCAGAGCAACGTCCAGCACCGCCCCACCGACCACGGATTATAGCCACCGCCGCCCAGCAGCATCAGCCGAGGCGCCATTGCCCGGATCGCCCGCAACGCCTCGACATAAGCATTGTTCGACAAGGCCAGCCGCGACAACGGGTCTTCCAGCAACGAATCCGCGCCCGCCTGCAACACGATCACCTGCGGCGCAAACGCCTGCAGACGCGGCAAGATCATCTCGTGCAACACCAACCGCGCCTCAGAGTCATTGTACCCCGCAGGCACTGGCAGGTTGACGCAATTGCCAGCCGCCACCCCCAAGGCCCCAGTAAACGGCCAACGCGCTTCCTCATGTACCGAAATCAGCAGCACCTCGGGCACCCCGGCAAAAGCAAACTCCACCCCATCGCAATGATGCGCGTCCAGATCGACATAAGCCACCCGCAGCCCCATCCGCCGCAGGGCCATGATCGCCAGCACCGGATCGTTCAGATAGCAAAAGCCATTGGCGCGGTCGGGCAGCCCATGATGGGTGCCGCCGCCCGGCACATGTACGGCACCGCCCTCCGCCAATAATTCCGCCGCCAGCAACACCCCACCCGCCCCCGTCGCCGGGCGGCTGTAAATCTGTGGAAAGATCGGATTGGACAAAGTGCCAAGGTGATGCCGCGCCATGGCCGCAGCCGCGATCTCCCCCGCCTCCGCCGTCTGCAAGGCCGCGATATACGCCGGCGTGTGAAACGCCAAAAGCGCCGCCGGCTTGGCGCGCGGGCTGGTGCGGTAGCAGCCCTCGAGCCACCCCAAAGCCCGCGCCAAATCCATCACGGTTGAGACCCTCGGCACCCGCAACGGATGCGCCCCACCATAGCTGGAGCCACGGTAAATCTCTGATCCGATGAACAATGCGGCACTCACTGCCATTCCCGCCTTTTTGATCGCCGCTCCAGGATTGTAACACTTTTGTAACAGGTTTTGACCGCCGCACCCGTTGCAATGCTATGCAAATCATACAGAATATGCGATAGATGCTCTTGAATGCGGCTCTGAAGAACCGCAGCTTATAATGTACGAGTGAAGGCCGATGCAGATGAACCAAACCCTACCCATAGCACCTCTGGACGAGGCTGCCGTTCACCCGGAACAATACGGCGCGATCTGCTGGCGTATGCACCGCAGCAAGGTCGAGGTGTTGTTGATCACCAGCCGCGACACCGGGCGCTGGGTGATCCCAAAGGGCTGGCCGATGGGCAAACGCTCGCCCTCCGAGGCGGCACAGCAAGAGGCTTGGGAAGAAGCCGGGGTGCGCGGTGACATCGCCGACACGTCCATCGGACTGTTCAATTACGTCAAACTGCTGACCCCGAAGCGCAGCTGCGAATGTGTGGTCAAGGTGTTTGCGCTGCGCGTCTCGGAGCTTGTCGACAAATTCCCCGAACGCAAGGAACGTCGGCGCAAATGGTTTGCCGCCGAGAAAGCCGCCCGCATGGTGGTGGAGCCGGAATTGCGTCAACTGTTGGTTGGGCTGAGCGCCAATCTTTTGGCCGAATTGCCCGAGCTTGGGGCCGAGCAACCGCTTGCAACGGCTTGAAAAGCGGCGCAGCCTGCTTAGCTAAAGACCCTATCCAGTTTTGGCCCAAGCATGATCAGCTATTCCCTTCGATGCAGCCAGTCCCACGGTTTCGACAGCTGGTTTCAGTCTGCCGCAGCCTATGAAAGCTTGGCGAGCGCGGGCCGGATCAGCTGCCCGATCTGCGGCGATAGCGCCATCGAGAAAACCCCGATGGCCCCGGCTGTGCGCCCCGCCCGCAAGGCAGGCGAGGTTCCAGCCAAACCCAAACTCAGCGAGCCTACCACCGAAATGGAGGCCGCTCTGGCCGAATTGCGCCGTCAGGTGGAGGCGAACTCGGAATATGTCGGGCTGAACTTCGCCGCCGAAGCCCGTCGGATGCACGACGGCGACATCGACCAACGCGCGATCTATGGCGAGGCCAAGCCCGCCGAGGCCCGCGCTTTGATCGAAGACGGCGTGCCGGTCGCGCCCCTGCCGTTCATGCCGCCCAGAAAGGCCAACTGATGACCACCCTGATCACCGGCGCGACCCGAGGCATCGGTCGCGCCTTGATGCAGCATTATCAAGCGGCGGGCGTGGTGGTAATCGGCACCGCCCGCAGGCCTGTGCCGGGACTGGTGACGCTGGATGTGACCGACCCCGCAGGCCAGCGCGCCTTGGGCCAAAGCATTGCAACACTTGATCTTTTGATCTGCAACGCCGGGGTTTATCCTGATCGCGGTCAAAAGCTGGACGACGGCTATGCGCCTGCCCTGTGGGCAGAGGGCTTCAACACCAACGTTGTCGGGGTGTTTCTGACCATCCAATCCCTGCTGCCCGCCTTGCGTCGTGCGGGCGGCAAAATCGCGATCATCTCGTCGCAAATGGCATTCGACACCACCGCCCCCGGCGGCAGCTACATCTACCGCGCCTCCAAGGCCGCAGCGCTTAACCTTGGCCGCAATCTGGCCACTGATCTGAAATCGCAAGGCATCGCCGTGGGCATCTATCACCCCGGCTGGGTGCAAACCGATATGGGCGGTGCGAGCGCGGATATCACCGAAGCGCAATCCGCACTGGGCCTCGCCGCCCGCTTTGCCGCCCTGTCGCTGGCGACAACTGGCTGTTTTGAGACATGGGACGGCCGCGCGCATCCGTTCTGAACCAAAGCCGAAATTCAAAGAAAGCCGAATTTCATTGGGGGCTCGCCCCCAAACCCCCAGAGTATTTCTAAAAGAGCAAATGCTGAAAGCGGTTTGCGTTTTATCTGGCTTGGAAGCATCATCATTCGCGCAGGTCTTGGCGCGAATGATGATGCAAGATCAAGGTAAACCGCATCAGATCTGCTTCTGCGGCATCTGCACGCGCAGCCCATCCAGCGCATCACTCACCTTGATTTGGCAGGTCAGACGCGAGGTCACCGGGTCGGGATTCCACGCGAAATCCAGCATGTCTTCTTCCATCGCGTCCTTCTTCGGCAGCTTTTCCACCCAAGCCGCGTCGATATAGACATGGCAGGTCGAACAGGCGCAGGCACCGCCGCAATCGGCCTCAATGCCCGGAATGCCATTGTCGCGCGCGCCTTCCATCACCGTCAGGCCGTTTGCGACGTTGACCACATGTTCCTTGCCACCAAATTCGACGTAAACGATCTTCGCCATGCTGCTGTCCCTGTTTCTTTCTGCCCAACGGCTCTGCCGTCGACATAGGCGAAAGCCGCAGCATTTGCCAGTGCAGCACCGTCACAGTTCGGTGCAATTCCGTCACCCCCGCCGATCCCCCGCAGCGCCCCACGCCCCAAGCAGCTTTGCACAGCCGCCGTTTGCGGTTAAGCTTTGCCGCAACAGGGCCCGGAGCAACCGGGGCGCAATACGGGCATGGCATGATTTTTCGTCTGATTTTTGGCTGTGCGCTGATTTTGGCTGGCTGTACGCAGCAGGTCTCGGTGACAGCTCCCGTGGTCGGCAACCTTGGTATTGATCTGGTGCGCATGAAAGAAGGCCAGCTTCCACCGCAGACCGAGGGCGCGTGCTGGGCCAAAGACACCACCCCCGCCGTGATTGAAACCACCACCGAGCAGCTTGTCGTCACCGATGAGCAGCGCGACGCGGCGGGAAAAGTGACCTCTCCCGCGACCTATCAGACCAAGACCCATCAACGTCTGCTGCAAGACCACGAGGAGGTTTGGTTCCGCGCGCCCTGCCCGCAAGACATGACGGTGAACTTTGTCGCCACCCTGCAACGCGCCCTGAAAGCGCGGGGTCTCTATATGGCGCCGGTCACCGGGGTGATGGATGCCACCACCGCCGAGGCGATCCGGCAATTTCAAGCCGAACGTGGTCTCGACAGCCCGGAACTTTCGCTTTCCGCCGCCAAAGAGCTTGGCATCATCGCAACGGATGTATCCCACCTATGACCTTATCCGCCGCCCAATCCCGCTACGAAGCCGAAGTCACCCGGCAATGGTCCGCGCATCCTACCGATGGCGCGCATGATCTCGGCCATCTGCGCCGGGTCTGGGCGCGGGCAAAGCTGATCGCGATGGACGAACCGTGTGATCTGGACATCTTGCTCGCCGCCTGCATGTTTCACGATCTGGTCAACCTGCCGAAATCCCACCCCGAGCGCGCCCGCGCCTCCACCCTCTCCGCCGAAGCCGCCTGCCATTTCCTGCGCTTGGACGGCTTCCCCGAGGCGAAACTGTCTGCCGTGGGTCATGCCATTGCAGCACACAGCTTTTCTGCCGCAATCACGCCGATGACCGCCGAGGCCCGCGTGCTACAAGACGCGGATCGGCTGGAGGCTTTGGGCGCCATCGGCATCGCCCGGATGTTTCATGTTTCGGGCGCAATGGGCGGTGGTCTGTTCGATGCCGACGACCCAATGGCGCTCAACCGTCCGCGCGACGACCGCGCCTATGCACTCGATCATATCGAGACCAAACTCTTGAAGTTGGTCGACACCATGCAAACCGCCCCCGGCCGCGCCATAGCCACCGAGCGCGCCGATTGGATGCTGTCGTTCCGCACCCGCCTGCTGTTTGAGATCGGCTAGACCATGCGGACCCAGCTCTCACTGCGCTTCGTGTTGATCCTGCTGCTGACCGCTGCGGCGACCATCGCCTTGCTGACCATGTTCGAGGCCATGATCCGCACCCAACTCAGCTTTGGCACCGCCCTGAGCGTCGTGCTGCCGCTGTTGGTCGCCAGCCGCTCTTGCGGCAGCGCTTGGGTCACGCACAACCACGCCCCCGCCGGGGTCAAACCCGTGCTGACCTATGGCGCGTGGTTTGCGCTGCTCGCCCTGATCATCTACCTGCTGCACGGCATCACCCTGCGGCTGTGGAGCGGGCAAAACCCCGCCGAGACCGCGCGGATGCTGGCCAATCGCCCGTTGATGCTGCTCAGCGTGGCGATCCTCGCCTATGCCACCTGCGCCTTGATCACCTGCACAGGCTTTGCCTTGGGCGCGCGCGCAAGCCCGCCTGCTGCCGCGCAATTAAAAAGGGCGGCAGGTTTCCCCGCCGCCCCTTCATCGCAAAGCTTGAAACTTACTCGACCGACAGCGCCACGAAGCGCGGATCACCTTCACGCCGCACCAAGAGCAGGATCGACTTGCGCCCCGCCGCTTTCGCCTCGGACAAACGGTCTTGCAGATCGCTGATGCTGATCACCTTCTGCTGACCCGCTTCGACGATCAGATCGCCCGGTGTCACGCCCTTCTCAGAGGCTTCCGACGCGCTATCCACATGCGTCACCGCAAGCCCGGTCGCCCCGGCAGGCAGGTTCAGATCCTTGGCCACCTGCGCGTCCACCGGCACCAGAGTCAGCCCCAGCACTTCCGCCTTCTGCGGCTCGACCGGAGTGTCCTTCTGCGCCGCAGGCACCGGCTTACCCGCCTCATCGGTTTCCCGACGGCCCAGCTTGATCTGCAAGGTCTGCTGCTTGCCATCGCGCAACACCACGGCGGGCACTTCCTCGCCAATCGGGCTGTCGGCCACCGTGCGGGTCAGGCTGCGCACATCGGTGATTTCCTTGCCGTTAAAAGTCTGGATCACGTCGCCCGCCAGCATGCCGCCGGCTTTCGCCGGGCCATACGGCACATCGGTGATCAACGCACCCTTCGCCTCGGTCAGACCCATCGCTTCCGCCACATCCGGCGTCACGTCTTGGATGCGCACACCCAGCCAGCCGCGCCGCGTCTCGCCATATTGCTTCAGCTGGTCAACCACATGCGACACCACGTTCGAGCCCATCGAGAAACCAATGCCAATCGAGCCGCCCGTCGGCGACAGAATGGCGGTGTTCACACCAATCACCTGACCATCCATATTGAACAGCGGCCCACCCGAGTTGCCCTTGTTGATCGCCGCATCGGTCTGGATGAAGTCATCATAAGCGCCGTTCAACTCACGCCCCCGCGCCGAGACGATCCCGGCGGACACCGAAAAACCCTGTCCCAATGGGTTGCCCATCGCCATCACCCAATCGCCAACCCGCATCGCATCCGAATTGCCAAATCCGACAAATGGCAGCGGTTCCGGGCTTTCAACTTTCAGCAAAGCGATGTCGGTCTTAAGGTCGGTGCCAACCAGCTTGGCTTTCAGCTTCTTGCCCGAGAAGAATTCAATCTCGATATCATCCGCGCCCTCGATGACGTGGTTATTCGTCACGATATAGCCGTCAGCCGAGATCACAAAGCCCGAGCCCAAAGCTTCCGAGCGTTGCGGCTCGTTGCCACCTTGGCCGTTCTGGTCCATGAAATCCTTGAAGAAATCCTCAAACGGCGAGCCCGGCGGCACCATCGGCCCGCCATCGGTGGCAGAAGCCACCATCGACGAGGTGGTGATGTTGACAACCGAAGGGCTGATCTGTTGCGCCAGATCAGCAAAGCTATCGGGGGCGCCAAACGCCAGCGCCTGATGCGCAGGCCCAGCGGCCAGCGCCAGTGATAGACCCAAACCAAGCGCCAGCATCAGCCGGGGACGCTTGGGAGTGGCGATGGCTGGAACCGTCAGCGCACGCACGGGAGATAGTTGAAGCACGTCCGAACTCCTTTTCGTAGTGCGGGGCGCGATCCACATCGCCCGCCGCATCGGATCACATCCGCATATTCATTTAGGGGCCAAAATACGCAATGCAAACCAGATCGCGCCGCCTCAACCCTGCGTGAATGAATTTGTCACCCGCGTGAGTGGATGTGCAAGCGCCATCGGCAGATTGCGCCAATCCTCGCCGCAAAACAAAAGGGCCAGCGTCACCGCCAGCCCTTTCAAGTCGATCAGTCCCAGTACCCGCTTACGGCTGCGCCGCAGGCACAGCCGGGGCAGCAGGGGCCACAACCGGCGGCTTCTCGCTGCGCAAATATTCAAAGAACTCGCTGTCCGGCTGCATCACCATCGACGAATTCCCCGCCTGCAACGCCCGCTCATACGAGGTCAACGACCGCGTGAAGGCGAAGAACTCCGGGTCTTTTCCAAACGCCTCGGCATAGATCGCGTTACGCTTGGCATCAGCCTCACCCCGGATCACCTCGGCCTCTTTGCCCGCCTGCGAGACAATCTCAACCTTGGAGCGTTCCGCCGCAGCCCGCACCCGCTGGGCGGCCTCGTTACCACGACCAATCTCATCCGCCGCTTCACGATCCCGCTCGGCCCGCATCCGCGCAAAGGTGGCTTCAAGGTTTTGCTCCGGCAGATCGGTGCGCGTCAGCCGCACGTCGATCACATCCACGCCCAATCCCGCCGCCTTGGCGCGCGAATTGTCACGGATCTGGTTCATCAGCGAGGTGCGGTCTTCCGACAGCACCTTCTGGCTGTTCACCCCGCCCAAAACCTCACGGATTTCGGCGTTGATGATCTTGTCAAGGTTACTGCGCGCAGCCTCAACCCCACCCGAGCCAACAGCCCGGCGGAACGCTTCCAGATCAACGATCCGCCAGCGCGCAAAGGCATCCACCACCAAGCGGCGATCATCCAGCGGCGTCACCTCCAACGGCTGCGTCGGCAGGCCAAGGATGCGGTCGTCGTAGCGGTAAACCTCCTGCACGAAGGGTATTTTGAAGCCCAGACCGGGCTTGTCCACCACTTGCTTCACTTCACCAAACTGCAAGACCAGCACTTTTTCACGCTCGTCCACGATGAACACCGAAGACAGCAACAAGGCACCTGCAAGGATCAGGCCGGGCAGAATATAGATCGGGCGCATCAGTTTGACCCTCCGGTTGGGGTAGCAGGTTTGGTCAGACCCTCCAGCGGCAGGTAGGGCAACACGCCCTGCCCGTCTTTGCCCGAGACGCCATCAAGGATCACCTTATTCATCCCGCCCAGCACTTTCTCCATGGTTTCCAGATACATCCGCTTACGCGTCACTTCCGGGGCCTTGATATATTCGGCGTAAATCGACGAGAATCGGCTGGCTTCACCCTCGGCGTTGTTCACCACTTGTGCGCTATAACCGCGCGCGTCTTCCAGCAACTGTGCGGCTTGCCCACGCGAAGCTGCGCCAATCGTGTTGGCATAAGCATCGGCTTCTTTTTCCAGACGGTCGCGCTCTTGCTGTGCCGCCTGCACTTTGCGGAAGCTGTCGATGACTTCGCGCGGCGGATCGGCCTTGTCGAAGTTCGCCCGGATCACGTTGATCCCGGCGTCATAGCTGTTCAGCGTGCCTTGAATCGCCGCGGTCACTTCCGCAGCGATCACACCCCGGTCGCGGTTCAGCACCGGCGACAGTCCCGAGCGCGCAATGATATCGCGCATCGCAGATTCCGAAACCGCGCGGATAGTGTCTTCCGGGTCGGCGAGGTTGAACAGGAATTTCGACGGATCAGCGATGTTCCAGACCACCTGAAACTCGATATCGACGATGTTCTGATCGCGAGTCAGCATCAGACCGTTGTCCAACTCGCCCGCCACGCCATTGCCGATATCAGTGGTGCGCTGCTTGCGCGCCTCAACGATTTCCGCCGTCATCACCGGCCAAGGCGCGAAATGCAGACCTTCTTCGGTGACACCGCTGAACTTACCCAGCATCAGCGTCACCGCTTGTTCTTCCGGCTTGACCTGATAGGCCGACACGTAGCCCCAAAGCGCCAGAGCCGCCAGCGCACCGATCACCAGCCCCTGCCGCGTGAACAACGCGCCACCCGGCCCGCCCGCGCCCGCAGGCCCACGCCCATTGCCGCCACCGCGCCCGTCCATCAGCACGCGCAGATGTTCCTGACCTTTTTTCATCAGCTCATCAATTTCGGGCATCTGTGGGCCCTCGCCCGGCTTGCGTCCACCCGGACGCTGCCCCGGACGCTCGCCCTCTGGCCGCTGGCCATTCCGGTCATCGCCACCAGAACCGCCATTTCCGCCCCAAGGGCCGCCACTACCCGCCATTGATCAACCTTTCGTTTTTTACGTTGCTGCTGAATTGGGCATGAATGACGCGGAAATCAAGCAGATAGACCGCGCAAATTGCCGCATCAGACCACTCTGCTGACCTTACGCATGGTGACGAGTTCCTCCGACACCGTCGGATGCACCGCCACGGTGCGATCAAAATCCGCCTTGGTCGCCCCCATCTTCACCGCAATCGCCGCAAGCTGGATCATCTCGCCCGCCCCCGGCCCGACGATATGACAGCCCAGAACCCGTTGCGTCGCCTGATCGACCACCAGCTTCATCAACACCCGCGCCTCTGTCCGCCCGGCAAACAAGCTGCGCATCGGGCGGAAATTGGCGCTGAAAATCTCAATCGGCCCGTTGCCCTTGGCGGCTTCCTCGGAAAGCCCGATTGAGCCCAATTCCGGCTGCGTAAACACTGCCGAGGCGACCAGCTCGTGATCCGCCTTGGTCGGCACCCCCCGGAACACCGTATCGGCAAAGGCATGCCCCTCGCGGATCGCCACTGGTGTAAGGTTGATCCGATCCGTCACATCCCCCACCGCATAAATCGACGGCACCGCAGTTTGCGACCACTCATCGACCAAAATCTGCCCCCGCGCGCCAACGCCAACGCCCAAAGCCTCTAGCCCCATGCCGCCCGAATTGGGTTTGCGCCCGGTGGCATACATCACCAGATCAAATTCCTGCGCCGCACCATCCGTGCCCTGCACCAAAATCCCGCCCGGCACCTTCTCCAACCGCGCCACATCCACACCGCACTGAATATCAATGCCCCGCGCGCCCATCGCCGCCGAGACCATCCCCCGCGCCTCATCATCAAAGCCGCGCAAAATCGCAGCGCCGCGATACATCATCGTCACCTGCACGCCCAATCCCCGCAGGATACAGGCGAACTCAGAAGCAATATAACCGCCCCCCACCACCAGCGCCCGCTGCGGCAAAGCCGGAAGATGGAACATCTCATTCGAGGTGACAGCCAGCTCCGCCCCCGGCACCTCCGGCACAAACGGCCGCCCGCCCGTCGCAATCAGGATATGCTTAACGCTGAACTCCTGACCCGAGGCCAACCGCACCCGATGCGGATCAACCACCACGGCGCGCGTGTCATAAATCGTCACCCCAGCATTTAAAAGCGTGCTGCGATAGGCCGCCTCCAACCGATCGAGTTCTTTCTCCAACGAGCCCCGAAACCGCCCCCAGTCAAACGCCCCGACCGAAGCATCCCAGCCATATGCCCGCGCATCCGCCACCGCCTCAGGCATCTCGGACGCAAACACCATCAGCTTCTTCGGCACACAGCCGCGAATGACACAAGTGCCGCCCATCCGGCTTTCCTCGGCCAGCGCCACCTTCGCGCCACCCTCCGCAGACGCAATCCGCGCCGCCCGCACCCCGCCCGAGCCGCCACCGATGACGAAAAGATCGTAGTCGAACACCTTATTCCCCTAAATCGGCGAAGATATTATCCGTCGGCGCGAACAGGATCTGGTCGTCCGTCTCGGACCCAGAATTAATGTCGCGCACCGTCACCCGGCCATCGCCGTGGCCAATGATCACGATGTCACAAATATCTATGAACAGCCCGTTTTCAACCACGCCCGGAATTTGGTTCAGCACCAAAGCCAACTGCCGAGGGTTGCCGATCCGCTTCAGATGCAGATCCAGAATGTAATTGCTCTCATCCGTCACCAGGGGCCGGTCGCCATTCATCCGCAAGGTCACATCGCGCGCCAGCACATCCATCGACACCAGCATTTCTTCAACCAAAGCCTTGGAAGTCTGCCAGCCGAACGGAATGATCTCAATCGGCA
Organism: Cypionkella sp.; assembly: GCA_043743975.1. Taxonomy (GTDB): domain Bacteria; phylum Pseudomonadota; class Alphaproteobacteria; order Rhodobacterales; family Rhodobacteraceae; genus Cypionkella. The sequence continues at coordinate 106,790 of JAYTVN010000035.1, forward strand.
GCGGAAACGCCCCCAACTGCTGCACTTCCTTCGCAGCATCCGCGATCACGATCATCAGATCACTCGCGGTTGCCACAATCTTCTCCTGCAACAGTGCCGCGCCACCGCCCTTGATCAGCGCAAGGTTCTGGTCAAACTCATCCGCGCCGTCAATCGTCACGTCCAACCACTTCGCCTCATCCAAGGAGGTGACATGGATGCCAACCTGCCGCGCCAGTTCGGCGGTGCGGGTTGAGGTCGGCACCCCGACAATCTTCAGCCCCTCCTCACGCACCCGCTCGCCCAGACAGCGCACCATCCATGCGGCGGTTGATCCGGTGCCCAAGCCCACCTTCATGCCGCTTTCAATAAAATCCACCGCCCGCTTGGCGGCAACGAATTTGGCTTTGTCGATGGGGGAAAGATCGGCTGGCATAGGATTTCCTCAGTCTGATGCACCCGGCGGGGTGCGGCTCCTTGGGCTGTTGCGCCCTTATAGGCAAAGCAAGCCGAGGGGGCGAGAGGGGAATCACCGAAGGGGTTGACAGACTCACCCGCAAAGCTACATTGCGAATAATTCTCAATGTCAGAAAGCCGACATGAATTCCTTCTTCGATCTGCGCAACGACTGGAGGCAACCCCGTGGGGATGCCGCCCTCGCTGACGTTCACCGCTCGGTGCTGCTGCCGAAAGGCACATGGCGCCGCTTCGCCGCTTTCCTCGGCCCCGGCTATATGGTGGCGGTGGGCTATATGGACCCCGGCAACTGGGCGACCTCGCTCGCCGGAGGCTCCAAATTCGGCTACACCCTGCTGGTGGTGGCGCTGATTTCCAACCTGATGGCGATCGTGCTGCAATCGCTTTGCGCCCGCTTGGCCATCGCCTCGGGCCGCGACCTTGCGCAAGCCTGCCGCGATGCCTTCCCGCGCTTTGTCTCAATCCCGCTATGGCTCGCTGCCGAAATCGCCATCATCGCCACCGACATTGCCGAGGTGATCGGCACCGCCATCGGTCTGAACCTGCTGTTCGGCATCCCGCTGGAACTCGGCGTTCTGATCACCGCGCTGGATGTGTTCCTGATCCTCTGGCTGCAAACCAAAGGCTTCCGCTGGCTAGAGGCCTTTATCATCGTCCTGTTGGGCGTGATCGCGCTGTGCTTCGGCATCCAGATCGCCATGGCAGACCCCGATTGGGCGGGCGTGATCAAAGGCTTCGCCCCCACCACCGAGATCCTGCGCAATCCCGAGATGCTCTACCTCGCGCTTGGCATCCTGGGCGCCACCGTGATGCCGCATAACCTGTATTTGCACTCCGCCATCGTGCAAACCCGCGCCTATGGGGACAGCATCGAAGAAAAGCGTGAGGCGCTGAAATTCGCCACCATCGACAGCACCGTCGCGCTCTGCTTCGCGCTGTTGATCAACGCCTCGATCCTGATCCTTGCCGCCGCCTCGTTCAATGCCACCGGACGAACCGAGGTCGCAGAACTCGGCGATGCCCACCAACTGCTCGGGCCACTCTTGGGCTCCGGCATCGCCCCCAGCCTGTTCGCCATTGCCCTGTTGGCCTGTGGTTTGAACTCCACCGTCACCGCCACCCTTGCGGGCCAAGCCGTGATGGAAGGCTTCCTGCAAATTCGCCTGCCGCCATGGCTGCGCCGCCTGATCACCCGCGCCATCGCCATCATCCCCGCTGCCGGAGTCACCATCTATTATGGCAGCGCAGGCACCGGCAAACTGCTGATCCTCACCCAAGTCATCCTCAGCCTACAGCTCTCGTTCGCCGTCGTCCCCTTGGTGATGTTCACCGCCAACCGCGCCAAAATGGGGGCGCTCGCCGCCCCGCGCTGGCTGGTCGCCTTGGCCATCCTGATCGCCGTGGTGATCATCGCGCTGAACCTGAAACTGCTGTGGGATTTCTTCGGCTAGCCCTGACAAGGCGAGCCGCCGCAACTCCCTAAAACTTAGCTAAAATTTTCTTTCAGACTGGCCTAAATATTCCACGGGGTTTGCCATTGGTTCGCCATCGGTTCGAGAACCAATGGCATGGGGGGTGTGAAACCCCCGCGCGGCTTTATGCAGAACACCCCGGATCAGAACCACCCGCCCCCGCCGCTGCACACCAAATAGTGTCGGTTTTCGCATGGTATCCCCCGCGCCTTGCGCCATACTGCCGCGAAATGAGGAGCCCGCGATGTATATCCTGCACCACACCCCAGACTCGGCAGCCCTGATCGTCCGGCTGGTGCTGGAGGAACTCGGCCTGCCCTATCAGATCGCCGCGCTCGACCGCGACGGTGGTGCGCTCGACAGCCCCGATTACCGCAAACTGCAACCCTTGGGCAAAATCCCGGCGCTGGAAACCCCTGATGGGGTGATGTTCGAGACCGCCGCGATCCTGCTGCATCTGTCCGAAATCGCGGCCAAACTCGCCCCCGCCCCGAACACGCCCGAGCGTGGCCAATTCCTGAAATGGCTGTTCTTCACCTCCAGCAACCTGCACCCCACTGCGATGATCTATTACTACCCGCACCGCGTCGCAGGCCCGGAAAACGCCGAAGATGCAAAGGCCCAAGCCGCTGCCACCCTGAAATCGCTGGTGCAAACCCTTGAGGACATGGTCGCCTTGGAAGCCCCCGACTGGCTCTCAACCTCGCCCTCCATCCTCGGCTATTACGTCGCCGTGCTGATGCGCTGGCTGTTCGAGCCTTGCCCCGCCAAAGACTATCCCGCCTTGCACAAAATCCTGCTCGCCTTGGAAACCCGCCCCGCAGCCGTCACTTGCGCGCAGGCCGAAGACCTCGGCGACACGATGTTCTCGAACCCCTATTGATCGGACCGCCCCATGTTCCTCTCCGTTTTCGACATGTTCAAAGTCGGCGTCGGCCCGTCCTCGTCGCACACCATGGGCCCGATGGTCGCCGCCGCGCGGTTCCTTGATCTGATGCGGGCCTCGCCGTTCAAATTCGGCGGCGTCAAAGCCTCGCTGCACGGCTCGCTCGCCTTCACTGGCGTCGGCCATGCCACCGACCGCGCCACCATCCTTGGCCTCGCAGGCTTCCACCCGGCGACCTATGACGCCGCCAAAGCCGACACCGTGCTCGCCGCCATCACCGACACCCACACCATCCACGCCGATGGCCTGTCCCCCCTGCAGTTCAACCCGAAAGCCGACCTCGCTTTCGACTACGGCCCCGCTTTGCCCGGCCACGCCAACGGCATGATCCTGAAAGCCACCGACGCGCAGGGCGACGTGATCCTGCAAGAAACCTACTATTCCATCGGCGGCGGCTTCGTGCTGACCGCTGGTGAACTCGCGGAAGCCAGTGCGGGCAAAGCCAAAGTCAAAGCCGACGTGCCCTATCCGTTTGAGACTGCCGATGAAATGCTGGCGATGGCGAAATCTTCTGGCCTTTCCATCGCCCAGATGAAGCTCGCCAACGAGCTGAAATTCCGCTCCAAAGCCGAGATCGACCAAGGCATCGCCCGGCTGTGGCAAGTGATGAATGACTGTATCTCGCGCGGCATGGAGGGCACCGGCATCCTGCCCGGCGGCCTGAAAGTGCGCCGCCGTGCCAAAGGCATCCACGACGCATTGCTGGCCGAACGCGGGTTGAACATGACCGCGCCGCACACCATCAACGACTGGATGTCGCTTTACGCGATGGCGGTAAACGAGGAAAACGCTGCGGGCGGTCAAGTCGTCACCGCCCCCACCAATGGCGCTGCGGGTGTGCTCCCCGCCGTGCTGCGCTATTACCTCGATCACGTCCCCGGTGCATCGACCACCAAAATCGCCGATTTCCTGCTCACCGCCTCCGCCATCGGGGGCCTCTGCAAACACAACGCCAGCATCGCGGGTGCCGAATGTGGTTGCCAAGCCGAAGTCGGTTCCGCCGCCGCCATGGCCTCCGCAGCGCTTGCAGCCGTCTTGGGTGGCACGGTGATGCAGGTGGAAAACGCCGCCGAAATCGCACTTGAGCACCACCTCGGCATGACCTGCGATCCCGTCGCGGGCCTCGTGCAGGTGCCGTGCATCGAGCGCAACGGTCTGGGGGCGATCAAAGCCGTCTCCGCAGCCAGCCTCGCGCTGCGCGGCGATGGCGAGCATCTGGTGTCGCTGGATGTCTGCATCGAGACCATGCGCCAAACCGGCAATGACATGCACGAGAAATACAAAGAAACCTCGCTCGGCGGCCTCGCCGTCAACGTGCCGAACTGCTGACAGGGTGATCCAGCAGAGCCGCAAAGCGGCACGGGTTTTCCCTTCCCCCGGCTCACGCCGGGATGAAGGGGCTGCCGCCGCGATGTGTCTGATGCGGCGCGCACGGGGCTGGGGAAATCTTTGAGTATTTTCAAAAGAGCAACTGCCACACCCGCAGCGCCATCCGTGGTCGCTTTTAGGCACGACACCCGAACCTCGCCTGACTAGCCATTGCTTATGAACAATGACCGCATCCTTCCCGGCATCCTGTTGATGCTCGCCTTCTGTGTCTTGGCCCCCTTGCTCGACACCGCCTCAAAACTCGCCACCGCCGCGATCCCGGTCGGCCAGATCACCACCGCGCGGTTTCTGGTGCAAGGTGCTTTGATGCTGCCCGTAGCGCTGCTGCTGCGGCTGCGCATATCCGGCAAAACCGCCGCGCTGATCACCCTGCGGGCGACTTTCCTGATCGCCTCGACCTATGGCTTTGTCGCGGGCGTGCAGGTGATGCCGATCGCCGACGCGCTGGCCATCGTGTTCATCGAGCCATTCATCCTGCTGATCCTCGGCTATTTTCTGTTCGGCAACCCGGTCGGCCCGCGCCGCATCGCAGCTTCTGTCGTGGGATTTGCAGGCGCCCTTTTGGTGATCCAGCCCTCGCTGACCCATTACGGCACCGCCGCCCTTTACCCTTTGATCTCGGCGTTTTGCTTTGCCTTCTACATGCTGATCACCCAAGCCATCGCCACTGGGATGCACCCGGTCACCCAACAGTTGCACACCTCCATCGCCGGCAGCCTGATCTGTCTGCCGATCCTGCTGTGGGCCAATGGCACGGGCCTCACCGAACTTGACCCGGTGATGCCGCAGGGCCTGAACTGGCTGTGGTTGTTTGGCGTCGGCTTCTGGGCGGCGGCCAGCCATATGTGCATGACCGTGGCGCTGAAATGCGCCCCTGCCTCTACCTTAGCACCCCTACACTATCTGGAAATCGTCACCGCCGTCACCCTCGGCTATCTGGTGTTCGGCGATTTCCCCAATGCGCTGACTTGGGCCGGCATCGCCATCATCGTCACCTCGGGTCTCTACATCATCCACCGCGAGCGGATCACATCGCACCAAGCCCGCTCAGTGCTGCCGCCAGAGATTTGATCGGCAAGATCACCAGCATCTTCTGCGCCGAGAATCGCAACTCCACCGGGCCTGACACCTCATTCGAGGTGCCAATCATGCCGTCGGCTGCAAAATCCAGACCCTGCAACGGCCAGCGCAGCCCCGCGCTTTCCCCGGTCACCGCCGCCATCGGAAACAGCGAAAACCGCGAACCCAAGGGGAGCTCCAACCGCATCTCCAGCGGTGCCAGAAAAATCACATCCTGCGGCGACAGCACCAGACAGCGCTGCTCCGGCGCGCGCACCAAAGCGTTCAGCACCGCCAGCCCATGATCGAGCCGCGCCCCTGCGAATCCTATCCCCAGCACGAAGGGTGCTTTGATCGAGCGCAGCGCCTTGTCGAAATCGGTGGTGATTTGTTCGGCAATCGGAAACAACCGCCCCGCCAGCCGCGCCTGTGCCCCCACCGAGATCGAATCCATATCGCCCACCACCGCCTCAGGTTCCACCCCCAAGGCCAAAAGCCGGTCCGCACCACCATCAGCCCCAACAATCCTTGGGGCAAATCGCAGCGCACGGCTAAGCTGCGCTTTGCCGAACGGCCCACCGCCCGCCAAAGTTACCCCCTGCAAAGAGTCGACAATCACCTGCATAATCCCGATACTGTTCTTCTAATTGCGGCACAAACCCCGCAGCGTGAACACAATCAATCCTTCAAATTACCCTGTTCTGTCCACGGAATTGAACAAAGCGCAGTGCAGGTTGGCGACGTGAACTTTGTAAAGGCGGCATCCCGATGATCGGTGCAAGTAAAATTCTTACCGTATCTTACGGAACTTTCAGCTGCACGCTGGAAGGGTTCGACGAGCCCTTCAACACCATGAAGGCGATCGCCGAATATTTCCGCGATCTCGCTGCCGAAGATCGCTATTTCGGGGCCGAACCACCCACCCCCGATGCCGCCATGCTGCACCGCATCGCCGAGCGTGAAATCCAGCGCCGGGTTGAGGCGAAAATCCAAGACAACGGCGTGATCCTGCGGGCTGGCGATGCCGAAGCGCCCGCACTGGTCGCCCCTGTTGCCGCCCCTGCTGTCACCGCCGCCGCTACCGTGGATGCCAATGGCGAAAGCGTCGCCGAACGGCTGTCCCGCCTGCGTGCCGCCCAAACCGCTCCGGTCACGGTCGAACCCGCCATTCACCACATCGCCGAAGCCGCCGCCTTGGCCGACGACAGCTATAGCGAAGACCAACATTCCGATGACATTCTGGCCAATATCGCCGCTTTGGCAGCGCCGGAAGCTGCCGCCGAAACCCCTGTCGAAGCGGATGTAACCGAACCGCAATATGCCGTCGACCCCGACGATCTGATCGCCGCCGAGAGCACGCCTGATCACCAAGGTGCATCAGAGCCCGAGATCGAGCCGCAAGATCTTGCCGATCTGACAGCCCTAGACGCTCCAGTGCTTGCCGAAGCTGCGGACACCAGCGCAGCTTTGCCCGCAGCCGAAGAAGGCTATGACGAAGACCCCGCCTTGCAGGACGACGGTTCCACCGATCTTGCCGCCGCCTTCGCAAATGATCTGCCCACAGCCGAAAGCCTGATCGAAGTCGAAAGCCTGCCCGAAGTCGAAAGCCTGATCGCCAGCGAAGACCCGGTGATCGAAGATTTTGCCGCTGCTGCGCAAGACGCGCCTGCGACCGAAGACTATGACGACGAAATCCTCGCTGATCTCTTGCCCGAACACGATCCGATTGCGGAAGCGGCGGCCTATGCCGATGAAGACATGTTGGCTACACTGGGGGCACTGATCGCCGAGAACGATCAAATCCAACCTGAAACCGCTGCAGCCGCGCCCGTTTCCGAGCCGCAGATCGCGGTTTCCGATGCTGTAGCAGAAGATACTCTGTCAGAAGATGCCCGGCCAGAAGCCTTTGACGCAGCAGAAGACGATGCGGAAGACGACATCTTGCTCGCCAGCTTGCCTGCGACACCGGAAGCCACCCCGGAAGTTTCTGCGACCCCCGAAATCCAGCCAGAACCCGAGGCCCAACCCGTCGCAGCAGCTTTCCCTGAAGCAGCCTCCGAACCCGGCGAGAGAATCCAGCGCGCCCGCGCCCGTGTGATCAAAATCCGCCGCGCCGATGCACCCCGCGCGCCCGAAACGGCTCAAGCCGAAACCGCTCAAGCCGCCCCACAAACCTCGCTGCTCTCGCCTGAGGCCGAGGCAGCACTGCAAGCCGAACTCGCAGCGCTTGAGGCCGAAACCCCGCCGCCATCCGCCCCGGTGCGCCCGATAAAACAGCCGGAACATTGGGGAATGTTCCGGCTGTTTTCATTTATGATCGGGATTGGTGATCAGAGGGCGCATCCGGGTCGGGTTGCCCCACGCCCAGAAACACCCGCTTGAACGGCAAAATCCACGCCACGCCCAGCAGCAGATAGGCCGGCACCTCGGCCCAAATCGGCAACCGATCAATCTTGTCGATCAGATTGACCGCCACCACGACATAGATCGGCATCCCCACCAGAAGGATCAGCAACGACCACCGCTTGCGGGATTTGTAACTCAGCGCCATCGTCCCCTCCTGAAACCAAAACGCCCCCTGCATCGCAGCAAGGGGCGAGGTAAGACTTAAACTGAAAGATCAATCCGCAAAGGGATCGGTCACCAGAATCGTATCGTCGCGCTCGGGCGAGGTCGACAGTAGCGCCACCGGGCATTGGATCAACTCCTCAATCCGCCGCACGTATTTGATCGCAGCCCCCGGCAGATCAGCCCAAGACCGCGCGCCTGCGGTATTCTCGGACCAGCCTTCCATTTCCTCATAAATCGGAGTGCAACGCGCCTGTTGAACGGCGGCAGTCGGCAAGTAATCCAGCCGCACGCCATCCAGATCATAGCCCACGCAAATCTTCAGCACCGGAAAGCCGTCCAGCACATCCAACTTGGTCAAAGCAATCCCCGACACGCCAGAGGTCGCACAGGTCTGCCGCACCAACACCGCATCAAACCACCCGCAACGGCGCTTGCGGCCCGTGACGGTGCCAAACTCATGCCCGCGCTCGCCCAGACGGTCGCCATCAGCATCGAACAATTCCGCCGGGAACGGGCCTTCACCCACCCGCGTGGTATAGGCCTTCACAATCCCCAACACGAAATCAATCGCCGTCGGCCCCAGCCCCGTCCCCGTCGCCGCCTGCCCTGCAATCACGTTGCTGGAGGTCACAAACGGATAAGTCCCGAAATCAATATCCAGCAAAGCCCCCTGCGCACCCTCAAACAAAATCCGCTTGCCCGCCTTGCGCGCCTCGGTCAACACCTTCCACACCGGTTTCGCATAAGGCAAAACCTGCGGCGCAATCGCCCGCAACGCCTCCAGCAACGCCGCGCGGTCAATCGGCTCGATCCCCAGCCCGCGCCGCAACGCATCATGGTGGCCCATCAGCCGATCAACGCGAGTCTCCAGCGTCGTCTCATCCGCCAGATCCGCCACCCGAATGGCGCGACGGCCCACCTTATCCTCGTAAGCCGGACCAATGCCGCGCCCGGTGGTGCCAATCTTGGCCACCCCGGTCTGGCCCTCCCGCGCGCGATCCAACTCACCATGGATCGGCAGGATCAAGGACGCATTCTCGGCCAGCATCAGGTTTTCCGGTGTAATATCAACACCCTGCCCACGCAGCTTTTCGATCTCGGTCACCAGATGCCACGGATCAACCACCACGCCATTGCCGATCACCGACAACTTCCCGCCGCGCACAATCCCCGAGGGCAGCAGCGACAGCTTATACACCTTGCCATCAATCACCAACGTATGCCCGGCATTATGCCCGCCCTGAAAGCGCGCAATCACATCGGCCCGCTCTGAGAGCCAGTCGACGATTTTCCCCTTACCTTCGTCACCCCATTGGGCTCCGACGACAACAACATTGGCCACGGCATATCCTTCGCGTTTTGGAAAAACCGCGCGACCTATAGCGACACCTGCACCGCGATGAAACCGCTAAATCACATCAGGCTGTTACAGGCCCGCTGGACAGACCGCCGCAGATACGCCACCAAAGACCAAACGAGGGGGAAAACATGGGCATTATCCTGCGCTGGCTCGGAGCATTCATCCTGCTTTCCGCCACCTACAACCCGACACAAATCAACTTCACCCGCTGGGCCGAGGCGAATTGGCACACCCAAATGCCCCTCACCCTCCTGCTCGGCCTGCTGCTAGGTGTCGGCTACATGATCTACATCGGCGCCACCCTGCGCTCGATCGGCACTTTCGGCAGCCTGCTGGTTGGTGCCATCGTCGGCGCACTGGTCTGGGTGCTGATCGACTACCAGATCCTCACCCTGCAAAACCCGTCCCTGAACCTCTGGCTCGGCATCTTCGCGCTCTCAATCGTCTTGGGCATCGGCCTGTCATGGAGCATCATCCGCCAGCGCCTCTCCGGCCAAGCCACGGTGGATGAGGTGCAGGACTAACCGTCAGCGCACCGACCAACCAAACACCACCATCCCCGCCGCCATCGCCATCATCAAAACCAGCAACGCGATACTGCGCCGCCCCAACAGCAGCATGATCACCCCCTGCACCGTGGTGATCACCCCAAACACCACCAGAAACAGGCTCGCCACCCCCGGCAGACTGCGCAACCGCTGCGCATCACTCGAACTCGCGTCCAAGCCGTCAATCCGCAAACCCGCCCCCGGTGTGATCGCCTCTAGCACCCAATCCGGCATCGGTCTTGCCAGCACAATCCACATCAACCACAGCCCCACTGCCAACAGCGGCACCCCGCAGATCAGCACAAACACCCCCCGAATACGGGCGCTTCCCGGCGTCATCTTTTGCATCACGTCTCACTCAATCCAGCCCCTGAATAGGCCGAGTATGCCCCGGATTGCCCCCAAAGCAAGTGACTTGCCCCGGCACTTCCCACTAGACTGACCACACCCCATCAAGGACGCCCCATGCTGCTCTACATCACCCTCGGCACCAACAACCTCGCCGCCGCCAAGCGGTTTTATGATGCGGTGATGCCCTGCCTTGGTCTGGTGTTCCGCGCCGAGGACGCCAATGAAATTGGCTATGGCCCGCCGGAAGGCCGCATCCGGTTCTGGATCACCCGCCCCTATGATGGCAAGCCCGCCAGCATCGGCAACGGCTCGATGCCCGCCTTTGAGGCCGCCAACCGCGCCGCCGTCGATGCCTTTTATCACGCAGCGCTCGGCCACGGCGGCACGGATGAGGGCGCACCCGGCCTGCGTCCCTTCGGCCCGTCTTTCTACGCGGCCTACGTCCGCGACCCCGATGGCAACAAACTCTCCGCCGTCTGCGAAACGCCCAAACACCCCGAAAGGTCCACCTGATGCTGCTTTACATCACCCTTGGCACCAACGACGTTGCCCGCGCCAAGCGCTTCTACGACGCCACCCTCGCCGCCATCGACCTGCATTTCATGGGCGAGTATGATGGCGAAATCGGCTACGGCCCGGTAGAGGCCGAAAACCCGCTGGTCTGGATCAATCCACCCTACGACGGCAACCCCGCCACCGTGGGCAACGGCTCTATGCCCGCCTTTCAGGCGGCAACCCGCGCCGCCGTCGATGCCTTCCACCAAGCCGCCCTCGCCCATGGCGGCACAGACGAAGGTGCCCCCGGCCTGCGTTACGATCCGAATTTCTATAGCTGTTACGTCCGCGACCCCGACGGCAACAAGCTCTCCGCCGTCTGCACCGCGCCAGAATAGCGGCCCACCCTAACAATTCACATTGGCTCAAATATCCCCGCCGGAGGCATTCGACATTGCTGTGGGAAGCCTCCGGCGGGGATATTTGCGCACAGAGGATGAGCCAAGAGCCCCGAGGGGCTTGCACGCCTGTCTGCATCCGCCTAGATAGGCCGCGACCTCTTAGAAAGCCCGGCCCGTATGGAAAACGTTATCCTCACCATCCACCTCATCCTCGCCTTGCTGTTGATCGGCGTGGTGCTGTTGCAACGGTCGGAAGGTGGCGGGCTTGGCATGGGCTCGTCGGGTGGCGCGATTTCGGGCCGCGCGGCGGCCACCGCCTTGGGCAAAGTCACTTGGGTGCTGGCCGCGATGTTCATCGTGACCTCGATCAGCATGACCATTCTGGCCTCGCGCTCTGCCTCGACCGCTTCGGTGATCGACCAGATCGGGGCCGAACAACCCGCCGCGAAAGCCCCGGCTCCGGCGCTGCCCGCAGGCGGTGATCTGCTGCCGCCGTCGAATGACGGCAGCCCCGCAGCACCTCCCGCCGCCACCGCACCCGCAGCGCCTCCGGCAGCCATCACTCCGGATGCCACCGCCCCTGCGGCCCCTGCTCCGGCCTCGAACTAACACCAACTGTTGCAGCGCAACACCGCCAACCGACAGCATCTAGCGGTCGGGTTGCGCTCTCGCTTTGCTTAAGCTATTGCTCAACTCCCGTGATGCTGTGATTCCAAAACTGCGGATCATCAGCCATTTTAACCAATTCACGGGGGCTCCCACATGGCACGCTATATTTTCATCACCGGCGGCGTGGTGTCCTCCTTGGGCAAAGGTCTGGCGTCAGCGGCGCTTGGTGCGTTGTTGCAGGCCCGTGGCTATACCGTCCGCTTGCGCAAACTCGACCCCTACCTGAACGTCGATCCCGGCACGATGAGCCCGTTTGAGCATGGTGAAGTGTTCGTCACCGACGACGGCGCCGAAACCGACCTCGACCTTGGCCATTACGAGCGTTTCACCGGGGTTTCCGCCCGCCAGACCGACAGCATCTCCTCGGGCCGCATCTACTCCAACGTCTTGGAAAAAGAACGCCGTGGCGATTACCTTGGCAAAACCATCCAAGTCATCCCCCACGTCACCAATGAAATCAAAGACTTCCTGCGCATCGGCGACGAAGAAGTTGATTTCATGCTCTGCGAGATCGGCGGCACCGTCGGTGACATCGAAGGCCTGCCGTTCTTCGAGAGCATCCGCCAGTTCATCCACGAACGCCCGCGCGGCCAATCGATCCTGATGCACCTCACCCTGCTGCCCTACCTCGCGGCCTCGGGCGAGCTGAAAACCAAGCCCACCCAACACTCCGTCAAAGAACTGCAAAGCATCGGCCTCGCCCCCGATGTACTGGTCTGCCGCTCTGAACACCCGATCCCCGACCGCGAACTCGAAAAGATCGCCCTCTTTTGCAACGTCCGCAAAGAGCATGTCATCCCGGCCTATGATCTGAAAACCATCTACGAAGCCCCGCTCGCCTACCACCGCGCCGGCCTCGATCAGGCGGTCTTGGACGCCTTCGGCATCACCCCCGCCCCCAAGCCCAATCTCACCCGTTGGGAAGACGTGATGGACCGCCTGACCCATGCCGAAGGCCAGGTCCGCGTTGCCATCGTCGGCAAATACACCCAGCTGGAAGACGCCTACAAGAGCATCGCCGAGGCCCTCACCCATGGCGGCATGGCCAATCGCACCCGCGTCAAAGCCGAATGGATCGACGCCGAAATCTTTGAACGCGAAGACCCCGCCCCCTACCTTGAAAACTTCCACGCCATCCTCGTCCCCGGCGGCTTTGGCGAGCGCGGCACCGAAGGCAAAATCAAAGCCGCCCAATTCGCCCGCGAAAAGAAAATCCCCTATCTCGGCATCTGCCTCGGCATGCAAATGGCCGTGATCGAATCCGCCCGCAACCTCGCCGGCGTCACCAACGCCGGATCAGAAGAATTCGACGTTGAGGCCGGTGCCAAACGCTTCACGCCCGTCGTCTACCACCTGAAAGAGTGGATCCAAGGCAACCACGTCGTCGCCCGCAAAACCACCGACGACAAAGGCGGCACCATGCGCCTGGGCGCCTACACCGCCGCCCTCACCCCCGGCAGCCACGTCGCCGAAATCTACGGCACCACCACGATTGAGGAACGCCACCGCCACCGCTACGAAGTCGATGCCAAATACATCACCGAGTTGGAAAAATGCGGCCTGATCTTCAGCGGCATGAGCCCCGACGGCCGCCTGCCCGAGATCGTCGAGGTCAAAGACCACCCATGGTTTATCAGCGTGCAGTTCCACCCGGAATTGAAGTCAAAGCCCTTCGCCCCGCATCCGCTGTTCGCGGATTTCGTGCGGGCTGCGAAAGAGGTGGAGCGGTTGGTGTAAGGTAATTTAGTCGCTTAGTATCTTGACGGCTTCAATAAAAGTATCAATGATTAAAAGCGTTTATATTTTTGGAGTTTTACGATGGCCGCAAAAGTTAAGGGCACTCTCAACACTCAAATGGTTTGCCCCCATTGCCAAACCAAAGGTCGTGTATTCACACAGACTGTTAAGCAAAAAGTAGGTGTAAGCGGCGGCAAAGCGACAGGGGCTTTGCTCACTGGAGGACTATCGCTATTCGTTACGGGCCTTTCGCGCAAAGTTATGGCAACCGAAGCGACTTGTTCAAACTGCTCCTCAACTTGGCATTTTTAGTAAGCACTCTGTAAGGTGGGGTTCCACCAACCACCATTGCCCAAACTCCATGCTACGGTGGGTTAAAAACCCACCCTACCCCTAACCCAAAACCCGCTGCACAATCCCCGGCTCTTTGGCGATCAACGCCAGCAACACCCGCGCCGGGCCGTCCGGCTTGCGCCGCCCCTGCTCCCAATTCAACAATGTCGCCTTCTTCACCCCAATCGAGCGGGCAAACTCCGCCTGTGACAACCCAGTTCGCGCCCGGATCGCGGGCACCTCTGGGTCAGGCACCTCAATCGTATGCACCACATAGCCTACGCGCGCGCCCTGCGCATAGGCCAAGGCTTCTTTCAGCCCCTGTTCAATGCGCTTAAACGCCTCGTTGCTCATTGCCGTTTCCCATATTCAGCGGCGAGACTCTCGCCCAGTTGGATCAGATATTCGGTTTCCTTGGCGGTCAGGCTGGATTTTTCATTCTTGGCAAACATCGTCAGCAAAAACACTGGCCCCACCGCTGGCTTGTAATAATGGATGGTCCGAAATCCGCCGCTTTTGCCACCACCTGCCCGCGCAAACCGAACCTTGTGCAAGCCCCCACCCAGCAACACCCCCGCCAAAGGATTGGCCGCCAGATAGTTCACCAACTCCGTGCGCTCCGCCTCGCTCATCGCAGCTTTGGCGCGTCGCTGAAAATCCGACATCTCAATAACCGTTTCCAGCCTCATCTATCTACCCGCCAATGGCGTATATGTCAATGGCGCAGTCACACCATCTCCACCCGCAACCTTTTCCCCACCGCCTTCGCATACCGCCGCAAGGTCTCCACCGAGGGCGACACCCGCCCGCCCTCCAGCCGCGCAATCGCTGACTGGGTCGTGCCCATCCGCTCCGCCAAAGCCTCTTGCGTCAGCCCCGCCTCTGCCCGGGCCGAGATCATCGCCTCAATCACCGAATATTCCGCATCCGCCTCAGCATAGGCGGCGGCGAAGGCCGGGTCTTTCATGTTTTTCGCCAGCATCTCGGCCAGCGGAATGGTCTTGCTCATCGCCCGATCTCCTTCATCCGCGCCCGCGCCAAGCTCAAAGCCCGCAGCGGCGTCTTTTCTGATTTCTTCTCAAACACATGCAGCAGCACAACCCGCCGCCCTTCCACCGCCACATAAAGCCCGCGCGCAATGCCCTCGGCCGCCTTGGCGCGCAATTCCCAAAGCTTGCGGCTCATGCATCTGCTCCAAGCCATAGATTTCAATCATCGCCATCAGCCGATACATCCGCGCCCGTAACCCCACGGGCAGCGCGTCAATCTCCACCTGAGCCGCCGCCAGCGCCTCCACCGACCATTGCATTTCCGATATATATCCTATCCGCTATATCCAATCAAGCCCTCCCCGCAACTCTCCCGCATCATCCTTAACCAACCGCTAACGCCGAACTTGCCCGAAGTCTTCGCCGCGCCTAACCTGCCGCAAACAACCCCGGTGCCCATATGCCCCGCCTAGCCCTCGCCCTCGCCCTGCTCGCCACCCAAGCCGCAGCCGATCCGCTGGCGGGCAAAAGCTACATCATCCAACTGTCCTCGACCCAATACAGTTCGGGCTATGGCGAGTATCTGTTGCCGCCCTTGGCAAAGGTGATGCAACACTCTGGCCTGAAAGCCAAAAACGGCCCCGGTGCTGATCTGGTGGTGAATGTCGAACCCGCCTCGGATGTCGGCCGTTGGGTCGGCAAGGATGCAAACCGGGTCTGGCTGTACACGATTTCCGCAACCGTCGGCATCTCGCCCGAGGCCTACGAGATCCCCTACGAAGGCACCCCGGCCTTTGGCATCACCGCGACCCTGCAAACCCCAAACCCCGACCGGCAGGATGAGATGGATTGCCTGATCACCCTCGCCGCCCGCACTGCTTTGAAGAATTACCGCCCCACCGGGGTTTTCAAGACAGATGGCAGCGCTTGTGCGCGGAAATAGCCTGAAACCTTAACAAACCGTTAAATCCACCACCACATCCCCTTGAAATCCCACGATAAAAATAGGTCCCGAGTTGGGACCCTGCGCAAATCCCCTTTCCCCCCGCAAAATCCGGCCCTATAAACCCGCATGCTCTCATATCAACACCTGTTCCACGCCGGAAACCTCGCCGATGTCCAGAAGCACGCGCTGCTGGCCGTGATGCTGGATTACCTCATCCAAAAAGACAAACCGCTGAGCTATATCGAGACCCACGCCAGCCGGGGTCTCTATGATCTGGGCAGCGATGAGGCGCTGAAAACCGGTGAGGCCGAGGCAGGCATCGCCATCGCCGAACACTGGTTCCCCCCCCTGCACCCCTACCGCAACCGCCTGAACGAGGTCCGCGCCAGCTACGGCCCGATGGCCTATCCCGGCTCCCCCCTGATCGCGGCCCTTTCCTTGCGCGACCAGGACACCATCCATCTGGCCGAACTGCACCCGCAAGAACACCAACACCTGCGCCACGCCCTGAACCCGTGGAGCGCGCATATCTACCAGAAGGACGGCTTCGATCTCGCCCTCGCCATCACCCCGCCTACCCCGCGCCGGGGCCTGATGCTGATCGACCCCAGCTACGAGGTGAAGGCCGATTACGACGCCATCCCCAAGCACATCGCCAACATCAACCGCAAATGGAACGTCGGCATCATCGCTTTGTGGTATCCCTTGCTGGTGGGCGGCCCACACGGCCCGATGCTGAAAGCCCTTGAAGCCCAGTTCCCCGAGGCGCTGCGCTCGGAAGTCCGCTTCCCCCCGGCGCGGGAGGGGCATCGGATGGAGGGGTCCGGCATGTTCATCGTCAATCCGCCCTACGGTCTGGCCGAAGAAGCCGCCCGGATCGAGGCGCATTTCAAGACGCTATAATTTCAAAGCCCTGCACAGGCTGGAGTGTTCAAATGCTGGAATTTCACACCCTCGACGTGTTCACCGAAACCGCGTTCGCAGGCAACCCGCTTGCCGTGGTTCTGGGCGCCGACACCCTGACCGCCGCGCAGATGCAGACCATCGCGCGTGAGTTCAATCTGTCCGAGACGATCTTCGTGCAAGCGCCGCAAAACCCCGCCCACACCGCCCGCGTCCGCATCTTCTTTCCCACCGCCGAGATCCCCTTTGCAGGCCATCCCACCGTCGGCTGCGCCATCCATCTCGCCTGCACCAGACACACGGGCGATTTTGAAACCCTGATCACGCTGGAGGAGGAAGCGGGCCTCGTTCCCGTCACCGTCACCCGCCAAGACACCCAAATCGAGGCCGAATTCGTAGCCCCCGTGCTGCCCTTCCCGGTCAAAACCGACCTGCCCGTTGATCTGATCGCCGCCAGCCTCGGCCTTGCCCCCGCCCAAATCGGCTTTGCCAACCATCGCCCCGCCACCCATCAAGGCGGCCCGCGCTTCCTTTACGTCCCCATCGACAGCCTAGACACTCTCGGCCAAGCCCAACCGCGCGAGCCGCATTGGTCCGCGTTGATGGAACTCGCAGAAGTCGACAGCGCCTATATCTACACCCCCGGCGACACTTGCGATTTCCAAGCCCGGATGTTCTCGCCCACCGCAGGCATCGCTGAAGACCCCGCCACCGGATCAGCCAGCGCCATTCTGTCCGCCCAGCTTTGGGTCAGCGGGGGCATCGCCCCCGGCACCAGCAAACTCAGCCTGCGCCAAGGCGTCGAGATGGGCCGCCCCTCCAGCATCGGCCTGACCATCGAGGCCTCCGCGCAAGGCATCACCGAAGTCCGCATCAAAGGCAGTGCGGTGCCGATCAGTTCCGGCAAAATCCGTCGCCCTTAAGGTCGCATATAGGCTGGGCTTGGGCGTAACTTCGCACTATCCTGCCTGCATGTTCGCAGAAATCCTCCGCAGCCTTCTGGCTCCCGCCCCGACCCGCATGGCCGACCCTGACGCCCGGCTTGCCCTTGCCGCTTTGCTGGTGCGCGTGGCCAAAACCGATGGCCTTTATGCCATTGAGGAGGTCGAGCGGATTGAGAAAATCCTGATGACCCGCAATGGCCTAGACCCGTTTGAGGCCGCCTCCCTGCGCGCCAAAGCCGAAGATTTCGAGCAGCAAGCCCCCGACACCGTGCGCTTCACCCGTGCCCTGAAAGCCGCCGTGCCACTGGAAGACCGCGCCGGACTTGTTGAGGCTTTATGGTCCGTCGCCCTCGCCGATGGCCAGCGCGATGCGTCAGAAGATCAGCAAATGCGCCTGCTCGCCAGCCTCCTCGGCCTCAGCGATGTCGAATCCGCGCAAGCCCGCCAGAAAGCCGACCGCCCATGATCGCCTCGCTTGGCATGTATGATCGCGCCGAGACCGCCGCCGCCAATGATCGGCTGTGGGCGGGTATCCGCGACGGTTTGCGCGCCGAGGGCATTGCAGCCCCCGAAACCCTGACACGCGGCGAGCACGCCTATTGGGATGCGTGGCAATCGCCCGACCTCATCTTCTCGCAGACCTGCGGCTTTCCGTTTCGCGCCAAACTGCACGACCATGTCACCCTGATCGGCACCCCGGATTATGGCCTGCCCGGCTGCCCGCCCGGCCATTACACCTCGGTGTTTGTCGCCCGCAAAGACGACCCGCGCAGCACCCTCAACGAATTTTCCCACGCGCCCTTCGCCTATAACGAAAACCTCAGCCAATCCGGTTGGGCAGCACCGCAAAACCACGCGGCTGCGCACGGCTTGCACTTCCCGCCCAGCCTGCAAACCGGCGGCCACCGGCTGTCTGCCCTCGCCGTCGCAGACTCCCGCGCTGATCTGGCGGCCATCGACGTGCTGACATGGGAACTCTTGCTGCAATACGAACCCTTCGCCGCCAACCTGCGCGAAATCGCCCGCACCGATCCGCCGACCCCGGTGCTGCCCTATATCACCGCCAAGACCAATGATGCGGCAGTTTTCTTCCGCGTCACCGCCGCCGCGATTGCCGCCCTCAGCCCGGCAGATCGCGCAACCTTGCATCTGAAAGGCCTGATCGCGATCCCGGCCAGCGCTTATCTTGCGGTGCCCACCCCGGCCTCACCTGAGCAGATTGCGCATAACCTTTAGGCAAAACGCCCAAGCACCCGCCAAAATGCGCTGCAAAACCCGTTGCAATGCCACCATTTCTGCGGCCTATTTGATCACCTGCCCCGAGATAAGGCCCCCAAGTGAACGAATCTGCCGATACACCCGTCATCGCGATCCATGATCTGCACAAAAGCTACGGCTCGCTTGAGGTGTTGAAAGGCGTCGATCTGACAGCACCCCGCGGCCATGTGGTGTCTTTGATCGGCTCATCAGGTTCGGGCAAATCCACTCTGTTGCGCTGCTGCAACCTGCTGGAAGACAGCCAACAGGGCGAGATCCGCTTTGAAGGCGAACCGGTGCGCTGGAAGGGTCAGGGCCTTGGCCGCCACCCCGCCGACCGCGCGCAGGTGACGCGGATGCGGACCAATCTTTGGATGGTGTTTCAACAGTTTAACCTGTGGTCGCATATGACCATCCTGCAAAACGTCATGGAAGCCCCGGTCACGGTGATGAAGCGTGACCCGAAAGAGGTTGAGGCGAAAGCCCGCGAATACCTCGCCAAGGTCGGCATTGCCGATAAGGCCGATGCTTGGCCGGCGATGCTGTCAGGCGGCCAGCAACAACGCGCCGCCATCGCCCGCGCGCTCTGCATGGAACCGCGTGCTTTGCTGTTTGACGAGCCGACCTCGGCGCTGGACCCGGAACTCGAGCAAGAGGTGATCAAGGTGATCAAGGCCCTCGCAGATGAGGGCCGCACCATGATCCTTGTGACCCATGATATGAGACTCGCCGCCGACGTGTCCGATCACGTCATCTTCCTGCATCTCGGCAAGATCGAGGAACAAGGCCCGCCGTCCGAACTGTTCGGCAACCCCAAGACCGACCGCCTGCGCGGCTTCCTGTCCGCAGGCGCACATTAAAAAACCAAAACCAAAAACCAACTGGGAGACGACAATGAAAAAACTACTTCTCGCCACCGCCCTCATGGCCCTCACCGCAGGCTTCGCCTCGGCAGATGTGGTGCGCTTGGCCACCGAGGGTGCCTACCCTCCGTTCAACTTCATCGACGACAAGGGCGAAGTCGCGGGCTTTGAGCGCGAATTTGGCGATGAGGTCTGCAAGCGTGCGGCGCTGGAATGCACTTGGACCACGAATGAATGGGACAGCATCATCCCCAACCTGCAATCGGGCAACTACGACGTGATCATCGCTGGCATGTCGATCACCGACGAGCGTTCCAAGGTCATCACCTTCTCGGACAACTACTATCCGCCAGCCGCTTCGGCCTATCTCGCCGCCTCGGCGGATGCCGATGTCAAAACCGGCGTGGTTTCGGCGCAGGTTGGCACCATCCAAGCCGCCTATGTCGCGGAATCCGGCGCCACCCTGCTGGAATTCCCCACCCCGGATGAAACCGTCGCCGCCGTGCGCAACGGCGAAGCGGCGGCGGTGTTTGCCGACAAGGACTACCTGCGCCCGTTTGCAGACGAATCCAACGGCGCTTTGGTTTTCGTTGGCGAAGACATCTCGATCGGTGGCGGTGTTGGTCTGGGCATGCGCCAGTCCGATACCGAGCTGAAAGCCAAGATGGACACCGCGATCAAGGCGATGAAAGCCGATGGCTCGCTGAATACCCTGATTGAGAAGTATTTCGGCCCGGAAGGTCTGAAATTCTAATCACCCCAACGCCCTCCGGTGTAAATCGGGGGGCTTTTTCCGCCCCATCGGACCGATAGTGATGTTCGCAGCTTGCGCCACCCCCAAAGCGATTGAGGGCCTGACTTGGGCCATGTGCTACCTGACCTCAGGCAAGCACCTTGATTTCTATGGGTCTTTTGTCACCGTGCTGCTGCTGTTGGCGATCACCGCGCCCGTCGCGATGGCGCTTGGTTTTGGCGGGGCCATGGCCGCACGCAGCCAGATCGCCCCCCCCCTGCGCTGGATCGGCAAAGCCTATACCGCCATGGTGCGCGGTGTGCCCGATATCGTCTATTTCCTGTTCTTCGTCATCGCGCTGGACCAAGGCATCGAATACCTCAACCACCTGCGGGTTTGCGACGATCTCTCGCAACCGGTGTTCCGGGGGCTCGAATTCCACGTCTGCGCCGAAGCCAAAGTCCCCCCCGCCACCGCCTCGCCCTTCATGTTCCAAGCCTACAGCTTTGGCTTGGCCGTGATCACCTTCGCCATCGTGTTCGGCGCTTTCGTCGCCAACGTGATCTATGGCGCGATGCAAGCCGTGCCCCGCGCGCAACTGGAAACCGCCGAGGCTTACGGGATGAGCCACGGCCAAGTGTTCCGCCGCGTGCTGGTGCCGCAAATGTGGACCTATGCGCTGCCGGGCCTGACAAATCTGTGGATGATCTTGATCAAGGCC
The DNA here is from genome assembly GCA_043743975.1 of Cypionkella sp. GTDB lineage: Bacteria > Pseudomonadota > Alphaproteobacteria > Rhodobacterales > Rhodobacteraceae > Cypionkella. The sequence goes on from JAYTVN010000035.1 coordinate 127,933, forward strand.
ACGCCCTTGCTGTTCCTGCTCTCGGTCAAGGACATCGTCTACTACGCCCGCGAATTGGGCGGCACCAAGACCCAAGCCTATGATTACCCCCACCCCGATTGGCGGCTCTATTACTTCCTTGGCCTGCTGGTGTTCTACCTTCTGATGACCAAACTTTCCGAAATCGTGCTGACCCGCATCTCAAACCGCCTGTCGAAAGGCCAAGCCACCGCCGCAGGCGAAGCCATGCGAAAGGCCGCGATATGAGCTGCTGGGAAACCTTCACCGACTATGCGCTGCGCTCCATCGGCATTGGTGCGAAACTGCTGCCGAAAACCGATTTCACCATCTGCCAGCAATTCACCCTGATTGGATCGGGCCTGATCTGGAACGTCTATTTCGGCGCTTTGGCGCTGCTGTTCGGCTTCTTCCTCGCCAACGCCCTCGCGCTTGCCCGCATCGCCCACAACCCATGGGTCCGCAAACCCGCCGAATGGTTCGTGTTCGTGTTCAGGGGCTCGCCCTTGTTCATCCAGTTCTTCCTCGCCTATGAAATGCTGGTGATGCTGCCCCGCACCGGCATCGAAATCTTCGGCCTGACCCTCACCTCATCTTGGCTAACAAAAGCTTGGGCCGGCGCGCTGATCGTGTTGTTCCTCAACACCGCCGCCTATTCCGCCGAGATTTTCTACGGTGCTTTGCGCTCGATCCCCAAGGGCGACCTAGAGGCCGCCGAAGCCTACGGCATCACCGGATGGAACAAATTCCGCCGCATCCAATGGCCGACCATGCTGCGCCTCGCGTGGCCCAGCTACACCAATGAGGCGATTTTCCTGTTTCAATCCACCACTTTGGTGTTTTTCTCGGGCTTCCCCGCGCTCAGCCAGCAGGGCGACGCGCTCTATTACGCCAACTACTTCGCCGACAAAACCTTCAACCCGTTCATCCCCTACCCGATCGTCGCTTTCTACTTCGTCATGCTGACTTTGGGGGTGATCTGGCTGTTTGGCCGCATCAACCGCCACCTCAACCGCCATCTGCCGCAAAACATCCGCAGCAGAATTCGCTTGCGTCCTCAGCTGGTCCGATAGTAACCTACATTTGATCAAATTGCGGGACTGCTATCGTGGCAGCCGCCGGGATCACAAAAAAGGATAGGATCAAGGGCATGATCCGATCTGTCTGCTGGCCTGCGGGCAAGTGTGGGCGGCTCCATGCCTTCCTGATGTGTAATGATGAAAGACTGGCTGAGAAAGCATCCTGACGTGCGCACGATTCGTGTGGCAGCGGCGGATTTGAACGGGCAAGCCCGGGGCAAACGCGTGCCTGCGCGTTTTGCCGATAACGTGGTCAAGAACGGCACGCGGTTTCCGTTCTCTGTGCTGAACCTCGACATCTGGGGCGAAGACATCGACGACAGCCCGCTGGTGTTCGAACAGGGCGACCAAGACGGCATCCTGAAGCCGACCGAGCGCGGCTTCAGGCCGATGCCGTGGCTGGAAGCCCCCACCGCTTTGCTGCCGATCTGGATGTTCCGCGAAAACGGCACGCCCTATGAAGGCGATCCCCGCCATGCCCTGCGCGCTGTGGTGGATCGCTTCAAGGCGCGAGGCCTGACGCCGGTGTGCGCGATTGAACTCGAATTCTTCCTGATCGACGATAGCGGTAAAACCTTGCAAGCCCCCGCTTCGCCCCGCTCCGGCAAGGTGCGTAAAGCCGCAGAAACCCTGTCGATCCGAGCCCTTGACGCGTTTGATACCTTCTTCACCGACCTCTACGACGCCTGTGAAGCGATGGACATTCCCGCCGACACCACCACCTCGGAAACCGGCTTGGGGCAGTTTGAAGTCAACCTGATGCACTGCGACGACGCCCTGCGCGCCGCCGATGATGCATGGTTGTTCAAGATGCTGGTGAAAGGTCTGGCACGTCGCCATGGCTTTGCGGCCAGCTTCATGGCAAAGCCCTACCCGGAATATTCCGGCTCGGGTCTGCACACCCATTTTTCTGTGATCGACGACAAAGGCGACAATGTTTTCGATTCCGGCGGCCCAAAAGGCACCGCGATGATGAAAAACGCCGTCGCAGGCTGCCTGAACGCGATGCACGATTCCACGCTGATTTTCGCGCCGCATCAGAACTCGTATGAACGCCTCGTGCCCGGCAAACACGCCCCCACCGCGATTGCATGGGGCTATGAAAACCGCACCGCCGCCATCCGCATCCCGGCAGGCAACCCCGCCGCACGCCGCATCGAACACCGCGTTGCGGGCGGCGATGTGAACCCCTATCTGATGCTCGCCGCGATCTTGGGGGCTGCGCTGGATGGCATCGAGAATCAGATGGAACCGCCAAGCCCGATCGTCGGCAACGCCTATGCGGTTGAAGGCCTGCCGCAGATCCCCACCAGCTGGGAAGCCGCGATTGACGCGATGGAGCAATCCGAAATCGTCGCGCGCTTCATCCACCCGGAACTGATCAAGAACCTGATCTCGACCAAACGGCAAGAGCACCATTATATCGGCGAGTTGACCGACGCCGAGCGGATCGAACTCTACCTCGACACCGTATAGAGCGGAATTCGCGCGAATTCCGTGTACGATTTCCGCGCGGAAATCGCCTGGGTCCCGGCGTTTGATCAAAACTTGCAGCATCCCCCCTTGACCGACCGGGGGGGTGCTGCGCTACCCTCGCTTCAGCCAATCTGGACAGCACATGCTCATCGGAATCCTGCAAACCGGCCTCGCCCCTGACGCGCTTGTCGAAACCTCCGGCGATTACCCGGATATGTTCGCGCGTCTGCTCGCAGGCAACGGTTTCAGCTTCCGCACCTTTCGCGTGGTTGAGGGCGAATTTCCCGCCAGCGTCAAAGACTGTGACGGCTGGCTGATCACCGGCTCGCGTCACGGCGCTTACGAAGATCACTCATGGATTCCCCCCTTGGAGGTCTTCATCCGCGACGCCTATGCCGCCCATGTCCCGATGGTCGGCATCTGCTTTGGCCACCAGATCATCGCGCAAGCGATGGGCGGCCGCGTTGAACGTTATGCAGGCGGCTGGGCGGTTGGCGCCACCGATTACGATTTCATCGGCCAGCACATGACCCTGAACGCGTGGCATCGCGATCAAGTCACCGAAAAGCCCGCCAATGCTAAGGTCTTGGCCACAAACGATTTCTGCACCAATGCAGCCCTGATCTACGATGATCGGATGCTGACCGTGCAGGCCCATCCTGAATTTCGCCCTGAATTCATCGATGGTCTGATGCAAACTCGGGGCAAAGGTCTGGTCCCCGACGAGGTCATGGCGGCAGCCGCAGACCGGCTGTCGGACCCTATTCAAGATCAGACGATGGCGGCGCAAATCGCTGCTTTCTTCAAGGCCAAAAGACCCTAAGTCCCCAGCCTCGCCGGGGAATAACCCGACAACCAACAGTGTGAAAACATGTCCAAATGGACCGACCAACTGCCAGAGGCAGCGCGCGAATACATCGGTGACCGCCGGGTAGACGAAGTGGAATGTGTGATCGGCGATATTGCTGGCGTTGCGCGTGGCAAAGCCATGCCAGCGGGTAAATTCGCCCATCAGGGCAATTACTTCCTGCCCAATTCGATCTTCCTGCAGACCATCACGGGGGAATGGGCCGACAACCCGTTCGACGCCTTCACCGAGCCGGATATGATTCTGGAACCCGATTTCACCACCGCCACAGCCGCGCCTTGGACCGCCGATGTGACCCTGCAAGTCATCCACGACGCCAAGGATCAGGAAGGCAACCTCGTGCCCTTCGCGCCGCGCAACGTGCTGCGCCGGATCATGGATCTTTATGCCGCCGAAGGCTGGACGCCCGTGGTCGCACCTGAGATGGAATTTTTCCTGACCGCCCGCAACATCGACCCCAACCAGCCGGTCATTCCGCCGATGGGCCGCTCGGGTCGCCGTGCTGCGGGCAAACAAGCCTATAGCCTGTCGGCGATTGACGAATACGGCAAGGTGATCGACGACATCTATGATTTCGCCGAGGCGCAAGGTTTAGAGATTGATGGCATCCTGCAAGAAGGCGGCGCGGGCCAGATCGAGCTCAATCTCGCCCACGGCGACCCCATTCGCCTCGCTGACGACGTGTTCTTCTTCAAACGCCTGATCCGCGAAGCCGCCCACCGCCATGATTGCTTTGCCACCTTCATGGCGAAACCCATCGCAGGCGAGCCGGGTTCCGCGATGCATATCCACACCTCGGTCGTCGATAGCAAAACCGGCAAAAACATCTTTTCCGACAAAAAGGGCGGTGAGACCGAACAATTCCTGCATTTCATCGCTGGCATGCAGAACCACCTGACCGGGGCCATCGCCCTGCTCGCCCCCTATGTGAACTCTTATCGCCGCTATGTGCCGGATTTCGCCGCCCCGATTAACCTTGAATGGGGTCGCGACAACCGCACCACCGGTCTGCGCATCCCGATCAGCAGCCCGGCTGGCCGCCGCGTTGAAAACCGCCTGCCGGGGATGGATTGCAACCCCTATCTCGGCATCGCCGCCACCCTCGCCTGCGGCTATCTCGGCCTGATGGAAAAGAAAAACCCTCGCCCGGAATTCTCTGGCTCCGCCTATATCGACAGCGACGATATCCCGGTCAATTTGGGCGATGCTTTGGACCTGTTGGAAGAAGACAAGGCTTTGTGCGAAGTGATGGGGCCGGAGTTCGTCGCGGTTTACGATTCGGTAAAACGCAATGAATACAAAGAGTTCCTGCAAGTCATCAGCCCGTGGGAACGCGAACACCTATTGTTGAACGTGTGATATGAACCTTCTGCATGCCAATGATCAGACGGGGGCCTACCCTGCGTCTTACTACGCCGCCACCCGCACGCCGCTGGCCCCGTTTCCGCCCCTGCAAGGCGAGACCCGCGCCGATATCTGCATCGTTGGCGGTGGCTATACCGGCCTTTCCGCAGCCCTACATCTGGCCGAAAAGGGCTATGATGTGGTGCTGCTGGAAGCCCACAAGCTCGGCTTCGGCGCCTCGGGGCGCAATGGCGGGCAAGTCGGCTCCGGTCAGCGCCAAGATCAGGATTGGATTGAGAATGCGGTGGGGGCGCCAACCGCCCACAGGCTCTGGGATTTGGCTGAAGAATCAAAAGCTTTGGTGAAGAACCTCATCCAAACCCATAACATCCCCGTCAGCTTCTACCCCGGCATCGCCCATGCCTGCTGGACCGATGCACAAGTGCGCGACAGCCACACCTATGCCGAAAAACTCCAGCGCGACCACGGCTACAGCCACCTCGAACCCCTCGACCGCGCAGGCATCCAAACCCTGATCGGCTCCAAGGTCTACAAAGGCGGTGAGATCGACCACGACGCGGGCCATCTGCACCCGCTAAACTACGCGCTCGGCCTCGCCGCTGCCGCCGCCAAATCCGGCGCGCGCCTGCACGAGTTGTCCGAAGTCACCCAGATCGACCACGGCGCGCAGCCCGTGGTTCACACCGCGCAAGGCCGCGTTCACGCCAAACAGTTGATCCTTGCGGGCAACGGCTATCTCGGCACTCTCGCGCCGAAAGTTGCGGCAAAAGTCATGCCGATCAACAACTTCATCCTCGCCACAGAACCTCTGGGCGACCGCGCCAAGGACATTCTGTCGCAACCCGTGGCCGTCGCCGATACCAAATTCGTCGTCAACTACTGGCGGCTTTCCGAAGACAACCGCCTGCTGTTCGGCGGCGGTGAATCCTACGGCTACCGCTTCCCCGACCTGATCAAAACCGTCTCGAAACCGATGCTTCAGGTCTATCCGCAACTGAAAAACACCAGGATCGACTACGCCTGGGGCGGCACTTTGGCGATCACGATGAACCGGATGCCCTGTTTCACAAGGCCCTATCCGAACACGCTTTCGGCCTCTGGCTACTCGGGCCACGGCGTCGCGATGGCCACCCTGGCGGGCAAAATCCTCGCCGAAGCCACAGCCGCGCAGTCCGAGCGTTTCGATCTGATGGCCAGCCTGCCGCAGCCACGCTTCCCCGGCGGCGCTGCCCTGCGCTGGCCGATGCTGGTGCTGGCGATGACCTGGTATAGCATGCGCGACCGCCTCGGCCTGTAAGCGTTCCATCTCCAAACACCGCCCCCGACAGCGGGGCGGCGGTGCCAAGCCTCTGCTGCAAAGCAAAATCTGCCTGACAAATAGGCGGATTTCGCCCAAAGCCCGCGATTGTCACTAGCCTGACACAGACCTTGCGTTTAAAGCTTTCCTGAAGAAGAGTTTAAGGAAAGCTGTGATCATGGCTGCTGACGGACAATCCCGCGCCCCGCAAACCTACGATGCCGAACCGATCCCCGAGGCCGCACGCGCCGAGATTGAACGGCTGCTGTCCTCGGGCGATCTGTTCCGCTACACCGCCGCCGAAGGCGCTCCGGTGGCGCTGCTGGAGCAGGAGTTTGCCGATCTGTTGGGCGCCAAATACGCGCTCGCCGTGGCCTCTTGTTCCGCTGCCTTATTCCTTGCGATCAAGGCCCTCGATCTGCCGCGCGGCGCGAATATCTTGATCCCGGCCTTCACCTTCGCCGCTGTGCCCTCTGCCGTTGTCCATGCCGATTGCACCCCGGTTCTGGTTGAAGTTGGCGAGAATTACCGCGTCGATATGGTGGATTTCGCCGCAAAGCTCGACGGTGCAGCCGCCGTGCTGATCAGCCACATGCGCGGCCATACCAGCGATATGGATGCGATCATGGCACTCTGCGATGCCCGGAACATTCCCGTCATTGAAGACGCCGCCCACTCCCTCGGCACCACTTGGAATGGCAAGAATATCGGCACCATCGGCAAGGTCGGCTGCTTCAGCTTCCAATCCTACAAGCTGGTCAACGCGGGCGAAGGTGGCATCCTGATCACCGATGACCCTGAAATCGCCGCCCGCTGTGTGATCATGTCAGGTGCTTATGAGCAGAACTGGAAGAAGCATCCCGGCATGCAGAACAGCTATATGCTGTGGCAAAACAAGCTGCCGCTCTACAACATGCGGATGCAGAACCTCTCCGCCGCCGTGATCCGCCCGCAACTGCCCGAAGTCGCCACCCGTGTCGCCAAGGGCCGCGCTGGCCATGACCGGGTCGCCGACCAGCTCAATGCCAGCCCGTTCCTGACCGTGCCGCCCGCCCTGCCGCCGGAACAGCGCGCGCCCGACTCAATCCAGTTTAACCTCGGCAGCGACTGGACCGATGCGCAGGCCTTCGCCTTCCAAGCCCATGCCAAACAGCGCGGCGTCTCGGTGCAGATCTTTGGTCTGACCGAAGGCAATGCCCGCGCCTTCTGGAACTGGGAATTCCTTGGCCCCGCCCCCGATCTGCCGCAGACCCGCGCCATGCTGATGCGCGCCTGCGATGTGCGCCTGCCGACCCGGTTGACGGAATCGGAGCGCGATTACATCGCCGAGGCGCTGATCCATGCCGCCGCCACCGTGAAAGCGCCGCTGAAATCCGCCGCCATCGCCTCGGCCTGACCCCATCCGATAAATCATCGGCGGGGCTGCGTTTTTCCCCTTGCAGCCGCCCCGCCCCTCGCTTATCTCACCGCCATCCGACGGTTGCGGGCGTAGCTCAGGGGTAGAGCATAACCTTGCCAAGGTTAGGGTCGTGAGTTCGAATCTCATCGCCCGCTCCATCGGAAATATAAGACCTGCATGAAAAAAGCGCCCTCTCGGGCGCTTTTTGCTGTCTGGAGTTTCGGTGAATGGCCCACTCCGATGGCGGACCAAAGCTTAGCGCATCCGCAGACCGCCCGCGTCAAACCGAAACGCCCGTGGTGCGTCAGGGGTCAGATACACCGCCTCATCCACCGCAAACTCCTGCTCACCAAACTGCCGCACCGTCAGCAAGCCGTGCGGTTCGGCGCGCACATAAATCAGCGTCTCGCTGCCCAACTTTTCAACATGGCTGATCCGCCCGGCAATCGCGCCGCCCTCGCGCGAGATTGCCAGATGCTCGGGCCGCACGCCCACCGTCTCACCCGCCTCACCCAAAGCCTGCGCCTTCAGGAAGTTCATCTTCGGACTGCCGATAAAGCCCGCGACAAAGGCATTGTCAGGGTCGTTATACAGATCCATCGGCCGCCCGACCTGCTCCACCCGGCCTGCATTCAGCACCACGATCTTGTCGGCCAAAGTCATCGCCTCGACCTGATCATGCGTGACGTACACCATGGTGGCCTTCAATTCGCGGTGCAGCCGCGCAATCTCGATCCGCGTGTTCACCCGCAAAGCGGCATCCAAATTCGACAGTGGCTCGTCAAACAGGAACAGCTTTGGCGTGCGCACAATCGCCCGCCCGATCGCCACCCGCTGCCGCTGCCCGCCCGACAATTCCGCAGGGCGGCGGTCCAGCAAAGCATCCAGCGACAGCATCCCAGACGCCCGCGCGACACTTTCCGCCACCTGCGCCGTCGAAGATCCCGCCTGTTTCAGCCCCAGCCCCATATTATCCCGCACCGTCAAATGCGGGTAAAGCGCGTAGGATTGGAACACCATCGCAATCTCGCGCTTGCTGGGCGGGGTGTTGTTGACCGAAACCCCGTCGATCTTGATCTCACCGCCCGAGGCATCCTCCAGCCCCGCGATGATGCGCAGCAACGTCGATTTCCCGCAGCCCGAGGGGCCGACGAAGACGCAAAACTCGCCGTCTTCCACCGTCAGGTTGACGCCCTTGATCACGTCGGTTGTGCCGAAGCTTTTGGTCACGGCGGATAAGGTCAGATTGCCCATTTCAGGCTCCTAGCTTGACAGGTTGGCCGCTGCGCACGCTTTCATCCGCCGCAAGGCAGATCGCCAAAGATTGCACCGCATCATTCATATGCCGGGTCAGGTCGAGGTTTTCAGTGATCGCACGCGCCACAAAAGCCGCCTCACGATCACACAATTCCTGATGCCCCGGCTCATCCGCCATCGAAATATCGGTATCCCCCGTCGCCACCTTATGCACCCGCAGCAGCGAGGTTTTGGTATGGGTGTCGATATCATCCGAGCGCGCAGACTCCGGCATGCGGATCGAAACCGCGCCATTCGGGCTGACCACATCTTTGACGAAAAATGCGGTATCCGACATCATCGGCCCCCAGCCGGCCTCATACCAGCCTAACGAGCCATCGGCGAAAATCACCTGAAAATGCCCATAGTTATACATATCGGGCGCAATTTCATTGGTCAGCCGCAGCCCCATACCGCGCACCTCAACCGGGGCGGCATCGGTGATCTGGCACATCACATCGACATAATGCACTCCACAATCGACAATCGGCGGCGTGGTCTGCATCAGCGCTTTATGCACCTCCCACGTCGGCCCACTCGACTGCTGATTGAGGTTCAACCGGAACACATAAGGCCCGCCCAATGCCCGCGCCTCGGCGATCAGCCTGATCCAACTGGGATGATGCCGCAGGATATAGCCGACCACCACCTTGCGCCCGGTCTTTACCGCCATCGCCTGCACCCGCCGCGCATCGGCGACGGTGGTGGCGAGCGGTTTTTCGACAAACACATCCGCCCCCGCCGCCATCGCCGCACAGGCATAATCAGCGTGGCTGTCAGAATAGGTCGCCACACACACGAGGTCCGGCTTCAACGCCGCCAAAGCCTGCGCATAATCCGTCAGCAGCGGATAGCCCTGCAACTCCACCGGCAGATCAACCTTCGAGCGGTTGACCAGCCCGATGATCTCAAACGCCGGATCGTTGTGATAGGCCAAAGCATGACTGCGGCCCATATTGCCCAAGCCCGCCACCAGTACTTTGATAGTCATTTGACGGCTCCTGCGGTGATGCCGCGAATAAGTTGGCGCGAGAAGATCAGATACAGCACCAGCACCGGCAGGATCGCCAAACTCAGCGCCGCCAATACCGCGTTCCAATCCGTCACAAACTGGCCGATGAACACCTGACTGCCCAAAGTGATGGTCTTGGTGGACTCCGCCGGGGCCAGGATCAGCGGGAACCACAGATCGTTCCAGATCGGGATCATGGTAAACACCGCCACCGTCGCCATCGCCGGCCGCACCAAGGGCAGCACCAGCCGGAAGAAAATCCGATACTCCGACAACCCGTCAATCCGCCCGGCGTTCTTCAGATCATCCGACACCTGCCGCATGAACTCTGACAGAATGAACACCGCCAAAGGCAGCCCCTGCGCGGTATAGACAAGCACCAGCGAAGTCAGCGTATTGACCAACCCGCTCGCCACCATCAGCTGTAAAATCGCCACCGTGCCCAGCCGGATCGGGATCATGATGCCCAAAGCCAGATACAGCCCCACCATCGTGTTGCCCTTGAAGCGATACTCCGACAAAGCAAACGCCGCCATCGCGCCAAACAGCAGCACGAAGAACAAACTGCCCACGGTGACGGTCATCGAGTTCAGGAAATACTGAAAGAAGTCGCCCTGTTTCAGCACGGTTTTGAAGCCGACCCAATCCAACGTCTCGGCATTGGGCAAAGCCAAAGGATGCGCAAAGATCGCCTTGCGCGATTTGAACGCGTTGATCACGATCACAAAAACCGGGAACAACGCGATCAGCGTATAGGTCAGCAGCACCGCATGGGCCGCGACGCTGCGGGCGGGAGAATGGCGTGAGACGGACATAATCCCCCCTTAAAACTGATAGCGGCGCAGCCGCGTTTGGATCGCAAACAGATAGATGCAGACGCCAATCAGGATGATGAAGAACATCGCGGTGGCAATCGTCGCCCCCATATTCTGATCGCCCAGCTGCAACTGAAAGCCAAAGAAGGTGCGATACAGGAACGTCCCCAGAATATCGGTGGCAAAATTCGGCCCCGCCAGCGCCCCCCCTGCGCCGAATAGATCAGATCGAAGGCGTTGAAATTGCCGACAAAAGTCAGGATCGAGATAATCCCGATGCTCGGCAGGATCAGCGGCAACTTGATCTTCCAGAACTGCGAGGCCCCGGTGATACCGTCCATCTCGGACGCCTCAATCACCTCCTCCGGGATGCTCAAAAGCGCCGCATAGATCAGCATCATCGGGATACCGACAAACTGCCAGACCGAGATCAGCGCCAGCGTGGTCAGCGCATAGGCCTCTTTGCCGAGCCACGGCGCGAACCAGGATTTCAGCCCGACCGCGTTCAGCAAATCGGGTGCCACCCCCCAGATCGGCGACAGCATCAGCTTCCACACAAAGCCCACCACCACAAAGCTCAGAATGGTCGGAATGAAGATCGCGGTGCGGTAAAACGCAGCCCCCCGCAGCCGCGGGTTGGAAAGGATCGCCGCCAGCAAAATCCCGATCGGGTTCTGCACCAACATATGCACGATGAAAAACCAAGTGTTGTTGCCCAACGCATTCCAGAAACTCGCCGACCAACGCGGATCACCGAACAAGGTGCGGAAATTCCCCAAGCCATTGAACTGCGACACCCGGTCCACCTTGGTGAACAGGGACAGGTTCAGCGTGGCGAACAGCGGGATGATCATGATGGCGGTGTAAACCAGCACGGCGGGGGCCAGAAACACCAGAATATGCCAGCGGAAGGGTTTGCGGTCGGACATGCGTTCAGCCTTTGGTTCGCAGAAAATGCGCCAAGCAGGGGTCCGGGGGGCGCAAATAGCCCCCCGGCGTTGTCAGCAAAGCCTCACTTGGCCTTTTGCGGCGCGTACCAGCTCGCCAAACCCTCTTGCAGACGGGCCGCAGCAGCTTCCGGCGTCTCGGTGCCCTTGATCACATTGGCCGAGGCGTTCCACGTCTCGTTCTCAAGGTTCGGCGTGCCGCGCGACAGGATCTGATAGGTCGAGCGGATCGACGATTGGCACTTGCTGCGCCATGAGACGAACTCTTGCGCCAGCGGATCTTCCATCGCAACCGGGGTCGAATTCAGGCTGAAAAAGCCCGGCAGCGCGTTGGCATACATCGTTGCAAATTCGGGCGAGCCGACCCATTCGAGGAACTTCTTGGTCTCCTCAGGATGCGCCGATTTCGCCTTCATCCCCAGCGCGATATCGGTGTGATCCGAGATATAGCAGGTGTCGCCCGCCGCTTGCACCGGAGGCGGGAACGCCCCCATCTTGAAGCCCGCTTGTTTGTTGAAGCCCGAGATTTCCCACGACCCGGCCGGATAGATCGCAGCGCGGCCCAGCGTGAACAGGTTCTGGCTGTCAGGATAGGTCTGCGCTTCAAAGCCGTCGCCGAGATAATCCTTCCAGCGCGCCAGTTCGGTGAACGGTGCCACCCAATCCGCATTGGTCAGCTTCTGCGTGCCCGCGATCAGCGCCAGACGGCCTTCCTCGCCCTTCCAATAGTTCGGCCCGATGTTGTTATAGCCCATCGTGGCGGCTTCCCACTGGTCGTTGGTGCCCATCGCCATCGGGATATAAGTGCCATCGGCCTTGATCTTATCCAGCGCCGCAAAGAACTCGTCGCGCGTCGTCGGCACTGCGATCCCAGCGCATCAAACGCGTCTTTGTTGTAGATAAAGCCGTGGATCACCGAGGCCATTGGCACGCAAAACGTCGCCGCGCCATCATCGGTCTGCCACGCCGATTTCGCCACCGGCGAGAAATTCGCCATCGCGGCCAGCCCGGTCAAATCGGCCAGATTGCCCTTCTTATAAAGCTCCAGCGAGGCATCAAACGGGCGGCAGGTCACCAGATCACCCGCCGAACCCGCATCCAGCTTCGAGTTCAAAACCGCGTTATACTCTGCCGGGGCGGTCGGCGCGAACACCACCTTGATGCCCGGATTGGCCGCCTCAAACGCCGGAATAATCGTGTCCTGCCAGATCAGCACATCGTCATTGCGCCAGGATTCGATGGTCAGCGTCACGTCCTCGGCATAGGCCGCCGAAGCCGGCAAAGTGCTGGCAAGCAAAGCGCCGATCAGTTTGGTCTTGGTCATGGGAATCTCCCTTTGTTGGTTAAAATCACCGGCTTTCGCTGCCGTTTTTTATGCTGCGCGCGATCGCCGCGCGCAGATTTCCGTTTGTCTCGCTCAACAAGCCCAGCGCCGCCTCTGGAACCTGCCCCAATGCAATCAACACCGCTGGTTTCACCGCGCCGCCGCCAAGCACCAAGGCCTGCGCCGCCAGCAGTTCATCCACTGCCGCAATCCGCGCCACCATCGTGGCCGCCCGCGCGCGCAGCTTTTCGTTATCCGCCACCAGCCCGACCATCATGCCATCATGCACCTGACCCAGCTTGATACCCATCAGCGTCGACATCATATTCAACGCCACTTTCTGCGCCGTGCCCGCCCCCATCCGGGTCGAGCCCGCAATCACCTCTGGCGGAGTGGCCAAACAAATCGCCACATCGGCATGGTCAAACAGCGCAGCCGCCGCCACATTGGCAATCCCGATCACCTTGGCGCCCCGCGCCCGCGCCGCCTTAGCTACCGCCAAAGCATAGGGCGTCCGCCCCGAGGCCGCGACCGCGATCACCACATCCCCCGCCCGCAAGGCAGCCGCCGCCCGCACGCCCTCGCCCGCATCATCCTCGGTATCGCCCGGCATCCGCGCATCGACAGGCAGCCCGCCCGCCATCAGCAACAGCACCCGGTCCGCCGCGACGCCAAACGTCCCGCCCAGCTCCAGCCCATCCGAAACCGCCATCAGCGCCGAAGACCCCGCACCCGCATAAACCAGCCGCCCCGCGCCCCGCAAAGCCTCTGCCATCAGCGCAGCACCCGCCGCAATCTGCGGCAAAGCCTGCGCCACCACCTGCAACGCCGCCCCTTGCGCCGCCAACAAATGCTCCAGCACCTGCGCGTCCGGTAGCGTATCCAAGCCGAGCGCGGCAGGATGCAGATGTTCGGTTTGCGGCAGCGTCATCCGAATCTCCCTTGATTGGCCCATGAGATACCTATCCAATACCTCTTGTCCAACAAAATTTTTAAAAACCGCATATTTTGCGATTTTTTCGGATTTTTAACCGATTTCACAAAATAAAACCGTTGTAATTTTCCAAAGGTATCGCAATGGTGTCTACATGGCACATTCAGAACCCCCTTTGATCAGCCCCCTGCTGATCGGCATCGACGGCGGCGGCACCTCTTGCCGCGCCACCCTTCTGGCCGGCCCAAACGCCCGCTATGACGTGGTCTTGGGCCCCGCCAATGTCTCCACCGATTTTGATGCGGCGCTGGCCACCATCAACGCCGCTCTCGCACAACTGGCCGCGCGTGCGAACCTCTCCATGGCCGACCTCGCCACCGCCACCGCGCATCTTGGCCTCGCGGGCGTGATGAGCCCCGCCATCGCTACCCGCGTCGCGGCGCATTTGCCCTTCGCCCACGCCACCGTCACCGACGACCGCCCCACCACCATCGCAGGCGCTTTGGGTGAAGCCGACGGAGCCCTCGCCGCCATCGGCACCGGATCGTTCATCGGCAGGCAAGTCGCGGGCAAAATCCACGGCGTCGGCGGCTGGGGCTTTTACATCGGCGATCAATCCTCCGGCGCGTGGTTGCTGCGCCGCTGTCTGGAAGAAGTCATGCTGGCCATCGATGGCTTCGCCCCCCACACCGACCTCAGCCGCGCCATCCTGCGCGAACATGGCGATGATCCCGGCCAAATCGTGCTGTTCTCGCTGAACTCGCAGCCCTCCGACTACGCCCGCCTCGCCCGCGATGTCGTCACCGCCGCCGAAGCGGGCGACCGCTTGGGCGCGCGGCTGATGCAGGAAGGTGCTGCCTATATCCGCCGCGCGCTCGACGTTGTCGGCTGGACCCCAGCGGAAGCCCTCTGCCTCACCGGCGGCCTCGGCCCCGCCTATGCCCGCTGGCTGAACCTGCCCACCGTCACCGCCCAAGGCACCGCCCTTGACGGCGCGTTGGCCCTCGCCGCCCGTCACGCAAAGGCACGGCCATGAGCGTCACCGAATTCCTGAAGCCCGCGCATTGGCTGAACCCCGCCGCAGGCCCGCTCTATGTGCAACTGCGCAAGCGTCTCGAAAGCGGCATCGAAAGCGGTTTTCTCGCCCCCGACACCCTGTTGCCGCCAGAACGCGAGATCGCAGCCCTCACCGACACCTCCCGCGTCACCGTCCGCAAGGCGATTGCCGATCTGGTCGACAAGGGCATTGTGGTGCAAAAACAAGGCTCTGGCAGCTATATCGCCCCCCGCCAATCCCGCGTGCAGCAATCGCTATCCCGCCTGACCTCGTTCACCGAGGACATGGCCCGCCGTGGCCTGACCTCTGAATCCCGCTGGCTGGAACGCGGCCTGTTCCTGCCCACGCCGGAAGAAGTCATGGCGCTCGGCCTCGCCGCCCAAGATCGCGTCGCGCGGCTGGAGCGTGTGCGCACCATCGACGGTCAGCCGATGGCGATCGAACGCGCCTCGCTTGCCACCACAATCCTGCCCGATCCGGCCTCGGTTGAACGCTCGCTCTACGCCACCCTCACCGCGCGCGGCCACCGACCCGTGCGTGCCGTGCAACGCATTTCCGCCGCCAACTTAGGCAAGCGCGATGCCGATCTGCTGCACGTCGCCCTAGGCGCTGCCTGTCTGCGGATCGAGCGGATTTCCTACCTTGCAAGCGGAGCCGTAGTGGAATTCACCCGCTCGATCTATCGCGGCGATGCCTATGATTTTGCAGCCGAACTTCAGATCGGCCCCGAAGACGAAGGACCAAGCGCATGACCAACCTAGAAACCCACATGGCCCGCGAAGTGGCCGAAATCCCCGAAGCCACCCAGCGCTTCCTAAGCCAATCCGCCCCCCAGATCCAAGCCGCAGCAGCAGCGATGCGCGCGGCCAACCCCGGCTTGATCGTCACCGTCGCGCGCGGCTCATCAGACCACGCCGCCACCTACCTGAAATACGCGGTGGAACTGCTCGCAGGCATCCCGGTCGCCTCGGTCGGCCCCTCCATCGCCTCAATTTACGGCCGCCCGCTGCATCTGAGTAACGCCGCCTGCATCGGCATTTCGCAATCCGGCAAAAGCCCCGACATCGTGGCGATGACCGAGGCCGCCCGCGCAGGCGGGGCTTTAACCATCGCCATCACCAACTTCGCCGACGCCCCGATGGCGCAAGCCGCAGCCCATTGCCTGCCCCTCGCCGCAGGTGAGGAGAAAAGCGTCGCCGCCACCAAAACCTTCGTCAGCTCCGTGGTCGCGGGCCTTGCCCTGCTGGCCGAATGGCAAAACGACGCCGCCCTGCGCACAGCCGTTGCTGATTTGCCCCGCGCCTTCGCCGAGGCGCTGAAACAAGACTGGTCCGCCCTCTCCAACCGCCTCTCCCGCGCGCAACAGGCCTTCGTCTTAGGCCGAGGCCCCGGCTTCGCCATCGCCGCTGAAGTGGCGCTCAAATTCAAAGAAACCTGCGGGTTGCACGCCGAGGGCTATTCCGCCGCCGAGGTTCTGCACGGCCCCTCTGCCATCGTGCAAGAACGCTTCCCCGTCTTGGCCCTCGCGGTCGAAGACGCCGCCCTAGCCCAAATCACCGCCACAGCCGAGCGTCTCGCCGCCCAAGGCGCCGATGTCTTCATCACCGGCGCGCAGGCCCAAGGCTGCACCACCCTGCCCGCCGTCCAAAACCTGCACCCGCTCATAGCCCCCCTTGTCACCGGCGTCAGCTTTTACCACTTTGTCGAACACCTCGCCCGCCGTCGCGGTTTCGATCCCGACACCCCACCCCACCTGCGCAAAGTGACGCAAACGCTATGACCCGGCTGATCCTCACCGCCCCGCAGATCTTTGACGGCACCGAAATGCTGAAAGGTCATGCCGTGGTGATCGAAGCGGGTCAGATCACCGCCCTATTGCCCATCAACCAAGCCCCCGACGGCCCCCGCCAAGACCTTCAAGGCACAATCGCCCCCGGCCTGATTGATCTGCAAGTCAACGGCGGCGCGGGGATCATGCTCGACGGCCATGCCACCCCCGAACGCATCGCCACCATCTGCGACGCCCATGCCCGCCTTGGCGCGACGGGCATCCTGCCCACCCTGATCACCGACACCCCCACCGCCACCACCGCCGTGATCAAAGCCGGCATCGCCGCCGCAAAGGCCAAAACCCCCGGCTTCCTCGGCCTCCACCTCGAAGGCCCCCACCTTGATCCCAGACGCCAAGGCGCGCACGACCCCGCGCTGATCCGCCCGATGACCGAGGCCGATCTCGCCGAACTCTGCGCCGCAGCCGCGCAACTGCCCGCACTGATGCTGACCCTCGCCCCCGCCTCTGCCACGTCAAACCAAATCACAAAACTGACCCAAGCCGGGGCCATCGTCTCCCTCGGCCACACCGAAGCCACCTACGCCGAAGCCATCGCCGCCACCCAAGCCGGAGCAGCTTGCGTCACCCATCTGTTCAACGCCATGTCGCAACTCGGCAACCGCGAACCCGGTCTGGTCGGCGCGGTCCTCTCCGGCACCCTGCACGCGAGCATCATCGCCGACGGCCTGCATGTCCACCCCGCCACCCTGCGCACAGCCCTCGCCGCCCGCCCGCAAGGCCTATTCCTCGTCTCCGACGCCATGGCCGTCGCAGGCACCAGCCTTAGCGAATTCACCTTGGGCACCCGCAAAATCCTGCGCCAAAACGGTCGCCTGCTGCTCGTCGACGGCACCCTCGCCGGCGCCGATCTCAGCCTGCCGCAAGCCATCGCCTTCCTGATCACCCAGCTTGGCCAGCCCCCCACCCGCGCGCTGGCCATGGCCAGCCGCATCCCCGCCGCCCTGATCCGTAGCACCGCAGGCACACTCCGCCCCGGTCAACCCGCCGATCTGGTGCAGTTCACGCCAAACTGGGCGCTGCAAACCGTCTGGCAAAACGGAATGGAAATTCCGCTGAATTAGCCCTTGCGCAGCCCCCGACACCTCGCTAAATACCGCGTCACGGAGTGCGGGCGTAGCTCAGGGGTAGAGCATAACCTTGCCAAGGTTAGGGTCGTGAGTTCGAATCTCATCGCCCGCTCCAGTATCAAAAGGCCGCTCACCCGAGCGGCCTTTTTGGTTTTCCGGCCCAAACTTGCGGCGCTAGTCCTGCCAATTCATCGCGCTAAAGCCTTCCCGAAACGCAAACCGCTCCAGATGCTTATCAATCACCGATTTCGCATCCGCCCGTTTGTCATCGGCCACATCGGCAAACCGCACCTGCAAAGCCTCCGCCGTGGCACTCACCTCAGCCACGCCCAAAGTGAACGGGATCCGCCCCGACACCTCATCAAAACTGACCTCAATCTTATGGGCGAAATGCTTGCACAACTGTTGCAGGTATTTCGAGGCGTTCGGGGTGGCAAATGTTCCAACAAGCTGCATCGCAGGGCTTTCTCTGACTGTTTCTATCGGGATATATAACCCCTCCCCCGCAAACTGCAAGCCAAGCCCACAATCCCCCTTGCACCCCCCGCCCATTTCCCCTATTTCAGCCGAACCTTGAGGCGGGTGGGCAGGCAGGCTATGCGCTGGATTGCAAATCCATGTAGATCGGTTCGATTCCGATACCCGCCTCCAAGGAATTCCCAAAAATCCTGACAGATATCAAAGCGGTGGCCGCTCGGGGCGTGGGCGAAACACCGGCAGCGCCCAGTCAAAGCGGATGGCCAGCACCCGGATCAGGCAAGCCGTGGTTAGCCCCACCGCCATCGCCAGATCGCGCGCAAACCCAAGCGCCACCAGCCCAACGAACAGCACAGCCCCCACCGCCGAGGCCGAGACATAGATTTCCCGCCGCAGCAGGATAGACGGCTCTTGTCCCAGCAAATCGCGCACAATGCCGCCGAACGCCGCCGTGATCACCCCCATCGCCACCGCCACCAGCGGCCCCGCTCCGGCATCCAGCCCCTTGCTGGTGCCCGCAATCGTGACCAGTGCCATGCCGAACGCATCGAGATACAGCACCACCCGGTAGTGCGAGCCCAGCAGATGCGCGCCAAAATGCACCAGCGCCGCCACCGCCAGACAGACCGCAACCGGGGTCGGATCAATCACCCAGAACACCGGAACACCCAGCAGAAGATCGCGCAAGGTGCCGCCGCCCACCCCTGTCACCACGCCAAGCCACAGAAATCCCACGATATCCATCTGTTTGCGCGACGCGACCAGCGCGCCCGTTACCGCAAACACCGCCGCCGCCGCCAAATCCAGCATGCGCTGAATCGACGCCTGCCAGATCTGCGCCTGCGCCAACTGATCCTGAAACAACTGAGCAATATCTGTCACGGTCGGGCTTTCCTGCTTGCGACGTCGCGTTTCATCCTGCGGCGCGGGCCCTGCCAGCGTCATGGCGATACGCCTTGGACTTTGGGTCAGGTCAGCGCG
>JAYTVN010000036.1:0-141915 GCA_043743975.1 Cypionkella sp.
CCTTGGGCTGACGACGGCGTTCATCGGGCGGGTGCATGATGATGCGCTGGGCAAATTCTACGCCCGCACGATGGCGGAGGAGGGGACCGATTTCGTCAACCCGCCGGTGCCGGGGGGGGAGTTGCCGACATCGCGGTCGATGATCTTTGTGGCCCCGGATGGGGAGAGGTCGATGAATACCTACCTTGGGATATCGTCGGAACTGGGGCCGGAGGATGTGGCGGAAAGCGTGGCGGGGAGTGCCGAGATATTGTTTCTGGAGGGCTACCTCTATGACAAGCCGAAGGGGAAGCAGGCGTTCGAGCGGGCGGTGGAGTTGTGCCATGCGAAGGGCGGGCAGGCGGGGATCGCGCTGTCGGACCCGTTCTGTGTGGACCGGCACCGGGGGGAGTTCCGGCGGTTGGTCAAGGATCTGGATTATGTGATCGGGAATGAACATGAATGGTCGAGCCTGTATCAGACCGATCTGGACGGCGCTTTGAAACAGGCGGCGGGCGATGCCGGGCTGGTGGTTTGCACGCGGTCGGGGGATGAGGTGATCGTCATTCGTGGCGAGGAGCGGGCCGTGGTTCCGGTGCGTCGAGTGGTGCCGGTGGATGCGACCGGGGCGGGGGATCAGTTCGCGGCGGGGTTCTTGTATGGGATCGCGACGGGGCGGTCCTTGGAAGTTGCGGGGCGGATGGGCTGCGTGGCGGCGGCGGAGGTGATCGGGCATTTTGGGGCGCGGCCTGAGGCGAATTTGGCGGATTTGTTTGCGGGTGAGGGGCTGATTTAGGGCGGTCCCAACTCGGGACCAAAATTTTCCTTTGATAATCAATAGGATGAAGTGGTTGTTTTAAGGATTTGTTAAGCTTTTCGCTGTGGGTTGCGGGAGGCGGTGGATTCGGGCATGACCTAAGGCAACACTGTTGGATATGAGGCTTTACGATGGATTACGGCAAATCGGGCAATCCCAAGGGCGACAAGAACGTGCCAAAACACCGGGTTGGTAAGGGCCTTGGCGCGGAGAAATCGGCGACGGGCGGCAAGGCCAGCAAGGAAGAACTGGTGGCACGGATGAAGGCTGCGGCGGCGGAGAAGGCCAAGAAGTGATGCGCGGGGTCGTCATATTGAGGTGAGTAGGGCGATCTTTTTGGATGTATGAGGTAGCTTATGTGGGTTCGGACCGGGTGTATCGCCGCATTTCTGAGTGCGTTTAGCGTGCAGGTCGCACAAGCAGAGATCAAAACGCCGCCCCAGAGCCTCATCGCTTGCCTGCGTGCCGCGCAAGGCCTTTCCGTTGAGTATTCAGCAAGCGTGAGTACGAAATGCTTCGAGACCGGTATGCTTCTATGTACCGTCCAGCCAGATCCAGCAAAGTGCCTTGCGGATATGTCTAAAGAGCTTCGGCAATTTACGGCGAGCGTGGTGGCGATTCTTCCTAAGCAGATCAAAGGCAATGGGTTTGCGGTGCGCCGCTACCCGAAGGAACTTGCGGCTCTGCGAGATGTGAATGCGCAGCCCAATATTTCCAAGTGCATGTCACGAAAAGACGGCGACTTAGCTTTATGTACCTATATAAATGACGGTCTAAACGCGATGGATGCCGCTAGGCTTGCGGGTGAAGCCGGAGTCGCGCTGCCGTAGTTTGCTTGGCCGACGGTGGGTTGCACCCATCCTACGCTGTAGATTCCTGCGAATAGTGGCGGGGTGAACCCCGCCCTACCGCACTGCCTCCAGCCCCGCGTCCTTTAACGTGCAATCCTTGATCGTATCGGTGCCGCATCGCCTCGGCTGCAGGTCTTTCGTCAGGCAGATGCGCAGTTCTTGGATCATGCCTTGGCTGCAGGTGACGGTCATTTGATCGCGGGCGATTTGGGGGTTGGATTCAACGAAGGCGTCTTCGATCACAGAGGCGGGGACGTGCAGGTCTTTGGTGATTTTGGCGAAGATCGGTGGGATCACCACGGATTTGTAGGCTTTGCGCATGGTGGTGTAGTAGGATTTGGCGGTGAGGCCGGAGCAGCGACCGTGCTTTTTCCATTCGTAGAACGCGAGGCCCGCGCCGCCCATGATGTCGGCCATTTGCGCGGAATCGCTGCGGTTGGGGTCGTTTTGCACAGTGCGGCAGTCGGAGGGGTAGCCGGATTCGTATTGCGGCCAGAGGCCGTGCAGGGTCCATGTCAGGCCACGGCCTTTGTCGCATTGCGGGTCGCCCCGGTCGTCGCCTGTGAGGGCGCACCAGTTCGATGACCAGCCTAGGGACATGACGTAATAGTCGAAATCGCCGGCCTTTTCGCCTTGGGCCTGCGCGGGGCTGTTTAGAACAATCGAGCCGAAACAAATCGCCGCGATCACCAAGGCCAGTTGACGCATTACCACTTTCCCTTTGTCAAAAACCGCAGTATATGGGCCAAGATTTCCCTGAAAACGAAAACTTCGCGGCCTCGGTCGCAGCCGTTTTCCCGGCTCGGGGAAGATTTGTAAAGGCCCGCCTGTTTGCGTGGGCAAACGCTGAGGAGATTTCCGATGTCGAAGCCTTTGATGTCCAAAGCGACCGCCGTTTGGCTGGTGGACAACACCACGCTGACCTTCCGCCAAGTGGCAGAGTTCTGCGGGATGCATGAATTGGAAGTGCAGGGCATTGCCGATGGCGATGTGGCGACCGGGGTGAAGGGGTTCGATCCGGTTGGCAACAACCAGTTGGATGCGATTGAGATTGAGCGGGGCCAGAAGGACCCGCTGTATAAGTTGAAGCTGAAGTTCAATGCCTCGGCTGTGGGCGAGGAAAAACGGCGTGGGCCGCGCTATACGCCGTTGTCGAAGCGTCAGGACCGTCCGGCCTCGATCCTGTGGCTGGTGAAGTTCCACCCGGAACTGTCGGATGGCGCGATTGGCAAGCTGGTTGGCACCACCAAGCCGACGATTGCGGCGATCCGTGAGCGGACGCATTGGAACATCAACAACATCACCGCGATTGATCCTGTGGCTTTGGGGCTGTGCAAGCAGTCGGAGCTGGATACGGCGGTGCAAGCGGCGGTGCGTAAGAAGGCGGCTGAAGGCTCGGTGATGACGGATGACGAGCGGCGCAAGCTGGTGTCGACCGAGCAATCGTTGGGCATGGATACTGAAGCCAAGATGCCGTCCGGTCTGGCGCAGTTCACCCGTGAGGAGCAGGAAGAAAAGCCTGCCGATTTCTCGGATGCAGACAGCTTCTTCAACCTGCCGCATGGCGATGATGACGATGAGGATGAGGACGACGATATCCGTCGTTGATCTTGAGGTGATGAAAACCCCGGCCCTGAGTGGCCGGGGTTTTTGTTTGTGCTAATGCGCCATCAGCACCGGGATTTCGGCGCGTTCCAGCATGTAGCGGGTGGTGCCGCCCAAGATCGCCTCGCGCAGCCGGGAATGGCCGTAAGCCCCCATCACCAGCAGATCGGCGTTTTGATCGATGGCGTGACGGGTCAGCACGTCGCAGGTTTGCGGCAGGGTGCGGGCGAGGACGGAAACCTCGGCATGGACGCCGTGGCGGGTCAGCAGTTGGCAGAGCATACCACCCGGATCAGAGCGTTCTTCGCCTTGCGTTGGGGGGTCGATCACGGTGATGTTGACGCTGTCTGCGCATTTCAGGAAGGGCAAAGCGCGGCGGGCGGCGACCATGGCCTCGCTGCTTTGGTTCCAAGCCAGCACGATGCGTTTGGGCTGGGTGTATTGGCCGAGGCCCGTGGCGGGTAGCACCAGAACCGGGGCTTTGCCGTCAAACAAAGCGGCCTCGACGACGGCTTCTGCGTCGGAGGTGGCACCGGGGCCGTAGGGGCGCGGTTGCACCACCAAATCGGCGAAGCGGGCGCGGCTGGAGACGAGATCGGTCAGCGCGCCAAGCTGGGTGATCACGGTTTCCAATCCGAAGCGCAGATCGGGGCCTTCGGAGGCAAGGGCGGCGCGGGCCTCTAGCTCCAGCGCTTTGGCGTCGACCTCAGCGCGGTCGATGCCGACTTGCATCAGGACAGCCCCGGTGCCGATGTAGGAATAGCCCATTTGGGTGCGATCGACGCCCAGTACCAGCACGTCAAGATGGGCATCCTGCGCGCGGGCGAGCCTTGCTGCGGCGCTGATCGCCAGTTTGGCATCGGCGGGATTGCTCAGCACGGTCAGAATCGTTTTGTAGTCCATCACACGGTCTCCCTTTGGGGTGGTGTCATGGTGCAACTATGCCTTGCGGCACAGTGCACCGCCTTGACCTCGATCAACTTAACATGGGGGTTTGTTGATATGGATTAAGGCCAGACCCGGCCCGGACTGCCAGAAGCGATGCAGTCAAAAGCGTTGGCCGTGGTCTGAGTCGGGCTCTGAGAGCAGGATAAAGCTGCGGACCGGACCAAAGTCGAAGGGACGCAAAATGTGGGATTACGTTAAATTGATCGTGCTTGGCACGGTCGCGGTGCTGGCCGCGATCGCGGCCAATTTCGCGCATGATCTGCCGTATATGGTGAACGCAATCGTCGTCATGCTGGCCGCTTCTCTCACCTTTCTGTGGGAGATCCGGCATGTGGGCGAGGTGCGGCTACATCCGGCAAACGAATATATGGACGGCGTGGTGCGCGCCGGGGTGATTGCGACGACCTTCTGGGGCGTGGTGGGGTTTCTGGTTGGCGTGGTGATTGCGTTTCAGCTGGCGTTTCCGTCGCTGAACTTTGGCCGTCTGCGTCCGCTGCACACCTCTGCGGTGATCTTTGCTTTTGGCGGTAACGCGCTGATTATGAGCGCGTTCTACATCGTGCAGCGCACCAGCGGCACCCGGCTGTGGGGCGGCAATCTGGGTTGGTTCGTGTTCTGGGGTTGGCAGCTGATGATCGTGCTGGCGGCGACCTCGTATGTCATCGGGGGCACGCAGGGCAAGGAATACGCTGAGACGGTTTGGTATATCGACATTTGGATCACCGTGGTTTGGGTGGCTTTCCTGTTGGTGTTCATGGGGACGCTCTGGAAGCGCCGCGAGCCGCATATTTATGTTGCCAACTGGTTCTTGCTGTCGATGATCATCACAGTCGCGATGCTGCATCTGGTTAACAACATGGCGATCCCGGTTTCGATCCTGTCTTCGCAATCGGTCCCGGTGTTCTCGGGCGTGCAGGATGCGATGACGCAATGGTGGTATGGTCACAACGCGGTGGGCTTCTTCCTGACGGCAGGTTTCCTGGGCCTGATGTATTACTTCGTGCCCAAGCAAGCCGAGCGCCCGGTCTACAGCTATAAGCTGTCGATCATCCACTTTTGGGCGCTGATCTTCCTTTATATCTGGGCTGGCCCGCACCACCTGCACTACACCGCTTTGCCGGAATGGGCGGGGACGCTGGGCATGGTGTTCTCGATCATCCTGTGGATGCCGTCGTGGGGCGGCATGATCAACGGGCTGATGACGCTGTCCGGTGCTTGGGACAAGCTGCGCACCGATCCGATCATTCGGATGATGGTGGTGTCGATTGGCTTCTACGGCATGTCGACCTTTGAAGGCCCGATGATGTCGATCAAGGCGGTGAACTCTCTAAGCCATTACACCGACTGGACAATCGGCCATGTTCATTCCGGCGCTTTGGGCTGGAACGGCATGATCACCTTTGGGGCTTTGTACTTCCTGACGCCGCGTTTGTGGAACCGTGACGGGCTTTACAGCCTGAAGCTGGTGTCTTGGCACTTCTGGTTGGCGACGATTGGGATCGTGCTTTACGCTTCCTCGATGTGGGTCACCGGGATCATGGAAGGCCTGATGTGGCGCGAAGTGGATGCCAATGGTTTCTTGGTGAACGCCTTTGCCGACACGGTGGCCGCGAAATTCCCGATGTATGTGGTGCGCGGCTTGGGCGGGGGGATGTTCCTGACCGGGGCGCTGATCATGGCCTTTAACCTGTGGATGACGGTGCGCGCACAGCCTGCAAGGGCAGTGATCAACGCGAACAACGCCGTTCCTGCTGAATAACCAGAGGGCATGGATATGGCTTTTCTTGATAAACATAAGGCGATCGAAACCCATGCGACCCTGCTGATGGTTCTCAGCCTGTTGGTGGTGACCATTGGCGGGATCGTGGAAATCGCGCCGCTGTTCTACTTGCAGAACACCATTGAAAAGGTGGAAGGTGTGCGCCCCTACACGCCCTTAGAACTCGCGGGGCGGGATATCTACATCCGCGAGGGCTGCTACAACTGCCACAGCCAGATGATCCGCCCGATGCGGGACGAGGTGGAACGCTATGGCCATTATTCGCTGGCTGCCGAGTCGATGTATGATCATCCGTTTCAGTGGGGGTCCAAGCGTACCGGGCCGGATTTGGCGCGCGTGGGCGGCAAATACTCCGACGCTTGGCATGTCGATCACCTGATTGACCCGCAAGCGGTGGTGCCGGAATCGGTGATGCCGAAGTACAGCTTCCTGATGGATGCCGAAATCGACGGCAAATATATCGGTGATATCATGGCGACGCATCGGATGGTGGGCGTGCCCTATACCGATGAGGATATGGCCAATGCCAAGGCCGATTTCGCGGCGCAGGCTGATCCGAACGCCGATACTTCGGGGATTGAGGCGCGGTATGGCAAACTGACGGTGGCGAATTTCGATGGTCAGCCTGCGTTGACCGAGATGGATGCGCTGGTGGCCTATTTGCAGGTGTTGGGCACGATGGTCGATTTCTCGACCTTCATTCCTGACCCGAAACGCTAGGGGGGCATCATGGAACTTTATAGTCTGTTGCGCGAATTCGCTGACAGTTGGGTGCTGCTGTTCCTGACGGTGTTCTTTCTGGGGGTGTTTGTCTGGGCTTGGCGGCCCGGCTCTCGCAAGACCCATGACGATATCGCGAATTCGATCTTCCGCCATGATCAGAAACCTGCGGACGTGCCGCAAACCGAGGAGGCGTAAACCATGTGCGCTAGCCGCGTGAAGCAAGCCCCGAAGGATGTGCCGACAACGGGCCATGTCTGGGACGGGATTCAGGAATATGACAATCCGATGCCGCGCTGGTGGCTGTGGGTGCTGTATCTGACGATCATCTGGGGGATCGGTTACACGATTGCCTATCCGGCGTGGCCGTTGATTACGGGGCATACGCAGGGGGTGATTGGGTCGAACCAGCGGGCGGATGTTGAGGCCGATATCAAGCGGTTTGACGATGCCAATGCGGGGGTCAAGGCCAAGTTGGTGGCGGCTGATCTCAGCAGTATTCCGGGGAACGACGAGCTGAAGACCTTTGCGGTGTCTGCCGGGGCCTCGGTGTTCAAGAACAACTGCGCGCAGTGTCATGGTTCGGGGGCTGCCGGGGTGCAGGGCAAGGGCTATCCGAACCTGCTCGACAACGATTGGCTGTGGGGCGGCAATATGGAGGCGATTCACACCACGGTGACGCATGGCATTCGCAACACCACGGATGAGGATGCCCGGCTGTCGCAGATGCCCGCGTTTGGGGTGGATGGGATTCTGGAGAAGCCGCAGATCGAGCAAGTGGTGCAATATGTGCTGCAAATCTCGGGTCAGGATCATGACGCGGCGTTGGCGACAGCAGGGGCCACGGTGTTCGCGGAAAACTGCGTGTCGTGCCATGGCGAGGATGGCAAGGGGATGCGTGACTTTGGGGCGCCGAACCTGACGGATGCGATCTGGCTTTATGGTGGTGATGCGGCGACGCTGACGGAAACCGTAGCGAAGGCCCGGTATGGCGTGATGCCGGCTTGGACGGGCAAGCTGTCTGAGGATGAAATCCGGGCGGTGGCTGTTTATGTTCACAGTCTGGGCGGCGGCGAATAGGGTCTGCGGCTGTCTTGCAAAACCGCCCTCGGTTCACGCCGGGGGCGGTTTTATTTTGTGCGGGGCATTCAGCGGCCCTGTCCGTCGCCGGGGGTGCCGCTGCGGCCTTGCCAGAAATACTCATCGTCCCAGCGGCGCTGTGCCACCAGCTTTTCGCGGCTGGTGCGGTGGTCGATTTGTGGTGCGCTGGGGTGATCGGTGCGGGTGGCGACGCCAAAGGCGGCTGCAAGAATTCCTAACATGGTGGGCCTCGTGGGGTTGCTTGATGCTGTGAATATCGCGCAAATTGGCTTGTGATTCCACGCAGGAACAATGTTTCCATGTAAGGCAGGCTTTCATGACGGATTGGCGACACATGCCCCCCTTATCGGCGCTGCGGGCGTTTTCGGCGTTTGCGCAGGCGGGTGGGCTGGAGGAGGCCGGGGCGCGGATTGGCGTCACGCATGCCGCGATCAGCCAGCAGATCAGGGCGCTGGAGGCGCATCTGGGCCTGGCTTTGGTTGAACGCGGTGGGCGGCGGTTGGGGCTGACCGCCGAGGGGCGCAGGTTGGCGGAGACGCTACAGGGCAGCTTTGCCGCGATTGCCAGCACGATTGAAGACCTGACCGGGGCGGATGCGGCGCGGGTGTTGCGGATCACCACGACCTCGACCTTCGCGGGCGGTTGGCTGTTGCCGCGTCTGGCGGACTTTCGCAGCAAACATCCGGGGATTGATCTGGTGATCGACCCAACCGCCGAGGCGCGGGATATTGGGCGCGAGGCGGATCTCGGGATACGTTACGGCAATGGCGGTTGGGCCGGGCTGGTCTCGAAGCTGGTGCTGCGGTCGGGCGTGGTGGTGGTGGCCTCGCCCAAGCTGGTGCCAGAAGGGGCGGCGTCTTCGCTGGCTGACCTTGCGAAACTGCCGTGGTTGCAGGAATTGGGCACGTCCGAGGCGACGGCGTTTCTGGATAAGCATGGCATTCAGCGCGCGATGGGGGCGGGGATGACCTCGATGCCCGGCACTTTGTTGTTGGATGCGGCGCGGGATGGGCAGGGGGTGGCGATCTCGGTCCGAGCATTTATGGAGGCGGATCTGGCGGCGGGGCGGTTGCGGTTGTTGCACGAAGATCATGGCCGCGAGGGCTATTTTATGGTGACGCGACCGGGGATTTTGCGGCCATCCTTGCAGTTGTTTTGCGACTGGATGTTGAAGCAGGCCGGGGCTGGCCGGGGCTAAAACGTCGCAGGCTGAAGCTGTATTTCGGATGCGGGATTGATTCAGGTCAAGGTCCGGCGATGCGACGGGGCGCATAGAGGGTGTAGTCCCAGCCTAGCGGAGAGTTCCGTGACCAGTCCCGATACCCAACCGCCCAGCCTTTATGCCGCCCGCGAGCCGATCTTTCCTCGCCGTGTCAAAGGCACGTTTCGCACGCTGAAATGGTGGCTGCTGGGGCTAATGCTGGGGATCTATTACGTCACACCCTGGCTGCGCTGGGATCGTGGGCCAAGCCTGCCCGACCAAGCGGTGCTGATTGATATCGCCAACCGCCGGTTTTTCTTCTTCATGATCGAAATCTGGCCGTATGAGTTCTATTTCGTCGCGGGCCTGCTGATCATGGCGGGGCTGGGGTTGTTCCTGTTCACTTCGGCAGCGGGGCGAGTTTGGTGTGGCTATGCCTGCCCGCAAACGGTGTGGACTGATCTGTATATTCTGGTCGAGCGCTGGATTGAGGGCGACCGTAACGCGCGGCTGCGGCTGCAGCGGCAGCACTGGAACCTTGAAAAGCTGCGCAAGCGCTTGGTGAAATGGAGCGTGTGGCTGTTGATCGGTCTGGCGACGGGTGGCGCTTGGGTGTTTTATTTCACCGATGCGCCGACGTTGCTGCAAAACCTGATCCACGGCACTGCGCATCCGGTCGCCTATACCACGATGGCGATTTTGACGGCGACGACCTTTGTGTTCGGCGGTTTCGCGCGCGAGCAGATTTGCATCTATGCCTGCCCATGGCCGCGGATTCAGGCGGCGATGGTGGATGAAGATACGCTGACGATTGGCTACCGCGATTGGCGGGGAGAGCCTCGGGGGAAAGCGAGTGTCGAGGGCAATGGCGATTGCATCGACTGTATGGCGTGCGTCAATGTCTGCCCGATGGGGATTGATATTCGCGACGGTCAGCAGATGGCCTGCATCACCTGCGGCCTGTGCATCGACGCCTGCAACGATACGATGGCGAAGATCGGCAAGCCGTTGAACCTGATCAGCTATATGGCTTTGACAGATGAGACGCGCGAACGGGCGGGGCAGCCTGCGAAATCGGTTTGGAGCCATGTGTTCCGGCCACGGACGGTGATGTATACCGTGCTGTGGGCGGGGATTGGTATTGCCTTGGTGGTGGCCATGTTCCTGCGGGCTTCGATTGATGTCAGCGTGACTCCGGTGCGCAATCCGATGTTTGTCACGCTGTCGGATGGGGCGGTCCGCAACACTTACGATCTGCGACTGCGCAACAAGCATGGTGAGGACCGTTGGTTCACCTTCGCCGCCACATCGGATGCCGGGTTTGTACTGACTTTGGACGGCGCGCCGGGGTTGAAGGTTTTGGTGCCTGCCAATGCCACCAAGATTCAGCGGCTGTTTGTCACCGCTCCGGCACATTCGCTGGGGGCGGAGGCTGCACGCACTGATCTGCGGTTCTGGATCCAGGATTTGGGGACCGAGGCCGCGCCGGGCAACGACCGGGTGCATCATGACACCGTGTTCAACGGGAAGGGTGAATAAGATGGCCGAAGCTGGGGTGCGCGAGATCAAAGGTTGGCATGTGCTGGCCTTCACGGTGGCCGCGTTTGGCGTGATCATCGCGGTCAACCTGCTAATGGCGTATAAGGCGATCAGCACGTTTCCGGGGCTGGAGGTGGAAAACTCTTACGTCGCAAGTCAGACCTTTGACGCGGATCGGCGGGCGCAGGAGGCGCTGGGTTGGACGGTTACGCCCGGTTATGATGGCGCGAAGGGGGAGTTGGTGCTGGGCTTTACCGATGCCGCGGGCAAGCCGGTGGTGGTTCAGGGATTGGATGTGTTGCTGGGCCGCGTGACCGAGGCGCGCGAGGATTCTACGCCGAAGTTCGTTTATGAGGGCGGGGTTTATGTGGCGAAAGAAGCATTGCATCCCGGCAAGTGGATGCTGCATGTCACCGCGCATTCGCGCGATGGCGTGTTGTTTCAGCAGCGGCTGAACCTGTTTGTGAAGGGCTAGGCGATGAGCGTGGTCGAATTCGAGCAAGGTGGGATGGCGGCTTGTCCGGCCTGTGTGGTCGCCCCTTTGGCGCAAGCGCAGGCAGAGGTGGCGGCGCGGGGCGGTTGATGCTGTCACTGCCTGCGGCGCATTGTGCGGCCTGTATCTCGACGGTGGAAACGGCGCTGGCGGCGCTGCCGGGGGTG
Organism: Cypionkella sp.; assembly: GCA_043743975.1. Lineage (GTDB taxonomy): Bacteria > Pseudomonadota > Alphaproteobacteria > Rhodobacterales > Rhodobacteraceae > Cypionkella. The sequence continues at coordinate 11,202 of JAYTVN010000036.1, forward strand.
ACATCGTCACGGGTGAACCTGACGATGAAGTGGGTCTCGGTGGAGGCGAGCGCGGAGGTGACGGCGGAGGCGCTGGTCGCGGTGCTGGCGGGCGTGGGGTTTGAGGCGCATGAGTTGGATGCGGGGTTGCTGAGCGCCACCGAGACGGATCGGCAGGGCCGCGAATTGCTGATGCGGCTGGGGGTGGCGTTCTTCTCGATGATGAACGTGATGCTGTTGTCGGTGGCGGTGTGGTCGGGGGCGGAAGGAGCTACACGCGACATGTTTCACTGGATTTCGGCAGCGATTGCGGTGCCGACGGTGATTTTCTGTGGGCAGCCGTTTTTCCGCTCGGCCTGGGCGGGGGTCAGGGTCGGGCGATTGGGGATGGATTTTCCGATCTCGCTGGCTTTGGTGCTGGCATCGTCGATTTCTCTGTTTGAGACGATTAAGTCGGGGCATCACGCCTATTTTGACGCGGCGGTGATGCTGTGCTTTTTCCTGCTTTTGGGGCGCTATCTGGACCATCGCACGCGGGCGGTGGCACGGTCGGCGGCTGAGGAATTGGCGGCGCTGGAGGTGCCTCGGGCTTGCGTGTTGGTCGATGGCGTCGAGGTTGTGCGGATGATTTCCGAGGTGGTGGTCGGTGATCTGGTGCGGGTGCGTCCGGGCGGGCGGATGTCGGTGGACGGCGTGGTGGAGTTGGGCGCGTCGGAGGTGGATCGCAGTTTGCTGACCGGGGAAAGCTTGCCGGTGTTCGTGGGGCCGGGGATGGTCGTGGCGGCAGGTGAGGTCAATCTGACCGGGCCTTTGACGCTGCGGGTGACGGCGGCGGGGCGGGATTCCAGCCTGCACCGGATGGCTGATCTGGTGGCGGTGGCGGAAAGTGCGAAGACGAAATACACAACGCTGGCCGAACGGGCGGCGCGGTTTTACTCGCCCATGGTGCATATCCTGTCGTTTGGTGCCTTTGGCTATTGGATGTGGGCAACGGGAGGCGATCTGCGGTTTGAGATCAACATCTCGGCGGCGGTGCTGATCATCACTTGCCCCTGTGCGCTGGGCTTGGCGGTGCCTGCGGTGGTGACGGCGGCCTCGGGCAAGCTGTTCCGCAAAGGATTGCTGATCAAGCATGGTACGGCACTCGAGCGGTTGTCGCAGGTGGATACGGTGGTGTTTGACAAGACCGGGACGCTGACGATGGGGGCGCCGGAACTGATGGATTTGGGCGCGTATCCTGTTGCTGCACTGCAGGTGGCGGCGGGGTTGGCCGTGGGGTCTTCGCATCCGTTGGCGCAGGCGTTGGCTGCGGCAGTGCGGTCGCAGGGGATTGCGGCGGTGGCGGTTTCCGATCTGCGTGAGGTTCCGGGCTATGGCGTCGAGGGGGTTTGGCAGGGTCAAGCCGTGCGGTTGGGCCGGGCGGATTGGTGTGGTGCCGAGGCGCTGGCGGTCACTGCGACCTATCTGCGCGTGGGTGATGTGACACAGGCTTTTGCCTTCGCCGACAGTCTGCGTCCGGGGGCCGAGGCCGCGATTGCGCAGCTTACGGCGCAGGGGATGCGGATCAAGCTGATCTCGGGCGATGTGCCGGGGGCAGTGGGTGCATTGGCGGCGCGGCTGGGGATCAGTGATTGGGTGGCGGGGGCGCTGCCCGCTGAGAAAGTGGCGCTGGTGCGGGCTTTGACCGCCGAAGGGCGGCGGGTGTTGATGGTGGGCGATGGGTTGAATGACACGGCGGCGCTGGCGGCGGCGCATGTCAGTATCTCGCCCGCAACGGCGTTGGATGCGGCACGGACCGCTTCGGATATTGTGCTGCTTGGGCAGGATATGGCACCGATTGGCGATGCGACGCGGATCGCACGGCAGGCGACGCGGCGGATGCTGGAGAATTTCGGGATTTCCGCCGCCTATAATGTGATCGCCGTGCCTTTGGCGCTGATGGGGGCGGCAACTCCGCTGGCGGCGGCCTTGGCGATGTCTTTGTCGTCGATTACCGTCTCGCTGAATGCGATGCGATTGAAGTAGGGGCGAGCTTTGGAAATTCTGTCGATCCTGATTCCTGTGTCGTTGCTGCTGGGGGGCGTCGGCTTGCTGGCGTTTATCTGGGCGATGAAGACCAAGCAGTTCGACGATCCTTCGGGGGATGCCAATCGGATATTGATGAAGGATTGGGACGACAAGCCGAAGCAGTAAGCGAATTCCGAAGCGGAATTCGGGCACGATTTTCGTTGCGAAAATCGGTTACGCGCGGCCCGCAGTTGCAGACAGGCTGAGCGGTTCGATGCCCATGACGCGCAGGGCGCCGGCCCATTTATGCGCATCGTTTTCAGCAAAGATCAGCGCCGCGGTTGGCTCGACCGTCAGCCAGTCGTTGCGGGTGATTTCCGCCTCTAACTGGCCCGGCCCCCAGCCGGAATATCCTAGTGCGAGCAGGGCCTTGTCGGGGCCAGCGCCTTGGGCCAACGCCTCTAACACATCCAACGTCGCCGTCATGCCATAACCGCCTGCAATGCGCAGGGTCGCAGGCCCGCCTGCATAGTCGGGGCTGTGCAGCACAAAGCCACGACCGCGTTCGACCGGGCCACCGAAATGCACGGCGATCTTGCGGCCTTCCTCGCCCAGCGGGATTTTCAGATGTTCGAGCAGCCCCGAAAAGGTCATGTCAGGCAGGGTTTTGTTGATGATCAAGCCCATCGCGCCTTCGGGCGCAGACCAAGATCACCGCATGTTCAAATCTTGGATCGCCCATGCCGGGCATCGCCACCAATAGCTTTCCGCACAGATCCATCGAGTCGCGCCCCTTTTGCCTGTCCCCAAGATGGGCAAGTGCGGATTTGGTTACAAGCCTCTCGCCGGATCGTGATTTCCCCGTAGGCGCGGCAGTGCTTATGAAAGGTCATGCTGAAAACCCTGACCTTCGCGCTTTGCGCCACTGTTGCCACCGCAGCGCTTGCCACCACACAGGACGAGGTGCTTCAGGCCGATCTTTTGCCGGGCTGGCAGATGCAGAACGGTCATCACATGGCGGGGCTGCGGTTGCAGTTGGCCCCCGATTGGAAGACCTATTGGCGCAGTCCGGGTGAGGCGGGGATACCACCCTTGTTCAACTGGTCAGGTTCGGTGAACGTCAAATCGGTCAAGGTGCATTGGCCAAGCCCAGTGGTGTTTCACACCAATGGCATGCAGACGATTGGCTATCATGACGGGGTGGTGCTGCCGTTGGAGGTGGTGCCGTTGGATGCGTCCAAGCCGGTGGAGCTGCGGGCTGGGGTTGATCTGGGGGTGTGCAATCAGATTTGCATGCCAGCGGCGGTGCAGCTTACGGCGGTGTTAGGGGCAGGTGGGCCTGACCCGGCGATCAAGGCGGCTTTGAAGGCGCAGCCTGTGGGCGGCAAGACGGCGGGGCTGCGGGCAATTTCTTGTGAGGTTGCGCCTATCGCCGATGGTCTGCGGCTGACGGCGGTGCTGGATCTGCCGCAGCGCGGAGCCGAGACGGTGGTGTTTGAAACCGCAGATGCAAGCGTCTGGGTGGGGGAGGCCAGCAGCACACGCAAGGGCGGGCGGTTGACGGCTTCGGCTGATCTGGTGACGAGCAGCGGCGCACCGTTTGCGCTGAATCGCTCTGGCGTGGTGGTGACGGTGTTGGGGGCGGGTGGGTCGGTCGAGATCGCGGGCTGTCCTGCGCCGTGACGGTTTGGCTGTTGGAAGCCTCCGGCGGGGATCTTTTTGCGTAGAGGATGATGCCGCGCGTGAGTTCTGGAAGGCTGTGTACTGGATGAGGGCGGGTGCCTCCGGCGGGGATATTTGAGCGCAGAGGATGATCTAAGGGGCCGTTTTCATCCGAACGTGGTGGATTTAGCTGCGCAGTTTGGCTTGCAGCGAGAGCAGGTCAGCCCAAGCTTCGCGTTTGGCGATGGGGTTGCGCAAAAGATAGGCGGGATGTGTCATGGGAAGCACGGGTTTGCCGAGCGCCTCTGTCCAGATGCCGCGCGCGCGCAGGATGCCTTTGGTGTTCAGGATGGTTTGCAAGGGCGTATTGCCGACCAGCACGATGACATCGGGGTTGATCAGGGCGATGTGACGCTCGACGAAGGGGCGCATCATGGCGATTTCATCAAGGGACGGGTCGCGGTTTTGCGGGGGCCGCCATGGCAGAGTGTTGGTGATATAGAGCGCGGTTTCGGGGTCTGGGCTGGTGCGGGCGAGGCCGATGGCGGCGAACATTTTATCCAGCAGCTGCCCGGCGCGACCAACGAAGGGGCGGCCTTCGCGGTCTTCCTCGACACCGGGGGCTTCGCCGAGGATCAGCACGCGGGCTTTGGGGTTGCCGTCTGCGAAGACGAGATTGCGCGCGCCGCGTTTGAGTTCGCAATGCTCAAAGGCGGCGAGGGCCTCGCGCAGGGCTTCCAGTGTTTCGCAATGGCTGGCTGCAGCGCGGGCCTCGAAGATCGCGGCCTCGGGGTTGGGGGCTTCGGGTTCTGGTGGCGGCGCTGGCTTTGGAGCTGCGATGATCGGCGCGGGCGACGGGGCTTTGATCGGCTCGGGCAGGTCGTAGCGGTTCAGTGGGGATTCGGCGCTGATGTCGGTCAGGCCAAGATCGACCTGCCACGCCAATGCGGCCAAGGCGGCGTGCCAGTCGCCTGCGATGTCATACTCGATTCCCATAGCGGTAGGATATTGGGGTTGGCGAGGGGGAACAAGCCTTGCCGGGGGTCGCTTGGCTTCCTATAAGCCGTTAAACCGCCGACGGAGATGCCGATGAGCTTTCGCGCCCGCCACCTGCTTGGGATCGAGCAACTTTCGCCCTTGGAAATCACCACCATTCTGGATTTGGCGGATCGCTATGTCGATCTGAACCGGCGCACGGTGAAGTCTTCGGATGCTTTGGCGGGGCTGACGCAGATCAACATGTTCTTTGAGAATTCGACCCGGACGCAGGCCAGTTTTGAGTTGGCGGGCAAGCGGCTGGGCGCGGATGTGATGAATATGTCGGTCGGCTCGTCTTCGGTGAAGAAGGGCGAGACGCTGATTGATACCGCGATGACGCTGAACGCGATGCACCCGGATTTGCTGGTGGTGCGGCACGGCGCGTCTGGGGCGGTGAATTTGCTGGCCTCGAAGGTCAACTGCGCGGTGCTGAATGCGGGCGATGGGCGGCATGAGCATCCGACGCAGGCACTATTGGATGCGCTGACCATTCGGCGGGCGAAGGGGCGGATTCAGCGGCTGACGATTGCGATTTGCGGTGATATTGCGCATTCCCGCGTGGCGCGCAGCAATTTGATTTTGCTGGGCAAGATGGAGAACCGGCTGCGGTTGATTGCGCCGCCCACCCTGATGCCTGCGGGGGTGGAGCATTTCGGGTGCGAGTTATACGACGACATGCGCAAGGGGCTTGAGGGCGCGGATGTGGTGATGATGCTGCGGCTTCAGAAAGAGCGGATGGACGGCGGGTTTATTCCGTCGGAGCGGGAATACTACCATCGCTACGGGCTGGATGCCGAGAAGCTGTCGTTCGCCAAGCCCGATGCGATTGTGATGCATCCGGGGCCGATGAACCGCGGCGTCGAGATTGACGGCGAGTTGGCGGATGACATCAACCGTTCGGTTATACAGGATCAGGTCGAGATGGGCGTTGCGGTGCGGATGGCCTGCATGGATTTACTGGCACGGAATTTGCGGGCCGAGCGTGGTCGGGCGGCTGTGGGGGTGCTGGTATGAGCGAGAAGCCGAAGCGCAAATGGTCGGATGCCCGGATGAGCGGGATGGTGGCGACCGGGGTGCTGGTGTTTCTGGCGGTGTTCACGGTGGCGTTTGTTTGGATGGCGGGGTGAGGGCGTGAGCAAGCTAGCGGACAGCGAACGATTAATAGCGCAGATGATTACGCGCTTCGCCGAGAATGGAGTTATGTCTGAAGTAGTTTCAACTGGCGCATTCTTTGAAGAAATTTCTCAGGCGAACATTACTGCCTTTATTGAAGCTATCCGCTGGTTACAGGCCGAAAATCTTGTTCGGACTTCGGCAATGCCTGCAATCTTTGGCGACCCTGCGGATGTTGAAGTTCGGGTCGTGCTGACCTCCAATGGTTTTGGGCTGCTTGGAAAGAGTTTTGGCAATGGTGAAACCATTGGGTCTGCGGTGAAGAACGCAGGGGGTGGGAATGGATACGCAAAAGCAGGTGAATTAATCGGCGGCATCCTTGGTGCATTTACAAATACCATTGCAGGAAACTGAACCTAATGACCCTCCACTTCACCAACGCCCGCCTGATCAACCCGGAATCCGGCACCGATGAGATCGGCTCGCTGACCATCGACAACGGGGTGATCGTGGCTCTGGATGGCGATGCGCCTGCGGGGGCGACGGAGGTGGATTGCGGCGGGCATTGTTTGGCTCCAGGGATCGTGGATATCGGCGTCAAGATTGGCGAACCGGGGGAGCGGCATAAGGAATCGTTCCGCTCGGCGGGGTTGGCGGCCTCGGCTGGCGGCATCACCACGATGGTGGTGCGGCCGGATACCACGCCCTCGATCGATACGTCGGAGGTGTTGGAGTTTGTGACCCGGCGCGCGGGTGAGGCGCGGGTGCGGATCCGGCATATGGCGGCGCTGACCAAGGCGCGCGCAGGGCATGAGATGACCGAGATCGGGTTTCTGCTCGATGCGGGGGCGGTGGCGTTTACCGATGTGTTCAAGGTTTCCAGCGATACCAAGGCGCTCAGCCGGGCGTTTACTTATGCGCGGTCATTGGGGGCTTTGGTGATCGGGCATCCGCAAGAGCCGGGGTTGTCGGCGGGGGCGGCGGCGACCTCTGGCAAGTTCGCCAGTTTGCGCGGGTTGCCGGGGGTGTCGGCGATGGCGGAGCGGATTGGTTTGGACCGCGATCTGGGGTTGGTTGAGATGACCGGGGTGCGCTATCACGTCGATCAGATCACCACGGCGCGGAGTTTGCCTGCGTTGGAGCGCGCCAAAGCGAATGGGTTTGATGTGACGGCGGGGGTGTCGATCCACCATCTGACGCTGAATGAAATTGATGTCGGCGACTATCGGACGTTCTTCAAATTCACCCCGCCGCTGCGGTCGGAGGAAGACCGGATGGCGATGGTGCAGGCGGTGGCCGAAGGGCTGATCGACGTGATCGGGTCGTTTCATACTCCGGCTGATGAGGAATCAAAGCGGTTGCCGTTTGAGGAAGCGGCCTCGGGGGCGGTGGGGTTGGAGACGTTGCTGCCTGCGGCGCTGCGGCTGTATCATGCGGGGCAGCTGGATTTGCCGACCCTGTTCCGGGCTTTGTCGTTGAACCCCTCGAAACGGCTGGGGCTGCCGCAGGGGCGGCTTTCGGTGGGAGCGCCTGCGGATCTTGTGCTGTTCGATCCCTATGCGCCTTACCTGCTGGATCGGTTCAAATTGCACTCGAAATCCAAGAACACGCCGTTTGACGGCTGCCGGATGGAGGGTAAGGTGCTGGCAACTTATGTCGCGGGCCAAGCGGTTTATCAGGGGTAGATGATGCCAGAGATTACATCCTCGCCGATGTTGTTGGGGCTGGTGGCCGTGCTGGCTTACCTGTTGGGATCGGTGCCGTTTGGGGTGGTGATCACGCGGGCGCTGGGGCTAGGGGATTTGCGCAGCATTGGGTCTGGTAACATTGGCGCGACCAATGTGCTGCGGACGGGGAACAGGGGTGCTGCGCTGGCGACGCTGCTGCTGGATGCGGCGAAAGGTGGGGTGGCGGTGCTGATCGCGCGCTATACGGTCGGCGAAGATGCAGCGCAACTGGCCGGATTGGCGGCGTTTCTGGGGCATCTGTTTCCGGTTTGGCTGGGGTTCAAGGGCGGCAAGGGGGTGGCGACATTCCTTGGTACGCTGCTGGCTTTGGCTTGGCCGGTGGGGCTGGCTGCCTGTGCCACTTGGGCGGTCGCGGCGGCTGTGTGGCGGATATCTTCGCTGGCGGCCCTAGTGGCTGCGGCTTTGTCGGGGTTGTGGCTGTTCATGTTCGATCAGGGGTATATGCTCGTGTTGGTGTTCGTGCTGACCGTGCTCATCTACGTCAAACACTGGCCGAACTTGCAGCGGTTGAAGGCGGGGACCGAGCCGAAGATCGGCGCGAAGAAGCCGTGAAATGCTTTGGCTTGGCGTGGCTGCTGATCGCTTGCGCAGGCGATGCTGTCGCGGATCAAGCCTCTGACATTGCAGCGGCCTTGGTGGACATGCGCATCTATTGCGAAGATCAGATCGGCGGAAAAATGGTGGTGCGCCCAGAAGCGTTGACACGCTTTGATCTGACCGGGGATGGCAAGACGGAATTGCTGGTAGACGAAGCTGGCGTAGATTGCGTAGGAATTTCGCTTAGCGATGCGCCCCGACTCCAAGGCTCTGCCGGAACGCGGCTGCATATCGTCGTGGCTGGGCAGGCGTTCGATTTCGTGGCGAGAAGCTGGTCGGTTGTTGATCCGATTTTTAGTGAGGGTGGTCGTGCGATCTTGCCACGCGGCGAGATTGCTAACGGTTCCAAAATTGTCTTGCTTGGCATGAGCGGTGTTGCCTGTCACGGCGCTGGATCGGCCCGCTGCATTGAGGCGATGGTATGGAGTGATGACGACAAGGCCTTCATGTCGGTGCGCCCGGACGCCAGTGAATAGATGGCGGACGCATTCCACTTGGCCCTCTCGCAGATACCCGAGGGTTATAGCGAGGGTATGTTTCAGGGCCAACGTTGGCGGATGGAGAAAACTACATTCGCCCTAGGTCGCAGCGTGAAGTTCTATGCACATAGCTTGGGCGGGACGGATTTTGTCAGTTTGAACCTGTATCATCTGGCATCTGGGGATGTGCTTAAACCCTGTGAGATGGCCGAGGCCAAGGTGCGGGCTTTTGTGTTGGGCGTGATTTTGGTGGAATAGGCGCTTGGCGTTGCTCTTTTTGAAATACTCCCGCCGGAGGCTTCTGGCATTTGCCTAAGGTGCCTCCGGCGGGGATATTTAGGCCAATGTGAAAGCCTAGAGGCTCGACGCCTGATAAATCGGCGTCAGGTCTTTGCCCCATGCGCCATTGTAGAGGTCTAGCCAGCGGTCGGCTTGGGTTTTCTCGGTGGCGAGGTTTTGCACGAGGGGGGCGAGGTAGCGTTGCTCGTCCAAGCCACGCGCGGCGAGGCCTGCGTGCGACAGGCCGACGGCGGCGCGGGCGAGGTCTAGCAGTTTCACGCCACCCGCTTCGGCTTGCAGGGCCTTGACAGATGCGCCGACGCGCAGGGCTTCGCGGGTTTCGGTGTCAAAACCTTTCACCAGATCCCATGCGGCATCCAAGGCGGCATCGTCATACATCAGGCCGACCCAGAAGGCGGGCAGGGCATCGATATGGGCTTGGTCACCGCAATCGGCACCGCGCATTTCGATGTATTTCTTGACGCGGGCTTCGGGGAAGACAGTTGTCATATGGTCGGCCCAGTCGGACAGGGTGGGTTTTTCGCCGGGCATTGCGGGCAGTTCGCCTTTCAGGAAGGCGCGGAAAGATTGCCCCAAAGCGTTGATATATTTGCCATCGCGGTAGACGAAATACATCGGCGCGTCCAAGACCCAATCGACATATTGCTGAAAGCCAAAGCCAAAGCCAAAGCCTTGGTCGAAGGCGAAGGGCAACATGCCGGTGCGGGCATTGTCCAAGCCGCGCCAGATGCGGCTGCGCCATGATTTATGAGCGTTGGGTTTGCCGTCGAAGAATGGGCTAGAGGCGAAAAGCGCGGTTGCCACGGGTTGCAGGGCGAGGGCGACGCGGAGTTTTTTCACCATATCGGCCTCGGACGCGTAGTCGAGGTTCACTTGCACGGTGCAGGTGCGATACATCATCTGGGTGCCATGGGTGCCGACGCGGCCCATATAGTCGGTCATCAGGCGGTAGCGGCCTTTCGGCATCACCGGCATCGTCGTCGCGGACCATTCGGGGGCGGCACCCAGACCCATGAATTTGATGCCCAAGGGGTCAGCGATGCTGCGGACTTCATCGAGGTGGTTTTGCAGCTCCTCGGCACCTTGGTGCAGGTTTTCCAGTGGTGCGCCGGAAAGTTCAAACTGCCCACCCGGTTCCAGCGAGATATTGGCACCATTGCGGGTCATGCCGATGATGTTGTCGGCCTCGGACACAGGGGCCCAGCCGAAGCTTTGCAGGCCCGCGAACAAAGCCGAAATGGAGCGGTCGCCGGCATAGGGCAGCGGCGCGCGCGTGTCGGTCAGCCAGCCGAATTTCTCATGCTCGGTGCCGATGCGCCAATCGGCTTTCGGCTTGCTGCCGGACTCCATCATCTCGGCAAGCTGCGAGAAATCTTCGATGAGGCCGCCGCCGGACTGAGGAATCGACATGGGGCAGGGCCCTTTCGCGTTGGAAATTTCAGGATGCAACTGGTGAAGCGGCTGCACGGCCAAGTCAAGAGAGGCCGCGCAGTGTTACAAAGCCTTCACTCGTGGGCCAGCGCGCCGATGGCGGCGCGGTGCCAGATGGTTTTGGTCTCGGCGGCGAGGGAGAGGTTGGTCGATCCGGTGCTGGGTTTGGCATCTAGGGCGGCGACAAGGGCGAGGGTGTTCATACCGGGCAGGCTGGCGAAGGCGTCGAAAAGTTTCTCGGCACCGGTCGCGTCAACCGGGATCAGCAGGGCTTGGCCATCGGCTTGTTTTAGGCGCCAGACGCGGCGGCCGCGCAGGGAGAGCAGGCGCAGTTCGCTCAGTTCGGGGATCGAGACATAGCCGCCGGTTTGGGGCCCGAGATAGCCGATCTGGCCTTCGTCTACTTCGACAATGCCGGGGGCCTCGACGGTTTGGGCAAAGCGCAGGCGGCGCAGGGCGAGGAGGCCCCAAGCCACGCCGAACGCGCCGATGGCGGTGCCGACGGGGGTGAGCAGGTAGCCACCTAGCAGGATCAGCCACAGGCCGAAGCCGAGGATGGCTGCTGCGGTGATCACTTCGGAGAAGCGCTTCAGCATGGCGAGGAATTCGGGGCGGATCATGCTATCCATGCTCACGCCTCTGGCTCGAAGCTAAAGGACACTGCGTAACGCATCAGCGAAAGGTTAGAGACCGCGCGCGCCGCAGAACGGGTGCGTTGATCAAATTCGTGCGCCACAATGATACCGCGCACGGCAGTATTGTCGTATTCGCCAGCTATGTCACCCATGTAGCCGAGCGTTTGACCAATGACGCGATTATCTGTTTTGCCCGCTTTAAGTTCGATAACAACAATCGCCCCGTCGCCGTCGCGTGCCAGAATGTCGATAAAGCCAGAGTCGACGGCGCGTTCAGCCCCATCGTCGATGATGGTCAGATTGGGGTCGAGCTGGGTGATGTTTTGGCGCAGGGCATTTTGCATGTCACGTTCAAGTGAAAGCCGCTGTTTTTCCAGAATGACAAGCTCGGGGAGAGGCGCGATCTCATAAGCCTTGCCGGAGAGTGGGGGAAGCGGCGTTTCTTTCTGCTCTTTGGCAGTTAAGGGTGCGGAAAGAAACCTGCGGTAGCGCGCTAAAGCATCCTTGTAGGAGGCGAGGTTGTTGCGGAGATTGCCATCAATCTTGAATTTGGAGGGGTTGGGCCGCTGGTGGCGCTCGTCTGCGGTGGAGTAGGTCAGCGCGGTGAAAAGGGCATCATATTGGTTGGTGTTCACGATGTCTTCGATCGGGCCATATTCGGCCTCGATCCGCTGGACACGTCCAATTTGCGCATTGCAGGTGGTGTCGGCGTAGCCCTCGGCCTTTAGCCACGTCTTAAAATCGTCGCGCACATTACAAACTCCTGATTAATCTTCATGCCCAATCCCCCAAGGTTGCTTGCCATAGGGTCAGGGCGGCGACCACGGCAGTGTCGGCGCGTAGGATGCGGGGGCCGAGGGCGGTGGGGTGGATCTGCGGCAGCGCGCGCAGGCGCTGCTGTTCGTCGGCTGAGAAGCCGCCTTCGGGGCCGATCAGGATGGCCCATTTTTCGCCGCGTGGGCCGCTTAGGGCGGGGGCTTGGCCGACCATTGCCTCGTCACACCACAGCAGTTTGCGGTCGGGGGGCAGGGTGGTGAGGAATTTGTCGAGGGAGGTCAGGTCGTTGACTTCGGGAACGGAGGTGGCGCCGCATTGCTCGGCGGCCTCTAACGCGTGGGCTTGCAGGCGGTCTTGGCGGATGCGTTCGGCATTGGTGTGGCGGGTTTGCACCGGGATGATGCGGGCGGCACCGAGTTCGGTGGCCTTTTCCACTATGAAATCGGTACGGGCTTTTTTGATTGGCGCGAAGGCGAGCCAGAGGTCGGGCGGCAGGCGGAGGGGGGCGGTTTGGATGGAGCAAATCAGGATGCCGCCGCGTTTGCCAGCCTCGGCCACTTCGGCGCGCCACTCGCCATCGCGGCCATTGAACAGGGCAACTGGCGCATCTTTCGCAAGGCGCATCACGTTGAAAAGGTAGTGGGCCTGATCGGCGTTGACGGCCACGGCTTGCCCCATGGCCAAAGGCTGATCTACATAGAGGCGGATTTTTGCATCTGTCATGCCGGGGAATCTATGTCTGAGTTTGCGGAAATGCCAGAGGCGGCGGTGGCTGATGCGCCGAAAGACAACTGGGTGGATCGCTTTGCGCCGCCAGTGACGCGGCCTTATCTGCGGCTGAGCCGTGCGGATCGCCCGATTGGGACATGGCTTTTGCTGATCCCGTGCTGGTGGGGGATTGCGTTGGCGGGGTTGAGCGACGGGTTCCGGGCGTGGGATGTGTGGCTGGCGGTGTCTTCGGCGCTGGGGGCTTTCCTGATGCGGGGGGCGGGTTGCACTTGGAATGACATTGCGGATCGTGAGATTGATGCAAGCGTGGCGCGGACTCGTAGTCGCCCGCTGCCTTCGGGAGCCGTGACGGTGACGGCGGCGCTGATCTGGATGGCGGTGCAGGCGGCTTTGGCGGCAGTTATTCTGTTCACTTACAACTGGCTGGCGATTGGGCTGGGCGTGGCATCACTGGCGTTGGTACTGATCTATCCGTTTGCCAAGCGGTTCACTTGGTGGCCGCAGGCGTTTCTAGGGCTGGCGTTTAATTGGGGCGCGGTGCTGGTCTATGCGGCCCATGCGGGTGAGGTGCGGCTGCCTGCGGTGCTGCTGTATGGCGCGGGGATTGCGTGGACGCTGTTCTATGACACGATTTATGCCCATCAGGACCGTGAGGATGATGCGCTGATCGGGGTGAAATCGACGGCGCGGCTGTTTGGCGACAACTCGCGGGCGTGGCTGCGCGGGTTCTTGGTGGTGGCGGTGGTTTTGATGGCGGGGGCGGTGATCGCGGTGGCGATTCCTGCGGATCGCGTGCTGGCACTGACCCTCGCCTTGGCCGGGGTCTGGGGCTTTGGCTGGCATATGGCTTGGCAGCTGCGTGGGCTGAATATCGACGATCCGGCGCAATGTCGGCGATTGTTTCTATCCAACCGCGATGCCGGGCTGATTCCTGCGCTGTTTCTTGCCGTTGCGGTGTTCCTTTGATTGATCCGGGGGGACGCGCGCTTTATGCAGACCGGGACCGGGTGGCCTGCTGTGCTCCGGCGGCGTTTCTGACAGACCGAGTTGAATGACCCCGTGGTGACATTGCCTAATTTCAGTCTTGCCCAGCTTCCCGCGAAGTATCTTGCCCCCTGCGCCTTTGTCGCGGCGGGGGCGGTTTCGGTGCTGGTGGCTTGGGGGGCGGCTGTGCTGGTGGAGAATATTTCGGCCCGTGCGGTGAAATCCATGCTGCTGACCGAGGGCATTACTTTTGCCAGTGTCACCCCGGATGGCTTGCAAATTCATCTGAACGGCACCGCCCCAAATGAGGCGATGCGCTACAAGGTGGTCAATCTTGTGGGCGGGCTGATCGATTCGTCCCGCATCCGCGACCGGCTTGAGGTGACGCCGGTCAAGGCCATCGAAGCGCCGCGGTTTTCGGTGGAAATGTTGCGCAATGATGATGGCATCCAGCTGATCGGGCTTCTGCCGGAAAGCGACGCGCTGCAAGCGGTGAAGGATGCCGCTCAGGCGTTAAGCCCGGATATTGCGTTGGCCGATATGCTGGAGACGGCGGCCTATCCGGCGCCAGACGGCTGGGAGCCCGCGCTGACCTATGGATTGAAGGCGCTGAGCATGTTGCCGCGATCCAAGATATCGGTGGCGGCGGATCAGGTGGCGATCACCGCGATTGCCAGTTCAGAGGCCGAAAAGCGCAGCTTTGAGCAACAGTTGAACAGCGCAAAGCCCGTGGGGCTGGCGGTGACGATTGAGATTTCGGCACCACGCCCGGTGCTGACCCCGTTTACGCTGCGGTTTGTGAAGGATGTCGAGGGCGCGCGGTTTGATGCCTGTTCGGCGGATACCGAAGTGGCGCGGGCGAAGATTTTGGCGGCGGCGGGGGCTGCGGGTGCCGTGGGGCGCAACAGTTGCACCATCGGGCTGGGCGTGCCGACGCCGCGCTGGGCAGACGCCACCATTGCCGGGATCAAAGCGGTGGCGCAGTTGCAAAGCGCGACGCTGACCTTCGCAGATGCCGATGTCACCCTGCTGGCGGGCGCGGACGTGCCGCAAGCGGATTTTGACCGGGTGGTGGGGGAATTGGGCGCGGCGCTGCCCGATGTGTTCTCGCTGAAAGCCACGCTGGAGAAGAAGGCGGCAGGCGGGGTTGTCGGCCCGGCAGAGTTCACCGCCAAGCTCGCGCCCGAGACGCATCGGTTGGAAATGCGTGGTCGTCTGACCGACGAGCGGCTGCGCAAGGCTGTTGACAGCTTTGCGAAAGCTGAGTTCGGCGCAAATACTTACCTTGCGACCCGGATGGATCCCGATCTGCCGACCGGCTGGCCTGTGCGGGTTCTGGCGGGGTTGCAGGCGTTGGGTGAGCTGGATAACGGCACGTTGCTGGTGCGGGCAGATACGGTGGAGCTGAAAGGCATCACCGGGTCGCAATCGGCCAAAGTGCGGATTTCGCAGATTTTGTCCGAGAAGCTGGGGCAGGGTCAGACCTTTAAGGTCGATGTGAAATACGACAAGGCGCTGGACCCGTTGGCGGGGATTCCGACGCCCGAAGAATGCGCGCAGGATGTCGATGATGTGGTGGCGCGGCAGAAGATCACCTTCACGCCGGGGTCAGCCGAGATCGACGCGGCGGCGAGCGGTGTGATGAAGGCTCTGGCGGATGTGCTGAAATCCTGCCCCGGTGTGAAGCTGGAAGTGGCGGGTTATACCGACGCGCAGGGGTCTGATCAGGGCAATCTGGCGCTGTCGCAGGCACGGGCGGAAACCGTGGTGCTGGCCTTGCAGGGACGGCAGATTGATGTCTCGGGCATGGTGGCACGCGGCTATGGCGAGGCTGATCCTTTGGCCGACAATGGCTCGGATGCCGGGCGAGAGGCCAATCGGCGGATTGAATTCCGGTTGATCGGGGCTCCAAAGCCCGCTTCACCGGATGCGGGTAAGGCAGCGGCGACAGCTGCACAGGGCTCGGATGCTGCGCAGGGTGCCGTCAAAGCCGCGGAGGAGGGGCCGGATTTCTCGACCGATACCAGCCCCTCGGTGGCACCTAAGGAAAAAACCATCGCGCCGAGGCTACGGCCGAAGAAGTCAGAATGATGTTGGGGGCTCGCCTATGAACCGCACCGAATTTATCGCGGCCACCGCCGTCATCCTGCTGTTGGCCTTTGCGGCAGGCTGGTTCACCTATTGGCTGCTGCACCGCTTTACGCGTGTGGCGGGCGGCGACATGGCGGAAATGGACCGGATGGCGCAATCTTTGCACGAGGCAGAGGAGATGCGCGATCAGGCGATTGTGTATCTGGAAAGCCGTGAGGGCGAGTTGATGAACCAGATCGCCCAGACCGAAGCCGAATTGCGCGCCGCGATGGAGGGGTTGCGCGATGCGCGCCACGAGGCGGAAGAAATGCGGGCTTATATTGAGCGGATGCACGCGAACAGCTAGACCAAGACGATTTTTGAGAAAAATCGTAGGGGGCTTTTCGCCCCCTCGGCCTACGGCCTCACCCCCGAGGATATTTGAGCGCAGAGGATGGGCTTAAAAGGACTTTAGAGACCGTTGAGGCAGGTATGCATCAGCGGCGAGTTCGGGTCTTCCAGTGCGTCGATCACGTTATAGTGGTGGGTGCCAGGATCGACCGTCCACGGGCAGTTCCAGTTTTCAGATAGGGTGCGGGCTTGCCAGAGGAAGGCGGGGCGCTCGATGCTGCCGACCCAGATATGGGCTTGCGTGGTCAACGGGTGGCGGGCGGGGCTTTCGGCGGCGATCTCGGCGTCGTCGAGGTGCAGGTTGGGTTGCATCTCGGTTTGTGACAGCGGTTCCAGATCCGCAAGCGGTGAGATTGGCACGATTCGGGTGAGGCGGGCTTTTAGGGCGGGGCTGCGATCGGGGTTGCCCATGCGGGCGGTGAGGTGGCCGCCTGCGGAATGGCCGGTGATGACGAGCGGGCCTGCAATTTCGGTGCAGGCGGTGGTGATGGCGGCGTCGACCTCGGTGGTGATTTGGGCGATGCGGGCTTCGGGGGCGAGGGTATAGCCGGGTAGGGCGCAGGCCCAGCCGCGCGCGATGGCCCCGGCTGCGAGGTGGGACCAGAGGTTTTTGTCGGTCTCCAGCCAGTAGCCGCCGTGGATGAACACCATCAGGCCTTTCGGCGTGGCTTCGGGCAGGAAAAGATCGAAGCGGTTGCGCGGGGTGGGGCCATACGCGAGGTCAAGCCGGGCGCGGGAACCGAGGCTTTCGCGGAATTGCGCGGCTTTTGCTGTCCAGAGTGCGGGCAGGGATTCCGATCCGGGGATAAAAGCGCCGTTCAGGTATTCGCGGGTCATGTCCATCGGTATCACTCCAGTTTTGCGCCAGCTTTAGGTCCAGCATTGGTGGAGGATGTGGACTTTTAAGTCCAGAGCGGGCAAGCAGGGGCAACCCGTGCTAATGGAGGCCCCCATGCTCGATTCCGTGACCGATCTGCGTTCTTTGTTGAAAGACCCCAGCCTGCTGCCGAACAAGGCCTATGTGGCGGGGCAGTGGATTGACGCCGCCGATGGTGCGACCTTTGCGGTGACCAACCCGGCGCGCGGCGATGTGATTGCCCATGTGCCCGACCTGACCCGTGCCGATGCGGCGCGGGCGATTGCGGCTGCCGATGTGGCCCGCCGCGAATGGGCGGCGCGGACCGGCAAAGAGCGCGCGCAGGTGATGCGCAAGTGGTTTGATCTGTGCATGGCTTCGCAGGAAGATCTGGCGACCATTCTGACCGCCGAGATGGGCAAACCTTTGGCCGAGGCCAAGGGCGAGATCGCTTATGGCTCGGCCTATATCGAATGGTTCGGCGAGGAGGCCAAGCGCACTTACGGTCAGATCATTCCCGGCCACATGCGTGACAAGCGGATTTCGGTGATCAAGCAGCCGATTGGGGTTTGCGCCTCGATCACGCCGTGGAACTTCCCGAATGCGATGATCGCGCGCAAGGTCGCCCCGGCTTTGGCGGCGGGCTGTGGGTTTGTGGCACGTCCGGCGGCGGAAACGCCGTTGTCGGCGATTGCTTTGGCGGTGTTGGCGGAACGGGCTGGCGTGCCTGCGGGCGTGTTCTCGGTGATTACGTCGTCGCGCTCGTCCGAGATTGGTAAGGAGTTCTGTGAGAACCCGGCAATTCGCAAGATCACTTTCACGGGGTCTACCGAAGTGGGGCGGATTTTGCTGCGCCAGGCAGCGGAGCAGGTGTTGAAATGCTCGATGGAATTGGGCGGCAACGCGCCGTTCATCGTGTTTGACGATGCCGATCTGGATGCGGCGGTTGAGGGCGCGATGATTTCGAAGTTCCGCAACAACGGGCAGACCTGTGTCTGCGCGAACCGGATTTATGTGCAGGCTGGGGTGTATGATGCCTTTGCCGAGAAGCTGGCGGCGGCGGTTGGCAAATTGTCGATTGGCGATGGTCTGGCGGCTGGCGTGACCACCGGGCCGCTGATCAACGAAGATGCGGTTGAGAAGGTGGAGGAGCATATCGCCGATGTGCTGGCGGGTGGTGGCAAGATTCTGGCGGGTGGCAAGCGTCACGCTTTGGGCGGCACGTTCTTTCAGCCGACCGTGGTGACCGGGGTGACGCCTGCGATGAAGGTGGCCAATGAGGAAACCTTTGGGCCACTGGCGCCGTTGTTCAAGTTTGACTCCGAGGAAGAAGTTATCCGCCGCGCCAATGATACGATCTTTGGGTTGGCCAGCTACTTCTATGCCAAGGATATTGGCCGGATCACCCGGGTTCAGGAGCAGTTGGAATATGGCATGGTGGGGGTGAACACCGGGCTGATCTCCAACGAGATGGCACCGTTTGGCGGCGTGAAGCAGTCGGGCTTGGGCCGTGAAGGATCGAGCCACGGTATCGACGATTATATGGAACTGAAATACGTCTGCTTGTCGGTTTAAGGGCGGCAGAGCAGTTTGGGCGGCGCGAGGGGGAACCCTCGCGCCGTTTTTGTTATGCCGGGTTCAGCATGGTGAAGGTTTGCGCAAAGGTGCCGGTGGCTTCGGCATTGCGTAGGAATTTTACCCGCTCGACCAGCAGTTCACCGCTGACGGGCGGGTTGGCGAGCAGGCCCAAGGATTCGGTGATGAAATCGGCCAGTGGCATGCCGTGCGGGTTTTGCGCGTGGCCGGGCATCAGATCGGTTTGCACGGCGGGTGGGGCGAGTTCTAACACCTGAACGGAGGTGCCGCGCAGCTGATGGCGCAGCGATTGCGTGTAGCTGTGCAGGGCAGCTTTGGTGGCGGAATAGGTGGGGGTCGAAGCCAGTGGGACAAAGGACAGACCCGAGGTGGCGTTGACTACGGTGGACGTTGGCTGGCGCATCAGATGCGGCAGCAGGGCGGCGGTCAGTTGGATCGGGGCGAACAGGTTGGTGGTGATGGTCGCCTCGGCGGAGCCATCGGGGGCTGAGAGAATATCCTCGGCCACCATGATGCCTGCGTTGTTGATCAGCACGTTCAGGCTGGGGTAGCGGGCGATCAGATCGGCGGCAATCTGTGGCAAAGCGGCGGTGTCGCTGACATCCAGCGCCAGAGTTTGCAGGCCGGGAGTGGCGGCTGCAGCGGCATCGAGCAGCGCCCGACGCCGTCCGGCGATGATCACGATGTTGCCTTGTGCTGCCAAGCCCTGCGCCAAAGCCAGACCGATGCCCGAAGTGCCGCCAGTGATCAGAATCGTGTTGCCTGTGGGTTTCATGGCGTTTCCTTTGGTTTGTTTTCTATGCTTGCCAAATGCTCTGCTTGCGATCAAAAAGAAAGAAGGCACCCAAAAGATTTATACTAACCTAAAAGAGAGCGTGATGGCGATCCAGTTCCAGACCCCCGATGCGCAGCCGATTGATCCCCGGATAGAGCGGCTGGTGAATGATCTGATCGGGCGGATTGCGGATAAATGGACCATGCTGATCCTAGAGCTTTTGGCCCAACAGGGTGAGATGCGCTTCACCCAGATCGGTCGTGCGGTGGAGGGGATCAGCCAGAAAATGTTGACCCAAACCCTGCGGCAGATGGAGCGTGACGGCCTTGTGCATCGCAAAGTGCATCCGGTGGTGCCACCTAAGGTGGAATATCGGTTGACCGATCTGGGGCTGACTCTGGGCGAGGCGTTTTGTGGCGTTTGGCTTTGGGCCGAGACGCATCTTGACCGGATTGAGGCCGCCCGCGCCGCCTTTGACGCGCGGGGGTAACCGTCGGCTCTGCCCGCCTATCTGTCGGAGATGAAGCGGACAGGTTCGCGCTCCAATGCAACGCTGCGCCATCGCAACTCGAAAGGATTCTTCATGCAAACCGTCGTCAAACTGCCTGCTACCACCGGATCAGAACCCTCTACCGCTGATCTCGATGGCTGGATTGTCACCGAAGGCAGCCCGAAAATGAAGACCTGGGCGCTGCACACTTCGGCGGCGGGCGATATGGTTTCCGGCATTTGGGAATGTACTGTCGGCAGCTATCACGCGACCTATACTGCCTATGAATATGTCGTGCTGATCGAAGGCAAAATCACCATCACGCCGGATGGCGGCAGCCCCGTCACAGTGCAAGCGGGCGATTCCTTCGTGGTGGAACCGACCTTCAAAGGCATTTGGAAGATCGAAGAAAATGTGCGTAAGCACTTCGATTTTCGTATAAAATAAAGCACTTAAGGTGGGGCCAGCACCTGTGCCCCACCGCAAACACCGCATTGTTATCGCCTATCAAGGCAACGATTTTGCTTATCGGGCGTTGTGTTCCCATGTTGCTCTCATCGGCCCATCGAGACTGCTCTCGCTGGCCCACAACATGAAAGGATATGACATGCTGCCCGCTGTCTCGAACATCAAACGGAACACCATCGCCGCATTGCTTGCCCTCGCGGTCGCTTTGCCCGCAGCCCCCGCACTGGCTTGGGGCCAACGTGAGCAAGACGTGCTGAAAGGCGCTGCTGGCGTGATTTTGCTGCAAGGTATCATTCGTGAGACCAAGCCGAACAAGCATCACTATCAACCGCGTTACGAGCCTCGATATGAGCCTCGGTATGAGCCGCGTTATGAACCGCAGCGCGTTTCAGTTTACAGTACCGCTGCGGCACGGGCGTTCAACAACTATTCGTCGTCCGAGCGTCGGTTGATCCAGCGCCGTCTGTCGGCTTACGGCTACTATAACGGTGGCATTGACGGCTCTTTCGGCCCCGGCACTTACAATGCTGTGGTGGCTTATGCGGATGCGCAGGGCCAAACCCGGCAACTGGCCTCGACCAACAGCGCCTACGGCGTCTATGACGGGCTGATCTATTAAGATCACGCCTGTTGGGCTCTGACTTCTAGCTAGAAAGGCGCGCTCGGGATGTCCGGGCGCGCTTTTATCTTGCCGATCCGCCAAGGATTGCGGGCCGTGATGCGTCTCACTAAAGTCATGCTGATGGAAACCCCAGATGAGACCCTGGCCTCTGCCGCCGCTGGCGGTGATCGGGACGCGTTCGCGCTGCTGGTGGAACGGCATTACGACCGGATTTACGGGCTGGCGTATCGGCTGATCGGGTTGCGGGCCGAGGCGCAGGATCTGGCGCAGGATATTTGCGCGGCGTTGCCCGTGAAGCTGCGGCATTGGCGCGGGGAAGCGCGGTTTACCACGTGGCTTTATCGGGTGGTGATGAACGCAGCGCATGATCTGCGCCGCCGACAGGCCACCCATGCCAAGGCAGCAAGCGGTTGGGGCGATTGGGAAATTGCGCGGCAGGATGAGATTAAGGTGCAGGCTGAGGCGCAGGATTGGTTGCTGGCCGCAATGGCGCGATTGTCGGTTGAGTTGCGCGATACGGTTGCGCTGGTGCTGGGCGAGGAGATGACTCAGGCCGAGGCGGGTTTGGTGCTGGGGGTGTCGGAAGGCACGGTGGCATGGCGGATGTCAGAGGTGAAAAAACGCCTGCGCGCGATGGCGGTGGAGGATGCGAAATGAATGCAACTGCCCCTAGCCCGCACACCGCCTTAGCGCGGAGGATGCGAAATGACGGATGAGTTTGACGCATTGAAGGCCGCCCTGCGTGCTGTGCCTGCCCCGGAACCAACTGCGAAAGCGGCGGCGATGCGGTTGGCGATGGAAAATTTTGATCGGCTCCAAGGATCGACCGAGGCTGTGCGTCCTAAGCAAGACCGCCCTGTGAGGGCGGGTCTTTTGCAAAGGGGCCTCGCCATGCTGAACGCTTTGAAGATGAAACCTATTCTTGCCGCCACGACTTCTGTTGCCGCACTGTTGGTCGGGTTTGTGGTGATCCTGCCGCTGTCTGGTAAGGGCCCGATGGAGGAGGCGCGGGGCAAGAAGCCTGCTGTGCAAGTGGATGCGCCTGCTTCGCTGCCTGTGCCGGATGCGTTGCCCGAGCCACCGCTCCAAACGCAGAACACCACCGAGGCAAAGCCAACGCCCAAAGTGGCCGAGGCGGCTCCGGCCAAAGCCGAAGCCAAGGCGAAGGCAGATGCGCAAGCAAAGGCTGATGCAGATGTCGCAGCCGATGCTGCCCAAACTGCAACGCTGGCGGAGCCTGAAGCGGTGATGCAGGATCAGCAAGCGATTGCCGAGGCAACCCCAGCGCCTGCGCCAATCGGGCGTGCTGTCGCCAAAATGGCGGCGGACAGCTATGCTGCTAAGCCTGCGGCGTCGATGCCCGTGATGGAACCCGCGCCACTGCCACAGCCTAACACCGAAAGCTTCGCCAATGCCGATGCCAATCCGGTGAAGGTGACGGCAGAGGAGCCGGTTTCGACCTTCTCGATTGATGTCGATACCGCGTCTTATGCCACCGTTCGTTCTAGCCTGAACGCAGGGTTTCTGCCCGATCCTGCCTCGGTGCGAGTCGAGGAGATGGTGAATTATTTCCCCTATGCCTATCCGAAACCCGAAGGCGATCAGGCGTTTCGGCCGACCATTACCGTGATGCCGACGCCGTGGAACCCAAACACGCGGCTGGTGAATATCGCCATTCAGGGCGCGGTGCCGCAGGTGGAACATCGGCCTCCGCTGAATTTGGTGTTTTTGGTGGATACCTCGGGGTCGATGGAGGATGCCAATAAGCTGCCGTTGTTGAAGCAGTCTTTGGGGCTGATGCTGGGGCAGTTGAAACCTGAGGATCAGGTGGCGATTGTGGCCTATGCGGGCTCGGCGGGGCAGGTTTTGCCGCCGACCAAAGCCAGCGACACGGCGGTGATTATGGGCGCGTTGGATCAGCTTTCGGCGGGTGGCTCTACCGCTGGCGCGCAGGGGTTGGAACTGGCCTATCAGGTGGCGGAGGGCATGAAGGCCGTGGGCGAGGTGTCTCGCGTGCTGCTGGCGACCGATGGCGATTTCAACGTGGGGATTGATGACCCGGAGGCGTTGAAGGATTACATCGCCAGGAAGCGCGACAGCGGGGTGTATCTGTCGGTTCTGGGCTTTGGCCGCGGTAATCTGGATGATGCCACGATGCAGGCCTTGGCGCAGAATGGCAATGGGACGGCGTCTTATATCGACACGCTGAACGAGGCGCGCAAAGTGCTGGTCGATCAGTTGACCGGAGCTTTGTATCCGATTGCGGATAACGTGAAAATTCAAGTGGAATGGAACCCGGCGCAGGTCGAGGAGTATCGGTTGATCGGCTATGAAACCCGCGCTTTGGCCCGCGAGGATTTCAACAATGACAAGGTCGATGCGGGCGATATTGGCGCGGGCACGGCGGTAACGGCGATTTATGAGGTGACGGCACCGAACAGCCCCGCATTGCGCAATGATCCGCTGCGCTACGGCTCAGTCAAGGCCCCTGAGGGTTCCAGCGAATTGGGCTATCTGCGACTGCGCTCGGTTGCGCCGGGCGGCAAGGACAGCAGCCTACAGGAAACCCCGATTGTGCCGGGGATGCCTGTGACGGATGAAACCCGCTTTGCCGCTGCGATTGCCGGGTTTGGGCAGCTTTTGACCGGAGCGAAGTATCTGGGCGATTGGGGTTGGGATCAGGCGATTGATCTGGCCTTGGCGTCGCGCGGGGCGGATGAATTTGGCTACCGGATTGAGGCGGTGAACCTGATGCGCACCGCCAAGGCTTTGTCCCACTAAAGCAGGCGCATTAATCCGCCAGTGCGCGGTCCAGATCGTCGATCAGATCGCGCGCATCTTCCAAGCCGACCGACAGACGGAACACGCCTTCGCCAGCGAAACGTTTGTAATCCTTCAAGCTTTCACCCGTCATCCGGTAGGTCGAGGCCATGATATCATCGGTGCCGATATGCACGCAGATGCTGCGCTGATGGCCGAGTGAAAAGGCATAGTGCATCACCCGAAACCGCGCGGCCATCTTTTGCGCCACGGTTTCGGGATCGGCGGTTTGGAAGGTGATCATGCCGCCGGGCAGCGCCATTTGGCGGGCAGCGAGGGCGTATTGCGGATGGCTGGCGAGGCCGGGATAGGTGACGGCCAAGACCTTCGGATGCGCCTCAAGATGTTTTGCGAGCACCATGGCGTTTTCTGAAGCAGTGCGCAGGCGTGGGAACAGAGTGTCGATGCCGCGCAGGATCAGCCAAGCATTTTGCGCCGACAAAGCCGCGCCCAGATAAACGCCGGATGAGGCGCGGATGCGCGAGATCAGCTCTTTGCGGCCAATCACAGCGCCACCCAAGGCATCGCCATGGCCATTCATGAACTTGGTCAGCGAGTGGATCACCAGATCAATGCCATGCGTCAAAGGTTGGGTCAGAACCGGGGTGGCGAGGGTGCTGTCTACCGAGGTCAGCACGCCTGCGGATTTGGCGATTTCGGCCAGCGCGGAGAGATCAGTCAGGCGCAGCAAGGGGTTACAGGGGCTTTCGGCGTGGATCAGTTTGGTGTTGGGGCGCAAGGCCGCCTTGAGGGCGTCTAGGTTTGAGAGGTTCACCGGCGTCACTTCGATGCCAAAACCGGGCAGGATGCGGGTGGCGAGTTCGTAAGCCCCGGCATAGCAGACATCGGAAATGATCAGATGATCGCCGGATTTCAGCAGGGCCAGAAAGGTCGCGGCAATCGCGGCAACGCCTGTGGCGGTGGCCAGAGCATCCTCGGCACTTTCCAAGCTTGCCAGACGGCGTTCCAGATCGCGGACGGTGGGGTTGGTCCAGCGGGCGTAAAGATAGGGCAGTTCGGTCAGATCGCCGACACCATCCGCCGAAAACGCCGAGCCGCCGGGGGTGAAGACGTTGTTCACCGACATCGAAATACTGGGCGCGATAGCCCCGGTGATCGGATCGGGCCGCAAGCCACCGTTCAAGGCACGGGTGGCGGGGTGCATCGGATGCGCAGCCTCAACAGCGGTGATTTGCTTGGCGGGCAGGTGCGTTTTCATCGGAACTCCGTGCGGCAGGGCGTGGGCATGGCGCAGAGTATCGCAGAGCGGGCGGCAAAGCAAAAGGCCCGGCGCGGGGCCGGGCCTTTCGGGTCTGTGAGCGCTTTAGGCGTTGGCGGTTTCCACTTGGGATTCCACGGCTTTCGCCTCAACATCCAAGCGGCGGCCGATCTCAATGCGACGCGGCTTCAAAGCCTCGGGGGTTTCGCGCACGAGGTCGATGTGCAGCATGCCGTGCTCATGCGCGGCCCCAGTGACGCGGACATGATCGGCCAAAGCAAAGCGCCGATCAAAGGCGCGGGTGGCGATACCACGATGCAGATAGGCTTTGCCCTCGGTCTCAGGCGCTTTGCGGGCGGTGACGTGCAGCGCGCCGTCTTTCACTTCAACCGACAGCTCGTCGGGTGAGAAACCGGCCACAGCGATCGAGATGCGATAGGCATCATCGGCGGTTTTCTCAATATTATACGGGGGATAGGTGGGTTGAGCCACATCGGCGCTCAAAGCCCGGTCGACCAGATCGGCGATACGGTCAAAGCCAACGGTGGCACGGTAGAGCGGAGCAAAATCAAAATTGCGCATAGTCATCCTCTTTCAAGCGATGGCCGTTTTTTGAACGGCGCGGAAGCCTTCCCAGAAGGGCAAGGCGGTTGACGCCCCCGAAGCCCGATTGCGGCACCTTGGGGACACCGCTGATTTGGGAAGTGATTTGGTCGCTTTCAAGAGCTTACGGTTTGATGAATTTTGCGCCGCTGGCTTTGCCGCCGGAAAGGATGTTGACCTTGCTGCCTGCGACCGAAACTGCCCGGTTGTCTTTCGCCAGTTCCGCCAAAACTACCGCCAATGGGGCTTCGAGTGCGGTGCCGAGTGAGACCTTTTTGCCGTCCGATTCCGCCTTGGCCGACACCACCGAGACGATCTGTGGCACCCCGTTTTTCACCGTGAAAATCGGTGCCCCGGAGGAGCCGAAATCCACATCGCACGAAAGCACCAGTACTTTAACCGAGCCATCAATCACATGGCATATCTGTTGCAGAGACGGCGCTTCGGCACGATCCTGCGCGTAAGACACCACGCCAACCTCATCGCCCAAAGCGGGCGGCGAGGTGGTTGCGATTGGCTGGATCGAGGGCAGGCGGATCGGTTGATCCAGTTCCAGCACGGCCACATCAAAGGCGGTGCGATCCAGATCATCTTCGCCGGAATAGGCGTAGTCTGGGTGGGCTACGGCGCGGGCGACGTCGCGGTAGGCCTCGGCGCGGCCATTGCGCAGACCGGCGAGGAAATGGATGTCGCGGGCGTCAATCCGCGCCCCGGTTTCCTTATCGAACAGGCAATGGGCAGCGGTCAGCACCAGATCGGGGGCGATCAGGGTGCCGGTGCAAAAGCCACGGTCGCCGAGATTGAGCCGACCGACCGCGTTCCAACCCTTTGAATCATCGCCGGTTTGCAGGCTAACGAGGGGGGATTCCTGTGCCACAGCGGGCAGGCTGGTAAGGACAAGCAGGGCGATCAGGGCAAGGCGCATAGGTTCTCCGGTCTGGTCGCCCGATTTAGCCAGAAACTGCGGCAGATGTGAGGCAAATCACCCCAAGGCGCGCGGTTTCGGGCCACCTGTGGCCCAATCCAGCAGTTCTACGGTATGCACGATGGGGATGGCTGTAGCCGCGCCGATCTGCATCATGCAACCGATGTTGCCCGCCGCGATGATGTCGGGATGCTTGGCTTCCAACGCCTGCACCTTGCGGGTGCGGAGTTGTGCCGAAATCTCGGGTTGCAGCAGGTTATAAGTGCCCGCTGAACCGCAGCAGAGATGGCTATCGGCAGGCTCAACCACCGTGAAACCGACCCGCTTCAGCAGGTCTTTCGGCGCGGTTTTGATTTGCTGGCCGTGTTGCAGGGAACAGGCCGCGTGATAGGCGACGGTCAGGCCTTTGATCGCACCTTCTGGCAGGGTAAGGTGTTGCAATAGTTCGGATATATCTAGCGTCAAGGCTGATACCTCAGCGGCGTCAGCCGTGCCGATCATATGACCGTAATCCTTGACGGTGGTGCCACAGCCAGAGGTGTTGATCACAATCGCATCCAATCCCGCGCCACGTTTTTCAGCGATGAACGCGGCGATGTTGGCACGGGCGGAGGCATGGCTTTCCGCCTCGCGCCCCATATGATGCGTCAGCGCGCCGCAACAGCCCATGCCGCGCGGCACCACCACCTCGCAGCCCAAACGCCGCAGCAGGCGGATGGTGGCGTCGTTGATATCTGTGTTCAGCGCCTTTTGTGCGCAACCCGTCATAAGCGCCACTCGCATCCGTTTGGCAGTGGTGGGCGCAAAACTTTGCGGATCATCGTTGTGGCTGACCGGGGGGATGGTTTTCGGGGCCATCGCCAGCATGGCGCGCAGCCGCGCATCCGGGATCAGGCGCGCAAAGGGGCGACCCAGCTTTGCGGCAAACAGCGCAAGCCGGAAGCGGGTGGGATGCGGAATCACCTTGGCCAACACCCAGCGCAGCAGGCGGTCTGACAGCGGGCGTCTGTAAGTTTTCTCGATATAAACCCGTGCCTGATCAATCAGATGCATGTAATCCACGCCGGAAGGGCAGGTGGTGGTGCAGGCAAGGCACGACAGGCAGCGATCCAGATGTTTGACGGTACGCGCATCGGCGGGACGCCCGGTTTCCAGCATTTCCTTGATCAGATAAATCCGCCCACGCGGGCTATCCAACTCATCGCCAAGCACTTGATAGGTCGGACAAGTTGCGGTGCAAAAGCCACAATGCACGCAGGATCGCAGGATCTTGTTGGCCTCGGCCAGTTTAGGGTCTTGCAGTTGAGTTTCCGTGAAATGCGTCTGCATCAGCCCATCATCCCCGGATTGAAAATGCCGCGCGGATCAAATTTCGCGCGCAGGCCTGCGGTCAGAGCTGCCACTGCGGGGGCTTCGGGTGGGAAGGTCGGAATGGCCTCCATCCCTGACAAAGCCCGCATCAGGGTGGCATGGCCGATGCCCGCCACCGCCGCGCGGACATCTGTCGCCCCTGAGGGGTCCAGCAACCAGACCAGCCCGCCGCCCCAGTCGCAAACGGCCTCCAGCCCAAGGTGCTGCACCAGCTTTGCAGTCTCGGTTGGTTTGATCGACAGTTTCCAAACCGCTCCGATCCGCCCAGCAAAAGCAGTCACGTCGCGCACCGCTGCCCAATCTGCGGACGCTTGTTCAAACCCAAGCAAATCGCGCAATTTGCCCGCGCGGTAAGCGACAGAGCCCGCCATTCCCTCCAGTCGGATCATTGCCCGGCCATCGGCCCAAGCTGCGCCGGAAATGTCATAGGGCGAACCAAGCGCTGCCCGCAAATCCGCCAAGCCTTGCGGCAAGGCGCGTTGGGCAACCAAGGTCACTTCGGCTTCCGGTACGGCCTGCACTTTGAACGACACTTCGGTCAGCACGCCCAAAGCGCCATGTGAGCCAGCCATCAGCTTGACCAGATCATAGCCGGTGACATTCTTCATCACCCGCCCGCCATTCTTCACCACAGCTCCAGTCCCGTCGACAAACCGCACCCCTAGCAGCGCATCCCGACATGCGCCAACCTGCACCCGGCGCGGCCCCGAGGCATTGGCTGCCACCACGCCACCGATGGTTGAAGTTCCTTCGCGGCCAAGCAGTGCGCGCAAATCCGGCACCTCAAACGCCAAACGCTGGCGCTCGCTTGCCAGTAGGGCGTCAATCTCGGCCAGAGGCGTACCTGCGCGCGCCACCAGCGTGAGAGCGCCCGGTTCGTAAAGGTCAACGCCGCATAGTGATGAGATGTCCAACACCTCGCCGACCGTGCGAGCAATCCGTCGCGTGCCGCCACCTTTGACCTGTAAAGCTTGCGCTCGTTGGAGCAAATCGCTCAGTTCGGCTTCTGATGAAGGGCGCATCACCATGTCTTTCACATTGGTCCAAATACTCTCGGGGTCGTTCCTAGGTTTCGCCACTGGTTCGAGAAGCCAATGGACTGGTGGGCAGACAGCCCCGGCGGTTTCAACCTGCGCGCCGTCCGGCAGTGACATCCAACGGAAACACCTTCGCCGGGTTCAACAGCCACGCGGGATCGAACACATCCTTCACGCGCAACTGCGCCTCCATATCCGCCGCATTGAACCGCACCTTCATCAGATCGCGCTTTTCAATGCCGACGCCATGCTCTCCGGTCAGGCAGCCGCCGACCTCAACACACAGCTTTAGAATGTCGGCCCCAAAAGCCTCGCAGCGTTCCAGATCGCCGGGTTTGTTGGCGTCAAACAGGATCAGCGGGTGCATATTGCCGTCACCGGCGTGGAACACATTGCCAACGTCCAAGCCGCAAGCCGCGCTCATCTCGCCAATGCGGCGCAGGACGTAGGGCAGGGCCGAGACCGGAATCGTACCATCCAAACACATGTAATCATTGATCTGCCCCATCGCGCCAAAGGCGGATTTGCGGCCCTGCCAGATGCGCTTGGCTTGGTCTTCGTCTGCAGCCTCGCGGAATTCGACCGGGTTATGGGTCATCGCAATCGCTTTGATGCGGGTGAGTTGTTCGGCGATCTCAGGGGGGCTGCCTTCGACCTCGATGATCAGCAAAGCCTCGCAATCGGGGTAGCCTGCCTTGGCGAAGGCCTCGGTCGCGCGGATGCAAGGGCGGTCCATGAATTCGATGGCGACGGGCAGGATACCGGCTTTGATGATGTCGGAGACGCAGGTGCCTGCGACTTCGTTGGAGTTGAACCCCACCAACACAGGCCGCGCGCCTTCGGGTTTGGGCAGGATGCGCAGGGTGGCTTCGGTGACGACGCCAAGCTGGCCTTCCGCACCGCAGATCACGCCCAGCAGGTCGATGCCGCCAGCGTCCAGCCACGGGCCGCCGATTTCAACCACGCTGCCATCCATCTGCACGAAGGTGACGCCCAGCAGGTTGTTGGTGGTCACACCGTATTTCAGGCAATGCGCGCCGCCGGAGTTCATTGCAATATTACCAGCAATCGCGCAGGCAAGTTGGCTGGAGGGGTCGGGGGCGTAGAACCAGCCGTCGGATTCTATAGCGCCCGTGACGGAGAGGTTAGTGCGGCCCGATTGCACGCGGATGAAGCGGTTGTCGTAGTCGGTTTCCAGCACGCCATTCATCCGCGCCACGCCCAAGATCACGCAATCGGCGGTCGGCAAAGCGCCTCCGGCAAGCGACGTGCCAGAGCCGCGCGGGACGACAGGCACTTGTTCTTCATAGCAAATTTTCAAAACAGCGGCGACTTCGGCGGTAGTACGGGGCAGCACGGCGACCATAGGCGCGCAGCGGTAAGCGCGTCACATTCATAGGCGCGGGTTTCCGCAGGATCGCTGATCACCGCATCGGCAGGCAGCACGTTGCGCAGCCGTGCGACGATGGCAGTTTTGCGCGCCACGATGGCGGCATTGGGGATCGGCATATCCATGGCAGACTCCTTGCGTGGTCAGAAAATATAACCAATTTTTTGAAATGGCAAGCTACTGTTGGCCCTTTCCAGATTTGCCGTGAAAGCATAGGTTTGGCGGATGCAAAGCATGATCAGCATCGGCCCGTTCAGCACCATCGACGCGCTTGCCGTGGCGTTGACTTTGATTGCATGGGCGGGGATCGGTTGGTTGATCGAGCATCCCCCTGCCAGCCGCCCCTCGGTCACTGTGCTGATGAAAGAATATCGGCGCGAATGGATGCGGCAGTTTCTGACCCGGCAGCCCCGAATTTTTGATGCCTCGATGATCGACAGTCTGCGGCAGGGGACGGCGTTCTTTGCTAGTGCTTCGCTGATCGCGATTGGCGGCGGCATCGCGCTGATCGGCAATCCGGCGGCGATTGTCGGCTTGGCCGAAGATTTGACCCTGCCCGCCGATGCCACCGGATTGCAGCTGCGGGTGCTGCTGGTGATCATGTTTCTGGCCAATGCCGTGCTGAAGTTCATCTGGTCGAACCGGCTGTTTGGCTATTGTGCGATCATGATGGCGGCGGTGCCGAATGATCCCAGTGATC
Source organism: Cypionkella sp. (assembly GCA_043743975.1). Taxonomy (GTDB): domain Bacteria; phylum Pseudomonadota; class Alphaproteobacteria; order Rhodobacterales; family Rhodobacteraceae; genus Cypionkella. The sequence continues at coordinate 42,034 of JAYTVN010000036.1, forward strand.
CAGCAGCGTCACATCGGGCCCAGCAGGCGGCCGAGTTGAACATCACGGCGGCGAAAAGTTTTAACCGCGGCCTGCACTCGATCTACTTCGCGCTGGGCAGTCTGGGCTGGCTGCTTGGCCCCTACCCTCTGATCGCGACAACGCTGCTGACCTCTGCGATGCTGATCCGCCGTGAGTTTGCCTCGGAATCGCGCAAGGTCATGCTGCGCGGCGCTTGAATCGACCTTCCATCAACCAAGCCGCCACCGCCAGACCTGCGGCGAGGATCAACATCAGCCAACCGGGGACCAGCGGGCTGATGCGCAGGTCTTCGGTAACAAACGCGCCGCGCGGGGTGATGCCGATCCAGCCGCGACCGGCGGCGGGGCGGCCTTCACGCACGGTGCGGATGCCGGGCAGGCCCGCCTCGATGGGCAGGATACCGCCCTGCAGGGTGGCGACGATGGGGGCTAGGATTTCGCCGGAGGCCAAAGTTTCCACAAATTCCTTCGGTGCCGATGGTCCGACCGCCACCACCCGCACCAGATCGCCCTGCTGCAGCCGATAGAGGCCCAAGGCCGGGGCTTTCCAGTCGATGCTGAATTTGCCGGGACCGTCTGGCGGCAGGGTCAGGGTTTGGATTTTGCCATCCGGCCCGGTGATGGTCAGATCGCCCGGAGGTTTATCGGATACGGTGCGGCGGGTGATGGTCAAAACGTCGGCTTTGTTGGTGGCGGTGAGGGATTCTTCCTCCAGTTCCGGCTCTTTCAGCATCCAGTGCGCCAGCCGTCGCAGCAATTCCAACTGCGGCCCGCCGCCTTCATACCCACGCCCCCAGAGCCAAGCCTGATCCGAGGCCAGTACCGCGATGCGGCCCTTTTCGACCCGGTCCAGCACCAGCAGGGGTTTGTCTTGCGGGCCGGACATCAGCACCTGACCGCGCAGCAGGTTCACGTCGATCAGGCGGAACCAGCGGCCCCAGCCTTTCGGGAACAGCGCTTCCAGCCCTTCGGTGACGGGATGGCGGCGGCCAAGATCGGTGAGTTTGGGTTTGAAGCCCTCCTCGATCACCTGAGATGTTGGCTCTACGGGCAGAATTTCAGCCAAGGGTGAGCGCCACAGGCTATCGACCGCGCCAAATTCCGGGCCAGCGGCGACCAGAACAGTGCCGCCATTTTTGACATATTGCACAACGTTATCAATATATTCCATCGGCAGGATGCCCCGCATCCGGTAGCGGTCAAAGATGATCAGGTCGAAATCCTTGATCTTCTCGACAAACAATTCGCGGGTGGGGAAGGCGATCAGCGACAGTTCTTCCACCGGCACGCCATCTTGCTTTTCCGGTGGGCGCAGGATGGTGAAATGCACCAGATCGACCGAGGGGTCAGATTTCAGCAGATTGCGCCAGACACGTTCGCCCGCGTGGGGTTCACCCGAGACCAGCAGTACCCGCAGACGGTCGCGCACGCCGTTGACCTGCACCACCGCCGAGTTGTTGCGGTCGGTCAACTCGCCGTTCACCGGAGCGACCGTGAATTGCAGCACGTTCATGCCAGCATGGGGCAGGCGGACGGGCAGTTCCATATCCTCATTCACCGGGATCTGAAATGTCATCGGGGCATCGGAATCAACGCCGATGGTCAGCGCAACCGATGTGCCTGCCGAGGCTGGCACCGCGCCCTTGTCCTCGACCTTCAGTTTCAAGGTAAATTCTTCGCCCAAGATCGCGAAGGCCGGGGCGTCTTTGATGATCAGGTGGCGGTCCCAGTCTTGCTTTTTCCCGGTCAAAAGCACCTGCAACGGCGCGGGCAAAGCGGGAGCAAGGCCAAGATCATGTACTTGTCCATCGGTCACCAGAATGGCCCCGGCAATGCGGGCGCGGGGTTCTTCGGCCATGGCTTGCGATAGCACGGTCATCGCCAGAGTACCCGCATCCTCGGGGCCATCGCCAAAGCGGATCACCCGCAGGTCGGTGTTGGGCAGGGCAGCGACCTCGGCTGTGACTTTGGCAACGGCGGCCTCAGCCTGTGCCTTGCGGTCTGACAGGGTTTGGCTGGAGCTTTCATCGGCCAGCAAGAGAACAATATCCGACAAAGGCTTGCGGTTTTCTTCCTGCAAGGATGGGTTCGCCAGTGCCACGCCCAACGCCATGAAAGCCAAACCGCGCAGCAACCAGCCGCGCAGACCTTTCCACAGGGCAAAGGCCACCAGCAGGCCCGCGATGATCGCCAAGGCCCAGATCACGGGCAGGGCTATGAGAGGGTCGAAAACCACTGTCCGGCTCATTCGCCCAACCTTTCCAGCAGGGCAGGCACATGCACCTGATCCGATTTATAGTTTCCGGTCAGCACATGCATGATCACGTTGATGCCAAAGCGGTAGGAAATCTCGCGCTGATCCTCGCCGGCATAACCGCGCCCAACCGGATACATCGGCACACCTTCAGGGTCGGTCGCCCAAGCCGAGGCCCAATCGGCGCTGCCGATGATCACCGGGGTGACGCCGTCGTTGAGGTTGCGGAACGGCATGCCTTCGGCCTTTTCCGCTTCGGGGTCGGACGCCTCAACCCAGACCGCGCCACCTGCGAAACGGCCGGGGAAGTCTTGCAGCAGATAAAAGCTGCGGGTCAGCACATGGTCTTTCGGCATCGGCTCTAAAGGCGGAATATCCAACCCTGACGCGATCAGTTGCAGCATCTGGCCTTCGGGTGGGGTGTCACCCGAAAAGCCCGCAATGTCGCCGTCGCGGGTGTCGAACATGATCATCCCACCGGTGCGCAGAAAGCGGTTCAGCTTGGCATAGGCGGCGGTCGATGGGATTGGTTGGTTCGGGGTGATCGGCCAATACAGGAAGGGGTAGAACGCCAGATCATCCTTCTCCAGATCAACGCCGATCGGCATTTCGGGTTCAACCGCCGTGCGCAACCAAAGCTGATCGCTGAGGCCGCGCAGGCCTGCTTCCGAGACCTGATCCATCGCTGCATCGCCGGTCTGCACATAGGCGAGGACCACGCCACGCGTGGCCTCAAGCGCCTTGACATCATCAGGCACCTGCGCGCGGGCATCGTGCGGCATCATTAGCGCAAGCAGCACAGTGGCGGTGCGGGCAAGGCCCCCAATCCGGCCAGAAACCCACAAGGCAGCAAGCACATCCAGCGCCAGCATCAGCATCGCGGCGGACAGCAGGATGCCTTTCAGCGCCCGTGCTTTCACCGCTTCAATGCCCTCGACGACTGTCCCAGCGGGCCAAGCGGCGGCGGTGATTGCCGTTTTGGCGCTGATCACATTCAGCGCGACCTTGCGTTCGGCACTGGCGTAAAGCCCCGCAGGCAGACCCGGACCCGGGCCAGTCTCCATCGCTTTGGCAAGTTTTTCACCCGCAACGCCTGCAATTTCACCTGCATCGCGCTCCAACCCGTACCCGTCCATGATCTTCTGTGGCACCCATGTCAGCCCAGCCAAATCCTGTGCATCGGGCGTCGCGGGCTTGGTGGAGACCGCCAGCCGTTCCAGCATTTGCACAAACAGACCCGACAGCGGCAGGCTCGACCATTCGGCATTCGCCGTGACATGTACCAGCACCACCTGCCCCGCGCCGATCTCCTTGCGGGTGACCAAGGGCGTGCCATCTGCCAAAGCGGCAATCGTGCGTTCGGTCAAGGTCGGATCGGGTTGCGCCAGCACCTGCTCGCTCACCGTTACATCCTCGGGGATGGTTAGGCCGTGGAAGGGGGAATCTTCGGGGAAGGGAGCCAGCGTTTTCGGCTCGCCCCAACTCATCGCCCCACCGACGGACCTGCCACCTTCGCGCAGGCGCACTGGCATCAGCGGGTCTTCCTCTGCGCGCGACAATTCCGATGCGGCCAGCCTTGGCCCCGCAAAGCGCAACAAAAGCCCGCCTTTGTTCACCCATTCCAGCAGGCTGTCGGTCTCCACCGGAGTAAGCTTTGCGACATCGGCAAGGATGATCACATCAGGGTTGGCCGGGATCACATCCGACAAGCCGCCCTCGACCAGATCGGCGACCGGGACCAAAGCTTGCCGCAGATAATAGGTCGGTTGCAGCAGCGGCAGACCCTCGCGATCCGGCCCGCCGCCGATCACCGCGATTTTGCGGCGCTTCAGGCTGTCATCGGTCAGGCTGACCGCACCAGCAGAGCGCTGGCCCAACACTTCAAACCGTGTGACGCGGTTGCGCAGTTCCGGCGGCAGTTCCAGCGAGAGTTTGGCCTCGGGCGCATTGGCGTCAAAGTGCAGACTGCCCCGCGCCAATTCGCGATCAATCCCCGAAGGGTCAGGCCCGCGCGCGATCACATCGATGTCGGCGGCATCGCCCGGAAGCCGAGCGGCAGTGACAGTGATCTTGCCGTCCTCAAAGGCGGCAGGTCGCAGCGCGAAAACTGGGCGTGGTGACAGGAAGGCGGTGAGATTGCCCTTGGCCTTAAGGGCTGCCAACAGCGCATCGCGGCCCGGATGATCAAGGCCATCCGACAGCCAATAGCTGTCAAAACCCTCAGCGGGTAGAATTTTCACCCATTCCCCAAGCCCTTGCGGCGCGAAGGGCTGCGGCTCCATCGCGGCCAAGCGGCCTGCCCATGCGTCAGCGTTTTGGAATTCCACGGGTTGCGGCAGATCGGTCAGCCGGATCACCGCCACGGTGCGCCCAGCCCGGCCAGCCTCGGTCAGCAGGGAGCTTGCCTTGTCCATCCGGCTTGGCCAATCACGCGCGTCGGCCCAGCCACCGTCCAGCACGATCAGCAAAGGCCCGGACCCAGCCGCGCGGTTTTCCGGGTTCAGAATGGGGCCTGCAAAGCCGATGATGGCCGCCGCCACCGCCAACGCCCGCAGCAACAGCAGCCACCACGGGGTTTTGTCAGCCTGACGGTCTTCGTCGACCAGCCCCAACAGCAAAGCCACCGCCGGAAAGCGACGACGGATCGGCGCGGGAGGAATCGCGCGCAACAACAGCCACAGGATCGGCAGCGCGATCAGGCCCCAAAGCAGCCACGGCGTGCTGAAGGCGAGCAGGTTCATCGCCCACCCTCCAACGCGCTATAGGCCCAGAGCAGGGCAGTTTGTGCCGATTGTCCGGTGTGGTGGCACTGATAATGCCAGCCCATCGCGCTGGCCAAGTTGGCAAGGCGGGCTTTGCGTTCGGCCAAACAATCCAGATAGCGCTTGCGCAAATCGCCCGCCGATTGGGTTTCGTGTCGCAACGATCCTTGCATCGATTCGAAGACGGTGCGACCCAGATAGGGGAAGTCTTCCTCTGCGGGATCAAGGACTTGCAGCAAAACGCCGCGTACGCCGCGATCTGCGGCATGGGTCAGCGCGGTTTCCAGAGGGTCGAGATTGCCAAGGAAATCCGACAGAAACACCGCCCGCCCATGGCTGATCATGCCCGCCACATCCGGCACGCCGTAATCCTCAACGCCGTCCGGCGACAGCCCTGCCACCAGATCCATAATCTGCGCCCGCCCCGGTTTGGGCGCCATTCCTGAAAGCCCAACCCGTTCGCCGCCACGCAGCAGCAGTACCGACAAAGCCAATGCCAACAGCCGTGCGCGGTCGAGTTTTGGCGCGCGATCTTTGTCGCCGGAAAACGCCATCGAGCGCGCGGCATCGACCCACAGCGTCACCGATTGCGCCGCCTGCCATTCCCGTTCGCGCACGAAATGTGCATCCGAACGGGCTGACCTGCGCCAGTCAATCGACCGCGCCGCATCGCCCTGATGCGCGGGGCGGTATTGCCAGAACTCATCGCCCTGACCCGCGCGGCGGCGGCCATGTTCGCCTAACATCAGGGTTGCAGCCAAATGTTCGGCTTCTGCCAAAAGCGCTGGCAACGATTGCCCTAGCGTTTCGGCTCGGGCCCGAAGATCGTTGCTTAGGCTCACGCAGCAGCCTCGGTGCGCAGGGCGCGAGTGATGGTGCGATCAATCAGACCGGACAGGGTTTCGCCGCGCGCGCGGGCAGCAAAGGACAGCGCCATACGGTGCTCCAGCACGGGCTTGGCCATCGCGGCCACGTCGGCAATCGTCGGCACCAAGCGACCCTCCAGCAAGGCCCGTGCCCGCACCGTCAGCATTAAGGCTTGCGCGGCGCGCGGCCCCGGCCCCCAAGACAGACTGCCCGCCAGATCGCGACCCTCGGGTTCGCCCGGACGGCAGGCGCGGACGAGATCAAGGATGGCTTCCACCACTTGATCTCCGACCGGCATCCGGCGCAGCACGGTTTGGGCGGCCAGCAGTTCCTCGGCACTAAACACTTGATGCGCTTCGGATTCTGTGGCCCCGGTGGTGGCAAGCAAGATGTCACGCTCATGCGCGCGGGTGGGGTAGTCGACATCGACTTGCAGCAAGAAGCGGTCCAACTGCGCTTCGGGCAGAGGGTAGGTGCCTTCCTGTTCAATCGGGTTTTGGGTCGCGAGAACGTGGAACGGTCGGCCCAAGGCGCGGTGTTGGCCTGCGATGGTGACTTCCTTTTCCTGCATGGCTTGCAGCAAAGCCGACTGGGTGCGGGGGCTGGCGCGGTTGATCTCATCCGCCATCAAAAGCTGGCAGAACACCGGGCCTTCGATAAAGCGGAAGGCGCGCGAGCCATCGCTGGCAGTTTCTAGCACTTCCGAGCCCAAGATATCGGCGGGCATCAGATCGGGCGTGAACTGGATGCGGTTGCCTTTCAGGCCCATCACGGTGGACAGGGTATCGACCAGCAACGTCTTGCCCAGCCCCGGCAAACCGACCAGCAGCGCGTGCCCGCCGCAGAGCATCGCGGCCAGAACCTGATCCACCACCTTGTCCTGCCCGATAAAGCGCTGATTGATCGAGGCCTTGGCCTGCGCCAGACGCGCCCCGAGGGATTCGATCTCGGCGACGAGTTGGGTGGGATCGGCCATGACAATTCTCCGGAACAGGTTATATGCTGCCATATGATCCAATCTGGACGCCGGGTACAAATGCCAAAAAGCGAAGATGCACAAATGATCGTGAAACCGCTGGCCGAGGGGCTGGCAGCGGTGCAGATCGCTGCAAAAAAAGGCCCACCGCCGGTGCATCTGTGGCATCCGCCGTTTTGCGGCGACATAGATATGCGGATCGCGCGGGACGGGAACTGGTTTCACGAAGGCTCACCCATCGGGCGAATGCCAATGGTGAAGTTGTTTTCCTCGATTCTGCGGCGGGAGGGGGATGAGTATTTTCTGGTCACTCCGGTCGAGAAGGTGCGGATCCGGGTCGATGACGCGCCGATGCTGGCAGTGGATTTTGAAGTGGAGGGGTCTGGGGAGGGTCAGCGTCTGCGGTTCTTCACGAAGACCGAGGATGAGGTGCTGGTTGGGGCGAGCAATCCGATCCGGGTGGTGATGGGGCTGGAAGGGGAGCCTTCACCCTACGTTCACATCCGTGCGGGGTTGGAGGCGTTGATTGACCGCAAATCGTTCTACCGGCTGATCGAATTGGGCGTGCATCACGACCATCAGGGCGAAAGCTGGTTCGGGCTTTGGTCAGATGGCTGTTTCTTTCCGGTGATTCCTTCGCTAGACTTGCGCTGATGCCAAATTTTGCCGCCAACCTGACCATGCTGTTCACCGAGGTTGCCCCCCTCGACCGCCCCGGCCTCGCGGCGCAGGCGGGGTTTGATGGCGCGGAAATCCTGTTCCCCTATGATTATCCGGCGAAGGAATGGGAGGCTGCTTTGGCAGGCCTGCCGCTGGCGATGATCAACACGCCCCCCGGGGATTGGGCGGCGGGGGATCGCGGTTTTGCCGCCGTTCCGGGCGAGGAAACGCGCTTTCGCGACGGCTTCCTGCGGGCGGCAGAGCTGGCGTCCCGACTGGGGGCGGCGCGGGTGCATGTGATGGCCGGGGTGGCGAAGGGGCCGCAGGCGGAGCAGGTTTATACCGAGAATTTGTTGTGGGCGGCGGGTCAGGCGCCGGATTTGATGCTGACGCTGGAGCCTTTGAACCCGGATGATATGCCGGGGTATTTTCTGAACGACTTCGATCAGGCGGGGCGGATTGTCGATGATCTGGGGTTAGCCTCGGTTGGGATTCAGTTCGATCTGTGGCACGCGGTGCGGATTCATGGCGATGCGGCGGCGGTTTGGGCCAAGCATGGGCCTCGGGTCAATCATGTGCAGATCGCTGGCTTTCCGAGCCGGAACGAGCCGGGCGGCGGCGGGTTTGATCTGACCGGGCTTTGCACCTGCTTGGATGAAAGTGGCTATCAGGGTTGGGTCGCGGCGGAATATCGGCCTTCGCGGGCAACGGTGCATGGGCTGGCTTGGCTGGGGGCTTTGAAGGCGCGCTCGCGGTTGATCGGGGTTTGAAGCTGTGGCCCTAACTCGGGACATTTTTTTATCGTTTTATTTCAATAATATGACCTAGTCCCGTTAAGGAATTTTTAAGGTTTATGCCGCCAAAAGCTGTGTTCTGCCTGCCACTCATCTGCTGACGATCCGGCAGTGTGAGTTTGTCTATGGCCATGATACTGCAGTGGGAGGCTGTATTGTTGTGCTAGACTTGTTCAGGCGGGGATGGATTGACCAATAGAGTGACACGCGTATGACCCCTTCCGCTCAACTTACGCTTTGCTCCGCAAGCCAAGCCCGCACTGCCGATATTCGTAGCGCATAGGCTATTTCGCGGATTGGGCCGTCCCCTGTCTGTGTTCTTCGCTCACCAAGATATATACCAGACACATACCACTCATTGTTTCGCTTCGTAATCAAGGGTCCACCGGAACAACCTGAACCCGCGACTTCTGATATTTCAAATAGATTAGCCCCCTTTATTCCGGGCACTTCGAACGACACTCGCCTACGAATATAACCTTTGGTGAAAACAAGATCCGGGCTTTGGTATGCCGTTCCATCAGGCTTTTTGATCGCTGCGTCGTATAAGACATCTTCAGGGTATCCCCAAAGCTCATATTGCCCAGCAGAATACTGCTCATAATCATCAATGCTCAACCAGGATTGCGCCGCTGGAGGCCCGCCAGCATCCCAAAGCACGGCAATGTCTTCGGAAGGATGCACTACACTTTTTGAGAACTCCCGAGAGTACCATTGATTATTGATGACAACCATCGCGACAAAGTTCGGGGAGTCTTTAATCACATGAGACGCAGTAAGTAAGACGTTGCATGCTGCCAAATAGAACCCAGTTCCTAGAAGACGAACGAATTCAACTTCATGGGCGGCAGTCATCGTGATTTCAACTATTGGGACAATAATGTCCCGGATAGGTGTGTTTGGATCAACCATGCCCCCTCAATGCTCCGGCAACAAAATCTCACGCTTACCCACATGGTTGGCGGGGGTGATCACCGAGTGTTCTTCCATCTGTTCGACCAGTTTTGCGGCTTTGTTATAGCCGATGCCGAGTTTGCGTTGGATGTAGCTGGTGGAGCATTTGCGGTCCTTGGCGACGATGGCGACGGCTTGGTCGTAGAGGCTGTCGTCTAGGCCATCAGAGCCGAGGCCCAAGAGGCTGTCGATTTCGGCGGCGTTTTCGTCTTCTGGGCCTTCGATCACGCCGGACATATAGACCGGCGGGCCGTAGGATTTCAGGTGGTTGACGATTTCTTCGACTTCTTCATCGGAGACAAACGGGCCGTGGATACGGGAGACGCGACCGCCGCCTGCCATGTAGAGCATGTCGCCCATGCCGAGCAGTTGTTCGGCACCTTGTTCGCCGAGGATGGTGCGTGAGTCGATTTTGCTGGTGACCTGGAAGGAAATCCGGGTGGGGAAGTTGGCTTTGATGGTGCCGGTGATCACGTCCACCGAGGGGCGCTGGGTGGCCATGATCAAATGGATGCCAGAGGCGCGGGCCATTTGGGCAAGGCGCTGGATGCAGGCTTCGATTTCCTTGCCTGCGACCATCATCAGGTCGGCCATCTCATCGACCACCACCACGAGATAGGGGATGGTGACGGGCTGGAATTCATCGGTTTCAAACATCGGCTCGCCGGTGTCTTCGTCGAATCCGGTCTGGATGGTGCGCTTGAACATCTCATTTTTCGACAGGGCTTCACGGACGCGGCCATTGTAGCCTTCGATGTTGCGCACGCCCATTTTCGACATTTTGCGGTAGCGTTCCTCCATCTCGGAAACCACCCATTTCAGCGCAACGACTGCTTTTTTCGGGTCGGTGACGACGGGGGAGAGCAGGTGCGGGATGCCGTCATAAACGGAGAGTTCCAGCATTTTCGGGTCGATCATGATCAGGCGGCATTCTTCCGGGCTGAGTTTATACAGCAAGGACAGGATCATGGTGTTGATGGCGACCGATTTGCCCGAGCCGGTGGTGCCTGCAATCAGCAGGTGGGGCATTTTGGCGAGGTTGGCGACGATCGGATCGCCGCCGATGTCTTTGCCAAGCGCGAGCGGCAGGCGCATGTTGCTGTCGCCAAAGTCGCGGGCGGCGATGATTTCACGCAAGACCACCTTTTCGCGGGTGGCGTTGGGCAACTCAATCCCGATCACGGTGCGGCCGGGGACGGTCGAGACGCGGGCGCTGAGGGCGGACATTGAGCGCGCGATGTCGTCGGCGAGGCCGATGACCCGGCTGGCTTTTAGGCCGGGGGCGGGTTCGAGTTCGTACATGGTGACGACCGGGCCGGGGCGAACGCTGACGATTTCGCCTTTGACGCCGTAGTCGTCGAGAACCGATTCCAACATGCGGGCGTTTTCTTCCAGCGCCTCATCCGAGAGGGCGTGGCGTTGCACAGAGGACGGCGGGGTGAGCAGGGAGATGGGGGGCAGTTCGTAGGCGGGCGCGGGGTCGTCAAAGCGCAAACGGGGTTGCGCCTCGGCTGCGGCACGGGCGGAGGGGGCGATGGATTTTTTGACGGCATGCTGGACGACCGGGCGACGCTCGGGTGTCGGGGCAGGGCGGGGGGCGGCGATGGCCGGGGTGTAATGCTCGACGTAATTCGCAGCATCGTCATCTTCGTCAGCCGCGTAATCATGGGCATCATCGGTCAGGGTGAAGTCGTGATCTTCAGGCAGATCAAAGGCTTGATCGTCTTCGGATTCGATGAAGGCATTGTGCAGGGGGGCTTTGGGGGCGGTGACCGGTGGCTCGATGCGGGTGATCGGGCGGGTGTCGGCGACCAAAGGTGCCGGTCCGCGTGGGCGTTGCAAGGGGGGCTCGCGGCGTTGGATGGCGGCGGCGAGCGGCGACAGTTGTGCTTCGGGAGGGCGAGTGCGCGAGCGGATGGCGTCAGAAATCCGCGACTTGATGCGGTCATCGGAGGGCATGTCAGCGTGATCGGCGGCGTCCGAGAGCGTCGGTTCGATCAGTTCGGGTTCGGGATCAACCGCACGGCGCATCAGGGCGGGCATCCGGGCCAGAAGCCCCAGTTTTTCGCGCGGTGGGGCGTATTGCGGGGCCTCGGCGAGGGGTTCGGCGTAGCGGGCGTCGGCGCGCAGGGTGGAGGGGCGACCGAAGGCGGCAGCCTCGACCGTTGGCTCAGCGCGGCGGATGCTGGAGTGCGGGCGGTCTTCGCGCCAATCGGCTGGGGCGCGGAGGGTTTTATCCGGGCGGGCGGCTTCGGCGGCATTGCGGCGGCGGCGGGTGTGGATGGCGGCGGCGGCGCGGGTGGTGCCTTGCGCGCCTTTGCCCGCAGCGCCAAGCAGGATGGAATAGCTGTAGATCAGGCTGGTGATCAGAAAGCGAAAGCCTGCGCTAATCTCGGAGAAGTTGAAGCCGGTGACGAACAGCATCAGCGCCACCATCGCGGCACCGGAGGCCAGCGAGATCAGTTTCAGGCCGACGGCCGAGCCGCCGGGGATGATGTTCATCAGTGCGCCGACCACGGTGTCACCGAACAAACCGCCCATGCCGAAGCTTTGCACCCACATGGCGGAGGGCAGCAGGGTGGCGGCGTAGACCGAGGCCATGGCGATGGCGATCACGGCGAAAACCATGCGGGACACCGCGCGCTCGGCCCCACGGTGCAACACAAAGCGCAGGCCCCAAGCGGCGAGAATCAGCGGGATTGCCCAGGTGCCTTTGCCGCCGATAATGATCAGGGTTGACGCCAAAGCCGCGCCGAAGCGGCCAAAGGTGTTGGCGGCGGGTTCATCCGTGGCGACCATCCAACCGGGGTCTTCGGGCGAATAGCTGTTCAGCATCAGCATGAAGGCGAAAGCCAAGGCGATCAGGGCGATGCCCAGCAATTCGCGGCCCCGGCGTTCCAGCATGGCTGTGGTGCCTTGGTCGAGAAGCGGATCGCGTTGCCGTGCTTGATAAGATGCCATGTTACCCTGTCCTCAACCGTAGAGGCAGTCACGGAGCTGGATCAGCCCGCGCTGCATTTCTTCTTTGGGGGCCACAAGTGCGACCCGAATATAGCCTGTGCCGGGGTTTTCCCCGTTTGCGTCGCGCGAAAGGTAGGCTCCGGGCAGCACCCGGACGCCGGTTTCGCGCCATGCCTTCAGTGCGGCAGCCTCGCCGTCTTCGACGGGCAGCCAAAGGAAGAAGCCGCCTTCGGGGGTTTTGAAACCCTGAAGGCCTGCGAAAATTGCATCTGCTGCGTCGAATTTCGCGTGGTAGAGCGCGAGGGAGGTGGCGACGTGCGCGTCGTCTTCCCAAGCGGCTTGCGAGACTTTCTGGATCGGCAGCGGCAAGGGCGCGCCCGCGAAAGAGCGCAGTTTGCGGATTTGGGCGATGCCTTTTGCGCCGCCTGCCACGAAGCCAGAGCGCAGGCCGGGGAGGTTGGAGCGTTTGGACAGCGAGTGGAAGGTGAAGACCCGCTCGGGGTCGGCTTGCGTCGATTGCGCCACTTCGAGGATGCCGGTGGGCGCGGTTTTGCGCCAGATTTCACTGTAGCATTCATCGGCGAAGATGATGAAATCGTGCTTCTCGGCCAAGGAGAGCAGGGTTTTCCAATAATCGGCACTGGCGACAGCGCCCTGCGGGTTGGCGGGCGAGCAGATGTAGGCAATCGTCACGCGGTCGAGGATTTCGGGCGGCAGGCCCGCGTAATCAGGCAGGAAACCCGTGGCGGCGGTGGCGGGGACGTAGAGCGGTTCAGCGCCCACGGTGACGGCGGCTACTGCGTAGACTTGATAGAACGGGTTCGGCATCAAGACGATGGGCTGTTTGCCGTTCTTGGTTTCAGGGCTAAGCGCGATGCAGGCGTTATAGAGGCCTTCGCGGGTGCCGTTGAGGACCATCAGTTGATCTTGGGCGATCTGCGCGTTGTAGCGGCGTTTGATCCAGCCGGAAATTGCTGCCAGCAGTTCGGGCGTGCCGTCATTGGCGGGATAAACCGCGAAGTCATTGATATTGGCGGCCATAATCGGCGCGACAAAATCGGGAATCGGATGCCGGGGTTCGCCAATGGTCATGGAAATGGCTTCACCGCCGGGCGGATACGCGTCTAAAAGCTTCCGCAAACGCGGAAACGCATAATCCGGCAGGTTCGAGAACCGCTTGGGAAACGCCATTGCTGCCTCATCTTCGGGGTCATATCGCCCCGTTCTGGATCAGGATAACCAGATCATGCGGGCGCGTCCAGAAAAACCCATATGGGATATGGGCTTGGTGGCCGGGGTTGTGGCTTTTAGGCCAGTGCGCGTTCTGCGGCGGCACCGATGCGCAACAGACGTTCCTCTTGGCCCGCGCCAGCCATGAAAGAGATGCCGCAAGAGGGTTGAGCGGTGGGCAGGGTCAGCGCGCAAAGGCCCATCAGATTGCCGATACGGGTGTTGCGCAGCGCAAGGAGGTTCTCGGCGACATAATAGGCGTCATCGGTCATCAGGCGGTGGGCATTGGGCGGCAGGATCGGCGAGGTGGGCAGCAGGACGGCGTCGTATCCGGCGGTTTTGGTGGCCCAGATGGCACGGATCTCGTGCAAGCGACGCCATGCGGCGACGTAATCGGCAGCCTTGATTGTGGCCCCGGTGCGGAAGCGTTCGAGGATGCGGGGGAACATTTTCTCGGGTGCGGCTTCGATGGTTTTCGCCCAGATGCCATAGGCTTCGGCGGTGAATAGGATGCCTGCGAGGGCCATCGCCTCGGTGGTTTCGGGGATGTCTGCGTGGGAGATCTGCGCACCTGCGCGGGACAGGCGGCTGAGCGCGTCTTCAAAACCTGAGGCGGGGCGGGCGCGCAGATCGTCAAGGGCGATGGTGTTGAGGACGAGGAAGCGGGCGTTGCTGAGGCTGCTGCTTGTCAGGTCAGCGGCTTTGCCGGAGTCGAGGGCGGCGAGGAGGAGGGCGCAATCTTCAACGCTGCGGGCGAGCGGGCCGACGGTGTCAAATTGCTCGCAAAGCGGGACGGCTCCGGTCAGTGGCAGGCGACCGTGGCTGGTTTTCAGGCCGACCAGATCGTTCCACGCGGCGGGGATGCGGACGGAACCGCCCGTGTCAGAGCCGATGGCAGCGGGGGCAAGGCCGAAGGCGACCGAAGCTGCCCCGCCCGAGGTGGAGCCGCCTGCGACGGCTTGGTCGTCGTTGATGCAGGGCGGGGTGGCGGTGACGGGGTTGAGGCCGAGGCTCGAGAAGGCGAGTTCGGACATATGGGTTTTGCCAAGGCAAACAAGGCCTTGACGGGTGGCACTTTCCAGCACGGTGGCGTCGTTCAGGGGGATGCGGTTTTTCAGCAGCACCGAGCCGGCCTCGGTGGCGATGCCTGCGGTATCAAACAGGTCTTTCCAACTGACCGGAACGCCATCCAGCAAGCCCCGGCGCAGGCCGGATTTGGCGCGGGCGGCGGCCCCCATCGCCTCGCCGCGCGCACGGGTCGGGGTAGGGCGGGCGTAGATCCGGGTCGAATGTTCGTGGATGGCGATTTTTTCGAGGAAAAACTCGGTCAGTTCTACCGGGTTGATGCGGCCCTTGCCGATTTCGCGGCCAAGCTCGGCGGCGGTCATGTTGGACCAGGTTTTGCTCATGGTGTTCCCCGTTTTGGGCGAGCCTAGCGGCAAGGCGGCGCATGGACAATGGCGTTGGTTGGGCCATATTTGAGGCATGGAAAAACATGCTGATATTGTGATCGTGGGCGGGGGCTTGAATGGCCCGGCTTTGGGCGTGGCTTTGGCGCGGGCTGGCTTGCGGGTGGTAGTGGTGGATGCGCGGGCTGCGGGGGCGCGGGCCGAGGCCGGGTTTGACGGGCGGGCTTATGCACTGGCTGTGGCGTCCAAGCGGCTGCTGGAGGTGATCGGGGTTTGGCCGCGGCTTGAGGGGCGGGTGCAGCCGATCTTGCAGATCAAGGCCAGCGACGGGGTGGCGGGGCAGGGGCCCGCGCCGTTTTTCCTGACGTTTGATCATGCCGAGATGGAAGAAGGCCCGATGGGGTTCATGGTTGAGGATCGCTATTTGTACGCGGCGTTTCTGGGGGCGATGGCGGACAGCGGGGTTACGTTGATTTCTGGGGAAGTGGTGGTTTCTCAAAGCGTGAGTGGGGCGGGGGTTGAGGTTGTTTTGGCTTCGGGGCGTGTTGTGCGTGGCGCGGTTCTGATCGGGTGCGATGGACGTGCTTCGGGGGTCGCTTCGCGTGCGGGGATCGGGCGGACGGGCTGGGGCTGTGGGCAGGCGGCGCTGGTGACGGCGATTGCGCATGAGAAGCACCATCAGGGGATTGCGCAGCAGTTTTTTATGCCGTCCGGGCCGCTGGCAATTTTGCCGCTGGCGGGGGGGCATCATTCTTCGATTGTTTGGAGTGAGACAGAGGCACAGGCGGCGGCTATTCAGGCGCTGGGGGATGCCGAATATCTGCAGGCGTTGCGTCCCCGGTTTGGCGATTTTCTGGGGGAAATTGCGCTGGCGGGGGAGCGGTTTACCTATCCGCTGAGCCTGACTTTGGCGAACAGCTTTGTGGCCCCCCGCGTGGCGCTGGTGGGCGACGCGGCGCATGGGGTGCATCCGATTGCGGGGCAGGGGTTGAACCTTGGGCTGCGCGATGTCGGGGCATTGGCACAGGTGCTGATTGAGGCGGTGCGGCGCGGCGAGGATATTGGCGCGGCGGATGTGCTGGAGCGGTATCAGCGCTGGCGGCGGTTTGATTCTACGGCGCTGGCCTTGGGGATGGATGGGGTGAATCGGTTGTTTTCCAACGATAACCCCGTGCTGCGGATGGGGCGCGATCTGGGGATGGGGCTGGTGAACGCGATGCCGGGCCTGCGGCGCAAGTTCATGCGGCAGGCGGCGGGGCTGTCGGGCGAGGTGCCGAAGTTGTTGCGGGGGGTGGAGGTTTAAGGGGGAGGGGCGTGCATTTTTTTAGCATATGGATTTGTCGGGTGAAACTCGACCTACGCTTGCTGAAAAACGAATGTTGTCGAGATCAATGGATCCTGAGCCCAAATGTCAAATAGTTGCTTTTTGGATTACTTCGCCCACAATTCCCAACCCTCTGGCGACATGCAGAAAAAACCATCCGGCCCAACGCCCCCCATTAGCTCGCCAGGAGGACATTCTGGGCTATATGATGGTTTCATCTCGCTGGGGTAATTGTTCTCGCAAGACATAAGTAAAAGAAGCATGCCACCATAGTACAAAATTTTCGATTTCTTCATGTGATCACCCTAAATTGAGGTAGACATCGCATACACGCCTTGGGCAATCTAGAAAGTAAACACCCTCGCCCTAAGAAACGCCGCCACTTTAATGTAGAGCCTGCCCTCACTCCACCGCCCGCGCCTCACTCACCAGCATGATCGGAATCCCGTCGCGGATCGGGAACGCCAGATGGGCGGCTTTCGAGATCAGTTCCATCTTTTCCGCGTCATAGGTCAGCACGGCTTGGGTCACGGGGCAGACCAGCGCCTCTAGCATACGGCGGTCGTGGAGGGGGGTGTTCTGTGGGGTGTCGGTCATTGCAATGTCTCATCGCGGCCATCGGAATGGAGGGCGATTTCCAGAAGGGTGACGAGGGTTTCGCGGCGGGTGATCAGCGAGGGGGCTTCGAGCAATGCTTGTTTGTCTTCGGGGGCGAAGGGCAGCAGCATCGACAGCGAGTTGATCAAAAGCTCGGTGTCGGCGGCTTTGATGCCGCTCCAATCGGTGCCGAGATCGCGGGTGGCGAAGTAGCGGGCCAAGAGGGCGAGGAAGGGTTCGCGGTCAAAATCCTTGTCGGATTCCTCGCGGCCGAGATCGCGGGCGAAGGGCTGCCAGTCGATATGGGCGCGGCGATACGGGGTGAAGCCTTCGACTTCGGCGCGCAGGCGGAAGCGGCTGATCCCGGTGAGGGTGATCATATAGCGGTGGTCTTCGGTTTCGGAAAACCCGGTCAGACGGCCCGCGCAACCGATGGCGGACAGGCGCTTTTCGCCGTTCGGGCCTTCACGCGGTTGGATCATGCCGATCAGGCGGTGCGGGGTTTTCATGCAATCGTCCAGCATCGCCAGATAGCGCGGCTCGAAGATATGCAAGGGCAGGCGGGCGCGCGGCAGCAGCAGCGCACCCGGCAGCGGGAAGATGGCGAGGGTATCGGGCAGGTCGGTTTGCTTCATCATGCCCTCTAGCTAGTGTGCGATCCGCATTAGGCAAAGATCATTGAGGACAGGCGGCGGCGGCCTGCCAACACGATCGGGTCTTGCGGTTTCAGCGCCTCGAATATGGTGAACAGCTGGGTGCGGGCGGCGTTGTTGTTCCACTCACGATCCAGCTTGAACAGATCGAGCAGGGTGTTGACGGCTTCTTCGACCTTGCCATTGGCGTGCTGGGCGGTGGCGAGGTCGAACAGGATTTGCGGGTTTTTCGGGTCTGCGGCATGGGCGGCGCGCAGATCATCCTCGGGGCCAGCGGAGGCGGCTTGGCGGGCAAGGTCGAGCATGGCGCGGGTGGCTTCGACTTCCTTGGCTTTGGCCAAAGCGCCGGGGGCGGTGGTGATCAGGGTTTCGGCCAGATCAAGATCGCCAAGCGCGAGGTGCGCGCGGATCAGTCCGGCATAGGCCACGGCGTTTTCGGGTTCTTCTTCAAGGATGGCGGTGAAGGTTTCCACCGCATCGGCGTAGTCACCGTCATCCAGCATGGTTTCAGCAGCAGCGATGGCATCGGCGAGGCCATTGTCCGGCTCGGGCCCCATCGCGGCGAGTTTGTCGACGAAGCGCTTCAACTCCGAAGGCGCAACATTGCCTTGGAAGCCATCGACGGGTTGGCCTTGGAAGAAGGCGTAAACGGTGGGGATGGATTGGATGCGCAGTTGGGCGGCGAGGGCTTGGTTCTCATCGACGTTGATTTTCACCATGCGGACGCGGCCTTTGGCGGCGGCTTCCAAGGCAGGGCCGAGGGTTTTGCACGGGCCACACCAAGGTGCCCAGAAATCAACGATGACGGGCACGGTTTGGGATGGCTCGATCACGTCTTGCAGGAAGGTTTGCTCTGAGCCGTCGGTGATCAGGTCGGTGGCAGGGGCTGCTGTGGGGGCGGTTGCGGTGCCGAACATGGTAAGCCTCGAAGGTTTTGGGTTGGCGTATATATGGGGGGCAGGGGGCGAAAGGGGAAGGGGGTTTACGCGCGGGCTTGGGCTTCGTAGCGTGGCGCAAAATAGGGGGATCAGATGCCAGTAGTGATGTGCTTTGGCGATAGTAACACGCATGGGACGCCGCCGATTGTCGATCTGGCGAGATATGAGCGATATGGGCTTGGCGTGCGCTGGCCCTCGCTGGTGCGCGATGCTTTGGGATGCGAGGTGATTGAGGAAGGCTTGCCGGGGCGCACCGCGCAGTTCGATGATCCGATCATGGGCGCGCAGATGAACGGGCAGGTCGGGCTGAAAATCGCGCTGGAAAGCCACGGGCCGCTGGATGTTTTGGTGCTGATGCTGGGGACCAATGATGTGAAGGCGCGGTTTACTTCGACCCCGGAAGCCGTGGTCGGGGGGATCGCGAGCCTGTTGGACATAGCACAGCATCGGGTGATGCAGGAACGGCATGGCGGGTTTAAGGTGCCGCTGGTGTGCCCGACTCCAGTGGTTGAGGTCGGGCCGATTAGGCATGAATTCTGGGGTGGGGCTGCGCGGTCGCAGGCTTTGGCACCGATGTATGCGGCTTTGGCCAAGGCGCGGGGCATTGAGTTTCTGGATGCGGGGCAGGTGATCAAGGTCAGTCCGTTGGACGGGGTGCATTTTGATCAGGGCGAGCATGCCAAGCTGGCGGTCGCGGTGACGGCTAAATTGCGCGGGATGATTTAGCGGCTCTTGGTATTTGCTCTTTTTGAAATACTCCCGCCGGAGGCTTCTTAGGCCAGCGTCGGATGCCTCCGGCGGGGATATTTAGACCAATGTGAAAGCCTTTAGCGCGGCCAAGACCCGAAGGGGCGAGGCCGCTGGGGCGGGACGCAAATTTTAATCTTGTTTGAGTTAAGCCGAGGCGGTGAGGTCGGACCAGCCGCAGAGCGAGGCGAGGTATTCCGGCGGGTTGGCGATGCCGACCGACATGTTGGCGCGGAATTTTTCGGATCGGTAGTCTTGCCAGCGGTTTTTATAAAGGTGCAGGCCGGATTTGCTGATTTTGCTGATCGGAGTGCGCAGGGGCAGCTGGTCGCGCCATTTGTGGCGCATTGCGGTGTAGGATTGCACGAAATCCTCGCGCAGATGGTCGTTGTGGAGGGTGGGCAAGGCTCCGGCATAGGCGTGCAGGCCTTTGGTGCGGGCGGTGGTGACAATATCGGTGCCATACATGTGCCAGCCGGGCAGGGTTTCATCGAAGCGCAGGCCTGCCGAGCGGGGCAGGATGATGACCATTTCGTCATAGCTTTGCACTTCGGCCGGGGTGGTGGGGACGCAGCCGACGATCAGGCCGATGCTGGAGGACCACACTGGGCCGATATGGCTGGCGTCTAGACCCACGCCGAACGGGCCGTAGAGTGCCCAGTTGGGATCGTGTGTTTCCAACTCGCGCAGGCGGCGGGTCAGCAGTTTTTCCCAGCCGCGCGGCAGGTAGACATCGTGGTGGGCGAAGATCAGGATATCGGCAGTGGTGGCGTCAATGGCGCGGTTATAGGCCACGGCGGCGGAGGGGGCGTCGCGCTCCAGATGAAGGGGGACGCTGCCTTCGGCGATCATCGGGGAGCGGGCGAGGTTAGCGTTCAGGATTTCGTCGCTGTGGCTGGCGCAGATGATGGTGTAGGTCATGCGTGGTTCACGACATGAGGTATGAGCGGCTCGGTTCCAACCGCGGCATTCTTCAACGCTTCGGTGAAATGGCCGGCGAGTTTGGCAGCTTCGGTATTGCCGTCGTGGCGGGCCATGGCGCGGGTGCGGGCTTTGATCCCCATTTCGGCCAGAACGGCGTTGGGGGTGTTGGACAGTTCGACAATCGCATCGGCGAGGGCGGCGGGGTCGCCTGCGGGGACGAGCCAGCCTTCTTTCGGCGTCAGCAGTTCCGGCACACCGTTGATGCAAGTCGAGATCACAGGTCGACCGCAGGCCATCGCCTCGATCACCACCATCGGCAGACCTTCGGCGAGCGAGGGCAGGATCAGGGCGTGGGCGACGGCGATGGCGGCGCGCACGCCCGTCTCATCCACCCATCCGGCGATGTGGATACGGTCTTGGATGCCGTGGCGGGCGATTTCGGCGTCGATGAGTTCGCGGAGTTCGCCGTCGCCGCAGATCGTCAGGGTCAGGCCGGGCAGACGTTTGGCGGCGATGGCCATGGTTTCGATCAGGACGGGGAAGCCTTTTTGCTCGCACAGCCGACCAATGGCGACCAGATGCGGGCCGCCTTCGGGCATTGGCGCGGGGGCGGGGTAGCCAGAGGTGTCGACGCCGCAATGCACCTCTTTGATTTTCGGCCATTCGGGAATCTGGCTCCAGCGGAACAACTGGCTGCGGCAGAAGCTGGAGATGGCGACGGTAAAGCGGGCGCGGGCGATTTTCTCGGGGAAGGAAAACGCGCGCGGGGCGTCGAATTCTTCCGGGCCGTGGACGGTAAAGCTGAAACCGGGGCCGCCGAGTGCTTCGGCCAGCATGGCGACGGTGGCGGAATTTGTGCCAAAATGGGCGTGGATGTGTTGGATGCCCAGTTCATTGGCGCGACGGGCGATGTGAGCGGCTTCGAGCAGATAGATCAGATGGTGAGGCACCCCTCCGGTGCCGGGGCCGCCGGATTTGCCCTTTGTGCCACAGCGGATTGCCATGGCGAGACCAGCAAAGGCTTGTTTGGGGTGTTTGAGCATCCAGCCAAGGCTGGAGCGCAGCAGATTTTTACCGCCGATTTCCAACACATGTTCGGTCTTGTCGTCCTCGATGAAATCCACCGGATCGACCAGCGCGCTGCGGTCCGAGCGCATGGCGAAGCGGTGAACCTGCCAGCCCAGCACCTCTAGTGCCGCTATTTCACGGCGAATGAAGGTGTGCGAGGGCTTTGGATAGGTGTTGATCAGGTAGGCAATTTGCATGGCGGCACCGTATTACGTCTTAGCTTTGGTCAATAGGCAGAGGTTTTGGCAAGAGTAAGGCAATATCAACGATTTCGCGCATAGATTGTTGCCAAACTGGCCTTCATTGACGCGTTACCCGCATCCGCCTAGGGTCGCGGCGCAGTGTTATAGGGTTTGCTGGATGTCTGAGCTGAATGGGACCGCACCTGCGGGAAGAAGTTTGTTTGCGCGGGCGCTACGGGGGTCTGCCTTTACGGCCGGGTCTTATGCGCTGACACAGGTGATGCGGCTGGGCTCGAACCTGATCCTGACGCGGATTTTGGCACCGGATGCGTTTGGCGTGATGGCGCTGGTGTCGGTGGTGCTGGTCGGCATGGTGATGTTCTCGGATGTGGGGGTTTCAGCCTCGATCGCGCAGAATAAGCGCGGCGATGATCCGGATTTTCTGAACACGGCCTTCACCATTCACGCCTTTCGCGGCACGATGTTGTGGCTGGTGACCTGTGGTTTGGCTTGGCCACTGGCGCAGTTGTATCATGCACCGGAGCTGGTGTATCTTCTGCCTGTCGCGGGAATTTCGTTGTTCATCTCGGGATTTAACCCGACGCGGATTGATACTGCGACGCGGCATTTGCTGTTGGGGAAGGTGACACTGCTGGATCTGATCGCGCAGGCGATTGGGATTGTGGCGATGGTCGTGCTGTCTCTGATGACCCATTCGGTCTGGGGTCTGGTGATCGGGGCGATTGTAGGCAGCTTGGCCAAGCTGGTGTTGACGTGGCTGTATCTGCCGGGGCCAAGCAACCGCTTTCACTGGGATAAATCGGCGGGGCATGAGTTGATCCATTTTGGCAAATGGATTTTCATGTCGACCGCCTGTGGTTTTGCTTTGTCGCAGGGCGACAAGGCAATCTTCGGGCATTATCTGAGTCTTGAGGAGTTGGGGGTTTATAACATCGGATATTTCCTTGCTTCGTTCCCGCTGTTGCTGGCGCGGGCGGTGAACAGCCGGATTATGATCCCACTGTACCGCGATCATCACCCGGCGGATTCGGCGGCGAATTTCGCCAAGATGCGCAAGCTGCGTTGGGCGATCTCGGGCGGGACCTTGCTGCTGTTGGGGTTTTTGGCGGTGATTGGGGTGCCCTTGGTCGGCATTATGTATGACTCGCGCTATGCGGCGGCGGGGTTCATCGTGGTCATGGTGGCGCTGATCCAGATGCCCGAGACGATTGGCATCACCTATGATCAGTCGGCTTTGGCGGCAGGCGATGGGCGGAATTATTTCTGGCTGCAGGCGTTGAAGGCTTTGGTGCAGACCGTGGCTTTCCTGATCGGCATCACCCACGGCGGGCTGGAGGGGGCGTTGCTGGCGCAGGCGGTGGCATTGCTCGCGCTGCATCCGGCGGTGATTTTGCTGGCGCGCAAGCATCGGGCTTGGGACCCGGTGAATGACATCGTGCTGTTTACGCTGGCGGCGGCGCTGGCGGCTTTGGCGTTTTGGGTCAACGCCGATATGCTGGGGATGCTCTGACGTTATAATTCGGTCTGGGTCCGGCCGCAAAGCTGCGCTAAAGCTTGGCGGCAGTTGTGCGAATGGGTTTGAGATATGCAGATTGAAGAAACGGCGCTGGCGGGTGTGATGATCGTGACGCCGAAGCGGTTTGGCGATGATCGCGGCTGGTTTTCCGAGACATGGAGTGCGTCGGCATTGGCGCAGGCAGGGCTGGACTTGGGTTTTGTGCAGGACAACCACTCGATGTCGGCGCAGGCGGGCACGCTGCGCGGGCTGCATTATCAGGCACCACCGCGCGCCCAGGACAAGCTGGTGCGCTGCACGGCGGGGGTGATTTTTGATGTGGCGGTGGATTTCCGGCGTGGCTCGCCGACGTTTGGGAAATGGGTTGGGGTGGAGTTGTCGGCGGCGAATGGGCGGCAGTTGCTGGTGCCTAAGGGGTTTTTGCATGGCTTCGTGACGAAGGTGCCGAACACCGAGGTGCAGTATAAATGCACCGATGTCTATGCACCGGACTGTGACGGTGGTGTGCGCTGGGATGATCCTGAGATTGGTATTGTTTGGGGGCTTACGGCGGCTCCGATCCTGTCGGGCAAGGACGCGGTGGCACCTTTGTTGCGCGATGTGGAGTCGCCTTTTGAATGGGCGCGGCCATGAAGATACTGGTGACGGGTGGGGCGAGCTTTATCGGCTCGGCTGTGGTGCGGCTGGCGGTGTCGCGTGGGCATGAGGTGGTCAATCTGGATGCGCTGACTTACGCGGCCTGTCTGGAGAATGTGGCGCAGGTTTCGGGCTCGAATCTGTACAGTTTTGAGCAGGCGGATATTCGGGATCGCGTGCGGCTGGATGAGATATTCGCGCTGCATCGCCCGGATGTGGTGATGCATCTGGCGGCGGAATCTCATGTGGACCGTTCGATTGATGGGCCGGGGGATTTCATCCTGACCAATATCAACGGCACCTATAACATGCTAGAAGCGGCGCGCAGCTATTGGCTTGGTGCGGGGCGTCCGGCGGGATTCCGGTTTCACCATATCAGCACGGATGAGGTGTTTGGCTCGCTCGGGGCAGAGGGGCAGTTCACCGAGGATACCGCTTACAATCCGCGCAGCCCCTATTCGGCCAGCAAAGCCGCGAGCGATCATCTGGTGCGGGCTTGGCATGAAACCTATGGCCTGCCGGTGGTGCTGACGAATTGCTCGAACAATTACGGGCCGTTCCATTTCCCGGAAAAACTGATCCCGGTGGTGATTTTGAACGCTTTGGCGGGCAAGCCGTTGCCGATCTACGGCGATGGCTCGAACATTCGCGACTGGCTTTATGTCGAGGATCACGCCGACGCTTTGCTGTTGGTGGTGGAAAAGGGCAAGCTGGGACGCAGCTATAACATCGGCGGCGAGAATGAGCGCAGTAACCTGCAACTGGTGCGGACTTTATGCGGGATCCTTGATGCCAAGCGGCCAAAAGCGGCGGGGTCTTATGCTGATCAGATCAGCTATGTCACAGACCGACCGGGGCATGACGCGCGCTATGCGATTGATCCGTCGCGTATTCGGGAAGAATTGGGCTGGCGACCCAGCGTGACGGTCGAGCAGGGTTTGGAGAAAACCGTGCAGTGGTATTTGGACAATGAAGCTTGGTGGAAGCCTTTGCAGGCGCGTGCAGGGGTCGGCGTGCGGCTTGGGGTGAAAGCGTGAGCGGAATTCGCGCGAATTCCGGGACGATTTTCGCGCGAAAATCGTGGGGGTGGCGGTGAAGGTTTTGGTTTTTGGGCAGACCGGGCAGGTGGCGCGGGAATTGGCGCGGCGGTTGCCTTCCGGCGTTTCGGCAGAGTTTCTGGGACGTGGGCAAGCGGATTTGTCTAACCCTGCGGCTTGTGCAGCGGCGATTATGGCCTGTGACGCCGATGTGGTGATCAATGCGGCGGCTTGGACGGCGGTGGACAAGGCCGAGGCGGAGGAAGCGGCGGCTCTGGTGGTGAATGGCGAGGCTCCGCGTGCGATGGCGCGGGCCTGTGCAGCGCGGGGGCTGCCGTTTTTGCATATCTCGACCGATTATGTGTTTGACGGCGCGGGAGATCAGCCGTTTGGGGTGGATCATCCGGTGGCGCCTTTGGGGGCTTATGGGCGTACGAAGCTGGCAGGGGAACAGGCCGTGCTAGCGGCGGGTGGGCGCTTTGTGATCTTGCGAACGTCTTGGGTGGTCTCGGCGCATGGCGCGAATTTCGTCAAGACTATGCTGCGGTTGGGGGCGGAACGCCCGAGCCTGAACGTGGTCGCGGATCAGATTGGCGGGCCAACCTGCGCTGCTGATATTGCCGACGCGCTTTATATGATGGCGGCGGGGTTGCTTGCGGGCAAACCGGGTGGGGTGCAACATTTTGCGGGCGGGCCGGACTGCTCTTGGGCCGATTTCGCACGCGAGATCATGGCGCGGGCGGGGTTGGCTTGTGTGGTGCAGGATATCCCGTCAAGCGCTTATCCGACGCCCGCGAAACGGCCGCTGAATTCGCGGTTGGAGTGCAGCGGATTGGCGGCGTTTGGGATTGCGCGCCCGGATTGGCGCAATGGTTTGGACAAGATTTTGCAGGAGTTGGCGGTATGACGCGCAAGGGGATCATTCTGGCGGGCGGCTCTGGCACGCGGCTGTGGCCGATCACCATGGGGGTGTCCAAGCAGCTGCTGCCGATCTATGACAAGCCGATGATCTATTATCCGCTGTCGGTGCTGATGTTGGCTGGGGTGCGCGAGATTGCGATTATCACCACGCCGGACGATCAGGATCAGTTCATCCGGCTGTTGGGGGATGGCAGCCAGTGGGGGTTGCGCCTGACCTATATCGTGCAACCTAGCCCTGACGGGCTGGCGCAGGCCTATCTGTTGGCCAAGGATTTCCTTGCGGGCGCGCCAAGTGTGCTGGTGTTGGGCGACAATATTTTCTTTGGTCATGGCTTGCCAGAGATTTTGGCCTCGGCTGCGGCGAAAGAGACCGGTGGCACGGTGTTTGGCTACCGGGTGGCTGACCCTGAGCGCTACGGCGTGGTGCAGTTTGATGCGGCGGGGAATGTGCAGGCGATCATTGAGAAGCCTGCGGTGCCGCCGTCAAATTATGCGGTGACGGGGTTGTATTATCTGGATGGCCGCGCGCCGGAACTGGCGGCGCGGGTGAAGCCTTCGCCGCGCGGTGAATTGGAGATCGCTGACCTTTTGGAGATCTACCGCGCCGAGGGCAGTTTGACGGTGGAAAAAATGGGCCGAGGCTTTGCTTGGCTGGATACCGGCACGCATGGCAGCTTGCTGGACGCTGGAAATTTCGTGCGGACCTTGCAGGCGCGGCAGGGGTTGCAGGTGGGTTGCCCAGATGAGATCGCCTATCGCGCGGGCTGGATTGATAAGGCAGCGCTGCTGGCGCGGGCGGATATTTTCAAAAAGAATGATTATGGCCGATATTTACTGGGGATTGTTTCCGAGTAAGCGGTTAATTCTCACGTCAGGGTTGAAACTTACGGCGTTCTGGCGAATTTTTTGCATTTTTCGCTAGCATTGTTTCGGAATCCTGTAAGACTGACTCTGTCAGGAATAGTCTGATGAACGCGTGGTGGATGATGATCGTCGGCGTGCTGCTTAGTGCGATTTCGGGTGGGGCGGCTGCTTTGGCGGTCTCGCTTGTGCATGGCAGTGGGGTGCTGCACGCGTTGCTGTCCTATCCTTTGGGGGGGATGCTGGCGATTTTGGCATTTGCGGCGCTGAGTTTGCGCCGTCAGGATGCCGGGCGCTTTTGAGCGTCGCGCTGCATTGGTGAATAAATCGAAACAATGGCTTGGCTTTGCCAACGCATAGTCAAGATGAGGTGATTCGCGGGGCTTTGCTGCACTGCCGTATTCACCGCGCACTTGCGGCGGAGAGGCGTTTCACCGTTTCACGTCAAGGTTGCGCTAGTTTGAAACATGGCAAGATCATGGCGGCAATATGGCGAAATATCTTGGTTAAAATGGCTTAATTATGTTCGCCGCCGCTCAATACCTGTCGCCAAGCCCCCTTTGAAACGGCTAAATTGGCTATGGGGGCGTACTTGTTTAGTGCGGCAAATGAACTGCTAGTTTCTGATCGAATCCGGGCATCCGGGCGTTTGGTTTGTTTCCTGAAACCCACGAAACGGTGGGGCGGGATGGTGGTTTCATTATGTCGTTTGGTGACGCGCAATGACGATCAATTACAGAGAATTTTACAGAGAATTTTACAGTTTCCGATCTGCCTCGGCTGATCCCGCGCGGGGATCTGACGACATTGCGGTGACACCGATGATCGTGGCCAGCCCGACGGGGCGCGGGCCGTATCGGCGGTTTTTCAAACGCGCCTTTGACATCACGGCGATTGTGCTGGCGGCCCCTGCGGTGGTGCCGATTGTGGCGATTGCTGCTGCGATGGCGGCAGCCCGTTCTACACGCAGATGCGGGTCGGCAAGGGCGGCAAGCGGTTTCGGATGTGGAAGCTGCGCTCGATGGTGCGCGATGCGGATGAGCGGATGGAGGAATTCTTGGCCGCTAACCCGGAAGCGCGGATGGAGTGGGACAGCACGCAAAAGCTGAAGGCGGACCCGCGGATCACCCGGATGGGGAAGTTTCTGCGCAAGTCGTCGCTGGATGAACTGCCGCAGCTGTGGAACGTGCTGGTGGGCGATATGAGTCTGGTGGGGCCGCGCCCGATGATGATCAGCCAGCAGAGCCTGTATCCGGGGCAGGGCTATTACGCGCTGCGGCCGGGGATCACCGGCTATTGGCAGACCTCGGGGCGCAACCGCACCACGTTTGAGGCGCGGGCTGAGTTTGACGATGCCTATGAGGCTGATCTGTCGTTGCTGACGGATATGAAGGTGCTGGCCGCAACGGTGGGAGTTGTGGTGCAGGGCACCGGATATTGAGATTTACGGATGGCGTGAGGCCCGCTTCGTCAGCGAAGCGGGCTTTTTCGTGTGTTGTGCTGGTCAGAAGATGGGGGTTTCACACCCCCACGCCGTCAAAATAGGCGGCTTCCCCCGTGGGATATTTGCGCCAGAGGATGATAATTTTAGATAAATTTTCGGCGTTTAACCGATCACGGCGGCCATAAGCACCAGTGCTAGGGTGGTGGCTGCGGCGAGCACGGCAAAGCGCGGCAGGCCGAAGATCGGGCGTTTGGGATCGTCGATCAGGCGCAGGGCGGCGCTGCCGACACGACCTTTCGGGGCGCGGATTTCGGGGATGCAGACCACGGGCTCCAGATCAAGTTGCCGCTGCATCTGGGCTGCGGTGCGCACCACCGGTTTGGCGAGATCAAGCAGGAAGGCGAGGCCGATAGCCCCCAGCAGGAAGGCAATCGCGCCTGCGATGGCGATTTTCTTTTTGCCGCCGCCCGTGGCATATTCTGGCGACAAAGCGCGGTCGAGCAGGGTGAAACGCTCGGACTGCTGACGCTCGGCAAGGCGCTGGGTGGTTTCGGCTTCGGCCATCCGCTGCGTGACGTTGTCATATTGGCCCTGCAACTGCTGGAGTTGGCGGTCGTAGCCGGCCAAGACCCGCTCGACCTCGGGCGTGGCGGCGAGGGCGGTTTCGACCGCGGTCTTGCGGGCATTGATCGAGGCGATCTGGGCATTCAGCACGTCGATTTGCGTGGCAATATCATCCAGACGGCGCTTGTCGGTTTCGCGTTGCTGCTGCTTTGCGGCGATGGCGGCTTGCTCACCCTGCAGGCCGACGAGATCTTGCGTGGCTTGGCGCAGATCGTCGGACAGGCTGACAATTTCGTCGCGTCGGGCGTCGGAGAGTGTCGGCATCGCATCGGCATGGGCGTTTTTATAGGCCGTTACGTCATCTTCCAGCTTGGCGATCTGGCCGTAGATGCGGGCTTCTTCTTCTTTGAAGAAGGCGACATTCTTGTCGGCCCGGTCGCGCTGGCCAGCGGCGCTTTGGTCAAGGATGCCTTGGGCGAAATCATTGGCGAGTTCGGCGGCGGTTTTCGGATCGCCGTAACGCACTGAGATGATGATCGCCGAAATGCTGCGGCCTTGGCCAAAAGCTTGCCCCCCCGCGCTATCGACGGCTTGAAAGGTGACGGCGCTGCGCAGCGCGACGAGTTTTTCATCGCTGGTCAGTTGCGGTTGATCGGTAAACAGGTTGTGACGCTCGATCACTGCCGTCAGCGCGTCGCGGGTGGTCAGACGTTGTTCAATGGTTTGCAGAATTTGCGCCGCACCCCCACCATCGGGTTGCTGTTGCGCGCCCGGCGCGGTGGGTTCGGCAACCTGCGCGCCCTCAATCTGGATCACGGCGGCGGTCTCGTAGATGTCGGGACGCGACTTGGCGAAGATCACGGCGGCCAGCAGGCCTGCCACGGTGATCAGAATGATCATCCAACGGCGGCGGAGCAGCAGGCTGACAAGTTCTTCAATCGACTGAATCTGACCCATGATTTACTTCTTGGCGTAGCGGTAGCGGCCCGCGTTGAAATCTTGCGCGCGGTTCAGCACCACGCCCAGCAGCGGGATGCGGCCTTCAAACAGTTTCTCGCAGGCACGGATCTCCTGCGGCGAGGATTTTGAGCCATCGGTGACCAGCAGCACGGCATCCAGCGAGGGGCCAAGGGCCAGCAGATCATCGTTCACCAAAGCCGGGGGCAGGTCGTAGATCACCACCTCGGGGTCGAGTTGTTCGATCATCGCAGCAAGGGCTGTGACAGTGTCGGGGTCGTGCAGGGTTTCTGAAGCCCGCTCGATCGGATGGGTGTTCAGACCCAGCGCAAGGGTGCGGCCAAAGCGGCGGAATTCGCTTTCCAGCGGCTGATGACCAGCGAGGAACGCGCCAAGGTCTATGTCGTCCTTGACGCCCAGAATTTGCGCGATCTCGGGATGACGCAGATCAAAATCCATCAGCACGGTGCGGCTGGCGGGACGACGGGCGAGCGAGAAGGCAAGGTTGGTGGCGACGAAAGATTTGCCACAGCCGTGGGTGGGCGAGGTGACGGCGATGCGCTTCCAGCCTTTTTCGGCCAGACCGCGCAACAACCGGGTGCGCAGGATGTCGAAAGCTGTGGCGGCGGGATGGCTGGACGCTTCGAGAAACAGAGCGTTTCCAGATTTCGACCGCGTGTCCGCCTGAATAGGGCTGAGCGATTCCCAGACCCTTGCCGGGTTGAACAGGGCTGGCAGGTTGGAGGAAAATATCTCACGCCCGGTGATCAGATCGGGCGAGACATCATGCGGGGCGGTGGTCTGACCCGTGCCGAACACCGAAATGCTGCTGGCTTTGCTGTCTTTGCGAGGACCGGTATGGTTGGCAGTCATGGCCGAACGCTCCAGATCTGCGGGGCCATTGGGCCGCGACGTCAAGATATTGTGTCTGCTCATCCGAAGGTCAGGCTCCTGCACACTGCGCCGGACCGGGACGCAACCATTTAAACAAAGACCCAACCAAGGCTGGGGGCGGTGAAGAACGAAGCCTGCGACAGACTGCGCCGCTTGGCTCAGCTTGGCGAAAGATTCGTCCGGACCCCCGTCCAGAAGGGTTATGCATAGCTGAACTGCCCTCAAATTGAAAGACTTGCGGGCTATGCTGCGTGTGCAGCAGGGCATAGCCAAGGCACAAACATGGCCTTAGATTGGCAGCAGGTTAAGGGGCGCTTGATGCAGGATGCAGTGATTGACGCGGTGGTGATCGGGCGCAACGAAGGCGCGCGGTTGATCGCCTGTTTGCAGTCGTTGCAAGGCCGGGTGCGGCGGTTGGTTTACGTCGATTCAGGCTCGTCGGATGGCTCGGTCGCGGCTGCGCGTGCGCTGGGGGCCGAGGTGGTGGCGCTGGATATGAGCCTTGGCTTCACGGCGGCGCGGGCACGCAATGCGGGGCTGGCGGTGCTGGATGCGCCGGAGTTCGTGCAGTTTGTCGATGGTGACTGCGAGGTGCAAGCGGGCTGGCTGGATGCGGCTTTGGCGGGGTTTGCAGAGCATCCGGCGGCGGTGGTGGTCTGCGGGCGTAGGCGCGAGCGGTTCCCGGAGGCCTCGGTGTATAATCGGTTGGCGGATAGGGAATGGGACACTCCGGTGGGTCAGGCGCTGGCCTGCGGCGGTGACGCGCTGATGCGGTTTGCGGCGGTGCAGGCGGTGGGCGGCTATGACGCCAGCCTGATCGCGGGCGAGGAGCCGGAGTTGTGTCTGCGGTTGGCGCGTGCGGGGGGGAGGTCTGGCGGATTGAGGCCGAGATGACCTTGCACGATGCGGCGCTGATGCGGTTTGGTCAGTGGCGGCGGCGGATGGTGCGGGCGGGGTTTGCGTTTGCCGAAGGGGCCGCGCGCTATGGGGCGGCGCCGGAGCGGCATTGGGTTGTCGAAGTGTGGCGGGCAGTTTTGTGGGGAATTGCACTGCCTTTGGCGGTGGTTTTGGCGTGGTTGATCCATCCGCTCGGTTGGCTTTTGGCGCTGATCTATCCGGCGCAGGTGTTGCGGTTGGTGCGGCGTGGTGGGTTCGCGTGGGGGTTTTTTACTGTCGTGGGCAAGTTTGCCGAGGCGCGGGGGGTGATCAGCTATTGGATCAACCGAGTGTTGCGGCGCAGGCGGGGTTTGATCGAGTATAAGTAGTCAGCGCAGCTTCAGGGCGGCGATGATCTGGCCCGGCAGGATGGCGAAGCAAGCGATGTAGCGCGGCAGCATCCGGCGTGGATTGGACAGCGCGCGCCACAGCCATTCCATCGCCAAGGCGCGCATCCAGCGTGGCGCACGGATCTGGCTGCCGGCGAGGAAATCGAGACCTGCGCCGAAGCTGGCGAAACCTGTCTGCGGGGCAAGGCTGCGGCCCAAGGCGGCGAGTGCCTCTTGCTTGCCTGCGGGCAAAGCGATGACGCAAAAGCCGATCTCGGCGGCGGCAAGTTGGGCGAGGATGGCCTGCGCCTCGGGTCCCTGTGGGTCAAATCCCATCGGCGGGGCAATGGTGAGGGCGATTTTCAGGCCGGGGATTTGCGATTCAAGTGCTGTGGCGGCGGTGGCGAGGGCTGCTTCTGTGGTGCCAATCAGCGCCACCCGGCGACGCGATTGCACCGCCAGTTGCACCAGTGGGATGACCAGATCGGACCCCGGCACAAGCTCTACCGGGCGGTGGGCGAGCTGCGAGAGCTAAACGATCGGATTGCCATCAGCCACAACGAAATCTTGTGCAGCATAGATCGCCCGAAACGCGGGTGAGGCACGCAGTTTCACCAAGTGATCGAGGTTAATCGTGGCGAGTGCAAAGCCGTCCTGCGCCGCAAAACGCTGCCGCACGGCGGCCAGCAGGGCGCTACGGTTGGCGATATTCACCGTGATCGTTGTTGTCTCAAACCGAAACTGCACCAGAACCCTCTTGCTTTGTCGCGGGCGTCGCACAGCAACGTGGCCGATATGTGGCGGCAGACTTGGTAAATGCGAACAATCTGTTTCGCGCGGGCAAGCATAGAAGCCGTTGCATCGTTTTGGCGTTATGGATTACCCACACGGGATGAGTAAAGTCAGCAGTCATCGCCAATCAGTTGATCTGGCCCGCTTCCTTGCCTGCTTTGGCATCGTGGCGGCGCATGCCTATGCGTTGGAGGATGATTGGGTCGGGCATCTGTCGCTGGGGCTGTTTTTGGTGCTGACCGGGTTTCTGGCGCTGCAATCCTATCAACGCGCAGGTGGGACGTATAATTTTCGCTCTCGGGCCGAGCGTCTTCTGCTGCCGTGGCTGTTTTGGTCGGCGTTTTTCCGGTTGGTCGACCTGAAGGTTTCCGATTCACCCGACAAGTGGAAGCTGCTGCAAGATCCGTGGACGCTGTTCGTGGGATCGGCGATCCATTTGTGGTTCTTGCCGTTTATCATTCTGGCAATGCTGTTGGTGAAACCTGTCGGACATTTTGTGACAACGCCCACGCGGCTGGCCGGGGTCTTGCTGGCGCTGGTGTTGATTTCGGTGCCGATGTTCTGGGCGATGCATTACTACGCCCCGCCCGCGCCGCTGCCACAGTGGCTGTATTCGCTGCCGGTTTACACGCTGGGCCTGCTGGTGGGGGTGGCGCATCCGATGGGGCGCACGGCTTGGCCGGTGATCGCCGGTGCGGCGATGGCGGTTGGCGCCTATCTGGTGACCGAGGCCGCGCCTTGGGCTTGGACGGTGTTCGCCGCCGTGCTGTTGTTTGAGGCGTTCTGGCGGGTGCAGATGCAGCATAGGATGCTGCCGAAGCTGGGGCAGGCGGCGTTTGGCATCTATCTGCTGCATCCATTCTTCATGCTGGTGACCTATAAATTCGCCGGGCCGGATGTTGATCGGATGCTGGCCACGCTTGCCACCTTCGGGATGAGTTGGGCGGCCGTGGTGATCCTGCGCCGCGTCCCGATTTTCCTGCGGCTGACCTGACATTCGGCCCCACGACATTGGCCAGTGTCGAGGGTTTGTGCTAAAACGCTGGCATTGCTTACAGAAAGCTGATCCGCGCCGTGGCCTCGCCCAACATCCTCGCCTATCTGATGCTGTTTGTCTGGCCGATGCTGTGCTGGCAGCTGTGGAAACGGCTGGACCCGGCGCGGGCACTGATCTGGACGGTGCTGGGCGGTTATCTGATCATGCCACCGCTGACGGTGATCAACTTTCCGATCATCCCCGATCTGGATAAAACCACGATCCCGAACCTGATCGCTTGGTACTGTGCGCTGTATGTGGTGCGCGACAAGATCAGCTTTCTGCCTGAGGGGCGGATGGGTAAAGCGCTGATCCTGATGTATATTCTTTCGCCGTTTGCGACGGTTTTGACCAATACTGATCCGCTGTATTTTGGTGCGGGCTCTGTGCAGGGCATGAAGGTCTACGATTCAGCTGCGGCGGTGGCAAACCAGTTCATCGCGCTGCTGCCGTTCTTTCTGGCGCGGCGCTATCTGGGTACGCCGGAAGGCATGCGGGCGGTCATCGAGGCTTTGGTGCTGGCAGGGCTGTTCTATTCGGTGCCGATGCTGATTGAGGCGCGGTTCTCACCGCAGATGAACGTCTGGGTTTATGGTTTTTTCCAGCATGACTTTTTCCAGACCATCCGGCAGGGCGGCTATCGCCCGGTGGTGTTCTTGCCGCATGGGCTGTGGGTGGCGTTTTTCGCGCTGATGTGTCTGCTGGCGGCAGTGGTGCGGCTGCGCGATACAGATGCTGCCGTGCGCCCGAAGGCTTTGATGATCGTGCTGTATTTGGCCTTCATGCTGTTTATCTGCAAAAGCGCGGGAGTGGCGGTTTATGCCCTGTGTCTGGCACCGCTGCTGCTTCTGGCGAGCTGGCGGGTGCAGGCGTTGGTGGCCGGGGTGCTGGCACTGGTGGTGATCATTTACCCGATCCTGCGCGGACTGCATCTGGTGCCGATGCAGCAGATCCTTGATTTTGCCAATGGCTTTAGCGCGGATCGGGCGGGGTCGTTGCAGTTCCGTTTTGACAATGAGGAAGAACTGCTGGCGCGGGCGCAGGAGAAGGCTTTGTTCGGCTGGGGCGGTTATGGTCGGGCGTTTTTGCATGATCCGATCACTGGGCAGATGACGACGATCGCCGATGGCGCGTGGATCATCGTGATGGGCACCTATGGTTGGCTTGGGTTCATTGCCGAGTTCGGGCTGACCGGATTGCCGCTACTGATTTTGGGACGCGAGGCGCTGTCGCGGTTCGCGCCGCCGTTCAGTCGTTATACGGCGGGGTTGGCGCTGATCCTGGCGGCGAATATGGTCGATCTGCTGCCCAACGCCACGCATATTCCGTTCACTTGGCTGATGGCTGGCGGGCTGCTGGGCGAGGCCGAGCGGATGCGGCGTTTGCGCTTGGCTGAAAGTCGGGCGGTGTTGCGAGGGGGCCTGAAGGACGGCAAGCAGAAGCGGACGGTGATTTGATGGGGATTGGGATCTGATGCAGGTGGACATCGGCGTCTTTGCCCATAACGAGGCGGAGGGGATTGCGGCAATGGTCGCTCGGCTGTTGGCGCAGGATATTCTGCTCGATCCGGTCTTTGCGGTGCGGGTTCTGGTGCTGGCGAATGGGTGTTCCGACGACACGGCGGCGCAGGCGCGGGCCGAGGGTGTTGAGGTGGTCGATCTGCCCGAGGGCGGTAAGTCGCGGACATGGAACCGTTTTGTGCATGGTCTGGCGCGCGCGGATGCCGATGTGCTGGTGTTTGTCGATGCTGATATTGAGTTCTGCGATGCGGGGGCTTTGCGCCGCTTGGTGCAGGCGATGGGCGCGCATTGGGTGATCAACAGCCAGCCGGTGAAGGATATCGTGGCGCGGCCCGAGGGGCTGTCTGCGATGGACAAGATCATCGCGGCGGCAGGCGGCGGCTTGGATGATTGGAAGACGGCGATCTGCGGCCAGCTTTACGCGATGCCTGCAGGGATCGCGCGACGGTTTCATTTGCCGATTGGTCTGCCGGTTGAGGATGGCTTTCTGCGGGCGATGGTGTTGATGGATGCGCTGACCGGGCCGGAAGATTTCAGCCGGATTGACGGCGCCGAGGGGGTGTTTCACATCTATGCGTCAGAGCGGTCGGTTGGCGCGCTGATCCGGCATCAGGTGCGGATTGTGATCGGCTCGGCGGTGAATTTCGCGGGCTTTGGCGCGCTGGTGGCGGTGCCTGTGGGCCAGCGGCACGCGGAATTGACGCGGGCGGCGGCCGAGCCGGGCTGGCTTGGCTGCGCGTTGCGTCAGACTTTGCCGCGCTGGCCGTTTGGGTTCGTGCCGGGGCATTTCTTGACCAAACGCTTGGCGCGTGCTGCCGCAAGCCCGCGCGATCTGCTGCGGCCCAAACGGCTTTTGGTGACGGTTTTGGGCTTTGGCTTTGATCTGGTGGTCTACAGCCGGGCGCAATGGGCGATGTGGCGGGGCACAGGGGTTGGGCATTGGTAGCCGATTTGCCCGAAACTTTGCCATAACCGAGCCGTATTGTTTCAGTAGAGCGGCATTGTTCAAGGACCCTGCACGCTCCATCTCAGAGCGTGCTAGGGTATGAGAGCTGTGGATTTTGCGGTAAATTGTTGAGGTCTGTCCGAGGGCTTAGGCCTGCGGGCGGCGAAAGAGAGAAGGCGCATGAGCGAAGATTTCGACCACTCGGACATCAGCGATAGCGATATCGCTGTGGTTGGCATGGCGGCACATCTGCCGGGGGCTGCGGATATTGCCGCCTATTGGGCCAATCTTGCGGGCGGGGTGGAATCGATCCGGGTGCTGAGTGAGGCGGAATTGCTGGCGGCGGGAGAATCTCCGGCGCGGCTGCGCAAGGCCAACTATGTCCCTTCGGCGGCAGTGCTGGATGGTTTCGAGCAATTCGACGCGGATTTCTTCGGCTTCTCGCCAAAAGAAGCCGCGATCATGGACCCGCAGCACCGTCAGTTTCTGGAAGTGGCGTGGGAGGCTTTGGAAAACGCAGGCCATCCGCCCGAGAATTTCCCCGGTGCCATCGGAGTTTACGCAGGCTGTGGCATGGGCAGCTATTTCTACTTCAACCTGTGTTCCAACCGCGATCTTGTCGATCAGACGGGGATGTTCCTGCTGCGCCATACCGGCAATGACAAAGATTTTCTGGCCACGCGGGTGAGCCATATCTTCGATCTGAAGGGCCCGTCGATCAACCTGCAAACGGCCTGTTCAACCTCATTGGTGGCGGTGCATTTCGCCACCCAAGCCCTGCTGAATGGCGAATGTGATATGGCGCTGGCGGGTGGGGTGACGATCGAACTGCCACACGCGCGCGGCTATCTTTACACCGAGGGCGAGATTCTGTCGCCCGATGGCCATTGCCACGCCTTTGATCACCGCGCCGAGGGCACGGTGTTTGGTTCTGGCGCGGGGGCGGTGGTGCTGCGCCGCGCAAAGGATGCCATCCGAGATGGCGATCATATCTGGGCGATCCTGAAGGGTTCTGCGGTCAACAACGATGGCGCGGCGAAGGCAGGGTATCTCGCGCCGTCGGTTGATGGACAGGCGAAATGTATCGCCGAGGCGCAGGCGATTGCCGGGGTTTCGGCGGCGGATGTGTCTTATGTGGAATGTCACGGCACCGGCACCTATCTGGGCGATCCGATCGAAGTTGCGGCGCTGACTGCCGCGTTCCGCCAAACCACCGATGCGGTCGGCTCATGCCGGATCGGCTCGGTCAAGACCAACATCGGGCATCTCGATACGGCGGCGGGGGTGGCTTCGCTGATAAAGGTCGCGCTGTCGCTGCATCACCGACAACTGCCGCCGAGTTTGGGGTATGAGGCGCCGAACCCGTCGATTGATTTTGTAACCAGTCCGTTCAAGGTGAATGATCGGCTGACCGATTGGGTCAGTGACGGGCCGCGTCGGGCCGGAGTGAACTCGCTGGGTGTCGGTGGCACCAATGCGCATGTGGTGTTGCAAGAAGCCCCTGTGCGGGCTTTGGGTGAAGAGAGTCTGTGGCCGTTCCAACCGATTGTTGTTTCTGCCAAGTCCAAGGGCGCGTTGGATGCGGGCGCGTCGCGGCTGGCGGCGCACTTGCGCGAAAATCCGGGGCAGGATCTGGCCGATGTGGCCTATGTGGCCTATACGTTGAAAGAAGGCCGCCGCGCATTTGAAAAACGGCGCGTGCTGGTGGCAAGCTCGCATGATGAAGCGGCAGCGTTGCTGGAAGGTGGTGATCCGCGTCGGGTGTTTAATCATGATTTCTTGGGGGACAATCCCGAGGTGGTGTTCATGTTCCCCGGTGGCGGCGCGCAATATGCGGGCATGGCGCGGGACATTTACGCCACCGAGCCAGTGTTTGCCGATTGGATGGACAAAGGCCTCGCGGTTCTGCAACCGAAGCTGGACTATGACATTCGGGCGCTGTGGTTGCCGGAACCGGGGCAGGAGGCTGCTGCGCATGAGCGGTTGAAGCGCCCTTCGGTGCAACTGCCGCTGATCATGATCACCGAATACGCGCTGGCGCAGTTGTATATGTCATGGGGGGTGACACCAACGGCGCTGGTTGGTCATTCGATGGGGGAAAATACGGCGGCCTGTCTGGCCGGGGTGATCGGGTTTGAAGACTGCATTGGCCTCGTGCATCTGCGCGGCACGCTGTTTGACACCATTGCGCCGGGCGGCATGCTGTCGGTGCCTTTGGCTGAGGCGGATTTACGACCCTATATCATCGGCGATCTCGATCTGGCTTCGGTCAATGCGCCGGGGCTCTGTGTGGTGTCGGGGCCGGATGCGGCGCTTGTGGCTTTGGCCGCAGAATTGGCGAAAGCCGATGTGGACACCCAGCGCATCCAGATCGACATTGCGGCGCACAGCCGGATGTTGGAGCCGATTTTGGCGCGGTTTGGCGATTTCCTCACAAAGATTCACTTAAGCGCACCGAAGATCCCGATTGTGAGCAATCGTTCAGGAATCACCTTGACCGATGCGCAGGCGACCAGCCCGGACTACTGGGTGCAGCACTTGCGCAATACGGTAAACTTCCAAGCCTGCATGGCCGATCTGATGGCTGAACCGGGACGGGTGTATCTGGAAATGGGGCCGGGCCGGGCGCTGTCATCGCTGGCACAGGCCAATGGTGTGCCGCAGGGGCAGGTGATTGCGGCGCTAGCGGCATCCCGAGCAGAAGATCGCGGATGATGCGTGGCATGTCGCTTCGATCGCGCGGCTGTGGGCTTGCGGCGTTCCGGTGGATTGGGAGCCGATCTGGGGTGGCGCGCGTCGCAATCGCGTGGTGCTGCCGAGCTATGCGTTTCAGCGCAAACCTTACTTCATTGAACCCGGTAAGGGGGCGGAAGTTCAAGCTGTGGCGCTGCCCGCCCGGATTGACGACATTGGCCAATGGGGCTGGAGACCGCATTGGCGGCCTGCGGCGACGGGCTTTGACTATGCTGCGGATTTTGCGGATGCAAAGACTGAAAGTTGGTTGATTTTCCTTGATTTAGAAGGGTTTGGCGCGGAATGTGCCGCACGTTTGCGGGGCGCTGGCCATCAAGTGACCACCGTGCGCGCAGGCGATACCTTTGGCCGCGATGGCGAGGGCGGCTATCTGCTGGCTCCAGAACGCGGTCGTGAAGGCTACGACCTGCTGATCCGCGATCTGGTTGCTAAAGGGCACAGCCCCAACCGGATCGCGCATTTCTGGCTGGTAACGCGGGGGCAAGATTTCCGGCCCGGCTCCAGCTTTTTTCACCGCAATCTGGAGCAAGGCTTCTACAGCCTGCTGTTTCTCGCCCAAGCGATTGCCGAGGAAAACCTGCCGCGTCCGTTGCATATCACCGTGGCCTCAACCGGGGCTATGCAGGTGAAATCTGAAGGGCTCGCTGACCCCGAAAAGGCCACGATCCTTGGCCCGGCACGGGTGATCCCGCGCGAGTTGCCGGGGGTGACGGTTTCAACGTTGGACGTGATTTTGCCATTGCTGCCGCGCAGGGGCAAAGCCGCCATGGAGCCACTGGTCGAGCAGGTGTTAGAGGAGCTTTTGGCCGAACCTGCCACTGCCATCGTCGCCCTGCGGGGTGAAAAGCGCTACGAATTGGGGTTGAAGGCGGCCAACCTTCCCGAACAATCCTTCACATTGCCGCAGGGCGCGCATGTGCTGATCACCGGCGGCTTTGGCGGCATCGGTCTGACCATAGCCGAGGATATGATCCAGCGGTTTGGTGCGAAAATCACGCCGATCGCGCGGCGCAATTTGCCGGATCGTGGCACTTGGGCGAAGTATCTGGCGGCGCATGACCCAACCAGCCCAATCGCACGGCGGATTTTGGCATTGCAGAGGCTAGAGGCACTTGGGGGCGAGGTTCTCGTTGCCCCGGCGGATGTCTGCAATATGGAAGATATGCGCGCGGCAGCGGAGGCTGGGGTGAAACGCTTTGGCCCGATCCGCGCGGTGATCCATGCGGCGGGGGTGGTCGATGACGGGCCGCTGATGCTGAAGACGCCTGCGCAGGTTGAGGAAGTGTTCGCGCCGAAACTGCACGGCACGCTGGTGCTGGATCGGCTGTTCCCGGATGGATCGGTTGATCTGCTGGTGCTGTTTGCTTCGACTTCAACGGTGACTGGGCCTGCGGGGCAGATTGATTACGTGGCGGCGAATGAATTCCTGAACGCGTATTCAAAATCGCGTAGCGGCGACAAAACCAAGGTCGTGGCGCTGAACTGGGGGATCTGGACCGGCGTCGGCATGGCGGCCGAAGCATTGGCGGATCGCACGGGCGCGCCACCTGCGCCGCGCCTGCCAATTTCCGCGCCAATGCTGGATGAAGCCAGCTTTGACGGTCAGGGAAATCGTTTGTTTACAGCCTCTTATGGCTTGGATCGCTGGGTGCTGGATGGCCATCGCACCAAATCGGGTCAGGCGCTGATCCCCGGCACCGGCACGATTGAAATCGCAGCCGAGGCTTTACGGGCGCAGGGTGAGGCGGGCGGATTTGAGCTGCTCGATCTGTATTTCTTCCGGCCTTTGCATGTGGCGACGGGTGAGGTGCGGCAGGTGCGGGCCACGCTGTCGCGCAGTGATGAGGGCTATGGTTTTGAGCTGCGCTCGGGTGTGACGTTGAAGGGGCGGTTGGGCTGGCAGTTGCACGCGCAGGGGCGGGCGATTCCACTGGCAGCGACCTCTGCTAAGATTGACGTTTTGGCGATAGCCGGGCGGTTGCCTGCGGCGGAGGTCGGCGTCGGATTGCGCAGCCCGCAAGAGGAACATCTGGCGTTTGGGCCGCGCTGGCGGGTGCTGCGCTCGCGCTCGATTGGCGGCGGTGAAGCACTGGCGCGACTGGCTTTGCCTGCGGAATTTGCGGCGGAGGCGGGGCCGTGGCTGCTGCATCCGGCGCTGATGGATCTCGCGACCGGCTGGGCGATGGGGCTGATTGCGGGCTATCAGCCGGATCACCTTTGGGTGCCGGTGTCGTATGCCCGCATCCGTGTGCTGCGCCCGCTTCCGGCAGAGATTGTGTCCTGGGTGCGCAATGCGGCAGACAATCGCGCGGGCGCACAGACCGCGAGTTTTGATGTGACGCTTGCCACGCCGGAAGGTGAGGTTTGCGTTGAAATTGAAGGCTTTAACATTCATAGACTTGAGGGCGGATTGACCTTCGCCTCTCCCGATCCGCGCGAACTGACCTATGATGATGTGGCCGCAAAGCCGGTCTCCCCCGCCGAGGAACGCCTGCTGCATGCATTCAGTTTGGGCATAAAACCCAGTGAGGGCGCCGAGGCATTTGGCCGCGCGGTGGCTTTGGGCAGCAGTCAGATCATCGTCTCCAGCCTCGATCTGCCCGCCTTGATCCGGCAGACTGCGGAGGCGGAGGCGGCAAAATCCGAGGGCAAGGCGTTCGAGCGGCCCGATTTGGACACCGCTTATGTCGAGCCGCGCAATGATGTCGAACGCACGCTGGTCGGGTTCTGGCAGGAGTTGCTGGGCGTGGCACAGGTGGGGGTGGAGGATAGTTTCTTCGATCTGGGCGGTCATAGTCTGATCGCGGTGCGGCTGTTTGCGATGGTGAAAAAGGCCTATCGGGTGGATTTCCCGATCTCGGTGCTGTTTGAAGCCCCGACGATTGCGCGCTGTGCGGCGCTGATCGTGGCGCAGATTGGCGATGTGGCGGGGGATACGTCTGCGAAATTGGCGGCTCCGGCGCGGCGGTTTACCCATTTGGTGCCGATGCATCAGGGCGAAGGCGGCGCGAAGCAGCCGTTCTTCCTTGTGGCGGGGATGTTTGGTAACGTGTTGAATCTGCGGCATTTGGCGCAGCTGTTGGGTGGTGATCGCCCCTTCTATGGCTTGCAGGCGCGTGGACTTTATGGCGATGCCACTCCACATGCCACTCTGCCCGAAGCTGCGGCGGATTATATCGCCGAACTGCGTCAGGTGCAGCCCGCTGGCCCCTATATGCTGGGCGGTTTTTCCGGTGGCGGGTTGACCGCGTGGGAAATGGCGCGGCAGTTGGAAGCGGCGGGGGAGGTGGTGTCTTTGGTGGTGCTGCTGGACACGCCATTGCCCGAACGCCCCGGTTTGAAACGTGCCGACAAGGCGTTGATCAAACTTGCAGAGTTGCGTGCCAAAGGCCTTGGCTATCTGGCCGAATGGGCCCGCAAGCGCTGGGCTTGGGAGATGCAAAAGCGTCAGCCGCAGGCTACCGAACAAACCGACGCGCAGTTCCATAACGCAGCGATTGAGGCGGCTTTCCGTGCGGCGCTGCCTATGTACCAGATGACTGAGCGGCGCGGGGCAACGGTGTTGTTCCGCCCGCCTTTGGACAAGCACTGGGCAGTAATGGGCGGCAACTGGGTGTCGATGGCCAAGGAATATGTGTTTGATGACAACGACTTGACCCGCTTCGCGCCCAGACTTCTGACGATTGAGGTGCCTGGAGACCACGACAGCATGGTGTTGGAGCCAAACGTGCGGGTGCTGGCGGCAAAGCTGCGGGCGGTGATTGCAGAAGCCGAGAAGGGCGCGTCGAACATCGTCCCCCTCGCCACTGCGGCGGAGTGAGCATGGCAGGCTTGCTTACGGTTTTGCTGAACTGGCGCTCGGCCGAGATGACGCTACGGGCGGCGGAAGCGGCATTGCTGGCGCTGGACGGGATCGCAGGCGCGTTGGTGATCGTGGACAACGATTCCGGCGATGGATCGTTTGAGGCGATGACGGCTGAGGTGCAAACACGCGGCTGGGATAGCGGCCCGCAAAAGGTGCGGGTGCTGCAATCGGGGCAAAATGGCGGCTTTGGCGCGGGCAATAATTTTGGCATCCGGGCGGGGATGCCAGACGGCTCAGCGCCGGAGTTTGTCTACATCCTGAACTCCGATGCCTTCCCCGACCGCGATGCGATCTGGGCCTTGCTGACGCATTTGCAGACCCATCCGGCAACCGGGTTCGCGGGCAGTTTCATTTATGGCGATGATGGCGCGCCGCATCGCACCGCCTTTCGGTTCCCCTCGATTGCGTCAGAATTTGAGTCGCAGATCAGGTTTGGCCCGGTAAGTCGGATATTGAACCGCTGGATCGTGGCGCAGCCGATCCCGCAAGCAACCTGTCGGGTGGATTGGTTGGCGGGGGCAAGCCTGATGATGCGGACGGCGGTGCTGGATCACATCGGCCTGTTTGACGAGCAGTTCTTCCTGTATTTTGAGGAAACCGATCTGTGCCGCAGGGCTGCGCTGGCGGGTTGGCCGACCGATTATGTGGTGGAAAGCCGGGTGATGCATATCGGCTCAGCCTCGACGGGGATGCGGGAATGGCAGCGCATACCGGGATTCTGGTTGGACAGCCGCTTGCATTATTTCGTTAAAAACCAGGGTGTTGGCTATGCATGCGCCGCTACGCTTGCGCTGCTTGCGGGCGGTATCCTGTGGCGCACGCGGCTGCTGATCCAGCGCAAAGACCGTGGCGATCCTCCGCTGTATCTGACAGACCTGACGCTGCACGCATTGCGCGCGGCGGTCAGCCCCTTGTTCGGCAAATCTGCCGCTTTAGCCAAATCACCTCGGACGACCGAGGGGTAAGGACGCCAAGATGACCCAGTTTTCCGCCTATCTGATCGGCAATGAAACCTTGACCCGCCAGTGCGGTGAGATGCTGTTGGCGCGTGGCCATAAGCTTGCGGCGGTGGCGACGCGCAACGCCGATGTTCGGCAATGGGCGCTGGGGCGGAGCC
This sequence comes from Cypionkella sp., assembly GCA_043743975.1. Lineage (GTDB taxonomy): Bacteria > Pseudomonadota > Alphaproteobacteria > Rhodobacterales > Rhodobacteraceae > Cypionkella. The sequence continues at coordinate 85,500 of JAYTVN010000036.1, forward strand.
TGCGGGTTGAAAGCTATGGTCCTGATCTGGCGGAGCGGTTGGGCGCGCGCGTCGACTGGCTGCTGTCGGTGGCCAATCTGTCGGTGATTGGGCCAGAGGTTTTGGCGCTGGCGCGAGGGGCGGTGAACTTTCACGACGGTCCTTTGCCGCATTATGCGGGATTGAATGCTCCGGTCTGAGCGATTTTGAATGGCGAGGCCCAGCATGGGATTTCTTGGCATCTGATTGAGGGCGGTGTCGATGAAGGCGATGTGCTGGAAAGCCGTAGCTTTGAGATCGCGCCGCACGATACCGCGCTGACCCTGAACACCCGCTGTTTTGAAGCGGCAATGGAGAGTTTTCCCAGCGTTTTGGCGCAGTTGGAAAGCGGCGTGCTGCAGCGCAAGCCGCAGGATTTAAGCCAGCGCCGGCTGTATTTACGCGATGATCGCCCGGAAGCTATGGGGCGGATTGATTTCTCGCAGTCTGCCGAGGCAGTGGTGCGGCTGGTGCGCGCGCTGGACCATGGGCGCTATTGGAACCCGCTGACAACCGCGAAAATCGCCTGTGCGGATCGGGTGCTGAACGCTGGTGCCGCAGAAATCGCCGAGGGCGCAGGTGCGCCGGGGCAGGTTTTGCACGCTGATGAGGCGGGGCTGGTGGTCGCTTGTAGCGCGGGCGCGGTGCGGCTGATGCGGTTGACCTGTCAGCACAAAGGTCTGGCGGTTTCGGCAGCTTCTGTGAGAGACACAATGCTGTTGGCCGAGGTTGAGGGATTGACGGCGCTGGGGCAAAGCTTGGCCGCGGCCGAGCCTGCCTTGCGCAACGCGTTGAAATCCATGATCCCCGCCACGCTTGGGCATCCGAGCGCGTTGCTGGCGGATTGGCAATCGCTGCCGCTTTCCGCTGGTCTGACCGATCTGGCCGTCGCGGCGGCTTTGGCTCTGGGTGTGGGGACGGTTGATCTGGCGCAGGCCGCGCAGGGGAGGGCGGGCTATGCCTCGGGCTGGCGTCCGTTGCGGGTGGCGGTGGATGGCAGCGTGACTCAGGCCCGCGCGGGGCTGGATTTGGGTTTGAAGCCAGGATTTTCCCTTGATCTGATGACGCGCGATGCAGGGCTTGCCGGATTGCAATGCCCGCAAGTGGGTGTGTCCGAAAGCGGAGCGATTGCCGGGACGGTGGTGACGCTGACGCCGACAGCACTGCATTTTGATGCCAATCGCTTGCCGCCGGTCGAGGCGCAGGCATATGCCGCGCGTATCGTGCATCTGGTAGATGCTTTGGCAAAGGTCCCGGCAGATGCGCGGCTGTCTGGCATATCTACCCTGACTGACGCCGAGCGCGAACAAGTGCTGCATGGCTGGAACCAGACCAAAACACCTTACGATTCAAATCTTTGCGTGCATCAGGCGTTCGAGCGTCAAGTGTTGCGTAGCCCGGATGCGGTGGCCCTGGTGTGCAACGATCAAAGCCTGACCTATGCTGCGCTGAATGCCCGCGCGAATCGTGTGGCACATGTGCTGATCGGCATGGGCGTGGGTCCGGGGACGCTGGTGGGGCTGTGCGTGCATCGCAGCCTTGATCTGCTGGTCGGCGCTTTGGCGATCCAGAAAGCAGGCGGGGCCTATGTGCCGATGGACCCGGCCTATCCAGCGGACCGGATCGCTTTGTATATTGAGGATTCCGCCTGCCCGGTGATCGTGACGCAAAGCGCAATTGCGGCGGGGTTGCCCGCGCATGCAGCACAAGTTTTGTGTCTGGATACCGATGCGTGCCCCAGCCAAGCCAGTGATGCCAATCCCATATCTGGTGTCACCTCGGCTGATCTGGCCTATATGATCTATACCTCGGGCTCTACCGGGCGGCCAAAGGGCGTTATGGTGGAACACCGCAACGTGGCCAATTTCTTCACTGGGATCGATCAGCGCATTGGCCGCGAGGCCGGGGTTTGGCTGGCGGTGACCTCGCTGTCCTTTGATATCTCGGTGCTGGAACTGTTCTGGACCTTGGCGCGCGGCTTCAAAGTCGTGCTGACCAGCGATGAAAACCGCAGCTTGGTGTCGGGTGGCGCGATTGCTTCGGCGCAGAAGATGGAGTTCTCGCTGTATTATTGGGGCAATGACGACGGTGCCGGCCCGAAGAAATACGAACTGCTGCTGGAGGGCGCGAAATTCGCCGATAGCCACGGTTTCTGCGCGGTCTGGACGCCCGAGCGGCATTTCCACGCCTTTGGCGGCCCCTATCCTAACCCTTCGGTGACCGGGGCGGCGGTGGCTGCGGTGACGAAAAACATCGGCGTGCGGGCGGGGTCGTGCGTGATGCCGCTGCACCATCCGGCGCGGATTGCCGAGGAATGGGCGGTGATCGACAACCTCACCAATGGGCGCGCTGGGGTGGCGGTGGCCTCTGGCTGGCACCCGGATGATTTCGTGCTGCGGCCCGAGAACACGCCGCCGCACAACAAGGCCGCGATGTTCGCCGCTGCCGATCAGGTGCGCCGCTTGTGGCGTGGTGAAAAGGTTGGTTTCCCGACCGCAGATGGCGGCACATTTGAGCTGATCAGCCAGCCGCGCCCAGTGTCGAAAGAACTGCCGTTGTGGGTGACAACGGCGGGCAATCCTGAGACTTGGCGCGAGGCTGGCGCGATTGGCGCCAATGTGTTGACGCATCTCTTGGGCCAGTCGGTTGAGGAGGTCGCTGGTAAAATTAAGATTTATCATCAAGCACTTCGCGATGCTGGCCATGATCCGGCGCATCATACGGTGACGCTGATGCTGCACAGCTATATCGCGCGTGATCGCGATCAGGCGCGTGAAGTGGCGCGCGGGCCGATGAAGGATTATCTGCGTTCGGCTGCGGCGCTGATCAAGCAATACGCTTGGACCTTCCCGGCGTTCAAAAAGCCGCAAGGTATCTCGAACCCGATGCAGATTGATCTGCAAACGCTGAGCACAGAGGAGACCGAAGCGATCCTCGACTTCGCTTTCCAGCGTTACTTTGAAGACTCCGGCTTGTTCGGTACTGTCGATGATGCGCTGGCGCGGGTGGAGCAGTTGAAGCGGATTGGGGTGGGCGAGGTGGCCTGCCTGATCGACTATGGCATCGCATCGGAAAAAGTGATGGAGGGGCTGTATCCGCTGGCCGAAGTTGTCAAACGCGCCAATGCGGGCGGCGGTGTGGCCGAGGATGATTTCTCGATTGCGGCGCAGATCTTGCGACATCAGGTGACGCATTTGCAGTGCACGCCGTCGATGGCGCGGATGATCACGATGAACGATGAGTCGCGTATGGCTTTGTCGGGGGTAAAGACCGTGATGCTGGGCGGCGAGGCTTTGCCGGGGGCGCTGGTCAACGATCTGCGGCAGGCCACGGCGGCGCGGGTGTTGAACATGTATGGGCCGACCGAGACAACGATCTGGTCTTCGGTGGAGGAAGTGGGCGAAGTTGATGGGGTGTGCAATATCGGCAAGCCCTTGGCGAACCAGCAGATTTATGTGCTGGACGAGGCGATGAATCCGGTTGCCCCCGGCGTTGCCGGGGAGTTGTGGATTGGCGGCGATGGCGTGACGCGCGGCTATTGGCAGCGGCCCGATCTGACGGCAGAGCGATTTGTGAACGATAGTTTTGTATCCCCAGATCGCGCCTGCGCTTGGGGTGCCCGGATGTACCGTACCGGCGATCTGGTGCGTTGGCGGGCGGATGGTAAGGTCGATTTTCTGGGACGCACGGATCATCAGGTCAAACTACGCGGCTACCGGATTGAATTGGGTGAGGTTGAATCGGTGCTAGAGGCACAGCGGGGGGTGCGGCAAGCGGTGGTGATGGCGCGCGAAGATGCGCCGGGCGACTTGCGGCTGGTGGCTTATGTTGTTGGCGCGGCGACCGAGGTGGCGCTGCGGGCCGAATTGGCGGGGCTTTTGCCCGAGCACATGATGCCTGCGCATTTCGTCAGCCTTGATAGCTTTCCACTGACGCCGAACCGGAAGGTGGATCGCAAGGCCCTACCAGCACCAAGCGCCAAGCCGTTGGAAACGCAAAGTTTTGTCGCGCCCACCTCGGATATCGAAGCGCAGATCGCGGCGATCTGGGCGCGGGTTTTGGGGGTGGCGAAAGTCGGCTCGAAGGATAATTTCTTCGCTCTGGGAGGGCATTCCCTGCTGGCGGTGCAGGTGCATCGCGAGATCAGGGATAGCCTTGGCGTGGCGAAACTGTCGATCACCGATATCTTCCGCTTCCCGGTTTTGTCAGCCTTGGCGGCGCATCTGGACGATCGCCCGAAAGCCGCCCCTGCGGTGGTGTCTGACCGTGCCGACGCGCGCGCCGATGCGATGGCGCGGCGGCGGGCGATGCGTGGGCAGGTGAATGCCTGACATCGCGGCACGATTGCGCGCGGTTTTGCCAAGCGGGGTGACACTGGCTGAGGCCACAGCACCTTCGGCTTTGTGGCCCGGAGAAGATTTGCCGGGTGCCGTGCCCGCGCGATTGGCAGAATTCGCCGCCGGTCGCAGTGCCGCGCGGCAGGCATTGCGCGGTTTGGGCTTTGCCCCTGCGGCGATCCCGATGGGGCCGGATCGCGCTCCGCTTTGGCCAGAAGCTGCGACGGGCAGCATCAGCCATTGCGCCGGGGCATGTCTGGCGGTGATGGGATTGGCACGCGACTATCGGGGGCTGGGTTTGGATATAGAACCTTTGCATCCGCTGCCTGAGGAGCTGTGGTCGACCGTGCTTCGGCCAGAGGAACACAAACACATCAACGATCTGCCGCCGCTGCAGCAAGGCTTGCAGGCGTTGCGGATTTTTGTCGCGAAAGAGGCGGCGTATAAGGCGCAATACGCGATCACGCGCCACATTTTCGACTTCCATACGTTAAGAATTATCTAGCAAGATCAAAGTTTTACCGCAGAATTCTGCAACGCCATCTCGACAATTGAAAAAGGCTTTCAAATCCAAGGGCGCTGCGCAGAAAACCCCCATTTCTTCGCGGCAATTTGCGCCCTGCCTACTGAGTAAACATCCCAAACGTCGCCAGCGGTACGCGGCGCAGCATCGAGGCGTAGACCACCGAATAAATCCCCTCGCCGTCGCTGTCATCCGGGTCGTAAATCCGCAGCGTGGTGGTGCTGCCGTCGGCGCTGTGCGAGCCGCGCGCGCCGACGATCACCACATAATGCCCCGACGAGCCGGTGCCACGTTGAAAAGAGCCGGGATTATGCAGCAACTCCAGCATGATCGGGCCGCTCCGCAACAAGCCGATCAAGGCCGCGACGGGCCAGCTTTGCGGCGGCTGATAGCGCAGTCGATGTAGCTGGGCGAAGGTCTGATGCACCTCAAGCCTTTGGCCACGCTCACTTTCGTTGATCAGCGAACCATCGGCGGTCAGCAGCCGTTGCGGCGTGGTCATGCGAATGGCTTGAATCGACAGCCGCGTCAGCATGGCCGTCGCCGCCGCCCAACATGTCGTTGGCGTCGGCTGGCTGAGGTAGGGCACGTTATGCAGGATGATCGGCGCAGATTCGGTGCCATAAAGCGCATCCAGCGTGCAGGGGCCAGCGATGCCATCCATTTCCAGCCAGTTGGAGCGTTGAAACGCCAGCACGGCACGTTCGGTTTGTGGGGTAAAAAGGCCGTTGACGATCAGATTTGGCGAAGGGTTCAGGCGATTGTTCAGCGCCATCTGCAAGTCCCGGACAGATTGCCCAGACGAACCCGATCGCACAATGACATTTCGCATGAAACGTCTCCGATATAATAAAATTAGATCAAAATGGCCAACCCGGTGAGTCTCAGATTGGCTTTCAATAAGCGTAGGATAAAGATCGCAACGGCTCAAGCACTCGTTTTATGCTCTGAACCCTTGATCCAAACGTAACTTTTTCTCTTGCCGCGGGGTCAGGCCGCGACAACCGGACGTTTGATCGCAGCTGACGCCTCCAGCACCAATGGTCGCAGGCCCGCGCCGCCAGCATCAAGCACTTCAAACAGGTGGCGGCGCATCCGAGGTTCCCAGAAGTCATTGATATGTGAAGCCAATAGGGTCATGCCCTCATCATGCGGTTTCGATTCCATGAACTTGGCGATCTGGTTCGCCATATAGATCAGCTTGGCGTGCGGGCCAGCATGGGTGTCGTTAAGCGACATGGGCGGTCTCCTGCGAAATGCGATCGGTGTGGGTATAGGCCTCAAACCGATCCGGGCGGGCGAGGGCAATCAGGGTGATGCCAGCTTGATCAGCGAGGTGGACGGCGTGGGCCGTGGGGGCGGAAACGGCGATCAGGATCGGCGCGCCAAGGGCGGCCACCTTTTGCACCATGTCGATGGAAACCCGGCTGGTCAGGATGATGGCCCCGGTGGGATGCGGCGTGCGGATCAGGTGGCCGCAGAGTTTGTCCAGCGCGTTGTGACGGCCAACATCTTCGCGGGCGGCCAGCAATTTGCCGCTGTAATAGCCCGCTGCATGGACGGCGCGGGTCAGATCATGCAGCGGTTGCACTTTGGGAAGGCTTGCCACGGCAGCCATGATTTCGGACGGCGTCATGCGGAAATGCGACTTCGGCACAGGCTGCATCACCCGCGTCGCTTCTTCCAAGCTGTCGATGCCACACAACCCGCAGCCCACCGGACCCGCCATGGTGCGGCGGCGCTTGGTCAGCCGGGCTTCGGCTTGGGGTTCCAGCCAGATTTGCACATCAAGGCCAAGTGCGGTTTCCACCACCTCAACACTTTGAATTTCTTCAGGTTTGGCGATGCCCTCGGTCAATGCAAAACCATAGGCAAAATCTTCCAGATCGGCGGGCGAAGCCATCATCACGGCTTGGGTCGAGCCGTTGAAGGACAACGCCACCGCCACTTCCTCGGGCAGTTCTCGGGCCGAAGCCTGCCCGAAATCCGCGCCCGACCCAAAGGTCAGGCGCGGCAAGGGGCGGTGGGTTTGCATCATTCTGCCGCTGCGATACGACGCGACATCGCGGCTTGGGCGTTGTATTCCTCTTGCCATTCCGACGGGCCATTGCTGGGCGAGACTTGCACAGCCGTGACCTTGTATTCGGGGCAGTTGGTGGCCCAATCCGAGAAATCGGTGGTGATCACGTTGGCTTGGGTATCGGGGTGGTGGAAGGTGGTGTAGACCACGCCCGGATTAACCTTGTCGGTGATCGTCGCGCGCAAAGTGGTATCGCCAGAGCGAGACGCCAGACGGACAAAATCGCCATCCTTGACGCCGCGCACTTCGGCATCATGCGGGTGGATTTCCAGCACATCTTCGGCATGCCAAGCGACGTTTCCGGTGCGGCGGGTTTGGGCCCCGACGTTATACTGCGACAGGATGCGCCCAGTGGTCAGCAACAGTGGGAAGCGCGGGCCGGTTTTCTCATCGGTCGCCACATACTCGGTGTTGATGAATTTGCCCTTGCCACGCACGAAAGCCTCGACGTGCATCAGCGGCGTGCCTTCGGGTGCAGCATCGTTGCAGGGCCATTGGATCGAGCCCATGGTTTCCAGCTTTTCGTAGTTTACACCCGCGAAAGAAGGCGTCGTCATGGCGATTTCATCCATGATTTGCGTGGGATGCGTGTAGGTCCACTTCGCGCCACCCGTATCTTTCAGCATCGCATTGGCGAGCATCTGGGTGATCTCCCAATCACCGTAACCATTGCGCGGTGCCATCACCTTGCGCACCATGTTGATGCGGCGTTCGGCGTTGGTGAAAGTGCCGTCTTTTTCCAGGAAGGTCGAACCCGGCAGGAACACATGCGCGTAATTCGCCGTCTCGTTCAGGAACAGATCGTGGACGATCACGCATTCCATCGCAGCCAGACCAGCGGCAACGTGCTTGGTATCGGGGTCCGATTGCAGGATGTCTTCGCCTTGGCAATACAGCCCCTTGAAGGTGCCCTCCACAGCTGCGTCCAGCATGTTCGGGATGCGCAGACCCGGTTCGTCATCAATCTTGACGCCCCATGCCTTCTCGAAAATATCACGCACGCCTTCGCCTTTGACATGGCGATAGCCCGGCAGTTCGTGCGGGAACGAGCCCATATCGCAGGAACCTTGCACGTTGTTCTGCCCGCGCAACGGGTTCACACCCACGCCCGGACGGCCAATGTTGCCGGTCATCATCGCCAAGTTGGCAATGCCGATCACAGTGGTGGAGCCTTGGCTGTGTTCGGTCACGCCCAGCCCGTAATAGATCGAACCATTGCCGCCCTTGGCAAACAGCCGCGCTGCGGCACGGACTTCGGCGGCGGGAACGCCGGTCAGCAGGGCCACCGATTCCGGTGAATTTTGCGGTTGGCTGACGAATTCAGCGTAGTCCTGGAACTCATCCCAATCGCAGCGATCTTGGATGAAAGCTGCGTCGAACAGCCCTTCGGTCACGATCACATGCGCCAAAGCGGTGACGATGGCGACATTGGTGCCGGGGGTCAGGGCGAGGTGATGCTCGGCTTTGATATGCGGGCTTTCGACCATCTCGGTGCGGCGCGGGTCGATCACGATCAGCTTGGCCCCCTTGCGCAGACGCTTTTTCAAGCGGCTGGCAAAGACCGGGTGGCCGGAAACCGGGTTCGCCCCGATCACGATCACCACATCGGTTTCTTCCACCGAGTCAAAGTCTTGCGTCCCCGCCGAAGTGCCCAAAGTTTGGCCCAGACCGTAGCCGGTGGGCGAATGGCAAACCCGCGCACAGGTATCCGTATTGTTGTTCATAAACACGGCACGGGTCAGCTTCTGCACGAGGTAAGCTTCTTCATTGGTGCAGCGCGAGGACGTAATAACGCCGACCGAATGACGGCCATGCTTTTCAATGATGCCCTTCATCCGATTGGCGGTGAAGTCCATCGCCTCGTCCCAAGACACTTCTTGCCACGGGTCATTGATGCTGTCGCGGATCATCGGATTCAAAATGCGGTCTTTGTGGCTGGCATAGCCATAGGCGAAGCGGCCCTTGACGCAGCTATGGCCACGGTTGGCCTTGCCGTGCTTATAGGGCACCATGCGCACCAATTCATCGCCGCGCATTTCGGCTTTGAACGAGCAGCCGACGCCGCAATAGGCGCAGGTGGTGATCACGGAGCGCTCGGGCGTGCCGATCTCGATGATTGACTTTTCTTGCAAGGTTGCGGTCGGGCAGGCCTGCACGCAGGCGCCGCAAGACACGCAATCGGACGACAAAGCGGTGTCGGTTTTAGCACCAAACGACACGCGGCTATCAAAGCCCCGGCCCTCAATGGTCAACGCGAAGGTGCCTTGCACTTCCTCGCAAGCGCGGACGCAACGCGAGCAGACGATGCATTTCTGCGGATCGTAGCTGAAATAGGGGTTGGAATCGTCGCGCGGGATGTAATGCGGGTTGGCAATGCCAGAGGTGTCTTTGGCCTTGAAATGGGTGTCAATCGCCTCATAGCGCACATCACGCAGACCGACCGCGCCCGCCATATCCTGCAACTCGCAATCGCCATTGGCCGAGCAGGTCAGACAGTCCAGCGGATGATCCGAGATATACAGCTCCATCACGCCGCGACGCAGTTGCTTCAGCTTGGCGTTCTGGGTGTGGACCTTCAGGCCGGGTGCAACCGGGGTTGTGCAGGACGCTGGCGTGCCATTGCGGCCTTCGATTTCCACGAGGCACAAACGGCAGGAACCGAAAGCGTCGATGCTGTCGGTGGCGCAGAGTTTTGGCACCGAAATGCCGATTTCCGCCGCCGCGCGCATGATCGAAGTGCCTTCCGGCACGGTGATGTCAAAGCCGTCGATGGTCAATGTGACCATTTGTTTGCTTTTGGCGGCAGGGGTGCCGAAATCGCGGTCCGGGATGATGAAGTCTTTCATTCGGCGGCTTCCTTCATAGGGGCGAAATCATCGGGGAAATGGGTCAGGGCGGACATCACCGGATAGGGCGTGAACCCCCCCAGCGCGCAAAGTGAACCGGACTTCATAGTGTTGCACAGATCAGTCAGCAGCGGAATCGCGGCGGTGTCACCCTTGGCGATGCGGTCCACGGTTTCAACGCCGCGCACGGCGCCAATCCGGCAGGGGGTGCATTTGCCACAGGATTCAATCGCGCAGAATTCCATCGCAAAACGGGCTTGTTTCAGCATGTCGGCGCTGTCGTCAAACACCGTCAGCCCTGCGTGCCCGATCAGGCCATCCTTGCCCGCGAATTCTTCATATCCAAACGGCGTGTCGAACAAAGCGCGGGGGAAATAGGCACCCAACGGTCCGCCGACCTGCACGGCCTTCACCGGGCGGCCAGAGGCGCTACCGCCCGCAATTTTATCAACAATTTCGCCCAAGGTCAGACCAAAAGCGATCTCATAAAGCCCGCCATGCTTGACGTTGCCGGCAATCTGCAACGGGATGGTGCCGCGCGAACGGCCAAGGCCGAAGTCCTTGTAGAACGCAGCGCCCTTCTCAAAAATCACTGGCACCGAGGCCAGCGAAATCACGTTGTTGACCACCGTCGGCTTCGCCATAAAACCTTGCAGCGCGGGCAGCGGCGGCTTGGCGCGGACCACGCCGCGTTTGCCTTCCAAGCTGTTCAGCAGCGAGGTTTCTTCACCGCAGACATAGGCCCCGGCTCCGACGCGGATTTCCATGTGGAAGGCGTGTGCCGATCCCAGAACCGACGCGCCAAGTACGCCTGCATCGGTGGCAATCTTCACCGCCTTCTGCATCACATCAATCGCAATCGGGTATTCCGAACGGATATACACAAATCCCTTCGTCGCCCCGGTTGCCAGACCCGCAATCACCATGCCTTCGATCAGGGTGAAGGGGTCGCCCTCCATCAGCATCCGGTCGGCGAAGGTGGCAGAGTCGCCCTCATCGGCGTTGCAGACGATGTATTTGCGGTCGGCCACAGCCTCGGACACCGTCTTCCACTTGATGCCAGTCGGGAAGCCCGCGCCACCACGACCGCGCAGGCCGGAGTTGGTGACTTCGGTCACAATCGCGGCTTTATCCATGCCGAGCGCCAAAGTCAGGCCCGCCAGCCCGCCATGCGCCTTGTAATCATCCAGCGACAGCGGGTCGATCACGCCGACGCGGGCGAAGGTCAGCCGGGTTTGCGCCTTCATCCACGGCAGATCTTCCGTCAAGTCAAGTGCCTTCGGATGTGCGGCCAGATCGTCAAACAAAGCCGGCACATCAGCCAATGTCAGCGGACCGAACGCCATCCGGCCTGCATCGGTGACAACTTCGGCCATCGGCTCCAGCCAGACCATACCGCGCGAGCCATTGCGCACCAGCGTCAGGCTGATCCCGCGTGCCTTGGCTTGGAACATCAGAGATTCAGCAATTTCATCGGCACCAAGGGCGACGGCGGCAGAATCGAGGGGCAGGTAAATCTTCATTTCAGACCCCCGATGATGGCGTCAATCCGCGCTTCATCAACCCGACCCACCAGCTTGCCGTTGATCATCGCAGCAGGGCCGCAGGCACACAGGCCAAGGCAGAAAATCGGTTCCAGCGTCACGCGGCCGTCCTTGGTGGTTTCGTGCCATTCAATCCCCAACGCCTTTTGCGCGTGGGCGGCGACGCGGTCGGCCCCCATCGACTGACAGCTTTCGGCACGGCAAAGCTTCAGCACATGGTCGCCCGCCGGATGCTCGCGGAAATCGTGGTAAAACGTCATCACGCCATGCACTTCGGCCTTTGACAGCAAAAGGTCTTGCGCGATGATCGGCAAAGCCACCTGTGGCACATAGCCAAACTCGGCCTGAATGGCGTGCAGGATCGGCAGCAGCGACCCCTCCATCCCTTTATGGGCGCTGAGAATTTCCCCAACCCGGGTGGTGATGTCGACGGAATCAAGCATGTGGCGGCCCTTTGGTAGCTTTCACCTGTGATACGCCGATTGATAGCGAAATCAATATGGATATACCGTTGTTCGATAGTCAAAAACTATCAACGCAAGCGCATGGCCAGTTTTGCTGCTTCATCCATCAATGCCTGCAACACCGGCGTCTGCGGATCGCGCTTGGCGGTGATCAGGCCAACCAGATGTTCCGCTTCTGGCTCGACAATCGGGATCGCACGCAGGCCTTGACCCGTGAACATCTCGGCCAGTTTCATCGGCACCACCGAGGCCCAAAGCCCTGATTTCACATGCGCCACCAAAGCGATGCTGGAGTTCGATTCCACCGTCGGCGCAACCCGCACGCCGACTTCGGCCAGATGCTGATTGACGATGCGGCGGTTCTGCATGTCGGCGGTCAACAGGCACAAAGGTTCGTGGACCAGTTCGCTCCACGTCACTTGTGCCCGATCCGCGAGGGGCGAATTGGGCGCGCAGAGGTAGCGGTAGAACTCGGTATAAAGCGGCGTCTGCGCCACGCGCCCCAAGGGTTCGTTGTCGAGATAGGTCAGACCCGCGTCCAACTCCAAGCTTTCAATGCCCGCCAGAATTTCCACCGAAGTGCGCGACAGCAAGGTGACGCGCATATTCGGATGCCGCGCGGTGAAGGGTGCTGTCAGATCAGCCACCATCGGCAGGGCCGTGGGGATCACCCCGATGCGCAGATTGCCCGACAGGCCGGAATGCACCGAGCGCATTTCATCTTTCAGCGCCCGCATATCGCCGACAATCCGCCGCGCCCAATCCAGCACGCGCTGACCTTCCGGCGTCAGGCCCTGAAACCGCGAGCCGCGAAACACCAGCTGCACGCCCAACTGATCCTCAAGCTGGCGGATCGCCGAGGACAGGCTGGGCTGCGTCACCCGGCAGACCTCTGCCGCGCGGCCAAAATGGCGCTCGTTGGCGAGGGCGATGAACATTTCCAACTTGTCGATCATCGGCCTAGGGTGGCGGGGAATGGTTTGATGCGCAAGGGATGTGAAGCGGGCCCGCAGAGGGGTAGAATTGGCGGGAGTATTTGGGCCAATGTGAAGGGCTAAGAGTTGTGCTTGGAGGCCTGACCCCTTAGCTTTGCGGCATGATGAAATTTATCCCCTTTGTGAAGAAATCCCCCGTGGTGCCGGTGATCCGGCTGGCGGGCACGATTGGCTCTGGCCGTAATGCGTTGAGTGATGCGGGGCTGGCTGCGATCATCGAAAAGGCCTTCAGGATGAAACCCGCAGCAGTGGCGCTGGTGGTGAATTCGCCGGGTGGCTCGCCGGTGCAGTCCAGCCTGATCGCAGCGCGGGTGCGGCGGTTGGCGGAGGAGAAATCCATCCCGGTCCATGCCTTTGTCGAAGATGTTGCGGCAAGCGGGGGCTATTGGCTGGCCTGCGCGGCGGATCAGATCTGGGTCGATCCCAGTTCCATCGTGGGTTCCATCGGTGTGATCTTTGCCAGCTTCGGTTTCCCCGAACTGATGGCGAAACAGGGGGTTGAGCGCCGAGTGGTCGCCATGGGCAAGCAGAAAAGCCTTGCCGATCCGTTCCTGCCGCAAAAGCCCGAAGACATTGAGCGGTTGAAAGCCCTGCAAGCCCCGATCCATGAAGCGTTTATCGCCCATGTCAAAGCCCGTCGTGGTAATCGCCTCGCCGATGCCGATCTGTTCAACGCCGATATCTGGGTGGGCCAAGCTTCCGTCGATCTGGGCCTGACCGATGGCGTGGCACATCTGGTCCCCAAACTGAAATCGCTTTATGGCGAGAAGGTAAAGCTGGTGCCGCTGGGGCAAAAGCGCGGCTTGCTCAGCCGCTTTGGCCTGAATATGGCCGAGGATGCGCTGGCCTCGGTCGAAGATCGTGCGCTTTGGGCGCGCTACGGGTTGTAACATGATCAAAGCCGTTCTCGTTTTTCTGCTGGTGATGCTGGCCATCGGTATGGTCGGCAACGCTTTATTCCCCGGCCGCATCGGCGGTTCGATGAAAAAACGCCTTGGACTTTCCAATCCAGCTACCTGCAAACGCTGCGGGCGCTATGTGATTGGCTCTAAGGGATGCGATTGCAAAAAGGGTGGACGATGAGGGCATTGGTGACGGGGGCAGGCAAGCGGCTGGGCCGCGAGATGGCGCTGCATCTGGCCAAGCGTGGCTTTGATGTCGCGGTGCATTACGCCAGTTCCCGCAAAGAGGCCGAGGCGGTGGTGAAAGAGATCACTGCCTTGGGCCGCAAAGCCGTTGCCCTGTGCGCCGATCTGCTGATTGAAACCCAAGTCGAAAAGCTGGTGCCAATGTCGGTGCAGGGTTTGGGTGGCCCGCTGACGGTGCTGATCAACAACGCCTCGATCTTTGAATATGATACCGTCGCCACCGTGACCCGCAAAAGTTGGGATCGCCATATGGAAAGCAACCTGCGCGCGCCCTTCGTGCTGACGCAGGCGTTTGCCGCCCAAGTGCCCGCGCCGAAACTGGATGATCACGGCGAACCTGTGGCCGGCGGCATGGTGCTGAACATGATCGACCAACGCGTGCATAAACTGACGCCCGAGTTTATCTCCTACACCTTGGCGAAAATGGGCCTCTGGGCACTGACCCGGACAGCGGCGCAAGGCCTTGCCCCACGGGTGCGGGTGAACGGCATCGGGCCGGGGCCGACGTTGCAAGGCAGCCGCCAAAGCGACGAAAGCTTTGTGACCCAACGCGGAGCGACGATTCTGAAACGTGGTGCAAATCCTGCGGACATTACCGCCGCGCTAGGGTTTTTTCTCGATTCGTCTGCGGTGACAGGGCAAATGATCTCTGTCGATGGTGGCCAGCATCTAGGTTGGAAAACTCCTGATGTGTTGGATTTTGACTAGGCGAAATTTGGCCTCCCGCAAAAGTTGTCCACTTTTCGTAATTGCTTCACCGATGCGTTACAAAAAGTCCTGACTTATCAGGGATTTGCCAGATGTTAAGAAATCTTTCTTTTGTTATCAATGCCTTATTATTTCGCCTAAAAAATAGGCAATCCGGCGAATGGGGCCAAAAACAAGGGAAATTTGGCGGTTCTGAAATCTTCTCCACAATGTTATCCACAGAAAGAGGGGATAGCTTTTCTCTTGTCGCGGCGGGGTTATCATTGCAGCTACAACAGAGAATCGACGAATCTCGAGGGTGTGTTTCTGCATGAACGACGTGAGCCTGACCGGGCATGATCTTATTCAGAATTACCTGAAAACGCTGGACGGCAGCCCCGGCGTTTACCGCATGTTGAACGCGGCGTCCGAGGTGCTTTACGTGGGCAAAGCCCGCAACCTGCGGGCGCGGGTGTCGAACTATGCCCGCCCCTCGGGTCATTCGGGACGTATTGCGCGGATGATTTCCGAGACGGTCTCGATGATGTTCCTGACCACGCGGACGGAAACCGAGGCGCTGCTGCTAGAGCAGAACCTGATCAAACAGCTGAAGCCGCGCTACAACGTGCTGTTGCGCGACGACAAATCCTTCCCAAACATCCTGATCAGCACCGAGCATCCCTTCCCACAGTTGAAGAAACACCGGGGCAAGCGCAGCGAGAAGGGCAGCTATTTCGGCCCATTCGCCTCGGCGGGGGCGGTGAATCGCACCTTGAACCAGTTGCAAAAGGTGTTCCTGCTGCGCAACTGCTCGGATTCGATGTTCGACAGCCGCACCCGGCCTTGCCTGCAATATCAGATCAAGCGTTGCTCTGCCCCCTGCACCGGGCGGATTGACGGGCCGGGATATGCGACTTTGGTGGCCGATGCCGAGCGGTTTTTGCAGGGCAAGACCACCACTGTGCAATCGAATCTCGCCGCCGAGATGAACATCGCCTCGGAAGCGATGGAGTTTGAACGTGCCGCCGCTTTGCGCGACCGGATCAAGGCGCTGACTCAGGTGCAGCAATCGCAGGGGATCAACCCGGCGGGGGTGACCGAGGCCGATGTGATCGCGCTGCATCTCGAAGGCGGGCAGGCCTGCGTGCAGGTGTTTTTCATCCGCGCCAATCAATCCTGGGGCAACCGCGATTTCTATCCGCGCACCGGGGCGGGGGCGGAGGAGGCCGAGATTCTGGAGGCCTTCGTGGCGCAGTTTTATGACGATAAAGAACCGCCCCGGCTGATCCTACTGTCGCATCCGGTGGAGAATGAGGATCTGGTGGTGGATCTTTTGTCGGAACGGGCGGGGCGGCGGGTGGAATTGGCCGTGCCGCAAAGGGGCGAAAAGGCAGAGCTGGTTGAGAATGCGGTGCGGAACGCGCGGGAAAGTCTGGCGCGGAAGATGTCGGAAAGCTCGACCCAGAATAAACTGCTGGCTGGGCTGGCCGAGGCCTTTGATCTGGATGCGCCGCCGACGCGGATTGAGGTCTACGATAACGCCCATATTCAGGGCTCGGATGCCGTGGGTGGCATGATCGTGGCGGGGGCGGAGGGGTTTCTGAAATCGCAGTATCGCAAGTTCAACATCAAATCGGCGGCGGGGAAGAACTCGGACGATTTCGGCATGATGCGCGAGGTGATGACGCGGCGGTTTGAGCGGCTGTTGAAGGAAGACCCGGATCGGACTTCGGGGTCTTGGCCGGACCTGCTGCTGATTGATGGCGGGGCGGGGCAGGTTTCTGCGGTGGCGGGGATTCTGGCGGAACTTGGGCTCGATGATATCGCGATGGTTGGCGTGGCGAAGGGGATTGATCGCGACTCGGGGAAAGAGGAATTCTACCGCACGGGGATGCCGGTGAAGGCGCTGCAGCGGAATGACCCGGTTTTGTATTTCATCCAGCGGCTGCGGGATGAGGCGCATCGCTGGGCGAATGGGGTGCATCGGGCGAAGCGGGCCAAGCAGGTTTCAATCACGCCGCTGGATGATATTCCGGGGGTGGGGGCGGTTCGGAAACGGGCGCTGCTGGCGCATTTTGGCTCGGCCAAGGCGGTGGCGCGGGCGGGGCTTTCTGATCTGATGGCGGTGCCGGGGGTATCGGAGGCGATGGCGAAGGCGATCAGCGACTTTTTCAGCGCGTGGGGGTAGTGTCCACGCGTGGACAGTTAAGAGTTTATAATATTATTAATGATATGGGATTTTCTGGTAAGGAAATCTTAAGGATTTCAGGCCTGCGCCCCGTGCGGCCTCACTCGGTTTCAAGGGCCGCAGACGTGCATTTCTGCACAGGGGTTAGGGCGCAAACAGGCGTGGTTTCTGCGGAGGAAGTGGCTAAACTTTCGGGTTCAGATTTCTGTCAAAGGACGCGAAACGATGACTGCTTCGATTTTTGACTCGACCCAGATGGGTTCCCATAAGCTGCAAAACCGACTGGTGATGAACCCGATGACCCGCTGCCGCGCTGATGTGGATGCGGTGCCGACGCCGATCATGGCGGAGTATTATGGCCAGCGCAGTACGGCTGGCCTGATCGTGACTGAAGGCACCGCGCCCAGCCCGAATGGCCGTGGTTATGCCCGAATTCCGGGGCTGTGGAGCGAGGCACAGGTGGCGGCTTGGAAGCCTGTCACGGCGGCGGCGCATGCCAAAGGGGCGGTGTTCTTCGCGCAGATCATGCACACCGGGCGGGTAAGCCATCCGGGCAATATGCCTGCGGGTGCGAAGATTGTGGCGCCTTCGGCGCTGGCGTTGGCGGGGCAGATGTATACCGATGCGGAAGGTATGCAGGATTATCCGGTGCCGCAGGAAATGACCGAGGCGGATATTCAGCAAGCCAAGACGGAGTTCGTGGCGGCGGCGAAAAATGCCATCGCGGCGGGGTTTGATGGCGTCGAGTTGCACGGGGCGAACGGCTATCTGCTGGAGCAATTCCTGTCGCCCGACACCAACAAGCGGACAGATGCTTGGGGTGGCTCGGTTGAGAAGCGGTTGCGCTTTGTGACCGAGGTTGCGGAGGAGGTTGTCGCTGCGATTGGTGGCGATAAGGTTGGCATCCGCATCTCGCCCTATGGCATGGCGTCGGGGATGGCGGCTTATGCGGAGGTGGATGAGACCTATCTGGCGCTGATGGCAAGCTTGGACAAGATCGGGCTGGTCTATGTGCATCTGGTCGATCATGCCGCGATGGGCAATCCGGCGATCCCGGCAGAGTTCCGTGGCAAACTGCGGGCGGCTTGGCCTCGGACGTTTATTGTCGGGGGCAGCTTGGATGCGGCCTCGGGGCAGGCGGCTGTGGCTGCGGGGGCTGCGGATCTGGTTGGGTTTGGCCGGGCCTTCCTTGCCAACCCGGATCTGGTGGCGCGGTATAAGGCGGGGGCGGAGTTGAACGCGCCGGACTTTGCGACGTTCTACACGCCGGGCGAAAAGGGCTATACGAATTATCCAGCTTTGGGGTGATCTTTGCTTTGAGTTAGAGAAATGGCCGCGCCGGGTGCGCGGCCCTTTTGCTTTGGCTGTGCTTGCGGTCCCAACTCGGGACCGTTTTTGTAGCGTTTAGGATCAAAGACTTACGTGGAGGCTTTCAGGAAGTATTAACGAATGGCGGCAGAATCGGGAAGTTTGGACTTGCCGCGTGCCAGTTATTTATGTGCGCATATACGCAACTGGGGTGCGATTCCTCTAATTGCGCAGAGAGAGGAAAAGGCGCATCTAGGCGGTATAGAATTCCTCCTCCCCCTGAACTGGACCCTGAAAATGACCAATATCCTGCGCGTTGAATCTTCGATCAAACCTGCTGGCGCTGTGTCGCGCCGTCTGACCGACCGCATTATGGAGCGTGTGCTGGCGGCCAATCCGGGCGCAAATGTTGTTACCCGCGATCTGTCGGCTGGCGTACCTGCGATTGACGGCGCTTGGCTGGGCGCGGTGTTCACCCCGGCGGAAGCCCGCAATGACGACCAAAAAGTAACTACGGCTTATACCGATGCTTTGCTGGCCGAAGTCAAAGCCGCTGACCTGCTGGTCATCGCTTTGCCGGTGTATAACTTTGGTGTGCCGGCGCAGTTGAAGTCGTGGATTGATCAACTGGCCCGCAAAGGCGAGACCTTTAACTATACCGAAACCGGCCCGATTGGCCTGTTGACCGGCAAGCGCGCGATCGTGGCCTATACCTCGGACGGCACCAAAATGGGGTCGGAGATTGATTTTGCCTCGGGCTATGTCCGTCACATGCTGGGCTTCTTCGGCATCACCGACGTGCAGTTTGCAGCGGCGGATGCGATGGCTTATGGACCTGAGGCTGCGATTGCCAAGGGTGAAGCGGAAGTGGACGCACTGGCGGCCTAAGGTTTGCTTGGCTGGCCCCGGAGGGTTTCACACCCTCCTGACCTCCCGTGGGATATTTAGGCCAAGATGAAAGCAAATTTTAATTGAATTTGAATTAAAGGCCCTGCGGTTGCGCGGGGCCTTTTGTTTTGGTGGCGCGTGTCTGGTGTTGTGCGGATGGTGGCAAAGCAAAACGGGGGCAGCTTGCGCTCCCCCCGTTTCAAATTTCATATTGGGCGGAGTGAACCGCCCGGTTGGCTTATGCCAGAGCGAGGTTGATCGCCGACTCGCGGCCGTCACGGCCTGCTTCGATGTCGAAGGTCACAGCTTGGCCGTCATTCAGTTGACGGATGCCAGCGCGTTCCATTGCGGAAATGTGCACGAACACGTCTTTGTTGCCGTTTGCCGGGGCGATAAAGCCGAAGCCTTTGGTGGCGTTGAACCATTTCACGGTGCCGTTGGCCATCGTGTGTCTCCTAGTTTTGGTGTGCCATCCGCGGAATGCGATGACGTGGCTCAGTCGTAGCAATCGAGAACTGAGGCCTTAAGAGGAGACAGATGTTCGATAGATAGCGTTTCGCCCTGCCTACATGCGCCATTTTGGCTGGCAAAACAAGGGGGGCGGAAAAAGAATCAGGTTAGAACAGGTCGAGCAGGCGGTTGAGGTAGCTGCGTTCCTGCTCGCTGCGGGATTGATCGGCGGAGCGTTTGCGAATCTGGTCGAGCAGTTCCTGCGCGCGTTTGTAGATGTCTTTGTTCTCGGCAAGGTTGCCGTCGGAACCGATGTGCAGACCGTTTTCGCGGCCCAAGGGATCGCGCGGGCCACCCGATTGCGGGTCTTCGGTCTTTTGCGTGCCATCGGGGGATGCGCCTTGCTGGCGGTCTTGATCGGCCAAGGCATCGCCGAAGTCCCGCAGGCCTTCGCGCATTTTGTCCATCGCCTCGGCCTGTTTGTCCAACGCGCCGGGCAGATCGCCTTCCTTCAGCGCATCTCCGGCGTCTTTCATCGCCTGTTCGGCGTCGTTTAGGGCTTGCTTGCCGTCCGCGTTTTTGTCGCCGCCCTGACCGGGGAGTTTGCCGCCTTCGCGAAGTTGTTTCAGCCGCTCACGCAGCTCTTGCTGGCGCTGCGACAGGGTTTTACCGTCTTTGCCGGGGCCTTCCTGACCGTCTTGCAGATCGCGGAAGCTGTCGTCGGACAGGCCCTGTTGGCCGCGCAGGGTCTCGCCGAGGTCTTTCATCGCCTGCTTGCCGGGGCTGCCGCGGCCAGATTGGCCATCGCCTTGCTGGACCTTCATGTTGTTCATAAGGTCTTGCAACTGCTTCATCAATTCAGCGGCTTCGGCGGTTTTGCCTTCTTCCATCAGCTTTTGCAGCTTATCGAGCATCTGGTCGATCTGGTCTTGGGTGATCGACGGACCTTTTTGCTGCGGCGAGGTTTCGTCGTTGGGATCGGCAGGGTTTTTCTTGGCTTCTTCGGCCATATATTCATCCAACGCGTCGCGCATCTCATCCATCAGTTTCTGGATTTCCTCGGGCGAGGCACCTTTGCGGATGGCTTCGGCGAGGCGTTCTTGCGCGCGCATCATGCGGTCTTTGGCGTTGTTCAGCTTGCCATCTTCGATCATCAGCGAAATCGCCCAAAGCTCCTTGGCGATCTCATCGCGGGCTTTTGGCGTCAGGGTTTTGGCCTCACGGGCCAGACGTTTGATCACGGCTTTCAGGCGGTTGTAGGAGGCGTCATCGGGGAAAATGTCGCCCGGCTGGTTGCTGACGGCTTTCAGGATTTCCAGCGATGTGGGGGCGTTGCTGCGCGACCACAGGATGTCGCGGCGCATCTCGATCAGGGCGTCGGCGAGGGGATCGAAAAAGCGTTTGCCGGGGAGGATCAGGTACAAAGGTTCGGCGGTGCCGGTGTTGCCTGCGGCGTCGGTGACGGCATAGGTCACGGTGACGGGCAGGTTCGACAGTACGGATTCCGAGAGGTCATCGACGAGGGTGGTTTTGATGTCGGCGCGGCTGCCTTTGAACGGCAGCGGCAGATCAAGGGTGACGGGGGCGATGGAGTCGGGCTCGGTTTTCAGGCCGTAGGTGCGATTTACGGCGGCGAGGTCTAAGGCGATGCTAACTTCGCTTTTGGTGACGCCGTAATCGTCTTTGGCTTCGAATTTTTGTTTGAAGCGGCCATCGCCGTCGCGGGTGATTTCTGCCGCTGGGGTGATGGTGGGCGCGCGGTCTGGGGTGGCGATGATCTTCCATTCCCGGCCTGCGTTGCCTTCGATGGCGAGTTTGCCGGAGGTGGTGACGGTGAAATCTTGCGTCGGTTGGCTGGCTGGCGGGGCGTCGGTGCGGCCCGAGACGGTTTCCGACACGATCAGCGCGCCGGGTTCGCCGTAGAGGCGGATTTGCAGGCGGGTGCCGGTGGGCAAAGTGAGGGCGTCGGCGGTTTGGTCGTTGAGGTAAAGCGCGGGTTTGCCGGTGTAGGCGGGCGGTTGCGCCCAGCCTTCCCATGCCGGGCCAGCGGCGGCGTTGGCGGTGCCGCCGGGGGTGAGGCCTGCGACGGAGGTGACGCGCCAGATTGAGCCGAACAGCAGCGCCATCACCAGCGCGGTGAGGGCGACATAGCGCAGGGCGAAGGGGTCGCGGGAGGAGAGTTGCAGGTCGGGCTGCACGGGTTTGGCGGTGGAGGCGCGGGCTGCCATGCGGGCGCGGTGGGCGGCCCAGACGGCTTTGGAAGCCTCATCCGTGATGCCGATGGCTTGGGTATCGCGCAGGGCGGCGATGGGTTGGCCGGGGAGTTTTGAATCGAGCCGGATCAGGGCTTCGACGCGGGTCGGGCGGCGGAAGGCGCGGAAGCCGTGGATCACGCCCCAGATCAGGCCAAGGGTGGCTGTGACCATGCCGAACCATGCGGCCTCGATCGGTAGCAGGTCTTGCAGGCCGAAAGCGGCAGCGGCGAGGCTGGTGATCGCGATGGCCCAGAACGGCCAGAAGGCGCGGGTGATGCGTTCAGCCCAAAGCCCCGCCCACGTTATCCGCAGCGGGGTCTCAATGCGTTTCAATGCCTGCGCTTCGGTATTCTCGGTCATCGGCCTCTGCTGTTTCAAAGCCAGTGTGGTTTCAAAGCCAGTGTGGTTTCAAAGCCACAAGGGGATGGTATCGCGGTTCAGGATGTCTTCATAGCTGGGCCGCGCGCGGATGACGGCGAATTGATCATCTTTCACCAGCACTTCGGGGATAAGGGGGCGGGTGTTGTATTCGGAGGCCATCACCGCGCCGTAAGCGCCTGCCGAGCGGAAGGCGATCAGGTCATCCTCCTTCAAAGGGGCCAGCGGGCGGGCTTTGGCGAAGGTGTCGCCTGTCTCGCAGACCGGGCCGACCACGTCATAGGTATGGGATTCGGTGGCGGCTTTGGCTTCGGTGACGGGGATGATATCGTGGTGTGCTCCATACATCGAGGGGCGCACGAGGTCGTTCATCGCGGCATCGACGATCAGGAAATCGCTGATTTCGCCGGATTTGACGTAGATGACTTTCGAGACCAGCAGGCCAGAGTTGCCGGAAATCAGGCGACCGGGTTCGATCTCAATTTCGCAACCAAGGTGGCCGACGGTGCGTTTGATCAGTGCGCCATATTCTTGCGGCAAGGGGGGGGCGGTGTTGGACCGCTCATAAGGGATGCCCAAGCCGCCGCCGAGGTCGAGGCGGGAGATCACATGTCCTTCGGAGCGCAGACGCAGGGTCAGGTCGGCGACTTTTTTGTAAGCCTGTTCAAAGGGTTCCAGTTCGGTCAGCTGGCTGCCGATATGCACGTCGATGCCGATCACCTGAAGGCCGGGGAGTTTGGCGGCCTCGGCGTAGACTTCAGAGGCGCGGCTGATCGGGATGCCGAATTTGTTGTCTTTCTTGCCCGTGGCGATTTTCTCATGCGTGCGGGCATCGACGTCTGGGTTGACGCGGATGGTGATCGGGGCGGTGGTGCCCATGCTGGAGGCCACTTCGGAAAGCGCGCGCAGTTCGGGTTCGGATTCGACGTTGAATTGGCGGATGCCGTTCTCCAAGGCTAGGCGCATTTCCTCGCGGGTTTTGCCGACGCCCGAGAATACGATGCGGTTGCCGGGGACTCCAGCTGCGACGGCGCGGCGGTATTCGCCACCCGATACCACATCCATGCCCGCGCCCAGATCGCCCAGCAGTTTGAGGACGGCGATGTTCGACAAAGATTTGATCGCGAAGCAGACGAGATGTGGCAGCGGCGACAGCGCTTCGGTGAACAGGGTGTAGTGGCGGGTCAGGGTGGCGCTGGAATAGACGTAGAACGGCGTGCCGACTTGGGCGGCAATGTCAGCCACGGCCACGTCTTCGGCATGAAGAATGCCGTCGCGATATAGGAAATGGTCCATCCGGCGGCCCCTTATGAAATCAGTCGCTTGGGGTATAGCAGAAGCCGAAGCTTGCGCAATTCGGCAGCGTGTTGGCTATGCGGTGATTACGGGGTTTCACCAGTGGTCACGCCAACGCGCGCATCACCCGAAAGGCTGACGCCGGAGGCGACAGGGGCGGTGGGTTGGCCGTCGGCACCGCAGGCAGTGAGGGCGAGAAGGGCGATGAGGGGGAGGAATTTCATATTTGATCCTTAAGGAGAGTAGCTGATGCGGCCGCCGCCGGGGATTGCGCCGGAGATCACCGGGCGGATGGTGGCTCCGTGCGGGCCAATGCCGATGCCTGCGCCCAAGTGCGGGTCGGTGCAGGCGGTCAGCAAAAGGGCTAAGATCAGCGGGCGCATGGGTTTTCCGTGGTTTCGGGTAGGGTGCCTTAGGCCAGCAGTGTTTTCCAGCGGGCGACTTGCTCGGCGACACGGGTGGGCGAGGTTCCGCCATAAGAGGTGCGTGAGCGGACGGAGTTTTCGACGCCTAGAACGGAGTAGACCTCTTGCGTGATGCCGTCGTGGACCGATTTCATCTCGGTGATCGAAAGGTCCGGCAGGTCGCAGGCTTTGGATTCAGCCAGTGCCACGAGGGTTCCGGTGACGTGATGGGCGTCGCGGAATGGCAGGTTCAGGGCGCGGACCAGCCAGTCGGCAAGATCGGTGGCGGTGGAGAAGCCGGAGGCGGCTGAGGTCGCCAGCACATCGCGATTGGCGGTCATATCGCCGACCATGCCGGTCATCGCGGCCAGCGCCAACATCAGGGTGTCGGCGGCGTCGAAGACCTGCTCTTTGTCTTCCTGCATGTCTTTCGAATAGGTGAGGGCCAAGCCCTTCATGATGGTGAACAGGGCGACGGTTGCGCCCAGGATGCGGCCGAGTTTGGCGCGCAGCAGTTCAGCGGCGTCGGGGTTTTTCTTTTGCGGCATGATCGAGGAGCCGGTGGTCCATTTGTCGGAAAGTTTGACGAAACGAAATTGCGCCGAGGACCAGATCACCAGTTCTTCGGCGAAGCGCGACAGGTGCATGGCGCAGATGGAGGAGGCGGAGAGGAACTCCAGCGCGAAATCGCGGTCGGAGACGGAATCGAGGCTGTTGGCGGTGGGGCGGTCGAAGCCCAAAGCTTTCGCGGTCATGTGGCGGTCGATGGGGAAGGAGGTTCCGGCGAGGGCGGCGGCGCCGAGGGGGCATTCGTTCATGCGCTTGCGGGCGTCTTCAAAGCGGGATTTGTCGCGGGCCAGCATCTCGACATAGGCGAGCATATGGTGGCCCCATGTGACGGGCTGGGCGGTTTGCAGATGGGTGAAGCCGGGCATCACCCAATCGGCCCCGGCCTCGGCTTGGGCGAGGAAGGCTTTCATCAGGGCATTGAGGCCTTGGATGGCGGCATCGCATTGATCGCGCACCCAGAGGCGGAAATCGACGGCGACTTGGTCGTTGCGACTGCGCGCCGTGTGCAGGCGGCCTGCGGGGGCGCCGATCAGGTCTTTCAGGCGGGATTCCACGTTCATGTGGATGTCTTCTAGGGCGGTCGAGAAGCTGAAATTCCCGGCCTCAATCTCTGACAACACCGTGAGCAGGCCTTCCCCGATGGCTTCGGCATCACTAGAAGTCAGGATGCCGGTGGCGGCGAGCATGGCAGCATGGGCGCGAGAGCCTGCAATGTCTTGCGCGTAAAGTCGTTGGTCAAAGCCGATCGAGGCGTTGATCGCGGTCATGATCGCGTCAGGGCCAGAGGCAAAGCGGCCGCCCCACATCTGGTTGGCGGAATTTTCGGGTTTGGTCATGGAAGGGCCTTCGACATGATGCGCAAGATGCTGTTGGTGGTTCTGTATACGGCCTTTGCTGTCGGTGCAAATGTCGGGGCGGCAAATGCGGGCGATCTGAGCGGGCTGCTGGTTGGCGATATGAAGAAGCTGGCGCTGGTGGAGCCTGTGGCTTTGCCGGACGCGGTGCTGTTGGATGGTGAGGGGCTGGAAACTTCGCTGGCGCAGTATCAGGGCAAATGGATGGTGCTGAACTTCTGGGCGACATGGTGCGCGCCGTGCCGCAAGGAAATGCCCGCGCTGCAACGGTTGGCGGATGCGATGCCGGACATCGCGGTGGTGCCGGTGGCGACGGGGCGCAATGATGTCGGCCAGATCGTGAAGTTTTATGGCGAGGCGGGGATGACGTCGCTGCCGGTGTTGCGCGATCCGAAATCCGGGTTGGCGCATCAGATGGGGGTGCTGGGGCTGCCGGTGACGTTGATCGTCAACCCTGAGGGCGCGGAAGTGGCGCGGTTGATCGGCGATGCGGCTTGGGATTCGGGTGAGGCGCAGGCGGTTTTGAAGGCTTTGATGGCGGAGTGAGGGGGAAGGCGATTTTCGCGCGAAAATCGTGCACGGAATTCGCGCGAATTCCGGTTTGCCCGGGGGCGTTGCGCTTTTGAGGACGGCTGGTACGCTCGGCGGGGGATATTTGGGCAGAGCGGATTAATCTGGGCGGTCAGATCGGTTTGGGTTTGCGTTTCAGGCTGCGATGCAGGCGTTTGAGCAGGGCGTGTTGGATCATGCCAGAGATCAGGCTGGCGCTGGAGAGGAATAGGCTGACGAGGCCTGCGCCAAGTGCCCATGCGGTTTCGGAAAATCTGAGCGTGGCGCGGAACAGGCGGGCTTTGCCGAGGACTTCGGCGCGACCGACGAGTTTGGGGCCGAGGGCTTCGGCGGCGTTGGCGAGGCGGCGGGCGTCGGCTGCGTCATCGACCATCGGCAGCAGGTGCAGGGCGGTGGTGGCGTCTGTGGCGGTGTTCAGGCGATTGAGGTCGGTCAGGGTGTTGGTCAGTGGCAGGAAGGCGTCGGTGCGGATCGCGGCGGTTAGGTCGTCTAGGGAGCGCACGGTGGGCAGGCTGGCCCAGTTGACCCCGGTGCGGGCGGCGTCTACGGCCATTTCCACCAGACGCGGCGACAGGCGGCCCATTTTGCGGGCGAGTTTGGCGAGGCTTGCGCCCGCTTTCACCACGCCGGAGCTGCCGCCGGAGGCTAGGATGGCTGCGGTGGCACCGAGGCCCACGACCGACAGGGCGAGGTCGATTTGGTCTACTTCGTCGCCTGAGGCATAGGCGACGCCAGCGCGGGTGATGCCCGCGATGTCGCCGATGGGGGTGAGGGCGATGGGGGCTTGGCAGATCATCACTTCGGACAGGCTGCATTGCGCGGGGTCGTAGGCGCAAGCGGCGCAGGAGGTGACGGTGGCGTAGTAGCTGTGATCGTCTTCGCGGGCGGTTTGCACGGCGGCGTTCAGGGCGGAGGGGAGGGCGATTTCGCGCTCGTAGGCGAGGTCCACCAAAGCATCCAAGGCTAGCCAGTTGCGCGGGGTTTCGGTCAGGCGGTTGGCGATATGGGCGGCAAGGGTTTCGGGGGTGGCGGCCGTTGTCAGCATCCGCTCGGTCGCGGCTTGGATTTGGTCTTTGCTGGCTTCCACGAAGGGAGCGAGCAGCGGATCAGCGGCGATGCGGGCGGCTGTAAGGGTGGTTCCGGCAAGCGAGCCTGCCAGAACCAATAGCAAAATCAGGCGGGTCAGACCCCTCCACATCAGGCTTGCGTCCTCAGACTTGACGCGAGCGGATCATGCCGATGATGTCGTAGACTTGATCAACGATGGGCCGGGCGATGGCGTCGGCGCGGGCAGCGCCTTCGCCAAGGATGCGGTCAATCTCGGCGGGGTCTTGCATCAGCTGGCTCATCTTGGTGGTGATCGGCGAGAGTTTCGCCACCGCCAGATCGGCCAAGGCGGGCTTGAAGGTGCCGAATTGCGCGCCTGCATATTCGGTGATCACGGCTTCGGGGGTCATATCGGCCAAGGCCGCGTAGACATTGATCAGGTTGCGGGCGTCGGGGCGACCGTTGAGGCCTTCGAGGCTATCGGGCAAGGGCTCAGCATCGGTTTTGGCTTTGCGGAACTTCTTGGCGATGGTGTCGGCGTCGTCGGTCAGGTTGATGCGGGATTGATCCGAGGGATCGGATTTCGACATCTTTTTGGTGCCATCGCGCAAGCTCATCACGCGGGTGGCAGCGCCTTCGATCACCGGTTCGGTGATCGGGAAGAAGTTCACCTTGTAGTCATGGTTGAACTTCAACGCGATGTCGCGGGTCAGCTCGATATGCTGCTTTTGATCCTCGCCCACCGGGACATGCGTGGCTTTATAGGCCAGAATATCGGCGGCCATCAGCGAGGGATAGGCGAACAGACCCAAGGATTCCGCCTCGGCATTCTTGCCAGCGGTCTTGTCTTTCCACTGGGTCATCCGGCTCATCCAGCCCATGCGGGCGATGCAGTTGGAGATCCAGCCGAGTTCGGCATGGGCTGTCACCTGAGATTGATTGAACAGGATCGAGCGCGCGGGATCAATGCCAGCGGCGATGAAGCCAGCGGCGGCTTCGCGGGTTTGTTGGCGCAGCTTGGCGGGGTCTTGCCATGTGGTGATCGCATGCATGTCGACAAGGCAATAGATCGTCTCGATGCCCTCATCCTGCTTCTGGACGAAGCGTTTCAGCGCGCCGAGGTAGTTGCCAAGGGTCAATCCGCCGGAGGGCTGGATGCCGGAAAAGATGCGGGTCGGGAAAGTCTGAGGCGTTTGGACCGGCTCGGACATGGGATACTCCATCTGGAAATTGCTGCGCTTTGGGCTTAACCCTGCGCGCGGGGGGCGTCAATCAGTGGTGCCAGAAGGGGATGCGATGCAGGATGATGTGAGGCCGGATCAGATTGCGCCGATCAATCCGCTGCCGGGGGTGGTGTGGCTGATCGCACTGCCGATGATCGCGTTGGAAATTCTGTTCTCGCTGGCCGATGCCGGGGTGATTGGCGGGCCGCAGGCGGTGGGCTGGCGGATTGCAGCGATACAGGATTACGGGGTGTTCCCGGAGTTTTGGCGGCAGAATTGGGCGGCGGGGGCGGTGGATATGCCATTGCTGCGGCGGTTTTTCAGTTTTGCGTTTGTGCATGGATCGGCGACGCAGGCGTTGTTTGGCGTGGCGATGGTGCTGGCTTTGGGCAAGTTTGTCGGCGAGGTGTTCCGGGCTTGGGCGGTGGCTTTGGTGTTTTTCGGCGCGGGCGCTGTGGGGGCGTTGGTTTATGCTTTTGCGGTGCCGAACCAGCCTTTGTTTGGGGCGTTTCCGGGGGTTTATGGGCTGATCGGGGCGTTCTCGTTTCTGATCTGGGTGCGGTTGGCGGGTACGGGAGCGAACCAGTTGCGGGCGTTTGCGATGATCGGCGGGCTGATGGCGGTGCGGTTGATTTTCGGGGCGTTTTACACGCTGCTGCCGATGCTGATGCCGAGCATGGGCGAGGTCGGGCATGATTGGTCTTGGGTGGCGGATTTGCCCGGCTTTGCGGCGGGGTTTTTGCTGTCGTTTGTGGTCAGCCCCGGTGGCTTCGCGCGGGTGCGGGACCGGATCCGGGGGCGCTAGCGGCGGCGCAGTTTGCGGAAATCGGAGAGTTTGAAGGCGCCGATGGCGGTGCCTGCGGCGTAGTAGGTCAGGCCGCCCACCGCGATCAGCAGGGCTAGGCCAGCGTAGCGCCAGATGTGGGAGGCCAGCATCTCGCCAAGGGCGATCTGTGCGCCGTAGAGGGCGAAACCCATGACGATGGCGGCCACGATGATACGGGGCGCGCGGCTGCGGAAGCGGGTGTCGAAGCGGGCGGCGTCGCCCATGCGTTTGGTGCCGAGCCAGAGTTGGGCGGCCATCATCCAGCCTGCCAATGTGGTGGCGAGGGCGGCGGCGGCGAAACCGATGTGGGGCATCAGGCCTACGGCGATCACGGCGTTGATGATCATCGAGACCACGGCGAAGCGGAAGGGCGAGCGGCTGTCTTCGCGGGCGTAGTAGAGCGGTTGGTAGACTTTGTGCAGCACGAAGGCGGGCAGGCCTGCGCCGTAGATCGCCAAGACCAGCGCTGTGGCGGTGGCGTCGTCGGTGGTGAAGGCCCCACGTTGGTAGAGGACTTGGGTGAGCGGCAGGGCGATCACCATCAGGGCCACCGCGCAGGGGAAGGTCAGGGCGAGGGCGAGTTCGGTGCCGCGGTTGAAGGATTCGCGGCCCCCGGCCTCATCGCCTGCGCGCAGGCGGCGGGAGAGGTCGGGGAGCAATACGGTGCCGATGGCGATGGCGACGACGCCGAGGGGGAGTTGGTAGAGGCGGTCGGCATAGACCAGCCAGCTGACTGCGCCCTCGGTGTAAGAGGCGACTTGGCGGCCGACCAGCATGTTGATCTGGACGACTCCGCCCGACAGGATGGCGGGGCCTGCGATGATGGCGAGGCGTTTCAGTTCGGGGGTGATCTTGGGCCAGCGGGGGGCGAAGGTCAGGCCGAGTTTTGCCGCCGAATACCAAGTGAAGCCAAGTTGGGCGACGCCGGTGATCGGCACGGCCCAAGCGAGGGTCAGGCCCATATCCCAGCCGAATTTCGCGGCGAGGAACATCATCGCGATGAAGATCAGGTTCATCAGCACGGGGACGAAACCGGCCTCGGTGAAATGGCCGTAGGCGTTCAGCACGCCTGATAACAGCGCGACGAGGCTGATGAATAGGATGTAGTTGAAGCCGATCTGGCCGTAGAGCACGGCGAGGTCGAAGCGTTGATCGTGGGCGAAACCGCTGGCCATCGCCCAGACCAGCCATGGCATCGCGAGGGTGCCGATGATCGAGAAGATGATCAGGATCGCGGCGAGGCCGTTGAAGGCGTCGCGGGCGAAGCTGTTGGCGTCTTCACCGCCTTCGAGCTTTTTGGCGAACATCGGCACGAAGGCCATGTTGAAGGCTCCTTCCGCGAAGAAGCGGCGGAACATGTTGGGCAAGCTGAAGGCGACGTTGAAAGCGTCGGCGATGGGGCCCGCGCCGAGATAGGCGGCCATCATCATGTCGCGGGCAAAGCCTGCGCCGCGTGAAAGGAGGGTCCAGCCGCCGACAGTGAGGATGGAGCGCAGGAGGCTGATCGGTTTCATGGGCGGCCCTATGGTTTGGCCAAGGCTTACAGGGGAATGGGGGTGGGGTGAAATGGGAAATTTGTGGGGGGCGGGTGGCCACGCATTTGTGTCCACGCGTGGACAGGGGGGTGGGGTGTGGGATTTCAAGGGGTTAGGGTGGGGGTGTTAAGGGGGTGTTAGGGATTGATGCTTGGCAGGGTTAGGTGCGTGAAATCACGCACCCTACGGCGGATGGCGGCGGTGGCGAACCATTGGGCGGGTTCGGCGTTGGATTTGCGATACTCCTCCAGCTTGCGCAACCGATCAGGTGAGGAAGCCAAATGACCGAACGATTGAAAGTTGTTGCCAAGGTCGCGCCCGTTCAGACTGGGGTGAAGGCTGCCTTGGCGCTTGCTGCGGGTTTGACGCAGGCGCTGGCGGACACCTATCGCTTGATTTTCAAGACCCACGCGTATCATTGGAACGTCGAGGGGCCGCAGTTTTACCTGCTGCATCATCTGACGGATGCGCAATACAACGAGATGTTTCCCGCCGCCGATGATCTGGCCGAGCGTATCCGGGCTTTGGGGCCGTTGGCTCCGTTCTCTTTGGCCGAGGTGATGCGGCTGTTGGTGATCAAGGATTTTCAGGCACAGCCCTCGACGCTGGAGATGGTGGTCGATCTGGCGCAGGATCACGCGACGGTGGCGGTCGGGTTCCATGCGTTGTTCAAACTGGCGAAGGAGAACAACGACCCGGTCACCGCTGATCTGGCGACGCGGCGCTCGGCGTTTCACGCGCAGGCGGCTTGGATGTTGCGGGCGACGGCGAAGTGAGTCTCTGCGGAAAGGCTGGGGGTTACGCACCCCCAGTCCCCCCGCTGCAAGACGGCCTTTGTGCGCGTGATGCTGGCGGTGTTTGGGGGGCCCCCGCAGGTTTGTGGCAAATCCCATACCATTTGTTTCTAGAACCAATGGCAAACCGCCGTGGGATATTTGAGTGCAGAGGATGACCGAGGGGGGAGCCTCGGTTCACTACGCCCCCACCGCCCGGACGTGATCCGGGGCCGCATGGGTTGCGCAGCGGTTGAGGCCCCGGATCACGTCCGGGGCGGCGGGGAGTGTGGGGCAGGCGTTAGCCCGAGTTTTGCGCGCGCTCGGCCCCTTCGGTGATGGCTTGGCGCAGTTTGCGGTCGAGGGCTTCTTGTTTCGATTTGGTGTGCAGTTTCAGGCCGAACATGTCTTTGACATAGAAGCTGTCGACCACCTGTGCGCCGTAGGTCGCGATCACGGCGGAGGCGATGTAGATGTTGTTGGCCGCCAAGGTGCGGGTCAGATCATACAGCAGGCCGGGGCGGTCGCGGGTGTCGACCTCGATGATGGTGTAGATTTCCGAGCCTTCGTTGTCGAAGGCGATATGGGTCGGGAAGCGGAACTCGCGTTCGCGCTTTTTCATCTTGTCGCGGCCGGCGAGGGCTTCGCGCGGGATGACCTCGCCGCGCAGGGTTTTCTCGATCATGCCGCGCAGGCGGGGCAGGCGTTCGACATCATAGGGCCGCCCGTCGGCGTCTTGAATCCAGAACACCGGCGTCGCGTAGCCGTCTTTTGAGGTATAGGTGCGGGCGTCGACGACGTTGGCACCGACGAGGGCGAGGGCCCCTGCGAGACGGCTGAAAATGCCGGGGTGATCGCCCAAGGCAAAGCAGGCGCGGGTGGCGTCGCGGGCGGGTTCGGGGTGCAGATCAATCCGAATCTCATGGTCGCCAAGGCCGCGTAATTGGCGGGCGAAGATCTCTTGCGTGTCGGTTTGCAGGCCCCGCCAATAGGGCGCGTAGTGACGGGCGAGTTCGGTTTTGATCTCGGCCTCGGTCCAATCGGCGAGGCGCAGGCGCAGCGCGGCTTTCGCCTCATCCTCGCGCTTGTCGCGGTTGATGGTTTCCAAGCCACCTTGCAGGGCTTCGGCGGTGATGCTGTAAAGCTGGCGCAGCAGCATGGCTTTCCAGTTGTTCCATGTCGTTGGGCCAACGCCGCGAATGTCACAGACCGTCAGCACCGTCAGCAGGTCCAGACGCTTGCGGGTTTTCACCGCTTTGGCGAAGTCGCGCACGGTGCGGGGATCGCCGATGTCACGCTTTTGCGCCATGTCGGACATCAGAAGATGATAGCGCACCAGCCATTCGACGGTTTCGGTTTCTTCTTGGTCAAGGCCCAAGCGTGGGCAGATGCGGCGGGCCATCTGCGCGCCGATGATCGAGTGGTCTTCGGGGCGGCCTTTGCCGATGTCGTGGAGGAGGAGGGCGACATAGATCACCCGGCGGTTGATGCCGGCTTTCAGGATCGAGGACGACAGCGGCAGGTCTTCGATCAACTCGCCGCGCTCGATTTGGGCCAGAACAGAGATGGTCTGGATGATGTGTTCGTCGACCGTATAGTGGTGGTAGACGTTGAACTGCATCATCGCGACGATGTTTTCAAACTCGGGGATGAAGGCGGATAATACACCGAGTTCGTTCATCCGGCGCAGGGCGCGTTCGGGGTTGCCGTGTTTCAGCATCAGATCAAGGAAGATGCGCTGGGCTTCCGGGTTGTCGCGCAGATCATCCTCGATCAGATCAAGGTTGGCCGCGATCACCCGCATGATGTTGGGGTGCAACAGGTGACGCGAGCGCAGGGCTTCTTCAAAGGCGCGCAGCAGGTTCAGCGGGTCGGAGAGAAATTCGGCAGGGTCGAGCACGTCAATGCGGCTTTGCACCAGTTTATAGGGCGGTTTGACCTTTTTACGGCTGAACATGCCGAGGATGCTGGATTCGGGCTTGGCGTGGCGGGCTTCCAACTCGGTCAGGAAGATCCGGGTCAACTCACCGACGTGCGTCGCGTGGCGGAAGTAGTCTTGCATGAAGAGTTCCACCGCGCGGCGGCCTGCGGCATCGTGGTAGCCCATGCGTTCGGCGACATCGACCTGCGCGTCGAAAGTCAGTTGATCGACGGCGCGGTGGGTGATGTAGTGCAGATGACAGCGCGCCGCCCAGAGGAAATTCTCGGCCCGTTCAAACTTATCATATTCTTCGCGGCTGAGCAGGCCCGCGCCGACCAGACCCGCTGAGGACGAGACCCGCAGCAGGTATTTGCCGATCCAATACAGGGTTTGCAGATCGCGCAGGCCGCCTTTGGCTTCCTTCACGTTCGGCTCTAGCACATAGCGCTGACCGCCCTGACGTTTGTGACGCTCGGCGAGTTTGGCCTCGATGAATTCGGGGCCGGAGTTGCGGAACAGATCGGACCACAGGCGTTCGTTGAGTTCGGCGGCAAGGCTGGCGTCGCCTGCGATGAAGCGGTGCTCCAAAAGGGCGGTGCGGATGGTGATGTCTTCGCGACCCAAGCGGATGCAATCGGCGACGGTGCGCGAGGAATGGCCGACTTTCAGTTTCAAATCCCACAGCATGTAGAGCATGGATTCGATGACCGATTCCGCCCATGGGGTGATTTTCCATGGCGTGAGGAACAACAGATCAACGTCGGAATGCGGCGCCATCTCAGCCCGGCCAAAACCGCCGACCGCCAGCACGGTGAGACGCTCGGCGGTGGTGGGCGATGGCGCGCGGTGCAGATGGTCGCGGGCGATCAGCAAAGCGGTGGTGACCAGCACATCGGTCAGATGCGATTGCGCAGACACCAGCGCGCGGGCTTTCAGCGGCTGTTTCAGGAAGGCGGCTTCCAGCATTTCATTGGCGCGGTTCTTCGCCTGCGCCATATGGCGGACGGCCACGGCGCGGCCTGCGCGGGCATCCGCTGCCGGAAGTTCCGCAAGGATCGCGGCCAAAAGCGCCCCGCCGTCGATCAGATCGGCGGCGGGGATCAACAGATCGGGCGCTGCAGCAGGGCCAGCCGCAGGGGCCACGGCGCGTTTCATGCTGGATTCCCGTTTCTACCTTAGGACCCAAAGCCGCCGAAGCTGCGCGGGGCGGGATCGACCACCACGGCACGACCGCTTTGGATCTGCGCGATGGCCAGACCGCGTTCATTGGTGCCATCCGAACGCAGCCGGAAGATGCCGTTGACGCCGACAAAGCCCGCGCCTTGGGTCAGGGCTTGTTTCGACAGCGGGCCGGGGCCGGCCTTTTTCATCAGCGCGCCGATCGCCGCGATACCGTCATAGGCGAGGCCGGAAATCGGATGCGGCGGCTCGTTGAAGGTGGATTGATAGCGGGCCTGATATTGCGCATAAAGTGCCGGATCGGGCAGCGCGAACCAACCGCCTTGCACGCCGGGCAGGCCGAGGGTGGCTGCGGGAATGTCCCAACGGGTCAGGCCGATGAACTGCGTTGCGGCACTGGACAGGCCGTTGTCGGCAAGAAGCTGGCTGACCAAGGGCAAAGCGCCTGCGGTATCGGCGGTCAGGAACACCGCTTGCGCGCCTGCGGATTTCGCAGCCGACGCGATGCCGGGAGCGGCGGCGACGACGCCATTTTGCGAGAATTCATAATTGCCGGTGGCAACAACCGAGCCGCCTGCCTGCGCCACAGCCTGCGCAATGGCGGCGCGGCCCAATTCACCCGCCGTGTTGCGATCATGTACGATCATGATCTGCGATTTGCCTTGGCGCACGGCATAAGACGCCAACCGACCGGCGGTGTTGCTGAAGGTTGGGCCCAGCACGAACACGTTGTTGCCGGCGATGTCGGGGTTGTTCGAGAACGCCAGCACATTGACGCCCGAGCCTGCGACGGCGACGCCTGCGGCATTGGCCTCTTGCGCGAAGACCGGGCCCAAGATGACTTGCGCGCCATCGGCGACGGCCTTGGTCGCCATCGCGGCGGCTTGCGCGGGTTGACCTGCGGTATTGTAGACGCGCAGATCGACACGGGCCGCACCGCCCAGATCGGAAATCGCCATGCGGGCGGCGTTTTGCAGCGAGCGGGCGAGCAGTTCATCGCTGGCCTGACCGGAACCTGCGGGCACCAGCAAAGCGACCTGAATTTTGCCAGAGGCATTGCCTCCGCCTGCGGTAGGGCCTGCGGAAGGCACGCAAGCGGCCAAGACCAGCGCGGCAGCGGCAATAACTATTTGGCCCAGCGACTTGCGGGCCCGCATCAAAACGGACAACATAGAACTCCCTCACCCTTGGCGGACTGGTGTTCAGGTTAAGCGCATCGGGGCGGGAAGTAAACTTGTCAGGGAGGCCACCCGGGTGACGATCAGCAGAGCGGCGCCGGAAAAACAGCGCCTTGCGGCGGGGGTGTATTTTATCGCAACGCCGATTGGCGCGGCAAGGGACATCACCTTGCGGGCACTGGATATTCTGGCCTCGGCGGATGTTCTGGCGGCAGAAGACACGCGAACTTTGCGGCATCTGATGGAAATTCATGGGGTTAGCCTTGGGGATCGGCCACTGGTCGCCTATCACGAGCATAACAATGACGCCGCCTTGCCGCGCTTGCTGCGCGCGATATCCGAGGGCAAATCGGTAGCCTATGCTTCGGAAGCCGGTACGCCGCTGATTTCGGACCCCGGCTTCCAGTTGGGCCGCGCGGCGATTGCCGAGGGCTATAGCGTGCTGTCGGCGCCGGGGGCCTCGGCGGTTCTCTGCGCGCTGACGGTGTCGGGGCTGCCGTCGGACCGCTTTATGTTCGCAGGCTTTCCCCCTGCGACGAAAGCGGCGCGGCAAAGCTTCATTCGAGATCTGGCGCAGGTGCAGGCGACGGTGATTCTGTATGAATCGCCGAAACGCGTTAAGGGATTATTAGATGATCTGGTGCGAGAATTGGGGGAAGGGCGTAAAAGCGTCGTGTGCCGGGAACTGACCAAGCGATTCGAAGAAGTCTCGCGCGGGACATTGGGCGAATTGGCTGTGGCGTTTGACGGGCGTGTGGTGAAGGGCGAAATCGTGGTGCTGATTGATCGCGCCCCGGAACAGGTGGCAGATGCGGCAACGGTGGAACAGGCTTTGGATCAGGCTTTGACGCACATGACGATGAAGGATGCGGCGGCGGCGGTGGCGCAGGCTTACGGTTTGCCGCGACGCGATATGTATCAACTGGCATTGAAAAGGGCAGGCGGATGAGTGGGGCACGGTCGTATCATGCAGGGTTTGCCGCTGAAGAACAGGTGGCGCAGCTTTATGACCGCTCGGGGCGGGCCGTGCGCGCGCGGCGCTGGCGGGGATCGGCCGGGGAAATTGATCTGATCGCGCGCGATGGCGCGGAGGTGATTTTCATAGAGGTCAAGCAAAGCAAAACGCATGCGATGGCGGCGGACCATTTGACCGTGCGGCAGATGGCGCGAATTTATAATGCGGCGTCGGAGTTTTTGGCGGGCGAACCTGCGGGTCAGTTGACGGATGTGCGGTTTGATGTGGCTTTGGTCGATGCGGCGGGACGGATCGAAGTGTTGGAAAACGCCTACGCCGCCTGATTGCATCCGGGGCGGCGTTGCGGCATCAAAGCGGCAATGAAATCTGGAGAGTCTCATGCCGCTTAAAGTAGCCCTACAGATGGACCCGATCGGGTCGGTCAATATCAACGGTGACAGCACGTTCCGCATCGCGCTTGAGGCGCAGGCGCGGGGGCATTCGTTGTTTTTCTATACGGCGGACAAATTGGCCTTTGTCGAAGGCCGGGTGATGGCGCGGGGGTTTCCGATCACCTTGCGGCGGGAGGTTGGTAACCATGTCAGCTATGGGCCGGAGGCTGAGGTGGACCTTTCGGAGTTTGACGTGGTTTGGCTGCGGCAGGACCCACCGTTTGATATGGGATATATCACCACCACGCATCTGCTCGATATGATCCATCCCAAGACTTTGGTGGTGAATGATCCGTTCTGGGTGCGGAATTATCCCGAGAAATTGTTGGTTCTGCGGTTTCCCGAGCTGACACCGCCGACGGCGATTGCGCGGGATTTGCAGACGATTCGGGATTTCAAGGCGCGGCATGGCGATATTATTCTGAAGCCGCTTTATGGCAATGGCGGCGCGGGGGTGTTCCGGTTGGACCCGAATGACCGCAACCTCGCCAGTTTGTATGAGATGTTTACGGGCATGAACCGTGAGCCTTTGATTGTGCAGAAATTCCTGCCCGATGTCTCAAAGGGCGACAAGCGGGTGATTTTGGTCGATGGCGAACCGGTGGGGGCGATCAACCGGGTGCCACAGGCGGGGGAAACCCGGTCGAACATGCATGCGGGCGGGCGACCGGAGAAGATCGGGCTGACGCCGCGCGATCTGGAAATTTGTGCGGCGATTGGGCCGACGCTGCGCGAGCATGGCCAGATTTTCGTCGGCATCGACGTGATTGGCGATTATTTGACCGAGATCAACGTGACTTCGCCGACGGGGATTCAGGAGTTGGAGCGGTTTGACGGCACCAACACCGCCGAGCGGATATGGCAGGTGATTGAGGCCAAGCGGGCCTAGCTTTCGGCTGGGGTCAGTTTTTTGACCCCACCGCCAAACGGTAGCTGACGGCTTCGGCGATGTGGGGCAGGCGTACTTGCGCCGATTGATCAAGGTCGGCGATGGTGCGGGCGACGCGCAAAACACGGTGATAGCCGCGCGCGGAAAGACCAAAGCGCTCGGCGACTTTGGCCAGCAGGGCGCGGCCTTCAGGGTCGGGGCTTGCCACCTGTTCCAGCAGGCTGCCTTCCATATCTGCGTTGACCCGGGTGTTCGGCGTGTCTTTGAAGCGTTTGGTTTGCAGATTGCGCGCGGCTTGCACGCGGGCGGCGACGGTGGCGGAGCTGTCGCCGGAGGACGGCAGGTCGAGGTCGGTATAGGCCACCGGGGGGACTTCGACCCGCAGATCGAAGCGGTCCATCAGCGGGCCGGAGAGGCGGCCCAAGTAATCCTCGCCACAGATCGGCACTTTCGCGCAGGCGCGGGCGGGGTCTGACATATAGCCGCATTTGCAGGGATTGGCGGCGGCGATCAGCAGGAAACGGCAGGGATAGCGGATATGGGCATTGGCGCGGGCGACCATGATCTCGCCGGTTTCAATCGGCTGGCGCAGGGTTTCCAGCACGGCGCGGGGGAATTCGGGGAATTCATCCATGAACAACACGCCATTGTGGGCGAGAGAGATTTCGCCGGGTTTGGCCCCTTTGCCACCCCCCACAATGGCGGCCATCGAGGCGGTGTGGTGCGGTTCGCGGAAGGGCCGGGCGCGCGAGATACCGCCTTCGGACAGCAGCCCTGCGAGGGAATGAATCATTGAAGTTTCAAGGGCTTCTTGTGCCGAAAGTGGCGGCAGAATCCCCGGCAGGCGGGCGGCGAGCATGGATTTTCCTGACCCCGGCGTGCCGACCATCAGCGCGTGGTGACGACCGGAGGCTGCGATTTCCAGTGCGCGTTTGGCGCGTTCTTGCCCCTTCACATCGCGGAAATCGCGGCCGGTGGATTCGGGCGCGACCTCGCCCGCCTCTGCCGGGGTGATCGGGATTTGTCCGGTGTAGTGGCGCACCACGTCGTTGAGGGTGGCGGCGGCGAGGACTTGGGTGGCGCCGACCCAAGCGGCTTCGGCACCGCAGGCTTTTGGGCACAAAAGCACGCAGTCTTGCTCGGCGGCGGCGATGGCGGCGGGCAATGCGCCGAGCACGGCGATCAGGCGACCATCCAGCGAGAGTTCGCCCAAGGCGACCGTGCCTTCGACGGCGTCTTTCGGGATGATTTCGAGGGCTGCGAGCAGCGCCAAGGCGATCGGCAGGTCGAAATGCGAGCCCTCTTTCGGCAGATCGGCGGGCGACAGGTTCACCATGATCCGCTTAGACGGCAGGGCGATGGACATGGAGGCCATCGCCGCGCGGACGCGTTCTTTCGCCTCGGATACCGCTTTGTCGGGAAGGCCGACAACGCCGAAATAGGGCATGCCGGGGGCGACGGCGCATTGCACCTCGACGATGCGGGCCTCTACGCCCTCAAAGGCCACTGTATAGGCTCTTGCAACCATTGCCCGCTTTCCGTTCATCTTTGTTAACGGCTAGGGGGCAATGGTTTACGAATGGTAAAGATCAGGCTTCAGGGTTGATAAATCGCGATGAATTTCGGCCATGCTTCGGGGTCGGCCACGGTTTTGTCGCGGCAGAAGGCGTTGCAGAAGCCGATGCGGCGGCCTGATATTTCAAGCACATGGCTGACGGGCTTGCCGGAATAGGGGCAGGTGGTGTTCTCGGACCCGGTGCCTGCGACCGGGCGCGCGGCGAGGGGAACCGGGCCGGGCCATGGGCGGCGGGGGTAGGGGCGGCGGTAGAAGTCTTGGTCCGCGCCGTCGATCATGCCCATCGCGCGCCAGCGGCGGAAGGACGGATGCGCGAGATGGGCGCGGACATAGGCCATGGCTTGAGGGGCGAGGGGCAGGTTATAGCTGGCAACGCGGGCGGCGACGGGGGCGAAGAAGGCGTCGGCGGCGGAGTAGTCGCCGCAAAGCCAAGTGTTTGATCCAGTTTCCTTTTGTGCCCATGCCCAGATGGTTTCCAAGCGTTTCAGATCGGCCAGAACCTCGAGCGGCGGCGCGCAATCGGTGTAGCTGACGCGCAGGTTCATCGGGCAATGCTCGCGCAGGGCGGTAAAGCCTGCGTGCATTTCGGCTGCAAGAACGCGGGCGATGGCGCGGTGTTTGGGGTCGCTGGGCCAGAGGCCAGCGTTAGGGTGGCGCGAGGCCAGTTCTTCGGCGATGGCGATGGTTTCGGGCACGACCACACCGTCAGGTGTGCGCATGGTGGGCGCGGTTTTGGCGGGGTAGAAGTCTTCGAGAAGGCTGGGAAGTTCGTCGGTGTATAGCCGCGCGGTGTGCAGTTTGACGGGGATGTTGAAGGCATCGAACAGCAGCCAGCCGCGCAGGCTCCAACTGGAATAGGCGCGGTCGCCGATCACGAGGTCATAGGTCATTGCAGGCTCCGGGTTTCTGGTTGCGCGCAGGCTAGGCGATGCGGGGGCGTGATGGAAAGCGGTGATTTGTGCGCAGGTTCATCACGGGAATTGATGGGGCGCAGAAAATTCGGCTTTTTGGCGGCTATAAGGGATCCAAACGGGCTTGGGCTGCGTATTCCCCTTGTCACCCCAAATGCGGGGGCATTGGGGGATCAGATGGCACTGGACGCACCCTATCAGCAGGTTTTGTCGCGGCAAGCGCGGGCGGCGGAGTTGCTGGATGCTGAAACCGAGCAGCGCTTGGCCTATGCCTGGCGTGACCAGCGCGATGAGGCGGCGTTGCATCGGTTGATCACCGCCTATATGCGGCTCGCGATTTCGATGGCCTCGAAGTTCCGCCGCTATGGGGCGCCGATGAATGATCTGATTCAGGAAGCCTCGCTTGGCCTGATGAAAGCGGCGGAAAAGTTTGACCCGGATCGCGGCGTGCGGTTTTCGACCTATGCGGTGTGGTGGATCAAGGCCAGCATTCAGGATTATGTGATGCGGAATTGGTCGATGGTACGGACGGGCAGCACCTCGGCGCAGAAGTCGTTGTTTTTCAATATGAAGCGGGTGCAGGCCAAGCTGGAGCGTGAGGCTGCGGCCGAGGGCTTGGTGTTGGATCAGCACCAGTTGCGCGAGAAGGTGGCGCAGGAAATCGGTGTGCGGGTGGCGGAAGTTGAGATGATGGAGGGGCGGCTGGCGGGCTCGGACGCGTCTTTGAACGCCACGCAGGCGGCGGATGAGGACGGGCGCGAATGGATTGACGCGCTGGAAGATGACGGCCCGCAGGCGGCGGAACGGGTGGAATTTTCGCATGACACCGAGCGGTTGCGCGGCTGGTTGGTGACGGCGATGCGGGGCTTGAGTGCGCGCGAGCGGCATATCGTGGCCGAACGGCGCTTGCGCGATGAGCCGCGGACGCTGGAGTCTTTGGGGGTAGAGTTGGGGCTGTCGAAAGAGCGTATTCGGCAGTTGGAGGCAGCGGCTTATGTGAAGCTGCGCCGGGCGCTAGAGGCGCAATCGCCGGAAGTGCTGGCTTTGCTTTAGGGCGCTGGGCTTTAGGGCGTTGAGTTTGGTCCCGCTGCCGCCTACATCTATGGGGGGCCAAGGGAGTGGGCGATGCTGGCGAACAAGCGGATTTTGCTGATCATTGGTGGCGGCATCGCGGCCTATAAGTCTTTGTTGCTGATCCGGCTTTTGAAAGGCGCGGGGGCGGCGGTGACGCCGGTGCTGACGCGGGCGGGGGCGGAGTTTGTGACGCCTTTGTCGGTGAGTGCTTTGGCCGGAGAGAAGGTCTATGAGGCGCTGTTCGATCTGACCGATGAGGCCGAGATGGGGCATATTCAGCTTTCCCGCGTGGCGGATCTGATCGTGGTGGCACCCGGGACGGCGGATTTGCTGGCCAAGACGGCGCAGGGGCGGGCGGATGATCTGGCCTCGACGCTACTATTGGCGACCGATACCCGGGTGCTGGTGGCCCCTGCGATGAATGTGCGGATGTGGCAGCACCCGGCGACGCAGCGCAATCTGGCGCAGGCGCTGGCGGATGGGGTGTTGTTTGTGGGGCCAAATGACGGCGAGATGGCTTGTGGGGAGTTCGGGCCGGGGCGGATGGCGGAGCCTGAGGAGATTTTCGCTGCGATTTCTGCGGCGCTGTCTGATGGCCCATTGCGGGGCAAGCATGTGCTGGTGACATCTGGGCCGACGCATGAACCGATTGATCCGGTGAGATATATTGCCAATCGGTCGTCGGGCGCGCAGGGCACGGCGATTGCGGTGGCTTTGCGCGATCTGGGCGCAAGGGTGACGTTTGTGACCGGGCCTGCCTCGGTGCCCGCGCCGGATGGGGTGGAAGTGGTACGGGTCGAGACGGCTGCCGAGATGCTGGCGGCGGTTGAGGCGGCCTTGCCTGCGGATGCGGCGGTGATGGCGGCGGCGGTGGCGGATTGGCGGGTGGCCAATGCCAGCGGGTCGAAGATGAAGAAGCACGGCTCGGGGCAGGCTCCGGCGCTGGAGTTTGCCGAGAACCCGGA
Organism: Cypionkella sp.; assembly: GCA_043743975.1. Classification (GTDB taxonomy): domain Bacteria; phylum Pseudomonadota; class Alphaproteobacteria; order Rhodobacterales; family Rhodobacteraceae; genus Cypionkella. The sequence goes on from JAYTVN010000036.1 coordinate 127,807, forward strand.
TATTTTGGCGCGGGTGTCCAAGGGGTTGCAGCGGCCTCGGTTGGTGGTGGGGTTTGCGGCCGAAACGGATCGGGTGGAAGAATATGCGGCGGCGAAACGGCTGCGCAAGGGCTGCGATTGGATCGTGGCCAATGACGTCTCGCCTGCCACCGGGATCATGGGCGGGTCTGAGAACGCGGTGACGTTGATTTCTGATGCGGGAGCGGAGGTTTGGCCGCGTATGGCCAAGGATGCGGTGGCGCGGGCTTTGGCGGCGCGGATCGCGGCGGTTTTGCTGGGGTGAAGCCGGAATTTTGCGGAAAATTCCGTGGGATAGGGTCTGAAGCGTTGGTTTGGCGGATAAGTTGGATGCCTCCGGCGGGGATATTTTTACACAGAGGATGAGCATGACGCTGGTGCAAGTGATGTGGGAGGATTGGGCGGATCGCTCGGTGGCTTTGCCGGCCTATCAGACGGCGGGGGCGGCTGGAGCGGATATTTGCGCCAATCTGGCGGCGGCGGATCGGGCGGCGGGGATTGTGATTGCGCCGATGGCGAGGCTGGTGGTGCCGACGGGGATTCGTGTAGCGATTGCAATAGGATATGAGATGCAGATCCGGCCTCGGTCGGGGTTGGCGGTGAAGTTTGGCATCACGCTGCCGAACACGCCGGGGACGATCGACAGCGATTATCGCGGGCCGTTGGGGGTGGCTTTGGTGAATTTGGGCGTGGAGCCTTATGTGGTGCGGCATGGCGACCGGATTGCGCAATGCGTGATCGCTCCGGTGGTGCAGGTGGGGTTTCAAGTGGTTGATAGCTTGGATGAAACTGTGCGGGGTGCGGGTGGCTTTGGCTCGACGGGGCTGCGGCGCGCGGGCCCGGTTTCTGGCGGAAAAGACTGATGCTGGTTGTCGCACTCGCTGTCGCGCTTTGGGTTTTGGGGTGGGTTTTGGCCACGCCGAAGCGGGTGCGTTGGGGCGCGATTGCGGTGCTGTGGCTGGTGGCGGTTTTGCTGAATCTGCTGCTGCCTGTGGGGCATCCGCTGCGCGAGATGACCGGGGGCGATGCGCGGGTTTGGGCCGCGGTTGCCTTGGGGTTTGGTGCGGTTCTGGGTTATCGTGTTCTGCTTAAGGGATTGAAAAAGCGGGTGAAATCTGTAGGTCCGATGATCAGGCTCGCTGCGTTTTCCAGTGGTGAGGTCGAGCGCTATGCCCGGCATATCCTGCTGCGCGAGATTGGCGGGCCGGGGCAGCGCAAGCTGAAGGATGCGAAGGTTTTGGTGGTGGGGGCGGGGGGATTGGGCTCTCCGGTTTTGCTGTATCTCGCGGCGGCGGGGGTCGGCGAGATTGGGGTGATCGACGATGACACGGTCGATCCCAGCAATTTGCAGCGACAGATTATTCATACCGATCAACGCATTGGCATGGATAAGGTGCAATCAGCCGAGATCGCGATGCGGGCGCTGAACCCCTATATCGTGGTGAAACCCTATAAGCGGCGGCTGGATGCGGCCTCGGGCGGGGTGATCGCGGAATATGATCTGGTGCTGGATGGGTCGGACAATTTCGACACGCGCTATCTGGTCAATCGGTTGTGCGTCGCGGCGGGCAAGCCGTTGGTGGCGGCGGCAATTACCCAGTGGGAGGGGCAGCTTTCGGTCTATGATCCGGCGAAGGGAAGTCCTTGTTATGAATGCGTTTTCCCGGTACGGCCTGCGCCGGGCATGGTGCCGACTTGTGCTGAGGCTGGGGTGGCCGCGCCCTTGCCGGGGGTGATTGGCAGCATGATGGCGATGGAGGCGGTGAAGCTGATCACCGGGGCGGGGGAGCCGTTGCGCGGGCGGTTGCTGATCCACGATGCGCTTTATGGTGAGACGCGGATGATTGGGGTGAAACCACGGGCGGATTGTGCGGTGTGTGGGGTAAGGCACTGACAACACTGGCTTAATTTCGGAGCTCTGAGAACCTGACGGGATGGAAAGGGTTCGGAGGCGATCCTGAGCCGGGCGATATGTTTTGCGATTTGGCGCGGGTTAATCATTCTCGGCTAAGGTGGTCGAATCGAGGGAGGGTTGCCATGTTTGCAGGGGTGGATTGGCTGGGCGTTGTAGTGGGGGTTATAGCTGCCTTTATCGCCGGGTGGTTTTGGTATTCGCCGAAGGGGTTTTATCCGGCGTGGAGCGCCTCGGCCAAAGTGCAGCACGCGCCCGGTGATCCGATGGGAGCAGCCTTTGGGTCTCTGGTGCTGGGGCTGGTGCTCTTTGGGCTGTTCGTTGGTGTGATGATGGCGCGCGGGCTTTGTGGGCCATTGGTTCTGGGCATCGTGGCCTTCATCGTGATGGGCTATTCCAACAATGCTTTCAAGAAGTTGGGCCCCGTCAGCCGCTTGGTCGATGCGGGCAGTTGGGCGGTGTCGGGCGCGTTGATGATCTTGGCACAGTGGCTGATTTAGCATTATGCGGGGACAGAGTTTTGCCCCGTCCCCACAGTCTTAACCAATGCGGTAGCTGGAGGCGGTGACGCCGCCGAAGACGTTTTTGTCGTGATAGACCATGGTGGCTGTTTCATTCTCGGCGGCCCCTAAAGCGGCGAACAGCGGCACAAGATGGTCTTCCTGCGGGTGGCAGATGCGGGCAGAGGGGGCGTTTTCCCACTCCAGCAGCGACTTGGTGCGCTGGTCGCCGGGCAGGGCCATGGTGTCTGACAGCCAAGCGTCAAACGCGGCGGAGGGGGCTTTGGCGCCGGGGCCGAACAGGCGCAGGTTGTGGTAGCTGAGGCCAGACCCGACGATCAGCACGCCTTCATCGCGCAGCGGGGCTATGGCGCGGCCCAAAGCGAAATGGGCGGCGGGGTCGTAGCTGTGTTGCAGCGAGACTTGGAAGATCGGGATTTCCGCGTTGGGATACATCACATAGGCGGGCGCGAAAGTGCCATGATCAAAGCCGCGCTTGGGGTCGAGATGGGTGGGCAGGCCTGCGGATTTGATCAGATCGGCGGTGCGCTGGGCGAGCTCTGGCGCGCCGGGGGCGGGGTAGATGATTTGGTAGGTCTCGGGCGGGAAGCCGCCGTAATCATAGAGCATTCCGGGGTGGGGCGCGGACATCACGGCGAAATCGTCTTCCTCCCAATGGCCGGAGACCATCAGGATGGCTTTCGGGGTGGTGCCGATTTCTTCGGGCATGCGGGCGAGCGAGGACTCCAAGCTGGCGAGCATCTGCCGCATGTTTGGCAGCCAAGGCCAAGGGCCGCCGCCGTGGGAGATGAAATAGGTCGGAAGTTTGGGCATCGGAGCCTCCTGTGGTTACAGCGAAGATGAGGCCGGGGCAGGCTTGGCGCAATGGGGCGAAGTGGCGGGGATTTGGCGAAGGGATGTGCGGGGATGCACAGCGACTCGCGATTTCGTTTATGATTTGTTCATGTTTTGAGTCTAGACGTGAGCGAAGACACGGTCTTTAGGCGCGCGGTAGAGATGAAAGTGATCGAAACAATCTATCTGGCGGTTGCACGCACCGGATTGATCTGGGGGTTTTGGGCCCGCGTGATGTTTCGGCTTGGTGGAACGACGAGGTTTGATTGCTGCCTGCGGCGCCGGGACCTGCTTGAGCTTGTCCTGCCTGTGAAGCGAGTCAATCGGAGCCTGTATCGTGCGATATTTGCACGCCATGGCCCCCTTGCCCCCGGCCCCCAATCGCGGCCATACTCCCGCATCCACTCTGTGACGGGGAGTTCACATATGAAGATTGCTGCTGCCCTTGCGGGCTTCGTCTTGACCGTTTCCAGCGCGTTTGCGGGCGATTTGCCTGATCTGGGCGGCAAAGAGATCACCATTGTGACCGAGAATGCCTATCCGCCGTTGCAGTTTGTCGACAAATCCGGGGCTGCGGTGGGCTGGGAATATGACGCGATCGCCGAAATGGCGAAGCGGATGAATTTCAAAGTGAAATACGAGAATATTTCGTGGGATGCGATGATTCCGGCGGTGTCGGAAGGGCAGTTTGACATGGGGATGACCGGGATCACCATCAAGGATGATCGCAAGGAGAAGGTGGATTTCTCGGACCCCTATATGCGCTCGGAAAGCATGATGCTGGTGCGTGGCGATGAGGCGCGGTTTACCGACGCGACCAGCTTTGCCGCCAATTCAGATTTGCTGGTCGGCGCGCAGGCGGGTACGACGCCGTTCTATACGGCGGTGTATTCGGTGCTGGACGGCAACGAGGCCAATCCCCGGATCAAGCTGTTTGAAACCTTTGGTGCCAGTGTCGAGGCGTTGAAGGCGGGCGATGTGGACACGGTGCTGACCGATATGACGGCGGGCAAGGGTTATGTCGATGCCTCGGCGGGCGGTTTGAAAATGGTGGGCGCACCGCTGGGATCGGAAGATTTCGGCTTTATCTTCCCCAAAGGCTCGGCGCTGGCGGCGGAGATGAATGCCGGGATTGCCGCGTTGAAAGCTGATGGCACGTTTGAGGCGCTGAACAAGAAATGGTTCCTCGATTACAAGGCTGAGTAAGGCAGGCGGCCCCGGCGCTTGCCGGGGCCATTTCCGATGAAGGCTTTGAAAGATCATGATTTTCCATATTGGCTGGTGGCGCTTTGCGGCATCGGGGCGCTGCTGTTTTATCAGGTGTGGGCGAGTGAGGTTTATTCCTCGGCGATGCGGCTTTTGGCCAAGGGGATTTGGCTGACGATTTTTGTCACTGTGGTGGCTTATGCGATGGTCTGCGTGTTGGGGCTGTTGTTGGCGCTGGCGGGGCTGTCGCGGTTCAGGGCGATCCGACAAGTGGCGCGGTTTTACATCGAGGTCGTGCGCGGGGTGCCGATCATGGTGCTGCTTTTGTATGTGGCTTTTGTGGCGGCACCGGGGGCGATTTATGGTTGGAACTGGTTGACGGCACATCTGGGGCTGGAGCCGGTGAAGACGCGGGATTTTCCTTTGTTGTGGCGGGCCATCATCGCGCTGACCTTGGCCTATTCGGCATTTCTGGCGGAAGTGTTTCGGGCCGGATTGCAGGCGGTGGATAAGGGCCAGATCGAGGCGGCGCAGGCTTTGGGCCTGTCGGGCCGGCAAAGGTTCCGGCATGTGGTGTTTCCGCAGGCGTTTCGGATGATTCTGCCGCCTTTGGGCAATGATTTTGTGGCGATGGTGAAGGATTCGTCCTTGGTGTCGGTGCTGGGGGTTGCTGATATCACGCAACTGGGCAAGGTCACGGCGGCAGGGAATTTTCGCTATTTTGAAACCTATAATCTGGTGGCGCTGTTGTATCTGACGATGACGGTGGGGTTATCGCTGGTGCTGCGGCGGATCGAGGCGCGGTTGAAGGCGCGCGATCAGCGCTAAGCGGCGTGATCTGATTGCGCGCGTGCCGCGCAAGATCCTTGAGCGCTGGCGCGCGGTGGGTGCCTTGTGCGTAGGTTGGTTTGAAATTGGGCGGGGCGGTTGACGCCAGCGGCGGGTGCTCCGCGGGGAGTATTTCAAAAAGAGCAATGGTTGGGGTGGACCTTACCCTGTGGGGTGCCTAGCTTTGCCGCAAAGGAGATTTGCGATGAATGTTTTGCTGGGTGCTTGGGACGGGGAATTTGGGCTGCCGCCGTTTGCGGCGGTTGCGGATGCGGATTTCGCGCCGGCGTTTGAGGCGGCGCTGATCGCGGCGCGGGCGAATATTGCGGCGATCACCGAAGCGGCGGAGGTGACATTTGCCAATACCATCGAGGCGATGGAACTGGCGGAAGGGGATTTAGATCGGGTCGGCGGGGTGTTTTACAACCTTGCCGGGGCGGATAGCACGCCTGCGCGCGAGGCGTTGCAGATGGAATTGGCGCCGAAGATGTCGGCCTTTGCCTCGGAAGTCACCAACAATACCGCGTTGTTCGGGCGGATTGAGGATTTGTTCCAGCGGCGGGATGCGTTGGGGCTTTCGGCGGAACAGTTGCGGGTTTTGACTTTGTATCGGCAGATGTTTGTGCGATCCGGGGCTTTGTTGCAGGGCGATCAGGCGGCGCGGCTGACGGCGGTGAAATCACGGTTGGCGGTGCTGGGGACGGGGTTCAGCCAGAACCTGCTGGCGGATGAACGGGCGTGGTTCATGGAATTGAGCGAGGCTGATCTGGAGGGGTTGCCGGAGTTCGTGGTGGCCTCGGCGCGGGCGGCGGGGGTGGAGAAGGGCGTTTCCGGGCCGGTGGTGACGCTGAGCCGCTCGCTGATCGTGCCGTTTTTGCAGTTTTCGTCTCGGCGGGCACTGCGGCAGAAGGCCTATGAGGCTTGGGGGTTGCGCGGGGCGAATGGCGGGGCGACCGACAATCGCGCGGTGGCGGCGGAGATTTTGGCACTGCGGGCGGAGCGGGCGGCTTTGCTCGGCTATGCCAGTTTTGCCGATTACAAGCTGGAACCGGAGATGGCGAAGACCCCGGCTGCGGTGCGGGATTTGCTGATGCGGGTTTGGGCGCCGGCCAAAGCGAAGGCTTTGGAGGATGCGGGTATTTTGGAGGCGCGGCTGCACGCGGATGGTATTGCCGGGCCGCTGGAGCCTTGGGATTGGCGGTATTATTCTGAGAAGCGCCGGGTGGCGGAGCATGATCTGGATGAGGCGGTGTTGAAGCCTTATCTGGGGTTGGAGGCGATGCTGGCGGCGCAGTTTGATTGCGCCAATCGGTTGTTTGGCTTGGAATTCCGCGCCTTGGACATTCCGCTTTATCATGCCGATGCAAGGGCTTGGGAGGTGACGCGCGGTGGCGCACATATCGCGGTGTTCATCGGTGATTATTTTGCGCGCGGATCGAAACGCTCGGGGGCTTGGTGTTCGGCGATGCGTAGCCAGCGGAAACTCGGTGGCGATCAGCGGCCTGTGGTGGTGAATGTGTGTAATTTTGCCAAGGGCGATCCGGCGTTGCTGTCTTATGACGATGCGCGGACGCTGTTCCATGAGTTTGGCCATGCGTTGCATCAGATGCTGTCGAATGTGACCTATGGTTTCATCAGCGGCACATCGGTGGCGCGCGATTTTGTTGAACTGCCGAGCCAGTTGTATGAGCATTGGATGGAAGTGCCGGAAGTGCTGGAAAAGCATGCGCGGCATTGGCAGACCGGGGAGGCGATGCCCGGCGATCTGATCAAGCTGCTGCTGGATGCCGGGACTTACGATCAGGGGTTCTCAACCGTGGAGTTTATCTCCTCGGCGCTGGTGGATCTGGCGTTTCATGAAGGGGCGGCACCTGCCGATCCGATGCAAAAGCAGGCGGAGGTGTTGGAGGCTTTGGGGATGCCGCGTGCGATCAGGATGCGGCACGCGACGCCGCATTTCGCGCATGTGTTTTCGGGCGACGGTTATTCCTCGGGCTATTACAGCTACATGTGGTCCGAGGTGATGGACGCGGATGCGTTTGCGGCCTTTGAAGAAGCGGGGGATGCGTTTGATCCGGGCGTGGCGGCGCGGTTGGAGCGGTTCATTCTGTCCGCGGGCGGGTCGGAGGAGCCGGATGTTTTGTATACCAAATTCCGCGGTCGGATGCCGGGGGTGGAGCCTTTGTTGAAAGGCCGTGGATTGGTTGAGGTGGTTTAGGAACCAAAGCCAGATCAAAGCGTTATTGCCGGATGTTTTAGCCTAGGAGTTGGCCCGGCGATGATGAATTACTTCGATCTGAGCTTTAATGTGCAGGAAACCTTCTCGCATCTGATCAAGCTGGTGCTGGCCTATCTGCTTGCGCTGCCGATTGGCTGGAATCGCGAGAAGGAAGAACGCAGCGCGGGGATTAGGACCTTTCCGCTGGTGGCGATGGCGGCTTGTGGTTTTGCAATCATCGCGATTGGGGTGTTGGGCAAGGACAGCCCGGAGCAGGCCAAGGTGTTGGAAGGGCTGATCACCGGGGTTGGTTTTATCGGCGGCGGCGCGATCTTGAAGCAGGGCGCGCAGGCGCGGGGCACGGCGACGGCGGCAAGCCTGTGGGGAACAGGGGCTTTGGGCGCGGCGGTGGGTTACGGGCTGGTCGATATTGCGGTGATTTTGAGTGTGGTGACCTATTTGGCGTTGCGGATTCTTTCGCCACTGAAGGATGTGGCGCGCGACGATTCAGCGGCGCAGGCTGCTGGGGGTGAGGTTGAGTTGCGCGCGGAAGGCACGGGCAAGGCTTGAGGCCGAGGAGAAGCCGCAGCGTAGGGCCACCTCGGCCAAGGGGTGTCGGGTGTCGGTGATCATCCGGCGGGCGGCGGCGAGGCGCAGGGTGAGCGCATAGGTCGCCGGCGGCAGGCCGAGGTTTTCTTGGAAGATTTGCTCTAAGCGGCGTGGCGACAGGCCGATGGCGGCGGCGGTCTCAGAGGTGGTTTCGGGGGCGTCTAGGGTGGCTTCCATCCGCGCGATGGCGGCAGAGACGCGGGGGTCTAGCCGGGGATCGGGCTTTGCGTGGGTCATTTGCGGCTCTGACCCGTCGCGGGCGGTGGTGATGAAGGAGGCTGCGACCTGCAAGGCAAGAGCGGGGCCGTGGCGGGCGCGGATCAGGTGCAGCATCAGATCGCAGGCGGGGGCGGCGCCGCCTGCGGTGAAGCGGTTGCGGTCGATCACGAAGCGGTCGGGGGCTACGTCGATTTGAGGGTGGGTGGCGGAAAAATCCTCAAGGTCTTCCCAATGCACGGTGGCTTTGTAGCCGTTGAGTAACCCTGCGCGGGCCAGAACCCATGCGCCCGCGTCGATGCCGCCGATGGCGGTGAAGCGCGAGGCGGCGCGGGAAAGGTCGCGGATCAAGGGTTGCGTGGCGGAATGGGATTGCTGAAATCCGGCGATGACAATGAGGGCGTCTGCACCTTCGGCGGCGGCGAGCGGGCCGTTGGAGGGCAGTTCAATGCCGCAGGTCAGGGGCACCGGGCGGCCATCGGGCGAGACGACTCGCCAGCGGTAGGCGTCATGTCCCAGATGGCGGTTGGCGGAGCGTAGCGGGTCTAGGGTGGAGGCGACTTCCAGGATGGAGGATTGCGGCAGCACCAAGAGGGCGAGGGTCAGCGGCTCGGGGTGCGGCGCGAAGATGGATGTGTTGATTTTTGCGGGTTTTGCCATGTTTATTGCGTAAATCGTTAAGCGCGGCTTGGCAAGGCGGTTATGGTGTGGGCAACCCAATTGGAGGATTCCCATGCCCTTGGCCATGAACCGCGAAGTTTTCATCACCGCTGCTGTCACCGGATCGGGCGGCACGCAGGACCGCAGCCCGCATGTGCCGCGCTCGCCGGAGCAGATTGCGAAATCGGCGATTGATGCGGCGAAGGCCGGGGCTGCGGTGGTGCATTGCCATGTGCGCGACCCGGAAACCGGCAAGCCTTCGCGCGATCTGGCTTTGTATCGCGAGTTGACCGAGCGGGTGCGCGATTCCGGCACCGATGTGGTGTTGAACCTGACCGCTGGCATGGGCGGCGATCTGATGTTTGATGGCACCGAGAAGATGGGTCAGATGGCGGGCCATTCCGACATGATCGGGGCTACGGCGCGGGTGGCGCATGTGGTCGAATGCCGGCCTGAGATTTGCACGCTTGATTGTGGGACGATGAATTTCAATGAAGCCGATTATGTGATGGTCAACACCCCCGGCATGTTGCGGGATATGGCCAAGCGGATGACGGCGGCGGGGGTGCGGATTGAGATTGAGGCGTTTGACACCGGCCATCTGTGGCTGGCGAAAGAACTGGCGCGCGAAGGCGTGATCCCGGCGCCGACCTTGGTGCAGCTGTGCATGGGCGTGCCGTGGGGCGCGCCGGACGATCTGAACACCTTCCTTGCGATGGTCAACAATGTCCCCGCCGATTGGCATTGGAGCGCCTTTGCGATTGGCCGCAACCAGATGCCCTATGTCGCGGCCTCGGTTTTGGCGGGCGGCAACGTGCGGGTCGGGTTGGAGGATAACCTGTGGCTGGATAAGGGCGTTCTGGCGACCAACGCGCAACTGGTGGAGCGGGCGGTGACGATCATCAGCAATTTGGGCGCGCGGGTGATCACGCCTGCCGAGGTGCGGGCGAAGCTGAAGCTGGAGAAGCGCGCGCCGTTGTAGGATAGGGGGCAATCATGCTGTTTTTCTTTATTGTGATACCGCTGATTGCCCTGATCGTGGCCGGAGTTGCTGTCACTTATATTGCAAAAGGTTGGGCGCAATGGGTTTTAGTGGCCGCTGCTTTGCCTTTCGTTTTGCTGTTGTCGGCCAAACTCATCGTAACGTCTGACACACGCGGTGTGACCTTCATTTCACTGCTCGGCTGGCTTGGACTGGCTGCGATTATCGGTGCGGTCCTTGGGCTGCTTGTCAGTGCTTGGACGTTGATGAAGGGCGTAACGCCGAAGCCTCCGACAGTTGAAGTTCAGCGCGATTTTGATAGCCCCACTGGCAATTCAAATCGAAAAGGCCAGTGAATTTTTGACGCCTAGATATGGCGAGAGATGAGAAAGTTAGACATGACCAAAAAAGCAGCGATCATTGGTGGTGGGGTTATTGGCGGCGGGTGGGCGGCTCGGTTTTTGCTCAACGGCTGGAATGTGTCGGTGTTCGATCCCGATCCGCAAGCAGAGCGCAAGATCAGCGAAGTGATGGCGAATGCGCGGGCATCGCTGCCTGCGCTGAGTGATATTCCGATGCCGAAGGAGGGGGTGCTGTCCTTCGCGCAGACGATTACAGAAGCCGTCGAAGGTGCGCATTACATTCAGGAATCCGTGTCAGAGCGGCTGGATTTGAAGCATCGGGTGTTTGCACAGATCCAACAATCGGCGGAATTTGGCACTCCGATTGGCTCCTCGACCTCGGGCTTCAAACCGTCCGAGTTGCAGGAAAATGCCGCCAATCCGGGGACGATTTTCGTCGCCCATCCGTTTAACCCGGTTTATCTTCTGCCCCTCGCCGAAGTGGTGCCCTCGCCGAAATCTGACCCGGCGGTGATTGAGAACGCCAAGCTGATCCTGAAAGAGATCGGCATGTTCCCGCTGCATATCAAAAAGGAAATCGACGCGCATATCGCCGACCGTTTCCTGGAAGCGGTGTGGCGTGAGGCGTTGTGGCTGGTGAAGGATGGGGTGGCTACGACGGAAGAAATCGACGAGTCGATCCGCATGGGTTTTGGTCTGCGCTGGGGTCAGATGGGGTTGTTTGAGACTTATCGTGTGGCTGGCGGCGAGGCGGGCATGAAGCATTTCATGGCGCAGTTCGGGCCGTATTTGACCGCTCCTTGGACCAAGCTGACCGATGTTCCCGAGTTCAACGACGAATTGGTCGATCTGATCGCGGGCCAGTCTGATGCGCAATCGGGGGCGCATTCGATCCGCGAGTTGGAGCGGATTCGCGACAGCAACCTCATCGGCTTCCTGCGCGCTTTGAAAGATCGCAACTGGGGCGCGGGTAAAGTGCTGCGCGAGCATGACGAAGCCCGCGCGGTGGCGTTCCATGCGGAAGTGGACAGCGCGCCGAAGGATGCGCCGCTGGTGATGGCGCAGATGCAGGTGCTGCCGGGGTGGATCGACTACAACGGCCATATGACCGAAAGCCGCTATTATTTTGCGAACTCGGAAACCGTCGATGCCTTCCTGCGGCTGATCGGGGCGGGGATGGAGTATGTGGCGGCGGGGAACTCGTTCTACTCGGCCGAAACCCATATCCGGCATCTGGGTGAGGCGAAGCTGGGCGATAAGCTGACGGGAGCGATGCAGATCATTTCGGCGGATGAAAAACGTTTCCGTAGTTTCGTGCGGATCATGAAGGGCGAGGAATGCGTCGCCACGATTGAGCAGTTGTGCCTGCATGTGAACATGGCTTCGGGCAAATCGGCGCCTGCTTCGGCAGAGGTTTGGGCGAAGCTGCGCGCGATTGCCGATGGTCACGCCGGGTTGCCGTTGCCGGAAGGTGCTGGCCGGGCTGTGGGGCAGAAGAAGTGAAAACCGTTCTGATCACCGCAGGGGCGAATGGCATTGGTCTGGTGATGGCGCAAGCCTTCGCCCGGGCGGGCTATCGCGTTTGGGTGACGGATGTGGATGCGGCCATGGTCGCCGCTTTGCCGCCCGGTATTCGCGGCTCGGTCTGCGATGCCAGTCAGGAACCCGCGATGGCGGCGCTGTTTGCCGAAGTCGCGGCGGACTGGGGCGGGCTGGATGTGCTCTGCGCCAATGCTGGCATCAAGGGGCCGACGGCGGCGATTGAGGATATGGATTTGGCGGCGTGGCATCAGTGTCTTGCCGTCAATCTCGATGGCGCGATGTTGGCGGCAAAACATGCGGCAAGGCTGATGAAACCGGCGGGCAAGGGCGTGATGATCTTCATGTCCTCAACCTCGGGCCTTTATGGCACGCCGTTCCGCGCGCCCTATGTGGCGGCGAAATGGGGCGTCATCGGGCTGATGAAAACTGTGGCGATGGAGCTTGGGCCGCATGGCATCCGCGCCAATGCGATCTGCCCCGGTTCGGTCAATGGCCCGCGCATTGATCTGGTGATCGAGGCCGAGGCTGCGGCCAAGGGAATGACGCCTGATGCGGTGCGCCAAGGCTATGCGTCTGGCACCGCACTGAAGCGGCTGACTGACCCCGAAGATGTGGCGTCGATGGCGCTTTATTTGGCCTCTGACGGCGCGCGCATGGTTTCGGGCCAGGCGCTGGCTGTCGATGGCATGACCTATAACGTTGATCCGTAATGAAAATAAGATGAATTTCGGCCTGTCTGAAGAACAACAGATGATCGTGGACACCACCCGCGCCTTTGTCGAGAACGAGCTGTTCCCGCATGAGGCCGAGGTGGAGCGCACCGGGGTTTTGCGGCATGATCTGATGAAGGAAATCTCGAAAAAGGCGGTTGAGGCAGGGCTTTATGCGGCCAACATGCCCGAAGATGTCGGCGGCGCGGGGCTCGATACCCTGACGTGGTTGCTTTACGAAAAGGAACTCGGCAAGGCGAATTATGCGCTGCATTGGAACTGCGTGGCGCGGCCTTCCAACATCCTTTTGGCCTGCACGACCGAGCAGCGGGAGAAGTATTTGTTCCCCTGTATCCGGGCGGAAAAGCATGACTGTCAGGCGATGACGGAACCCGGCTCGGGCTCTGATCTGCGTTCGATGAAGGCCTTCGCGAAGGCCGATGGCGGTGATTTTGTGCTGAACGGCACCAAGCATTTCATCAGCCACGCCGATGTTGCCGATTTCGCGATTGTCTGGGTGGCGACCGGCGAGGAAGATACGCCGCGCGGGCCGAAAAAGCTGATCACGGCGTTTCTGGTCGATAAAGGCACGCCGGGATTCACCGTGCGCGAGGGCTATCGCAACGTCTCGCACCGTGGCTACAACAACATGATTTTGGAGTTTGACGATTGCCGTTTGCCTGCTTCGCAAATCCTTGGCGAAGTGCATAAGGGCTTTGAAGTGGCGGGCAAATGGCTGGGGGCGACCCGGCTGCAAGTGGCCTCGACCTGTCTGGGCCGGGCCGAGCGGGCGCTGGGCCATGCGATTTCTTATGCGGCCGAGCGCAAGCAGTTTGGCCAGCAGATCGGCAAATTCCAAGGCATCAGCTTCAAACTGGCCGATATGGCGATGGAGTTGAAAGCGGCGGAATTGCTGACGCGGGAAGCGGCTTGGAAATACGATCAGGGCTCGGTGACCGAGGCCGATATGTCGATGGCGAAGCTGAAGGCCAGCGAAGTGCTGGCGATGATTGCCGATGAAGCAATCCAGATTCATGGCGGCATGGGGCTGATGGACGAGTTGCCACTGGAACGCATCTGGCGCGATGCGCGGGTGGAGCGTATTTGGGAAGGCACCTCGGAAATCCAGCGTCATATCATCAGCCGCGAGTTGTTGCGGCCCTATGGCGCGTAACGAAAGGCCCAAAAGATGAGCGATATCAAGCGCCCGGTGATCACTCTTGCCTATTGCACGCAATGCAACTGGCTTTTGCGTACGGCTTGGATGGCGCAGGAATTGTTGTCGACCTTCGGGCAGGACATCGCCTCGGTGACGTTGATCCCGGCGACGGGCGGGCTGTTTCAGATCACTTTGGATGGCGAAGTGATCTGGGATCGCAAAGAGCGTGGCGGCTTCCCGGATGTGAAAGTGTTGAAACAGATGGTGCGGGATCGGGTGTGGCCAGAGCGGGATCTGGGCCATATCGACCGCGCTGGTAAGACCGAAGGATA
>JAYTVN010000037.1:0-14361 GCA_043743975.1 Cypionkella sp.
GTACGGTTCGCCAGTCGCCAGCGTATGGCAAAATTGGTCAACTGCTTCGCTGGCGAACGGCTCGGCCCAGACCAGCCGCAGCACCTCGGCAAAATCGCGGCCGATCAGCGGTTCGATATTCTCGAATACCTTGGCAGCGCCGCGGCTCACCTGGATGAGTTTGAAATCGGCATTGATAACGTAAATCCCAAATGGATTTGAGGCGATCAACGTTGAAAATGTTTCGGCATTGCGTGCCAGCAAATTCTGAGTGCGGCGCTGTTCGGTCACGTCGGTGGCAAATCCAATTGTCACGCGGTTACCAGTGACCGGATCGTTGGTGATGGTCGGACGATCGTGGATGATTTTTTCGGTGCCGTCGGGCAACAGCAATCGATATTCGATGCCATCACCTTGCCCAGTCGATAGATTGCGGATGCTGGCCTTGATTCTATCAAGGTCATCGGGATGCACCCGGCTAAGAAAACTGCTCGGATCGGCATACAGCTCGCTGCGCGACTGGCCCCAAATTCGCTCATACGCATCGCTGACGAACGGCACTTCGAGTCCATCGATTTCATGGACATAAAACACTGCCTCAACGTTGTCCGCGATTTGCTGCAGCCGCAACTGGTTGGCCCGGTCATCGGTGATGTCGCGGTGAACGCCGACCCATTCGCGAATTTGCCCCTGTAAATCGCGCGTGGGCACAGCGCGGATTGCGTGAAGCCGCCATATTCCATCGTGGCGGCGGACGCGGTGTTCAAATACAAACGGAAGCTCTAACCTGACAGCTTCGTTCCAAGCTGCAATGGTCGGTCCAGCATCGTCTGGATGCACGGCATCGGCCCAGCCAAACCCCTGATACTGATCAAACGTTTGCCCGGTCAACTCGGCCCATTTGGGCTGCTCGCCGACCATCTCGCCGCTGGCGTTGTTGGTCCACAACACGCCTTCAATCGCTTCGACTGCCGCGCGAAAGCGCTGCTCGCTTTGCTGAAGGCGCAATCTTTCCAGGTTGTTTTCGGTAGCATCGACGGCATCAGTTGTCCCGGCCTGCCCGTTCGGCGAGTCAGTATCAGTATGTCCGTTTGTTGAATTGCCGTCCGCCAACTACGCTCCTCCGACCGGTGAGTAGTAACAAATGACTAGGGCGCTAGCAAATCACTATTTTCCAGAGGCGTACTGCAGAATTTTAATACTCAAACCCGACAAATACCGCCGCCTCGGCCACGCTCTTGCGCTCTGACACCACTGCGTTGGCGGGAAAGCTCTCATCGGGCCAGCCCAGCGCGATGCTCTTCATGATCACCTGATCCTCGGGGATATGGGCGTGTTCGCGCACTACCGGGCTTTGCATGATGCCCTGGCTGTTGATCACGCAGCCCAAGCCCCGCGACCACGCGGCATTGACCAGTGCCGTCGCCACCGCGCCGCAATCGAACGGGCTATCGTCGCTGCCATCGCAGGCACGGTCATAAGTCACAATTACGCACACCGGTGCGTCGAACTGGCGAAAGCCGCGCAGCACCCAATCCTGCCGTGCGGCTGGATCATCGCGGGCAATGCCCATCGCGCTGAACAGCTGTTTGGCTACACCGATCTGACGCTCGCGGTGAACCCCGGCAAAGGCTACGCCCTTGCGAAATTCGCGGCTGTCGGGCTCGCCTGCCAAAATACGTTCGGTGTTGCCGGCGCGGATTTTGGCGAGCGGTTCGCCGGTGATCACATGGAAATGCCATGGCTGGGTGTTCATCGAACTGGGCGCGCGAATCGCCAAGGCCAGGACGTCTTCGATCAGCGCGCGCGGCACCGGCTTGTCCAGATACCCGCGGATTGAGCGGCGCCCCATGATTACGTCATCGAATTCCATAGTATCCCCGCGCCGTTCGCTGTTCGTGTACCGGCCTGTTTAACCGAACGGTTAAGCCGCGCAAACAAATAGGGCGGCCCCGCAGGACCGCCCCGTTTGTTTTATCAAAAGCGAGACTTAGCGCGAGTAAAACTCGACCACCAGGTTCGGTTCCATCTTCACCGGGTAAGGCACTTCGTCAAGCGTGGGAACGCGCACGAAACTAACCTTCTCGGGGCCGTCGGGCGAAACATAATCGGGCACTTCGCGCTCAGCCAGGCTCTGCGCTTCGGCGATCAGGGCCATGTCCTTGGCCTTGGTGCCCAGGCTGAGCACGTCGCCGGGGCGAACGCGGCGGCTGGCGATGTTGCACTTCACGCCGTTCACATAGATATGGCCGTGCGACACGATCTGACGCGCCGAGAAAATGGTCGGCGCGAACTTGGCGCGGTACACTACCATGTCGAGCCGCTGCTCGAGCAGGCCGATCAGGTTCTGACCGGTATCGCCCTTCATCTTGGCGGCTTCCTGGTAGGTGCGCTTGAACTGCTTTTCGGTCACGTCGCCATAATAGCCCTTGAGCTTCTGCTTGGCGCGCAGTTGAATCCCGAAGTCCGAGACCTTGCTCTTGCGGCGCTGGCCGTGCTGACCCGGGCCATACGAGCGGCGGTTGACCGAGCTCTTGGGACGGCCCCAAATATTCTCGCCCATCCGGCGATCGAGTTTATACTTTGATGCATGGCGCTTTGACATGACGCGTCGTCTTTCAATTTTGCATGGCCTGACCCGGTGTCTGACCTCTAGTCCGGAACCGCACCATCCGGTTCAAGACCGAATGCGAGGCAGGCTTCACCGGAGTGCCCGCTCAATTGCGAAGGCGGGCCTTTGGCCGCGCGGGGGCAGGAAGTCAAGCGTTGCGGGGTTAAGGCGTAGGCGGGCGCCGCAGGGCGCTGAACACCCCGCGCAAGGTGCGCACTTCGAGCGCGCTCCAGCCCGGCTTGGTCAGGATCGTGCGCAGGGTGCGCCGGGTCACGTCGGACTTGATGTCAGGCTTGAAATAGTCGCGCGGCTCCAGCATCTGGGTGAGCTGCCCGATCATGCCTTCCAGCTCCTGCTGCGGGGCAGGGGGGAGGATCTCCTCGGCGGTCGGCTGCGCCAGGGCCACGCCTTTTGACCACTCATAGGCACAAAGGATCACCGCCTGCGCCAGATTGAGCGAGGCAAACTCCGGGTTCACCGGCACCGTCACGATCGCATTGGCCAGCACCACATCTTCATTCTCCAACCCCGCACGTTCCGGCCCGAACAGCACCCCCACCCGCTTGCCCGCAGCGACCAACCCCCGCGCATGCTCCATCGCGGCCTCAGGCGTATAGATCGGCTTGGTCAACTCGCGCCCCCGCGCGGTGGTGGCGAAGACGAAATCACAATCGGCAATCGCGGCCTGCACATCGGGGAACAACCCCGCCTGATCCAGAACCCGCCCCGCCCCGCTCGCCAAAGCCACCGCTGCCGAATTCGGCCAACCATCGCGCGGGGCCACAATCCGCATTCGCTCCAGCCCGAAGTTCAGCATCGCGCGGGCGCTCGCTCCGATGTTCTCGCCCATTTGCGGGCGGACGAGGATGAAGGCGGGCGAGATCATGTGGTTTCTCCGGGTAAGATGCCGCCTGATACGCCAGCCCGCCGCCCTCGCCAAGCCCGCCATTCTGGGCTATGACGGCCCAAGCTTCATGCAGGATACACCGATGGCCGACCAAGACCGCCCGCAGATCACCCTGATCACCCCGCCCAGCTTTGATCTGGAAACCTTCCCCGACCATCTGGCCGCCGTGCTGGACAGCACCGAGATCGCCTGTGTCCGCCTTGCCTTGGCGACCAAAGATGAAGACATGATCCAGCGTGCGGCTGATGCTTGCCGTCTGGTCTCCCACGCCCGCGACGTGGCCATCGTGATCGAAAACCACCTGTTGATGGTGAACCGCCTTGGCCTTGACGGCGTGCATCTGACCGATGGTGCCCGCCAAGTCCGCTATGTCCGCAAAGAGCTTGGCAGCGACGCCATCATCGGTGCGTTTTGCGGTGTGACCCGGCATGAGGGCATGAATGCGGGCGAGGCCGGCGCGGATTATGTTGCCTTTGGCCCGACAGGGGCCAGCCCGCTCGGCAATGGCGCGCAGGTTGATTTCGATCTGTTTGAATGGTGGAGCGCAGTGATCGAGGTTCCGGTGATCGCCGAGGGGGCGCTGACCGTGGAATTGATCGAAAAATTCGGTCCCGTCACCGATTTCTTCGGCGTGGGTGAGGAGATTTGGCTGGCCGATGATCCCACCACAGCGTTGAAGGCGTTGATGGCACCCTTGGGCTAAGCCCTGCCTGCAACAGCGCCTATAGTGCGTAGATCTTTACCCAAACCCCCACTAGTGGCGGTAGGTCGTTGCCCGCAGCTCGGATACACGGCCTGCGGCAAGCGGGTGGCTGGAGCGGATCATCGCCTCGCAATGCGCGGCAAGGTCTTTTCGGCTGGCAAAAGCATCCACAGCGACAGGCGGATGAAAAATCACTTCAACCCGGCCCTGCTTGGGTGCCGCCAACACCTGCAACAAGTGCGGCGCAAAATCCATCTCGCCCCACCAGCCATAAAAGCGCGCATCTTGGCCGGACGGGGCGTGATAGATCACGCTGACCGGTTGGATATGCAGGATATGGTCTAACCCATGTGTGAAGAACGCGGCGAAAAGCGTTGATTTAAAAGGTAAAACTCGGATTGCATCTGTGCTGGTGCCTTCGGGGAAGAACATAAGCTTGTGGCCCATGCGCAGGCGCTGCTCGAACAGGGCTTGCTGGCGTTTGGCTTCGGTGCCTTTGCGCGCGACAAAAACAGTCCCTGTCGCGCGGGCCAGCCAGCCGATCGCCGCCCAATATTCCACCTCGGATTTGGCAACGAAATAACCGCGTTGCACCGCGTTCAGCGCGAATATATCCAGCCAAGACGAGTGGTTGGCCACCACAGCGCCTTTCAGGTGCATCGGCGTGCCGCGCGTGATCAGCGGCAGACCTAGGATCGGAAACACCAGTTTACAGACCGATTGGGTGATAAACGGCGTCCAGGGCCGCGACGCGCCGAACAGCGGACGCTCGATCAGACGCAGCAGCAGCAACAGCAACAGCCCGCCATAGATCACCACGCCCATAGCTGCACCGCGCAAAGCCACGCGCAGCCAGCCCGCGGCACCAACGGGCGGCAAAACCAGCGCATCCGAACGCCAATCGCTCATGCCTCGCGCCCCGATTTACGGATGTAGAAATCGCGGTGTTTGGCGCTCATCTGGGCGGTGTCCATCACCAGACACACATCTGTGGTATTGAACGCATAATCCACCCAAGCCCCCTGCCCGACATAGCCGCCCAAGCGCAGATAGGCTTTGATCAAGGCCGGGGTGGCCAGCATCGCGGCCTTGCGATCCAGTTTTTCCTGCGGAATCAGCGTGATATGGGCCGCCTGCGCCGGGCGTGCCACCACCCGCAATTCGGGCGGAGCCAAATGGAAATGCTGCAAATAGGACAGAGGCTGCGCAAGCGTTGCCATATCCGTGCCATGGAACGAGGCTGACCCGAACAACACCTCGATGCCATGTTCCAGCACATAATCGGCCAGCGCGTTCCACAACAACAGCATCGCGGTGCCGCCGCGATAATCGGCATGGACGCAGGAACGCCCAAGTTCCAAAAGCTTGCGGCCCGAGGCTTTGAGCGCGGACAGATCAAATTCTGATTCCGAATAAAACCGCCCCGTCACCGTCAGCCGATCCGAGGGCAACAGACGGTAAACCCCTACCACATCTTGCAAATCTTGCGCCGAGCGATGCGGGTCAATCAGTAAGAGGTGATCGAAAAACGGATCAAACTCATCCCGCTCCAACCGGGCGTCATGGTCTGCCAAGGCAACACTGGCACCCAATTCCTGCACGAAAACCTCGTAGCGCAAACGTTGCGCCGCGCGCAGGTCGCGGGGGTCTTGCGCCAAACGCAGGATGAAGTGTTTGTCGTCAGAAATCATCGGCAGCATCCGATCCGGGCGTTTGGGCGACGGATTTTCTTAGGCTTTGGCGCGCAGCAATGCAACCATGGGGAGGAGCGTCGGTTTTTGTTAACGCAAGATTAACCACATGCTGCGTCAATGCGAGTCACGGGGCGAGAAATCCGGCGTCAGCTCCACTTGAGAAAGGTCGATCACCACCTTGCCCGCATGTTCAAAATTCACCGTCACCCGGTTGCCGATGCTGGATTGCACCTGCCCCAAGCCCCAGTCAGGCCGTTGTGGATGGCGCACCCGCATCCCCGGTTCCAGTAAAGCTGCCATAATTGCCTCGTTTCGTTGCAGACCTGTTGATTCTTGCCCCATTGGTTCTGGGCCCGTTGAAGGATGACCGACGTGTACGATAGACCCGATCTTGCAGCCCTTGTCGGCTCGCGTATTTGCCATGACCTTATCAGCCCGATCGGCGCCATCGGCAACGGGGTAGAGCTGATGTTGATGGAAGGTGCGGCAAAGGGGCCAGAAATGGCGCTGATCACCGAAAGCGTCGGCCATGCCAACGCGCGGATCCGGTTCTTTCGGGTGGCGTTTGGCGCCAGCGGCGCCGAGCAACGCATCGGGCGCAATGAGGTGGCCTCGATCATCTCGGACATGACGCATGGCGGACGGGTGCAGCTCGACTGGGACAGCCCCACCGATCTGCCACGCCGCGATGTGAAGCTGGTATTTCTGCTGATCCTGTGTCTGGAGTCGGCTTTGCCCTATGGCGGTCGGGTACAGGTAGAGCGTGGCGAGACGCGCTGGTCGCTGCGGGCAACCGCGAGCAAGCTGAAGGTTGAGCCAAGCCTGTGGGAGGGGCTGATCAATCCGGCAGCCTTGGCCGAGATTGGCCCGGCGCAGGTGCAATTCCTGCTGGTGCCAGAGGAAATCACCCGCCAGCACCGCAGATTGACGACAGAGCTGACCGAAACGGAAATCCGGCTCAGCTTCTGATCGTACCATCGCCGGTGACGAGATATTTGAAGCTGGTCAACTGATCCGCCCCCACCGGGCCGCGCGCGTGCATCTTTCCGGTGGCGATGCCGATCTCGCCACCCATGCCAAACTCGCTACCATCGGCGAATTGGGTCGAGGCGTTGCGCATCAGGATCGCTGAATCGAGCCGCTGCATGAAACGCGCGGCAGTGGCGTCATTCTCGGTCAGGATGCTTTCGGTGTGGTTGGAGCCATAGCGCCGGATATGCGCAATCGCTTCATCAACACCATCGACCAGTTTGGCGGCGATGATCATATCAAGGAATTCACGGCCAAAATCATCGGGGCTGGCCTCGACCGTGCCGGGGATTTTCAACAATTCGCCCTCGGTGCGCACTTCGACGCCAGCTTTCAGCAGATCTTCGATCAGCACCGCGCCATGTTTGGTGTAAAACTGCCAGTCGATCAGCAAACATTCGGCTGAGCCACAAACCCCGGTGCGGCGGGTTTTCGAGTTCAGCACCACCCGGCGGGCCTTTTCCAGATCGGCATCGCGGTCGGCATAGACGTGGCAAATGCCCTCCAGATGCGCAAACACCGGCACGCGGGCCTCGCGTTGCACAAGGCCGACCAACCCCTTGCCACCGCGCGGCACGATCACGTCAATATATTCAACGGCTTGCAGCATCGCCGTCACCATCTCGCGGTCACGGGTGGGGATCAGCTGAATCGCATCTTCGGGCAGACCCGCTTCGCGCAGCCCCTGCTGCATACAGGCGTGAATGGCCTCGGAGGAATGAAAACTCTCGGACCCACCGCGCAGGATCACCGCGTTGCCCGCCTTCAGGCACAAAGCCCCGGCATCGGCGGTGACATTAGGGCGGGATTCGTAAATCACCCCGACCACGCCCAAAGGTGTGGCCACCCGCTGAATATGCAGGCCCGAGGGCCGATCCCATTCCGCCAAAACCCGGCCCACCGGATCGGGATATTCGGCGACGATGCGCAAGCTGTCGACCATGCCACGGATACGGTTTTCATCCAGACGCAGACGGTCCAGCATGGCAGGGCTGAGGCCTTTTTCCTCGGCATAAGCCATATCGATGTAATTGCCGTCGAGAATTTCCTGACGCCGCGCCCAGATCGCCGCCGAAGCCCCGATCAGCGCCGCATATTTGCGCTCTTGGCTGGCACAAGCCAGCTCCGCCGCCGCAGCCTTGGCCCGACCGCCAATCGCGCGCATCACATCCAAAAACTGCCCGTCCGACTTCAACCCGTCCATCTTCGGCCCTTTCACATTTGCCCAAATATCCCCGCCGGAGGCTTCGCCAGCGGTCCCAAGCGCACGCTTTCTCATCGAAGTCGGAATTTTAAGAAAAATTCCGGCACGATTTCTGTTTCAGAAATCGGCTGCTTGGCAGCGTTCAGATCACCATATCATCGCGGTGGATCAGGGCCGCGCGCCCCTGATAGCCCAGTATCGCCTCAATTTCACCCGAGCGATGCCCGGCAATCTCCTTGGCCTCGACCGCCGTATAGCGCACCAGCCCCTTGCCCAAACTATCGCCCGCAGGCGACAGGATCGCCACCGGATCACCACGCCCAAATGTGCCCGTCACTGCAGTCACTCCAGCGGGCAGCAAGGATTTGCCCGCCCGCAGCGCCGTCACCGCGCCCGCGTCCAAGCGCAACTCGCCGCGTGGCTTCATCGCGTTGATCCAACGCTTGCGCGCCGCTTGCGGATCGCTTTGGGCGACAAACCAAGTGCGCTGCGCGCCATGGGCCAGCGCGGATAATGGCCGCAGCACCGAGCCTTCCATGATCGCCATCGCACAGCCGCCCGCGACGGCGGTTTTGGCGGCCAGCAATTTGGTCTTCATCCCGCCTTTCGACAGGCCCGAAATCGGATCGCCCGCCATCGCCTCGATCTGCGGGGTGATGGTTTCCACCAGATCGAAGCGCTGCGCCGATGCATCTTCCTTGGGGTTGGCCGAGTAGAACCCGTCCACGTCCGACAGCAAAATCAGCTGATCGGCGCCGACCGTGACCGCGATTTGTGCCGCCAGACGGTCGTTGTCGCCGAAGCGAATCTCATCGGTGGCGACGGTGTCGTTCTCGTTCACAATCGGCACCACGCCCAAGCCCAACAGGGTTTCCATCGTGGCACGGCTGTTCAGATAGCGGCGGCGATCCTCGGTGTCTTCCAGCGTCACCAGCACCTGTGCAGTGGTGATGCCGTGCGGGGCGAGGACTTCTTCATAGGCACGGGCGAGGCGAATCTGGCCGACAGCGGCGCAGGCTTGGGATTGCTCCAGCGTCAGGATACCGTCGCCAAGGCCAAGCACTTTGCGGCCCAAGGCGATGGAGCCCGAGGACACCAGCACCACATCGGTGCCGCGCACTTTGGCTTCGGCCACGTCCATCGCCAGCGCGGACAGCCAGCCCTGTTTCAGGCCGAGCTTGCGATCGACCAGCAGGGCCGAGCCGATCTTGACGACCAGACGTTTCGCGTCGCGAATATCGGGGGCGGTGAGCGGTTTTAAGGCTGCCACGGCAGGCCCTCCTCGACAGGGGCCTCGCGTTTGATTTCGGCCATGATCACCCGCAGTGTGTCGATCAGGCCGATGCCTGCGACGCCGGAGATCACATGCACCGGGCCGCCGCTGGCCTTTTCAAGCGCTTTGCGGCGGGTGGTGATGGTGGCTTTATCCAGCGCGTCGCATTTGTTCAAAGCGAGGATGCGGGGTTTGTCACCGAGAACTTCAGAGTAGGCTTCGAGTTCTTTGACGATGGTGCGGTAATCTTTGGTAATGGTCGATGAGGTGCCGTCGACGAGGTGCAGCAGGACTTTGCAACGCTCGACATGGGCGAGGAATTGCATGCCGAGTCCGCGGCCCTCAGATGCGCCTTCGATCAGGCCGGGGATGTCGGCCATCACGAATTCTGCGCCATCAATGCCGACCACGCCGAGGTTCGGCACCAGAGTGGTGAAGGGGTAGTCGGCGATTTTGGGGCGGGCATTCGAGACGGCGGCGAGGAAGGTGGATTTGCCAGCGTTGGGCAGGCCCAACAGGCCCGCGTCGGCGATCAATTTCAGGCGCAGCCAGATCGTGCGCTCGATGCCTTCTTGGCCGGAGTTGGCACGGGCGGGGGAGCGGTTGGTGGAGGATTTGAACGCGAGGTTGCCCCAGCCGCCGTTGCCGCCTTTGGCGAGCAGGATTTTCTGGCCGACGGTGACGAGGTCGGCGATCACGGTTTCTTCGTCTTCATCGAGGATCTCGGTGCCGACCGGGACTTTCAGGATGATGTCGTCGCCGGTTTTGCCGGTGCGTTGGCTGCCCATGCCGCCTTGGCCGGATTTGGCGAAGAAGTGTTGTTGGTAGCGGAAGTCGATCAGGGTGTTCAGGCCGTCGACGGCCTCGGCCCAGACCGAGCCACCGTTGCCACCGTCGCCGCCGTCGGGGCCGCCGAATTCGACGAATTTCTCACGTCGGAAAGAGACGCAGCCTGCCCCGCCGCCGCCGGAGCGGATATAGACTTTGGTGAGGTCGAGGAATTTCATACGCGCGGCTTTCTGAAAGATGAGGTTAGGCGATACAGGATTGGGGGGCAGGACTCAAGCGTGGGGATTCTTTGCGGGGGTTAGGCTGGTCCCAACTCGGGACCAAATTTTAATGTTATATTTCAGTTATTTAACTATGTCATTTTAACAGATTATTAACCTTTGGCGGATCAAGCCGATAGATCAGGATTGGCACGGTGCCCCTTGCAAGGCTTTCGCCGATGCCTTCGCCGATTTGCTGGAAGCCCAGTTTGCGCAGAACCGCGCCAGATGCCGGGTTGTCGGTGCAGTGATCGGCGAATACCTCGGCCAGCCCGAACCGCGCGACCATCTGCGGCAGGAAGGCCGTCATCGCCTCGGTCGCGATGCCTCGACCCCAAAAGGCGGGGTCGAGGAAATAGCCGGTCTCAACAGGGTCATCCCAGATGCCGATTGCGCCGATCAGTTGGCCCTCAAACCAGATGCCGAGGCGGAAGCCCAAGCGGCCCCACCACTGGCTTTCGGTCAGAGTGGCGCGCACCTCGGCTTCGGGCCATGGCGAGAGATGCGAATTGGTCATCGGGGCGACCTGCGGATCGCCGCCAATGCGGGCGATGTCGCGCCAGTCGCGCTCGATATCCAAGGGCGCTAGGCGCAGGCGAGGTGTCAGGATTTCCAGCGGGTTGGCGGCAAGGAAGGCTTCGGGCGTCAGCAGAAGATCGACGTGGGGGCGATCTTGGCCCAAAGCACGGCAGTGTTTTAGCGAGCGGCCCGTTTCCACGAAACCGAGTTTGGCTAGGACGCGGGCAGAGGCTTGGTTGCCTTCAAAATAGCCAGCCGCCACGGTGCTTTCATCATGGGCGAATTGCATGTCCAGCACGGCGCGGGCGGCTTCGGTGGCGTAGCCTTTGCCGTGGGCGCGCGGGGCGAGCCAATAGCCCAGCTCAAACCCAGCGCCGATCATGCCGACAAAGCCTTGCGCGTCTTCGATGGCGAAGGTTTCGCCGGGATAGGCGATCTGGGTGACAAACTCTTGGAAATCGGCTGCGGTGTAGGGCATCGGCACACGGGCGAGCCAGCCGGAAATAGCGAGATCGTTCAGATATGCAACGACGGCGGCCTGATCAGAGGCCGCCACCGGGCGCAGATTGAGTCGCACCGTTTTAAGATGGGCGCGCAGGGTCATTTCTGCTTACGCCAGCTTTTTCACATAGGTCCAGGTTGGCACGAGGCCATTGCGCGCGACCGAGAAGGTTTCGGCATCGCCCAAGTATTGAAAACCCGTGTTGGTCAGCACGCGGGCGGAGCCGGGGTTGTCTTGAAACACTTCGGCAAAGATCGTGCAGTTGTTCTGCGGATTGGCGGCAACCAAAGCCTTCACAGCCTCGGAGGCGATGCCGGTGTTCCAGAACGCAGGCGCGACCCAATAGCGGACCTCAGACTGGCCATGCGTGGGTTTATGCGCATCCATCGGTTTCAGGCTGATCACGCCCAACACCTCGGCCAGACCAGTATCCGCACCGTCCATCACCCAGATCTGCTCATCCGAACGCCCGCCCATCGCGCGGGCAACGAAAGCGTCAGCGGCCCCCGGCGGCAACGGATGCGGAATCGAATGCGTGGCTTCGGTGACGCGCTTGTCGCCTGCGTAAAGTGCGAACAAGCCAGCATCGGACTTGCGCACCGGGCGCAGCACAAAGCGACCAGCGGCAATCTGGCCTTCAGCGGGAACGGCAATCATATCCAAAACCACGGACCTTCTCCTGCAAGCCATCTTGGGCGCAAACCCTATCGAAACCCCATCCCGATGGCGGAAATAAGGAAGGGGACCGGCCTTTCGGCCGATACCCCGTTTACAATCTAATTGTAAAGGTTCGGCTTATTCTGCGGCTTTCGCTGCCGGAAGCACAGAAATAAAGGTGCGGCCTTTGAAGCCTTTTTTGAAGGTGACATGGCCTTCGACTTTGGCGAACAGGGTGTGATCCACGCCCATGCCAACGCCTTCACCGGGGAACCAAGTGGTGCCGCGTTGACGCACGATGATGTTGCCCGGAATGGCCACTTGGCCACCGAACAGTTTCACGCCAAGGCGACGGCCAGCCGAGTCGCGACCGTTGCGGGATGAGCCGCCTGCTTTTTTGTGTGCCATGGGGGATTACTCCTGTGCAGCAGCGGCTTTAGCAGCGCGCTTCGGTTTCGCAGGGGCTTCGACCGGAGCGGCCGGAGCAGTGTTGTGCGCGGCGCGGCGTGCATCGGCGGTGCCGGTTGCAGCAGCGACGCCCGAGGCATCAGCGCCCGTGGCCAGCACGTCCAGCACGCGAACCAGCGTCAGGTGCTGACGATGGCCTTTGGTGCGCTGCGACGAGTGCTTCCGGCGGCGCTTGACGAAGTGGATGACCTTTTCGCCTTTGATCTGGTCGATCACTTCGGCTTGCACAGCCGCGCCTGCCACGAATGGCACGCCAATGGTCAGGCTTTCGCCGCCAACCATCAGAATTTCGTTGAACTGGATCTTTTGACCAGCCACAGCATCAAGCTTTTCAACGCGCAGAACGTCACCCGCCTGCACTTTATACTGCTTGCCGCCTGTCTTGAGGACCGCGAACATGGGTCTTTCCTTCTCTTGCTCCGCGTCTTGTGGCCCCGGTTAAGGAGTTTTGGGTTTCCCCGCCTCGGACAGCGCGCCCTATGGGCGTCATGAAATAAAGACCCGACGAGATTCGCACCTCGCCGGGATGCGCGCTTATGCGGCGGGTGGGCGCGCGTGTCAAGGCGGAGTCTGGCGGGGTTAGATGTCTTGCCCGGCCATCAGGCGGCCTGCGGATTGGCCGAGTTCTTTCGAGACTTGCACGAACATCGCATCAAAGGCCACGAACATCGCCCGGTTGGCTTTTTGGCCAGCGGGGGTTTCTGAGAACGCGATGTATGTGCCAAGCTCTTTGTCGCTGAGCGGCTGGTAGGCCAGCATCAGGAACGGATAGAGCCACTCGACGGTATCCTTGCGCACATCAGATTCCTGCGCCCAGACTTCCGCCAGCATGTCATCTTCGGGCATCGGCTCGGGGAAGGCCCCGGCGGCGTTCATGCCGCGGTAGAACGCCAGATTGCCGTTCATCGCCCCCATGACGTTGGATTCCACGAGGTCGTTGATCTCGGCAAAGCGGTTGATTTGGCTTGCACGGTGGGTTTTGGCGTTCAGCGCCTTCCCCCAGAGTTGGGCAGCCGCCTCGGTGGCCTTGTCGTCGAGCAAGGTTTTGCGGGCATCAATCTCCAACGCCAGAATGTGCTGGCCGAGCGGGGTGCCGAAGAACCCGCGCATGGCCTTCTGGGTGGCGGGGTCGTTTTCCAGCGCCTTGGCGAGAGCCGCGTCGAAGATCTGGTGCAGACGGGCGGTGTCATACACCTTGCTGACCACAACGTCCCATGCCGCGCCATCTTGGCCGGGGAACAGATCGGCCTCCATATCCTTACCATTGGCGAGACCCTCGGTGCGCATCACCGCGATCAGCGCGTCGATTTTCAGCGTCTGGGTGAGGGTTGCGATCTCGGACTGCATCGCTTGGGTTTGCGCGAAGCATGGCAGCGCAGCGGCTGGAAGGGCGAGGCAAAACGAGAGCAGGAGGGGGCGCAGCATATCGGGCCTTTCGCGGCGGATTGCGGTGAGTGGTACGGCGTTGCGACGGCGCTGCCAAGGGCGCGGCGGACACAGATCGGTGAGTGCGCGGGGCTTCGCTTGTCTGCCGAAATGCGGTGGAGGGCTTGGGGTGCGTGAACATGCTGGCAGGGCGTTTGCGATGCGCCCCGACAAAGTCTTTGCGCCCAGCGGTGAAATCGGGGTTGCAAGCGCGGTGCGACCCCGCTAAATCCCCGCCACGATCCCTACCGCGGAGAGGTGGCAGAGTGGTCGAATGCGGCGGTCTCGAAAACCGTTGTCGGTTTGCGCCGACCCAGGGTTCGAATCCCTGTCTCTCCGCC
>JAYTVN010000038.1:0-3927 GCA_043743975.1 Cypionkella sp.
TCCGCCGAACCCGTTGCCGAAATCACGGCTGACAGCCCCGCAGATCAGCGCGTGGCAGCCATATTGGCGGCTGCCCGGCAAGCCTTTGCCGAAAAGGGCTTTGATGGCGCTTCGATGCAAGACCTCGCCCGCGCGGCGGGGATGAGCGTGGGGAATTTCTATCGCTACTTTGCCTCCAAGGCCGCCATCGTACAGGCCCTGATCGCGCTTGATCTTCAGGAAATGGCGCGCGACTTCCAACCGATTTTCGCCTCGGATGACCCGATTGCAACGATGCGGCAACAGGTGCGCGTCAAGCTGGTGGAGCATCAATGCAACCACGATGGCACGCTCTGGGCCGAAATCACCGCGACCGCCTTGCGCAAGCCCGAAATTGGCCTTGCCTGCGGCCTGATGGAAACCACGATTGTTGACTACTTATTGCAGGCTTTTGCCGCAGCCACGGGGCTGAGCCTAGAGCAATCCCGCGCGCGGTTTGCCGCCCATGCGGCCTTGATCGTGCTGTTGGTGAAGTCTTCGGCGATGATGCCGCAAAAAGACGAGACTCTGCGCAATGATCTCAACGCGATGATCCTGCGTATCATTGACCAAACTCTTGATGAAGTTGCCGCCAGCGGCGCGAAAGGCTGACCCATGAAGACCTCCCGCTTTGTTTTTGCGCTGATCGCCGTGCAAGCCGCCACGGCCACGCCGATGCTGGCCGACAGCGCCGAAGCCGCTACACCCGCCGCAGATGCCAGCGCGCAAGTGCTGCCCGCGATCACGGTGTCTGCGGTGGAGACCCGGCATCTGCGCGATGTGGTTTTGGCCTCGGGGCTGGTGGCCCCGCAGGAAACCATTCAGGTCGCGCCCTTGATCGAGGGCCAGCCGATTGAAGCCCTGCTCGCCGATGTCGGCGATAAGGTCACGGCGGGGCAAGTGTTGGCGCGGCTGTCGACCTCAACGCTTGATCTGCAAAAGGCGCAGCTTGCGGCATCCTTGGCCGCCGCCAAAGCCCAGATCGCGCAAGCGCAAGCGCAGGTGATTGCGGCAACCTCCTCCGCCGCTGAAGCGCAGCGCACCTCGGACCGTACCACCAAGCTGAAAGCCCAAGGTTCGGCCAGCCAAGCGGCAGCAGATACCGCCCTTGCTGGGGCAGTCTCGGCGCAGGCCCAAGTTTCGGTGGCGACGCAATCGCTGGAGGCTGCAAAGGCCCAGCAAACCTTGGTCGAGGCGCAACTGGCCAATGTTGATCTGCAACTGGCGCGCACCGAAGTCACCGCCCCCTTCGCAGGCGAGATCACCGCCCGCAATGCGCAACTGGGCGCGATTGCTTCCGCTGCAGGTCAGCCGATGTTCACCCTGATCCGCGATGGCGCGCTGGAGTTGCGCGCCGATGTGGCCGAGGCCGATCTGACCCGTTTGGTGGTGGGTCAAACCGCTGATCTGCGGCTGGTGGGCATGGTCAAGCCGCTGACCGGCAAGATCAGTTTGGTGGAACCGAGCATTGATGCGGTGACCCGTCTGGGCCGGGTGCGGATTGCGATTGATAATGCCGCGCTGGTGCGCCCCGGCATGTATGTCGAGGCCAGTATTCTGGTGCATGAGGGCGATGCCGTGTCGGTGCCGATCACGGCGGTGAAATCCTCGGGCGGCAAAACCTCGGTGATGCTGGTGCAAGGTGCTGTGGTGTCGCAGCGCATGATCACCGCAGGGATGCGCGATGGCGGCTGGATCGAGGTGCTGGACGGGCTGAAAGTGGGCGACGACGTGGTGACCAAAGCCGGCGCCTTCGTGCGCGACGGCGATCATATCAACCCGGTGGCTGCCACCACCGATACCAACTGAGGGCTTAGCGTATGAACATCTCCGCATGGGCAATCCGCAATCCGCTGGCCCCGATCCTCGCGTTCTTCATCCTGCTGGTGCTGGGCTGGCAGTCGTTCAACGCGCTGCCGATCACCCGGTTTCCGAACATCGACGTGCCGATTATCGCGGTGAACGTGACGCAAGCGGGCACAGCACCCGCCGAGATGGAAACCCAAGTTACCAAGATCATCGAAGATGCGGTGGCGGGGATCACCGGGGTGAAAAACATCACCTCCACCGTGGTCGATGGCCAATCCACCTCGGCGGTGGAATTCCGCATGGAAGTGCCGACCGACAAAGCCTTGCAGGATGTGAAAGACGCCGTGGACCGGGTGCGCGGCAAGCTGCCCGCCGCCGTGGACACCCCGAAGATCACCAAGATCGATGTTGAAGGAAATGCGATCATGACCTTTGCGGTATCCGCCCCGGATATGACCATCGAGGAAGTCTCATGGTTCGTCGATGACGTGGTGGTGCGCGCACTGCAAGGTCGCCCCGGCGTTGGCCGGATTGACCGTTTTGGTGGCGCGGATCGTGAGATTCTGGTGGCGCTGGACCCGGTGAAGCTGAACAGCTTTGGCATCTCAGCCGCCTCGGTCAACGCACAGGTGCGTGCGACCAACACCAACTTGGGCTCGGGCCGCTCCGAGATTGGCTCGGGCGAACAAGCGATCCGCACTTTGGGCGATGCCGGCACCGTGCAGGGGCTGGCGGGCACCACGATTGCGCTGCCCTCGGGACGGCATGTGCGGCTGTCGGATCTGGGTGATGTGCAAGACAGCTATAAGGAACTGCGCAGCTTCTCGCGGCTGAATGGCGAGCAAGTGGTGACCTTCTCGGTGTTCCGCGCCAAGGGGGCGTCCGAGGTGTCGGTCGCGGAAACCGTCAACCAGACGCTCGACCAAATTCGTGCGGATCACCCGAATGTCGGCATCAAACTGGTCGATGAGACGGTGTTCTACACCTATGGCAACTATGAATCCGCGCTGCATACGCTGCTGGAAGGCGCCTTGCTGGCGGTGCTGGTGGTGCTGGCCTTCCTGCGCAACTGGCGGGCGACACTGATCACCGCTGTGGCTTTGCCCTTGTCGGCGGTGCCGACGTTCTGGGTGATGGACATGCTGGGGTTCTCGCTGAACCTCGTGTCGTTCTTGGCCGTGACCCTCGCCACGGGTATCCTCGTCGACGATGCGATTGTGGAGATTGAGAATATCGCCCGACACATCCGTATGGGCAAAAACCCCTACCGCGCCGCGATTGAGGCCGCCGATGAGATCGGTCTGGCCGTGATGGCCACCACCGCCACCATCATCGCGGTGTTCATGCCCGTGTCGTTCATGGGCGGCATACCGGGGCAATATTTCCGCCAGTTCGGCCTGACGGTGGCCATCGCCGTGGCGTTCTCGCTGCTGGTCGCGCGTCTGATCACCCCGATGATGGCGGCGTATCTGATGACCGCCAAGGATGCCAATGTCGGCCATCATGAGGGCGGGCAAGACGGCATCTTCATGCGCAACTATCTGCGGCTGGTGACCGCGACCACCCAAGGTGGTCTGCCGCTGCCGTTCCTGCCGAAAGCCAAATCCGGCCGCTTCCGCCGCTTTCCGGCCTATTATTTCACCCTGATGACGGCGATTGGCGTGCTGATCGTGTCGATCTACTTCATGGTGCAGGTGCCGGGCTCGTTCCTGCCGCCGGAAGATGTCAGCCGGATTTCGATCTCGGTCGAACTGCCGCCGGGCTCGACCTTGGCGGAAACCGACAAAACCACCGCCGAGATTCGCGCCCATATCAAGGATGTGCCATGGGTCGAAAACGTGTTTGTCATTGGCGGTTCGTCGCCCAAAGGTGATCTCGACGTGCGGCGCGCCTCAGTCACGGTGACTTTGGTCAAGCTCGACCACAGCCTGTTGCTGAAACTGTCGCAACTGGGGCGGCGGATTCCCGTGCTAGGACTGCTGGTGCCCGAGGTGGAAAACCACGGCCGTACCGTGCCGCAAAACATCATTGAGGCGCAGATTTTCGACAGCCTCGCGACAGTCCCCGACATTCGCGCCTTCAAACTGAACGACCGCGGCG
>JAYTVN010000039.1:0-13959 GCA_043743975.1 Cypionkella sp.
GCTGTGCTGTGAACGCCTTTGAGGCCGAAGATGGCAAGATCGAAGCCATCTGCGTGGATGCCGCCACCTCCAAAAAGATGGACATCACCATCGACCCCGCCAATGGCGCGGTTCTGACCATCAAAGACAGCAACGATTGATGGCACAAGCAGCACTGGGGGGCGTCAGCCCCCCGGCCCTATGGGATCGCGTGGTACGCATCAGCCATTGGGGCATCGTCATCGTCATTCTGGCCAATGAAATCTTCGCCAAGGGCGGCAGCCCGCTGCATATCTGGTTTGGCTGGGGCGGGCTGGTCTTGCTGGTGCTGCGCATGGCTTGGGGTATCATCGGCAACCCGGAAGCTCGGTTTTCTGCCTTCCCGCCCAATCCCTTAGCTGCCCTCGCGCATATCAGGCAGCTTTTCGCGGGCAAGCCGCGCAGCTATGCCTCGCACAACCCGGCGGGGGCGATGATGGCCTATGCACTCTGGGTGTGCATCGCGGTCATGGTCGCGACGGGTCTGAGCATGTCCGGCCCCAATCCCTTCGCGGTGGCCGAGCGTCAAGCGATTGTTGACACAGGCGATTGGTCGCAGCTTGTGAAAACCTCCGATGCAGGTGAGGGTGACGCGGACGAAGCCTCAGCTTGGGTGAAAGACGTGCATGAGATCACAGCCAACCTGATCCTGCTGCTGGTGGCGTTGCATATTGGCGGCGTGATCGTGGAAAGCGTGATCATGCGGCACAATCTGGTTCCGGCGATGCTGCTGGGACGCCGCCAAGTCCAAACCGATGCCAAGACCAAACCGCAGTGAGTGGGACGCAAGCAGCCAATGACCTTTCTCGGTGGAATAAAACAAAGCAAGGGCGGTCGCCCCGCCGTGCTGACGGTTGTGGTGCTGTTGCAAACCTCGGCTGCGGTGTTTTTCGTGGCCAATGCTTTGGCAGAATGGCGCGAAGACGGCTTGGGCCCGCAGCTGTGGATGCAGATTCTGGTGACGCTGGCGTTGATCGTCGGCGTCGCTTTGGGGGCGGTGGAATTGCGCCGCACCCTCAGCCATCAGGAAAATCAAGACGCCACCATCGCCAAGGCCAGTGGCGAAATGCATCAGGTGGTGCAGCGCCAGTTTGACACATGGCAGCTGAGCCGCGCCGAGCGTGATGTGGCCTATCTGGCGCTCAAAGGCCTTGATGTCGCCGAAATCGCCGCTGCCCGCCATGCCGCCCCCGGCACCGTGCGGGCGCAACTTTCGGCGATTTATGGCAAGGCTGGCATCAGTGGCCGCGCCCAATTCGCCGCCCATTTCGTCGAGGATTTGCTGGCCGAAGGTTTGCCGGGCGATCCAAACCCATAGCAACCCGCCGCTTGCCTGCCCCCCCTCAACCCGCTAGGAAAGCCCAAACCCTATCAAATGAGGCCGCGATGCGCGTTTCCCGTTATTTTATGCCCGTCCTGAAGGAAAACCCCGCCGAGGCGCAGATCGTCTCGCACCGCTACATGCTGCGGGCGGGGATGATCAAACAGCAGGCGGCGGGGATCTATTCATGGCTGCCCTTGGGCCTGCGGGTTTTGAACCGCATCCAAACCATCGTACATGAAGAACAGGTCCGCGCGGGCCACATCCCCTTGCTGATGCCCACCCTGCAACCGGCTGATCTGTGGCGGGAATCCGGTCGCTACGACGACTACGGTCAGGAAATGCTGCGCATCAAGGATCGTCAGGATCGTGAGATGCTCTACGGCCCCACCAACGAAGAAATGATCACCGACATCTTCCGCGCCCATGTGGGCAGCTACAAAGACCTGCCGCTGACGCTCTATCATATCCAGTGGAAGTTCCGCGACGAGATGCGCCCGCGTTTCGGTGTGATGCGGGGGCGCGAGTTCCTGATGAAAGACGGCTATAACTTTGACGTGGATAAAGCCGCCGCCCTGCACGCCTATAACCGCCATATGGTCAGCTACCTGCGCACCTATGAACGTATGGGCCTGACCGCGATCCCGATGCGCGCCGACTCGGGGCCGATTGGCGGCGAGGATACCCATGAATTCCTCGTGCTGGCCGCGACGGGCGAATCCGAGGTGTTCTTCGATTCTGCCGTCACCGATCTGCGGCTGGGCAGCCGTGAGGTCGATTACGACAACCGCGAGGAAGTCGCCTCGGTCTGCAAGGAATTCACCACTTTGTATGCCCGCACCGATGAGACGCATGACCAAGCCCTGTTCGACGCCATTCCTGAAGAACGCCGCAAGGTGGCGCGGGGCATCGAAGTCGGCCAGATCTTCTACTTCGGCACCAAATACTCCGAATCCATGGGCGCCACCGTTGTCACCGCTGATGGCTCCAAAGTTCCGGTCGAGATGGGCAGCCACGGCATCGGCGTCTCCCGCCTGTTGGGCGCGATCATTGAGGCCAGCCATGACGACAAAGGCATCATCTGGCCCGAAGGCGTCACGCCGTTCCCGGTCGGCATCGTCAATCTGAAGCAAGGTGACGCCGCCGCCGATGCCGCTTGCGAAGGGCTCTATAAAGCGCTGAAAACCAAGGGCCTTGAAGCGCTTTATGATGATCGCGAAGAACGCGCAGGCGCGAAATTCGCGACGATGGATCTGATCGGCCTGCCGTGGCGCATCACCGTCGGCCCGCGTGGTCTTGCGAATGGCGTGGTCGAGCTGACCTCGCGCCGCACCGGGGTGTCGGAAGAACTGACGCCAGACGCCGCCGTCGCCCGGATCGCCGAGATTTACGCAGGCATCTGAGAAACCATATCAAAACTCAAACCCGCAAAGCGTCGCTGCCAAAATGGCGCGCCTTGCGGGTTTGGTCGCAGCCGCCTTCCAGTGTTACGCGCCCCGCTGCTCCGGCTAAAACACCGCCGCCAGCGCATCGGCATCTACGGGCCGTCTGCCCAGAAAATCCGAACTTCTACGGTAGCCCTCGGTCAGCGCGGCAGTGGCGAGGGTGGTCTGAAACAAGCCAATGCCGCGAAACATCAGATCAAACACCATGCCCGCTGGGTTGAACTGCCCGCCCGCATCAAAGCTGTCGGTTGAAAAATGGAAAACATAATTGATCGCAATCGAAATCCCTAGGCCACAGACAAGAAACACGATCGGCCCCAGCAGCAGCCCCAAAAACACCGGCCCAGCACTTTTGCGCACCCGCGACAGCGACACCTGCACGCCGTAACGATCCCCGGCAACAAAGGCGGGCATCGCAGAGCCAAACAAAACCAGCAAAACGAGATAGCTCATGACAAACACCAGCAAATAGAGTGCCAGCTCCACCTCGCGCGGCTGGCCTGCCCATAGCCAACGTGTCGGTATGGCAACCACGACAGCCAGCACAATCGCGGCGACGACGAATGCAACCAAGAGCAAGCCATAGCGCCATTGTGATCGCGCGCCACCGCGCTTGCCGGTAAACACACACCCCATCGGCTCGCCAAACAGGAAGTGGCGATACAAACCAAAGCTAAACGCCACCCAGAGGCACAGGCTGAGGCCGACCGCCCCGCCTTTTTGCGGCATCAGCGTATCCGCGCCCCACAGCCCCACGCCAAAAGCGACAAACATCAGCAGATTGGCCCGCAACGCCGCCCAAGACTCGCGATAAATCACTGTGATCACTGAATTTCCCCCCCGATATCCGAACCAGCCTAGCCAGTACCCGGCAACATCGCAACGGCCATGCCCTGTCAATTCATGCCAAACGCCCTATCTCCAATCCAAGCTAAACAGCAGGAGCATCCGCATGGACTATCGTCGCTTGGGCAAATCCGGCCTGAAGGTTTCCGAATTTTCCTTTGGCTCTTGGGTCACCTTTGGCAAACAGGTCGATGGCAATGATGCCAAATCGCTGATGCCATCGCCTATGATGCCGGGGTGAATTTCTTCGACAATGCCGAGGGTTATGAGGCGGGCAATTCCGAACTGGTGATGGGTCAGGCGCTGGCGAGCCTCGGTTGGACCCGCGACAGCTATATCGTCTCGTCGAAAGTGTTCTGGGGTGGCGAGAAACCCACCCAGCGCGGGCTTTCCGCCAAGCATGTGACCGAGGCTTGCCATGCCGCCCTGCGCCGCCTGCAGGTCGATTACTTGGATCTCTATTTCTGCCACCGCCCCGATATCGACACGCCCATCGAGGAAACCGTGCGCGCGATGCACAACCTGATTGTGCAGGGGAAGGTGCTGTATTGGGGCACCTCGGAATGGTCGGCGCAAGCCATCACCGAGGCGCATATGGTCGCTCGCGCCGCTGGCCTGACGCCGCCGACGATGGAGCAGCCGCAGTATAATCTGTTCGAGCGCCAAAAGGTCGAGGCCGATTACGCGCCAATCTACGACACCTATGGCCTTGGCACGACGATCTGGTCGCCCTTGGCCTCGGGTATCCTGACCGGAAAATACAACGCCGCGATCCCGGATGACAGCCGGATGACCCTGCCCGGCTATGAATGGCTGCGCGACATGCTGGCTTCGGAGGCGGGGCAAGACAAACTGGCGAAAACCCGCAGCTTGAGTGATCTTGCCGACAAAGCTGGCCTGCCGCTCGCACATCTGGCGTTGCTGTGGTGCCTCGCCAATCCACGCGTCTCCACGGTGATCCTCGGGGCCTCGCGTGCCAGCCAACTCAGCGACAACCTCGCGGCATTGCAGCATAAAGCCAAGCTGACGCCCGAGGTACTGGCCGAGATTGAGGTGATCATGGCCAATAAACCCGCGGCGGCGCAACGGTTCTAGGTTGACGATCCCGCCAGTTGCGGAAACTCTGCGGCCAAACCGGGGGGCCGTCTGCCCCCAGATTTGCCCAGCAAATCCTCCCCCGCGGATATTTGAGCACAAAGGATGACCATGACCAAAGCGCTGATCACATGGGGCGGCTGGGACGGCCATCAGCCGGATAAGGTTGCGGCCTTCTTCGCGGGGGAGTTGCGCAGCGCCGGGATGCAGGTCGAGGTGACGGATAGCCTTGGCTGTTTCGATGATCAGGGCCGCTTGACCGATCTGAACCTGCTCGTGCCAGTCTGGACGATGAGCAGCATTGAAAAACACCAATCCGAAAACGTCGCCGCTGCCGTCGCGGCGGGCGTCGGTCTGGCGGGCTGCCACGGCGGCATGTGTGACGCCTTCCGCACCGATGTGCTCTGGCAGTTCATGACCGGGGCGCAATGGGTGGCGCATCCCGGCAATGACGGGGTGCATTACCGGGTGCGGATGGTGTCGGATGATCCGCTGGTGGCCGGGATCAGCGATTTCGACGTGGCAACCGAGCAATATTACCTGCACATCGACCCCGCCGTCCACGTCCATGCGGTCTGCGATTTCCCGGTGGTAGACGGCCCGCACGCGCCGAACGGCCCGGTGGCAATGCCCGTGGTGTTCTCAAAACTCTGGGGCCAAGGCCGGGTCTATTACAACGCTTTGGGCCATCAGGCTGATGTGATCAACCACGGCCCCGCCCGTGAATTGCTGCGGCGCGGGTTGCTCTGGGCAGCACACGCGGGGTGATGCCCAACATGTGATCAAGCTTTCACCCTTTATTTGATATGTCTTGGGCCGGAATATCTGGCATCTGAGGCGCATTTTGAAGCAAATCATCCTCGCTGTGGCGCTGATCGCTCTGCCCGTTATCGGGTTTTTCGCGGTCTACTAGCCAATTGCCCTCCCGCCAAGCAGCCCCTGCAGCATCGGCTTTTGGCGATATGAGCGGCTTTTCCGCCATCGTCACCGACACCCAAACCAAGGCAAAAGCCGGTGATCTCGCGGCCGCGAAGGCCCGCATCGCCGATTTTGAAACCTTGTGGGACGACAGCGAAGCAAAATTGCGCCCCCTCGATGGCGCGCTTTGGGGCAAGATGGACGATGCCGCCGATGTGGCCCTGCATGCCTTGCGCGCGACGCCAGTTGACGCCGCAGCCGTCGATGCCAGCCTGACAGGCCTGCAAGCGGCCCTTGCAGCCACTGCGGGCGATGCAGGCACAGGCGGCGTGCAAACCGTCGCAGGGATCGCGGTAAGCGATGCGTCCGGCCATCCGATCTCATGCGAGGTTTTGTTGACAACACTCTCGGACAGCTTGCAGCCCACCCCACCTGCCGCCGATCTTCTGGCGAAGATCACCGATTTGCAAGCCAAGGCGCTAGAGCGCTGCAACGCGGATGACGACAAAAACGCAGATCAATTCAGCGCCGAGGCTTTGGCCTTGGTCAAGGGGTAACCCATGGAACTTACATCAAAAAATCGCGTGCCAGAAGTCACCCTTGCCTTTTGGGTGATCAAACTTTTGGCGGTGACTATGGGCGAAACCGCCGCCGATTACCTCGCGCTGAACCTTGGTCTGGGTCTTGGCCGCACCACGCTTTTGATGACAGCCGTGCTGGCGGTGGCGCTGCTGCTGCAGTTCCGGCAAGCCCGCTATGTGCCGTGGAGCTATTGGCTGACCGTTGTGCTGATTTCCGTGGTCGGCACATTGGTGACCGACAATCTGGTGGATAATCTGGGCGTGCCGCTGTGGGTGACCACCACGGTGATGGCGGTGATTTTGACGCTGACCTTCGGGCTTTGGTATGCACGCGAGCGCACGCTGTCGATCCACACCATCGTCACCGCCAAGCGTGAGGCATTTTATTGGCTGGCCATCCTGATCACTTTTGCCTTGGGCACCGGCACCGGCGATCTGGTGGCCGAGCAATTTGCCTTGGGCTATCTTGCCACCGGGATCTTGTTCGGGCTGGTTTTGGCCTCGTTGTATCTGGGCTATCTGCTGCTGGGGCTGGATCCTGTACTGGGGTTCTGGCTTGCCTATATCCTGACCCGGCCGCTGGGGGCCTCGCTGGGCGATCTGCTCAGCCAACCCCGCGATTACGGCGGGGTTGGGCTTGGCACGGTGACCACATCGGCTGGATTTATGGCCGCGATTGCGACGCTGGTGCTGATCATGTCGCGGCTTGGGCGGGCGGGCGCTACCGCCGCGCCGCCCGGATGAGGTCAAGAATATCCTTCGCCGCCTCGGGAATATTCGTCCCCGGCCCAAAAATCGCCTTCACCCCGGCATCGTAGAGGAACTGATAATCCTGCTGCGGAATGACCCCGCCGCAGATCACCAGAATCTCGCCCGCGCCCGCATCACGCAACGCCTGCACCAGTTTCGGCGCAAGCGTCTTATGCCCCGCCGCCTGCGACGAGATTCCCACCACATGCACATCATTGTCGATGGCATCTTGGGCGGCCTCGGCCGGCGTCTGGAACAACGGCCCGACATCGACATCAAAGCCGATATCCGCAAAGGCGGTGGCGATCACCTTAGCACCGCGATCATGGCCATCCTGCCCCATCTTCACCACCAACATGCGCGGGCGGCGGCCTTCTTCCTCGGCAAAAGCCTCAACATCCGCCTGAATCGCGGCAAAGCCTGCGTCGCCCTCATAGGCCGCACCGTAAACCCCGGCGAGGGTTTTGACCTCGGCGCGGTGCCGCCCGAACACCTTTTCCATCGCCATGCTGATCTCCCCCACCGTTGCCCGCGCCCGCGCCGCCTCAACCGCCGCCGCGAGCAAGTTGCCGTCATGGCCTGCAATCCGGGTCAATTCATCCAGCGCGGCCTGACACGCCGCTTCATCCCGCGCCGCCCGCGTAGCGTGCAGCCGTTCGATTTGGCTTAGCCGCACCGCGACGTTATCAATGTCGAGAATGTCGATCGCATCCTGCTGGGCGAGCCGGTATTTGTTCACCCCGACCACAACCTCATCGCCACGATCAATCGCCGCCTGCCGTTTCGCCGCCGATTCCTCGATCCGCAGCTTCGGCATGCCAGAGGCCACCGCCTTGGTCATCCCCCCCATCGCCTCGACTTCCTCGATCAGCTTCCAGGCTTCTTCCGCGAGGTTATGGGTCAGGCTTTCGACATAATACGACCCTGCCAGCGGATCGACGACATGGCAAATCCCGGTTTCCTCCTGCAAGATCAACTGGGTATTGCGCGCGATCCGGGCAGAAAATTCCGTGGGCAAAGCAATGGCTTCATCCAAAGCATTGGTGTGCAGGCTTTGCGTACCACCCAACACCGCTGACATCGCCTCATAGGCGGTGCGGATGACGTTGTTGTAGGGGTCAGCCTCTTGCAGTGACACGCCAGAAGTCTGACAATGCGTCCGCAGCATCGACGAGCCCAGCTTTTTAGGCTGAAACTCCGCCATGATCCGGTGCCAGAGCAACCGCGCCGCGCGCAGCTTCGCCGCCTCCATGAAGAAATTCATCCCGATGGCGAAGAAGAAACTGAGACGCCCGGCGAAGTCATCGACATTCATCCCCCGCGCCAGCGCCGCCCGTACATATTCGCGCCCGTCAGCCAGCGTATAGGCCAATTCCTGCACCAGATTGGCCCCGGCTTCCTGCATGTGATAGCCAGAGATCGAGATCGAATTGAACTTCGGCATCTCGGCGCAGGTATATTCAATAATATCCGCGATGATCCGCATCGAAGGTTCCGGCGGATACACATAGGTATTCCGCACCATGAATTCCTTCAGAATATCGTTCTGAATGGTGCCCGACAGCAGGCTGCGATCCACGCCCTGCTCCTCGCCCACCACAATGAAAGACGCCAAAATTGGGATCACCGCGCCGTTCATCGTCATGGAAACGCTGACTTTATCCAAAGGAATCCCGTCGAACAGGATCTTCATATCCTCGACTGAATCAATCGCCACCCCGGCCTTGCCGACATCGCCCTCAACGCGCGGATGATCCGAGTCGTACCCCCGATGCGTCGCCAGATCAAAGGCGACAGACACCCCCTGCTGCCCCGCCGCGAGGTTCTTGCGGTAAAACGCGTTGCTGGCCTCGGCGGTCGAGAACCCGGCATATTGCCGAATGGTCCAAGGCCGCCCCGCATACATCGTCGCCTTCACCCCGCGGGTGAACGGCGCAAAGCCCGGCATCTCGCCCATCTGCGGCAGGCCTTCGACATCGGCGGCGGTATAGAGCGGCTTCACCGCGATGCCTTCCAACGTGTCCCACACAAGGCTGTCCGGGTCGCCGCCCTTCATTTCCTTGGCGGCCAAAGCCTTCCATGCGTTCAGATCGGTCATGCTCTCTCTCCCTTGCAGCCAACGCGGGCCAGCGCGGGCAGTGCTTTCATTCCAGAAAATCCTCGGCCACCGGAATGCGGCCAAAGGCGATTTTCGCCCCCGTATAGGCGACATATTGCGGTGGCAATTCGCCAAAGCGCACGGTGTTCTGCCCGTAGCGCAGGTTCAGCCGGTCGATGGCACGGCAAAGCGCCACTGGCGTATCCTCGGCCACCGGAGCATCGAATAAATCGCCGGTTTCCTGCCCCACCGCCAACAATCCGCCCAGCGTCACATGCAGCGCCTTGATGCGCGCGCGTGGCAGTTTCCGCCAATAGCGATCCAGCGTTTCCAGCAGAAAAAACGTGTCCTGCGTCGCGCGAATCTGGCCGTCCCAACCCGGACGGCTGCCATCTTCCAGCCGCAGCCCGACATGCAGGCTGCGCGCGAGAAACCCCTCGCGCCGCAGCCGCGCCGCCGCTTTCACCAACAGTCGCCGCGCCACCAGCCGCGCGCCCTCGGGCGTCTTGTTGCCGCCGCTCAGCACCTGCCCATGCCCGATCATGCCGCGTTGGGTTTCGGGCCAGACAACGGTTTCGCCACGCAATTCCCGCAAAAACCGCTCGCCCGCGACATTGCCCCAGATCGCCCGCGCGCGCTTGGGGTCCAGCGCATATAGCGCCTGCACATCCGGCACCCCCGCCGCCATCAGCCGATCCCGCATCCGGCTGGAAATCCCTGGCAAATCGTCCAAGCCAAGATGCGCGATGCGATCCGGCAGAATTTCGGGTAACAGCCAATGCAGACCGCCGGGTTTGGTAAAGCCCGCCGCCAGTTTTGCCAGCAGCCGCGTCGGCGCCAGCCCAACCGAGCAGCGCAGCGCAGGGTTGACCTGCTCCAGAACTGCCGCCTGCAACTGCCGCCCCAGTTCCAGCGCGCGCGGCAGTTCCTGCTGCGATCCCATCAACAGACAGGAACATTCGTCGATCGAGAACACCCGATGCACCGGCAAAACACTGTCCACCGCGCGCAAAATCGCATGGTGATAGCGCACGCAGATGTCGTGCTTCACCGCGCGAAACACGATGCCGGGACACAAAGCCCGCGCCTCGTCCTGCCGCGTGCCCATGCCGACGCCGCAGCGTTTCGCCTCGATACTCGCGGCAATGCAGGCGGTATTCGGCCCCTCGCCCGTCAACACCCCCACCGGCCTGCCCATCAAGGCAGGCTCCTCGGCCTGCGCGACCGAGGCGTAAAAGCTGTTCATATCGAAGAACAGGGTGGAGACGCGCGGGCTCATCATGCCTCGAGTCGGAGTTGCAGGACCAAGCCATCAATCTAGAACAAATTAGGAACATTTGTCGAGTCGCGTTCATGCGCACCGTTCGAACAGGGGCGTCCCCTGAATCATCTGGAAGGTTCGGCGCGCGTTCTCTGAACTGTTTCACTGCGACACCCAAGCCCCAACAAACAGATGCCCGATTGCGAAATAGAGGGCGAGTCCGATCCATCCCATCAGTTCGACCGAGAGGGCGCCCGCCATTGCCATGCCACCGAGCACCGCAACAATCGTCAATCCGACTGCCCAAAGCACGGCCACCCTGCCCCACGATACGCGCCCGAACAATCCACGCATGACCAAACCATAGGCCAGTGCCGCATAGGCCCCCTTAAGACCCATGTTGATGACGTGAATGAACAAAGGCGCGCCGCCCGGTGTCGGTATGCCCGTTAAGAGAGGGTAGCCACCCATGGTCCGCATGTAGAGTACATCAAGACAGGTCAGAACGAACAACCCTGCAAAGAGAGCTGCAAAAATCTTCCCATGCCTCTTTGCAATTTCCACCTCACTCAAACTCCATGATCACTTCATCGACCTTCAGGCTGGCCCCCGCCACCGCCTTCACCGCTTTGACCACGCCCTTGCGCTCGGCTTTCAGGATGTTTTCCATCTTCATCGCCTCAACCGTGGCCAAAGCCTGCCCCTCCTGCACCTCATCGCCAACCGCGACCATGATCTTGGCGACCAGCCCCGGCATCGGGCACAGCAGGAATTTCGAGGTATCCGGCGGCAGCTTTTCGATCATCAGCTTGGCGAGTTCGGCCTGACGTGGCGTGCGCACATGCACCTTCAGATCGGCGCCGCGCAAGCGCAGCCGGAAGCCGCCCGAGATCTTGCCAACCTTCATCACCAAGGCCGAGCCATCGACCAACAGCGCCGCCAGACTTTGCCCCGGCACCCAATCGGATTCAACGCGGATGCTGCGGCCATCGGCCAAGGTCACGCTGGACCCTGTAGGGTCAGCCGCGATTTTCACAACATGTTCAACACCTTGCAGCGTCACCACCCAGTCATCGCCGACCCGGCGTTCGTGGTTGTCCATCGTGCCCGAAATCCGCGTGCGCCGGATTTCCGCCACCCGATTCATCGCCGCAGCACTTGCCGCAACCCGTGCAAGCGTATCCGCGTCCAGTGTCGCCCCTTGGAAACCCTCAGGATATTCCTCGGCTATAAACGCGGTGGTGATAAGCCCTGATTGAAAGCGCGGATGCTCCATCACAGCACCCACGAAGGGCAGGTTGTGGCCGATGCCTTCGACCTCAAACGTATCCAAGGCCAGCCGCATTTCCTCAATCGCATCGGCCCGCGTCGGCCCCCAAGTACACAGCTTGGCGATCATCGGGTCGTAGAACATCGAAATCTCGCCGCCCTCAAACACCCCGGTATCGTTGCGCACAATGCCGCCGCGTGGGGTGGTGCCCTCAACGGGCGGGCGATAACGGGTCAAACGACCAATCGAGGGCAGGAAGTTGCGGTAGGGGTCTTCGGCATAGAGACGGCTTTCCAT
Source organism: Cypionkella sp. (assembly GCA_043743975.1). Classification (GTDB taxonomy): domain Bacteria; phylum Pseudomonadota; class Alphaproteobacteria; order Rhodobacterales; family Rhodobacteraceae; genus Cypionkella. Next base: position 11,901 of record JAYTVN010000039.1, read on the forward strand.
CGCCCAGCCGTTGATCTTCAGATCGTCCTGCTTGAACGGCAAAGCCTCACCATAAGCCACCCGGATCATCTGTTCGACCAGATCGACCCCGGTGATCAGCTCCGTCACCGGATGTTCCACCTGCAACCGCGTGTTCATCTCCAGAAAGTAGAAATTCCGGCTGCCATCGACGATAAACTCCACCGTCCCCGCCGAAGTATAGCCCACCGCGCGGGCCAACGCGCAGGCCTGCTCCCCCATCGCCTTGCGCGTCGCCGCGTCCAGAAACGGCGAGGGCGCTTCCTCAATCACCTTCTGGTTCCGGCGCTGGATCGAGCATTCGCGCTCGTGCAGATAGACGATATTGCCGTGCTTATCGCCCAGCACCTGAATCTCAATATGGCGCGGTTGGGTGACGAATTTCTCAATGAAAATCCGGTCATCGCCAAAACTCGCCGCCGCTTCGTTCTTCGACGACTGAAAGCCCTCGCGCGCTTCGGCGTCATCCCAAGCGATCCGCATGCCTTTGCCGCCACCGCCAGCAGAAGCCTTGATCATCACCGGATAGCCGATCTCGCCCGCGATTTTGACCGCATGTTCGGCATCATCAATCAGCCCCATATGCCCCGGCACGGTGGAAACCCCCGCCGCCATCGCGAGCTTCTTCGAGGTGATCTTATCGCCCATCGCCTCAATCGCCGGGCTTGGTGGCCCGATGAACGCAACACCCGCCGCCTCCAGCGCCGCCGCGAAGTTCATGTTTTCGGAAAGGAACCCATATCCCGGATGCGCCGCCTCGGCCCCCGAGGCCTTCACCGCCGCCATGATCTTTTCAATGACGATATAGGACTGCGCCGCAGGCGACGGCCCGATATGGATCGCCTCATCCGCCATCTTCACATGCAAGGCACCCCGGTCGGCATCGGAATACACGGCCACCGTCTTGATCCCCATCTTGCGGGCGGTCTTGATCACACGACAAGCGATCTCGCCCCGATTGGCGATCAGGATTTTCTTAAACATAGCTCTCTCCCCTTCGCGTCCGGGCCGGAACGCGCAAAACAAAACGGCCAGCCGAGGGATCACCCCGACTGGCCGTCATAGCACTAGCCGCGTTAGCGGCGATTAGATCAGTAGCAGGGCGGCAGGCCGATGTTGACGCCGCAGGTTGCAGCGCCTGCAAGGCCGCCGATGACCGCGCCCGTGACCGCATTGTTGTCAGTGACATCGGCAATAGCCGCGCCCGCTGCAGCGCCTGCCAACCCACGCGAGGCCGGGTCTTGCAGACAGCCAGCCAGCGGCATGGTGAGAAGGGCAAGAAGAAGGAGAGATTTCCGCATTTTGAACTGCCTCTTTTGGTTGTTGTTCTCTGCGCAGAATCTACTGTTTCCCGCAACGATGCAAACCCAAAAAAACAAGCCTTCGCGCAACTGGCAACAAGCCGCCACAGCAGTGCCGCGCCTGAAACAAAGGCTGCACCAAACCCTGAAGCAAAAAAAGGCCTGACCCGCAAGGAGTCAGGCCAGAGGGTAGGGAAAGGGTAACAGTCTTGCCCGGAACGTTGCGGTGCAAGCAACGCCCCAAGCACACAGCGATCATCGCGCAAGCCAGCACGCGGCGCAAAGCCTGTTTCGCCCCGCCCGAAGGCCTGCGCGAATAGCTGCCAAGATGCCAAAGGCTTGCGCGGAATCATGCCTAATCCTGATCCTCGTCGTCATCCCAATCGCCGAAATCCATCGGCTCGGCATCGGGAGCGAAAATCTCGGGGAAAGACACTTGCGCGACTTTGAGATTGATCTTCAGCAACGCATCGTAAGACGCCGGGTTGAACGGGTCTTCGGCGGGCACCACCTCGCGGCCAAACAGCCACGACAGCCGCCCCGCATCCAGATTGCCACGCTCGAAAACCTCCTCGCCGAACTGCGCCCACAAGGCCGCCATAAAGCCCTTGTCAGCCAGCCGGTCGGCGTTTTTGCGATCTGCGAAACGTTCGCGTTTGATGATCTTGGCAGCACCCTGCTTCATATTGGCGCGCCGGATCACAAACTGAAAATCAGTGCCGGTCAGGCGGCCGGGAAAA
>JAYTVN010000040.1:0-49891 GCA_043743975.1 Cypionkella sp.
CGCCTAAACTCCCCCGAACCCTAGCCAAAGGACCCCAAAATGCCCCCCATGATCGGCGTAATCGGCGGCTCTGGCGTCTATCAAATCGACGGACTCGAAGGCGCAAGCTGGGTCAAAGTCAGCACCCCTTGGGGCAAACCCTCCGATGAAATCCTCGTCGGTCGCCTGAACGGCACCCCGATGGCCTTCCTGCCCCGCCACGGTCGCGGCCACGTCCACTCCCCCAGCTCCGTGCCCTACCGCGCCAACATTGACGCGCTGAAACGCCTCGGCTGCACCGATATCCTCGCCGTCTCCGCCGTAGGCTCCCTCCGCCCCGACTACGCGCCGGGAGATTTCGTGCTGGTCGACCAATACATCGACCGCACCTTCGCCCGCGAGAAATCCTTCTTCGGGATGGGCTGCGTCGCCCACGTCTCCCTTGCCCACCCCACCTGCCCGCGCCTTGGGGCCGCCTGCCTAGAAGCCGCAAACCAAGCCGGCATCAAAACTCACCCCACCGCGACCTATATCGCCATGGAAGGCCCGCAATTCTCCACCCTCGCCGAGAGCCGCCTCTACCGCAGCTGGGGCGCCGATGTGATCGGCATGACGGGCATGCCCGAAGCCAAACTCGCGCGCGAGGCGGAACTTTGCTACGCCTCGCTTGCCATGATCACCGATTTCGATTGCTGGCATCAGGATCACGGCGCGGTCGACGTGGCCGCCGTGATCCAGACCCTGACCGCCAATGCCAACGCGGCCCGCAACCTTGTCGCCAACCTGCCCGCCCTGCTGCCCGATCATCCCACCTGCCCGCACGGCTGCGACCACGCCCTGACCTATGCCCTGATGACAGCCCCCGACAAACGCGACACCGAGCTTCTTACCAAACTCGACGCCATCGCGGGCCGCGTCCTCCCATGAAAGTGCTGCTGCTGGGGGCCGACGGTTTCATCGGCCGCCACATCGCCTTCTACTTGCGCGACCAAGGCATCCACGTCACCGCCCAAGCCCGCCACCCCAGCAAACTCGCCCGCATGGGCTTTGCCACCCTGCAGGCGGATTTCACCAACCGTGCCACCCATGCGCCCGCGTTCTGGCAGCCGCATCTCGATGCGCAAACCCATATCCTCAACGCCGCTGGCCTGTTGACCGGAACCGCAAACGCCTTCGAGGCGGTGCATGTCAAAGCCCCCACCGCCGCCTATGCCGCCCGCCACCCCGGCACCCAAGCCCTGCTGATCTCGGCCATCGGCATCGAGGCCGACACCCCCTTCGCCCACTGGCGCCGCCAAGGCGAAGCCACCGCCCGCGCCGCCGAAGCCATCATCCTGCGGGCGGGCCTTGTGCTGGCAGACACTTCCTACGGCGGCTCCTCGCTGATCCGCGCCCTTGCCGCTTTGCCCTGCGTCACCCCGGTGATCGGCACGGGCGAGCAACCGTTCAACCCGATCCATGCCAGCGATCTTGCTGCCGTGGCACTTGAATGCCTGCAAAACCCTACCCCCGGCACATGGCAGATCGGCGGGCCGCAGACCGTCAGCCAAATCGGCCTGCTGCGCGCCACCCAAAGCTGGCTTGACCTGCCGCAATCCCGGCTTTGGCATATACCGCTCCCTCTCGCCCGCCGCTTGGGCCAGATCGGGGATGCCCTCAGCATCGGGCCAATCTCGGCCACCTCGGTCGCGCAACTGAACCAAGGCGTGCTGGCCGACCCCGCCCCCTTGCTGGCACGCCTAAACCACAAACCCCGCGCCTTCACCGCGTTCCTGCAAACCCGCCCGGCGGGCACGCAAGACCTGTGGCAAGCCCGGCTTTATCTGCTGAAACCGCTGATCCGCCTGACATTGGCCGCGCTTTGGCTCAGCTCTGCCGCCCTCGGCCTGCTGCTGCCACCCGACACCTATCTTGCCCAGATCACCCTGCCGCCCACCCTCGCGCTGATCCTCGCCAAAGCCGGAGGCCTCGCCGATGCCGCCCTCGGGCTGGCCTTGCTGAAAAACTGGCGGCCCAAAACCACCGCGATCCTGCAAATCGGCATGGTGCTGGGCTACACCCTTGGGCTGACCCTGATCGCCCCGGCCCTCTGGCTTGATCCGTTCGGCGGCCTTCTCAAAAACCTGCCCATCCTCGCGCTGATCCTCACCCATCTTGCCCTGAGCGAGGAACGCTGATGGACCCCTATCTGACCGCCCGCTGGCTGCATATCCTGTCCTCGACCGTGCTGTTCGGCACCGGAATGGGCACCGCATTCCAGATGGTCTGGGCGATGCGCACAGGGAAACTTGAAACCATCCACTCGGTCGCCTCCGGCGTCGTCGTGGCCGACTGGATTTTCACCACCCCCGCCGGGGTGATCCAACCCCTCACCGGCCTGTGGCTGATCCACCTCGCAGGCTACAGCCTGACCGAGCCATGGCTGCTTTGCACCTACGCGCTCTACGCGCTGGCCTTCCTGTGCTGGGCCCCGGTCGTATTCCTGCAACTCAAAATCCGCGACCTCGCCGCCGAGGCCCTCGCCAAAGGCACGCCCCTTCCACCGCAAGCCCATAAACTCTACCGCATCTGGTTCGCCTTGGGTTGGCCCGCCTTCGCCGCCCTTGTCGGCGTGTTCTGGCTGATGGTAAACAGACCCGACTTCTGAAAGGCCCCCTGATGTCCTCTGCCCAGAAAACCGTCAAAGACTACATCCGCACCATCGTCGATTTCCCGCACGAAGGCATCCTGTTCCGCGATGTCACCACTTTGTTCGCCGATCCACGCGGCTTTCGGATGTGCGTTGACCAGTTGCTCGGCCCCTATGCCGGGATGCGGATTGATAAGGTGGTGGGGCTGGAAGCGCGTGGTTTCATCCTTGGCGGGGCGGTCGCGCATCAGCTGTCGACCGGCTTTGTGCCGATCCGGAAAAAGGGCAAATTGCCGGGGCAGACCATCAGCCAAGCCTATACGCTGGAATATGGTGAGGCCGTGGTCGAGGTGCATGACGACGCCATGCAGGCGGGCGAGAAAATCCTGCTGGTCGATGATCTGCTCGCCACCGGAGGCACGGCTGAGGCGGGCATCAAATTGATCGAGCGCTTGGGCGCGCAAGTGATCGGCTGCGCCTTTGTCGTCGATCTGCCCGATCTGGGCGGGCGCAAAAAGCTGGAGGCGATGGGCATGGCAGTCCACGCGCTTTGCGCCTTTGAAGGGCTTTAAGCCCGCAGCCCCCCGCCCCGGCCCTGAGCCGGGGCGGGGGGCATATTTCATCAGCCCAAACCCCAAATTTCGATCAGCATTAACGGCCTGTTTACCGAATCGCTCTACACCGAGCTTACTAAGGCTCACCCAGCCTTAGGGTGACGCTGCTTGCAACACGTGACCCACCCAACCCCAGCGCCCTGTCGGTTTTCCGGCAGGGCGTTTCTTATCGCGACGGCCCGCCCAGCAAACCGGATTTTGCATCAAAATCCGTGCCGGAAAACGTCACGTTTTCCGGCCTCTTGGCGCGCGTCACGCCCTTAGCACCGCGCCCGGATTCATAATCCCCAACGGGTCGAGCGCCGCCTTGATCGCCCGCATCGCCGCAAGCTTGCCCGGATCGCCGTAACGCTCCAGATCATCCACCTTCAACCGCCCCAAACCATGCTCTGCCGACATCGAACCGCCCAACTCATCGACCAGATCATGCACGCAGGTTTTCACCGCATCACGTTGATGTTCATAGTCTTTCCGGCTGCGCCCAAACGCCGGGAACACGTTGTAATGCAAGTTGCCATCGCCCAAATGGCCGAAACAATTCACCCGGAAATCCCCCAAAGCCGCCAGTCGCGGCCCCGCCTTGGCGATAAACTCCGCCACCAGCCCCAAGGGCACCGAAATATCATGGCTGCTGACCGCCCCAATCATCCGGTTCGCCTCTGGGATCGCCTCGCGAATCCGCCAGAGCCCCGCCCGCTGGCTTTCCGAGGCCGCAATCACCCCATCCGACACCAAACCCGCCGCCAGCCCCGCCTCAAACAGCCCGCCCAGATGATCCTCGGCAGACCCGAAACCGCTGGGCAGGCCGATCTCGATCAGAACCATCCACTCCGGCATGCCGATCGGCGATTTCACCTCTGGGATACGTTCGGCCAGAAACTCCAACCCCATCCGGCCGATCAACTCAAACGCGCTGACCATCCCCGACAACCGTTCTTGCGCCAGCGACAGCAGTTTCAGCGCAGCCGCAGGGCTTTCCACCGCCAACAGCGCCGTCCCCACCACCCCCGGCACCGGGAATAGGCGCAGGCTGGCGGCGGTAATAATCCCCAAAGTCCCCTCAGCCCCGATCAGCAGATGCCGCAGGTCATAGCCGGTGTTATCCTTGCGCAGCCGCTTCAAGCCGTTGAAAACGCTGCCATCCGGCAGAACCGCCTCAATCCCAAGACACAAGTCCCGCGCATTGCCGTAGCGCAACACGTTCAAACCGCCCGCATTGGTCGAAAGATTACCCCCAATCCGGCACGTCCCCTCCGAGGCCAAAGCCAGCGGAAACACCCGGCCCAGATCGCCCGCATGGCGCTGGACATCGGCAAGGATCATCCCGGCCTCGACCACCAACACGTTCTCGTCAGGATAAGACCCGCGCAGGCCCGCCATCCGCTCCAACGACAGCACCACCGGCGCGGGCCCCTCGGACATCAACTGCCCGCCAACCAGCCCGGTGCCACCGCCCCAAGGCACGATGCCGACACGGGCCTCAGCACAAGCCCGCACCACCACCGCCACTTCCCCCACCGTCCGAGGCAGCGCCACCACCCCCGCCAAACCCTGCCAACGCCCGCGCGGTTCTTCCAGATAACGCGGCTCTGGTGCGTGCAATGCGCCCTCGGGTAGCAGCCCACGCAAATGGTCAACAAACGCAGGATCGGCAGGGTTCAGCATCTTCTCGTCTCACTCAAGGCTCAAAGCCGCGCTTCAAACGGCAATCGTGCGCGCCAAAGCCGCAATCGCCGTGGCCGAAGTATAGTTGCGCGCGGTTTTCACCATGCTCAAACCCGCCTCCAGCTTGGTCGCCAGCACTGACCGCCCGATTCCGTTCGGTGCTAGCAGATAGAGCGCCTTGTCAGTAAACAAGATCGACTCGCCATTCGCCGCATGGGCGGACAAAGCCTGCACCGCCACAGCCGACGCCGGGCTTGCCAAAAACCAGATATGCACCGCAGCGCCATCCGCAGCGCCCTGTTTTTTGAACGGGTTCGCCGCCAAAATCGCATCGTATTCCTTCAGCGTCATCACGAACATCGGCGGTGCAAAGCCGAAACGCTCTTTCATCGCCGTGGTGATTTTCGTCTCAACCCCGGCCACGCCCGGATCAAGATACACCGCATTGCGCTTTGCAGATGGGTGTGGATTTGCTGAAGCCCTTGTTCTAACAGCATTTGCCGGAATTCCGGCATCGGCAGGCGGTTGGCGCCCGACACATTCACGCCGCGCAGCAGCAGGACTTTCACTTCACTCATAGGGCTCTCCAGACAGGACCCCACCCGCTCCGGCGTAGGATTAGCCTACGTCCGTGCGACCACGTCGGTCGTTCCGTAAGTTGGCGTATAACACATGGTTCCGCCAGCGCCCGTTGATTTGCAAATAAGATTGCGCCACGCCTTCATATTTAAAGCCGGATTTCTCCAGCACCCCGCGCGAGGCGATATTTTCCGGCAAACAGGCGCTTTCGATCCGGGAAAGATCCAGTTGCGCAAAGGAAAAATGCACCAAAGCCTGCACCGCTTCCTTCATATAGCCCCGGCGCGCGAAATCGGCACCAATCCAATAGCCCATCGTGCCCGCCTGCACCGGGCCACGGCGGATATTGTCCAGCGTCACCGCGCCCAACAACTGATGATCGTCGCGCCGGAACATCAGCATCGGCAGCGCCGTCCCCGTGGCCTCGGCCCGCCCGGCCCAATAGACCCGGTTGGTAAACGCCTTGCGCGACAAATGATCATGCACCCAAACCGGCTCCCATGGCCGCAGATGCTCCACCGAAGCTTCGCGCAGACCTGCCCAGGCTTTGTAATCGGAATGGGCAGGCAACCGCAGCGTCATCCGCTCGGTTTCAACGACGGGCCTGCGGCGAAACGACAGCATTCAGGCCGCCAGTCGCTTGCGAATATCCTCCAGCGAGGGCGCTGCCTCAACCGGACCATAAAGCGCCAGCGCCGCATCGGCCTCGGCCAGTTCCCCGGCATAGCGCCGCACATCGGCCACCGTCACCGCATCAATCCGCGCGACAGCCTCATCCACCCCCGGCACCCGGCCGTAAATCGCAAGCAACCGCGCGATGCGTTCAGCCCGAGACGACGGGCTTTCCAGCCCCATCAACATCCCGGCCTTGATCTGCGTCCGCGCCCGCGCCACCTCGGCTTCCGACATATCATCCGCCGCGCGCTTTAACTCATCCATGGTGATCTGGGTCAGCTCGCCGATTTCCTCGGCACTGGTGCCTGCATATAAAGTGATCTGCCCGGCATCCTCATAGGCGCCCGATTGCGCGAAGATCGAATAGCAGAGGCCGCGTTCCTCGCGCACCTTCTGGAACAGACGGCTCGACATGCCGCCGCCCATCGTCATCGCATAGACCTGCGCCGTATAGACATCCGGATGCCGATAGCCCGGCGCATCAAACGCCATGGCGAAATGCACCTGCTCCAGATCCTTGACCTCGCGGCGTTCCGAGCCCTTGAAGGTCGCGGCTTGGAAGGTGGTCGCGGGCTTGGCCTTCATGCAGCCAAACATCGCCTCGGCCTGTTTCACAATTGCATCGTGATCGACCGCGCCAGCCGCCGCCAAAATCATCTGGCCGGGGCCATAATGTTCAGCCACAAAGCCCTGCAGATCCTTGCGGGTGAAGGACGAAACCCGCTCCTCCGGCCCCAGAATCGTGCGGCCAAACGCCTGATCCGGGTAAGACGCCTCTTGCAGCCAATCGAACACGATATCATCCGGCGTATCCAAAGCCTGCCCGATTTCCTGCAAGATCACATGCCGCTCAACCTCGATTTCCTTCTTGTCGAAGGCGGGGCTGAGGACAATATCGCCGATCACGTCGAGGGCGAGGCCGACATCCGCCTGCAACACCCGTGCATAATAGGCGGTCATCTCGCGTGAGGTATAGGCGTTGATGTAGCCGCCAACATCCTCAATTTCCTCGGCAATCTGCAACGACGTCCGCCGCTTGGTGCCCTTGAACGCCATATGCTCCAGAAAATGCGCGATGCCGTTCTGCTGCGGCTTCTCATGCCGCCCGCCCGCCATCACCCAAATCCCGGCGCTGGCAGACAGCAGCCCCGGCATGTGTTCGGTGACAATGCGAAAACCGTTCGGCAGAGTGGTCAGGCGAAGCGTCAACGGGCAATCCTTTCGCGGATCAGCGCCTGCAAAGCGCCCAGATCATTGGGCACACGCGTGACACGTTCCGGGCGCGCGAACAAGTCCGCCATGCGGGGGGGGAGTTGGGGCCGGGTGCCCATCGCAGCTTCCACCGCATCGGGAAACTTCGCCGGATGCGCTGTGGCGAGGGTGATCATCGGCGCGTCGCCCAGATGTTCCTCAGCCACTTTCACGCCCACGGCGGAATGTGGACACAGGATTTCCCCGGTCTGCGCATAGGCCCGCTGAATCGTCGCCGTGGTTTCTTCTTCCGAACAGCGCCCAGAAGCAAACGTCTCGCGCAGCATCGCCAGCGCCCCTTGGGAAATATGGAAACCGCCCGCCTTCAACTCGTCCATCAACGCCGAAATCGCCGCACCATCGCGGCCATAAGCGTCAAACAACGCGCGCTCAAAGTTCGAGCTGACCTGAATGTCCATCGACGGCGAGATCGACGCCGTCACCCCGTTCTGCACATAATCCCCGGTCTTCATCGCCCGGTCGAGAATGTCATTCTGATTGGTCGCGATCACCAACTGCTCAATCGGCAACCCCATCTTGCGCGCGATATAGCCCGCGAAAATGTCGCCGAAATTGCCCGTCGGCACGGTGAAGCTGACAGAGCGATCCGGCGCGCCCAAGGCCACGGCGGCGTAGAAATAATACACCACCTGCGCCAAAACCCGCGCCCAGTTGATCGAATTCACCCCCGCCAGCCGCACGCCATCGCGGAAGCCGAAATCGTTGAACATATCCTTCACGCGGGCTTGGCAATCATCAAAATCGCCATCCATCGCCAAGGCGTAGACATTCGCCTCCGACGGCGTGGTCATCTGGCAGCGCTGCACATCGCTGACCCGGCCATGCGGATACAGGATAAACAGATCGACATTGGCGAGGCCCCGAAACGCCTCCATCGCCGCCGACCCGGTATCGCCGCTCGTCGCCCCGACAATCGTAATCCGCTCCCCGGTCTTGGCCAGTGCCGCCTGCATCATCTGGCCAATCAACTGCATGGCGAAGTCTTTGAACGCCAGCGTAGACCCGTGAAACAGCTCCAGCAGGAAATGGTTCGGCCCCAGTTGCACCAAAGGCGCCCGCGCCGCATGGCCAAACCCGGCATAGGCCTTGGCAATCAGCCCCTTGAACTCGGCATCGCTAAAGGTCGAGCCCAAATACGGCCGCATCACCCGGAACGCGACCTCCTCATAGGGCAGCCCCGCCATGGCGGAAATCTCAGCCTTCGACAAAGCCGGCACCACTTCCGGCACATACAGCCCGCCATCGCGCGCCAGCCCCGTCATCATCGCTTCGCCGAACGTCAAAACCGGAGCCTGCCCCCGCGTCGAGATATACCGCATCCGTTCCCCCTAGATTTGCCGCCTGATACGCCAGACCAGACCCGCTGTCATCATCGCCCACACGAAAGCCAGCGAAAACCAAGTGATCGCATAGCCCCAATGGTCATTTGGAATAGTCGAAGTGTCGACCGGCATCGCCTCAATGCCGTCACCGGTTGGCAAACGCGCGACAATAAATGTCGGCTCTGTATGCAAAACCTGCGCCATCACCACCGCATCCCGCGCAAACCACATCCCCGTCGCGGCATCCGGTGGCGGCGTGTATTGATTGGAATCACGCGGCCACATCAGGTTGCCCTGCACCGTCAGATCGGTGACATGCAAGGTCTTGTGCTTTTCGTCATCCGGCAAAAACCCGCGATCCACCAGCAAACGCCGCCCGCCCGCCATTTGCAGAACCGAGATCACCTGCACCCCGGCCCCGATCATCGGCTGGCCAGACAGCACATACAAAGTCTCATCGGTAAACCGCCCCGCCGCGATCACTGGGCGGTAGCGATCCTTCTCTGGGTCCAAGACCTTCGGCACCACCACCGCAGGTTCGGAAATCCCCGCCGTCATCTCATCCAGTTGCGCGCGCTTTTCGTACATGCGCTGCACTTGCCAGAGGCCAAGGCTGCACAAAAAACCCACGCCGGCCAAACCCAGCAGCAGCGCAGACATCAGACGGAATTTCATCAGCAAACCTTGAAAACGCTGCGCGGGCCACCGGGGCCCGCGCGCTGTCCGAGATGGTTAGTGGCTGCCCCAGATGTAGACGGCAGCGAACAAGAACAACCAGACCACGTCGACGAAGTGCCAGTACCAAGCCGCAGCCTCAAAGCCCACATGCTGTTCCGGCGTGAAATGGCCCTTGTAGGTACGGATCAGGCAGATCGTCAGGAAAATCGTGCCGATCACCACATGGAAACCGTGGAAGCCCGTCGCCATGAAGAACGGCGCGCCATAGATGTTGCCCGCAAAGCCAAACGCCGCGTGGCTGTATTCATAGGCTTGGAAGAAGGTGAACAGCATCCCCAGCACAATCGCAAGGATCAAGCCCTGCTTCATCGCCGAACGGTTGTTGTTCTCATGCACTAGCGCGTGGTGCGCCCAAGTCGCGGCACAGCCCGAGCACAAAAGGATCAGCGTGTTGATCAAGGGCAGATGCCACGGGTCGAACAACACGATGCCTTCCGGCGGCCAGACGCCATCTTTCAGCGGCGACAGCGGCCCCATCGGGTACATCGCGTGCTTGAAGAAGGTCCAGAACCAAGCCGAGAAGAACATCACTTCCGACATGATGAACAGGATGAAGCCATAACGCAGGCCGATCCGCACGACGGGCGTATGATCGCCGGTCTGGCCCTCATGCACCACTTCCGACCACCACGCATACATGGTGTACAGCACCCCCGCGAGGCCGATCAGCCCCACGAAAGGATGCGAGCCGTGCATCCACAGCACCGCGCCAAACAGCATGACAAACGCGCTGACGGCCCCGAAAAACGGCCAGATCGACGGCGGAAGAATGTGGTAGTCGTGGTTCTTGGCGTGGGCCATGTTTGGGTTCCCTCGGTTTTCTTGGTCTTATTCTATAAGCTTGGCGGGTGTCTCGGCAAGAGCGGGCGCTGCCGTATTGGCGGCCTGCTTTTGCGGAATATCAGCGACGTGGAAGGTATAAGACAGCGTGATCTCTTTGATCAGGCTGGCTTCGGGGTCTTTCACAATCGACGGATCGACGTAAAAGCTGACCGGCATCTGCACCCGCTCATGCGGTTGCAACACCTGCTCGGTGAAGCAGAAACATTCAATCTTGGTGAAATAACCACCCGATTGATCTGGCGTGACGTTATAGCTGGCCTGCCCGCCGACGGCTTTGTCGGTCGGGTTATAGGCCTCAAAGAACGCGAGGCCCGTTTCACCGATGCGCAGCTCCATCGAGGGCTGCACCGCGCGAAACTCCCACGGCATCCCGGCTTCCAGCGAGGCGTCAAAGCGGATCTTCACCGTCTGGTCGAGGATTTCATCCGCGCCCTGCGCGGCCACCGACGTGGTGCCCGCATAGCCCGTGACCCGACAAAACCAGTTGTAAAACGGCACGGCGGCAAAACTAAGCGACAGCATCACAGCCGCAACCCCAGCCAGCAAGGCGGCGGTTTTCTTCTGTGCGTCGACTGATTTCTTCATGGGCTCACCGCCCCAGCAGCAGGCGCGGGAGCGGGTTCTTCCGGTGCAATCGGCACCGTCGATCCCAGCATCCCCGGCGCATCATTGGCATGGCCCATATCGCCCTGCGTCACCTTCACCACGGTCAGCGCGAACACCAGCGCGACAAAGCAGGTCAAAGCCAGCCCGACGCCCAGATTGCGCGAAAACCGCCTGCGGTGAATCTCATGTTCCGGTGCCGGAAATGCCATCACCAGCCCCCCATGCCAGAGCTGTGCAGCACAGCCTCAACCAACAGCGCGGTGAAATGCAGGAACAGATACAGCAGCGAGAAGCGGAACACCGCCTTTTCAACCTTGTAGCTGTCGGCCTCGGCCATCACTTCGTCCCGCTTCCAGATCCGATACGCCCCGCGCAGGAATTCGGCGTTCAGCAACACCGACACCGCCAGATAGACCGGCCCACCGATTGAGGTAAAGCCAAGGCCAATCGCAAACGGGATCAGCGCCAAAGTATAGCCGAGCACATGATTGCGCGTGACCTTCTTGCCATGCGTCACCGTCAGCATCGGCACCCCGGCTTTCGAGTAATCCTCGTTCATGAACAAAGCCAAAGCCCAGAAATGCGGCGGCGTCCACATGAAGATCTGCATGAACATCAGCGCCGCTTCCACCGAGACAGACCCGGTCGCCGCCACCCAACCAATCATCGGCGGGAACGCGCCCGCCGCCCCGCCAATCACGATATTCTGCGGCGTAGACCGCTTCAGCCACATCGAATACACGACGGCATAAAAGAAAATCGTGAACGCCAGCAGCGCCCCCGCCAGAATATTCGTCGCCAGCGCCAGCATCACCACCGAGATACCCGACAGCGCCAGCCCAATCGCCAAAGCCTCGCCCGGCTGCACCAGCCCCGCAGGCACCGGACGCCCCTTGGTGCGGCGCATGATCACGTCAATATCAGCATCCCACCACATATTCAGCGCCCCAGACGCGCCAGCGCCCAAAGCAATGAACAGGATCGCGGTGAACGCCACCACCGGATGCAGATGCACCGGCGCCACCAACAGCCCCACCATCGCGGTAAACACCACAAGCGACATCACGCGCGGCTTCAACAGCTGCACGAAATCGCCAAATCCCGCTTCTTTCGGGGCCTCAAAAGACCGGATATCGGTCATAACGTCCTGGCTTTCTGGTCTAACGCGGGCCCCCAGTACCGGAGGCCCGCTGTGCCGTCGCTTGGGTCTCAGTTCGCCGCGAGCCGCAGATTGCCCGTCGTTGTGGCCTGCGCGATCCACGCATCATAGGCGGCTTGGCTCACAACCTTGACGGTGATCGGCATATAGGCATGATCCTTGCCGCAAAGCGTGGTGCATTGGCCAAAGTAAATGCCCTCACGCTCGGCCTTGAACCACAACTGGCCCAGACGCCCCGGAACAGCCGATTGCATCACACCAAACGCAGGCATCGCCCAAGCGTGGATCACATCCGCGCCCGTCACCTGCATCACCACAGTCTTGCCCACCGGGATCACCACAGCATTGTCGGTGGCCAGCAGGAAATCTTCCTTGGTGTAGCCGTAATAGGCCAGCTTCTTCACCGCCACATCGCTCATCACTTCAGCGGTCGACATCGGCTGATCATCACCCCAGCCCGCCGCCGGATCGTCAATCTTCATCGCGCCATCAATACGGAAAGCGTCAAACTTCAGCGTATCGGCCTCACCGACCTTCACATCCGGGTATTCATACGACCAATACCACTGGTTGCCCGTCGCCTTGATGGTGATATCCGCCACCGGAATTTCCTGCTGGGTGAACAAAGCCGGCAACGAGAACGAGCCGATGAACACCAGAATCAGGATCGGGATGATCGTCCACGCCACTTCCAACGGCGAGTTATGCGTGAAGGTCGCTGGCACCGGGTTCCGCTTCCGGTTGTAACGCACAATGATATAGGCCAGCAGTAAGGTCACAAACGCCACGATCACCGTGATGATGATCAGGATCATGTGATCCAGCCATTGCAGATCGCGGGCGATGTTGGTCGCCGCTGGCTGATGCTCGGTGCCATACGGAACCGGAGCCCCCACGGTTTCCAAAGCCTGCGCCAGAGCGAAGCTAGGCTGCATAAGCAGACCAAGGCTGGCAGCCGCAACAGCGTTGAAAGTCGACTTAAGACGCATGTTCATTTCCCGTATCCAAGGGCAGCTTTCACGCCGCCTTTTTGACCATGCCCAAACAGGGGGCAGAATCCCGTTATCTCTGGCCTGTGAAACCATATTAGCCGCTTCCCGACAAGAGTAAGCTGCGGCAAAACCGCGCCAGTTGACCAAGATCAAAGCAAAAATCCCACGGCTTGACGCTGGCAATCGCTGCCCTGCGCACTACGAAAACCCCAAACCCCGCCTTGCGATGCCCCGGCCCGCGGCCTAAGTTCGCTACAACCGGGCCAAATCGCGCCCTGAAAGGCCCTGTCCTGATGTCCACCGCCACAACCGACGCCCCGTTCCGCCCGTTTGAATCCCTTCTCGATGAAGCCACCGCCCTCGCCACCCTGCGCGAAGCCACCGCAGGCGCAGATGACGGCGAGTTGTTCTTTGAACGCCGCCGCTCGGAAGCCATCGTGCTGGATGACGGCCGCATCAAAACCGCCAGCTACGACGCCTCCGAAGGTTTTGGCCTGCGCGCCGTGCGCGGCGAAGTCGCAGGCTACGCCCATTCGACCGAAATCTCAGAATCCGCGCTGAAACGCGCCTCTGAGACCGCCCGACTTGCCGTAGGTGACGGCGGCGGCACCCTCGCAGATGCCCCCAAACGCAGCAATATCAAACTCTACAGCGACGCCGATCCGATGGCCGACGCGGTTTTCGCGGTGAAAATTGATCTCTTGAAAGAAATCGACGCCTATGCCCGCGCGCTTGATCCCCGCGTGGTGCAAGTCTCGGCCACCATCGCCGCGGGCCTGCAAGAGGTCGAAATCCTGCGCCCCGAAGGTCTGCGCTATACAGATGTGCGCCCGATGGCCCGGATGAACGTCTCGGTGATCATCGAAGCCAATGGCAAGCGCGAACAAGGCGGCACGGGTGGCGGTGGCCGCTATGGCCTCGCAGGGCTGATGCAGCCGAGCCACTGGCAACCGATGCTGAAAGAGGCCCTGCGCATCGCCCTCGTCAACCTCGATGCCGTCCCCGCCCCCGCTGGCATGATGGATGTGGTGCTCGGCCCCGGCTGGCCCGGCATCCTGTTGCACGAAGCCATCGGCCACGGCCTTGAAGGCGACTTCAACCGCAAGAAAACCTCTGCTTTTGCGGACCTGATGGGCCAAATGATCGCCGCCCCCGGCGTCACCGTGCTGGACGATGGCACCATCCCCAACCGTCGCGGTAGCATCAGCGTTGACGATGAAGGCACCCCCTCGCAGAAGAACACCCTGATCGAAGACGGCCGCTTGGTCGGCTACATGCAAGACCGCCAAAACGCCCGCCTGATGGGCGTTGCCGCCACCGGAAACGGCCGCCGCGAAAGCTACGCCCATATCCCGATGCCCCGCATGACCAACACCTATATGCTGTCGGGCAAAGACGACCCCGCTGGCATCGTCGCCAGCCTCAAAGACGGCATCTACGCCGTAGGCTTCGGCGGCGGCCAAGTCGATATCACCAACGGCAAATTCGTGTTCTCCTGCACCGAAGCCTACCGTGTCAGAAACGGCGTGATCGGTGAGGCGGTGAAAGGTGCCGCCCTGATCGGCGACGGCGCCACCGCCCTCAAACAAATCCGCGCCATCGGCAACGACCTTGCCCTCGACCCCGGCATCGGCAACTGCGGCAAGGCAGGCCAATGGGTGCCCGTCGGCGTCGGTCAACCCACCCTGCTGATCGGCGGCCTCACCGTAGGTGGCTCGCAAACCTGAGGCGGCCTCCAAGACGATTTTCAACACGAAAATCGTGGCCCGGCCCAATCGGTCTATCCTTTCTTCAGGTCATCCTCTCTGCACAAATATCCCCGCCGGAGGCATCCCACAGCCTCCCCCTTCACGCCGCATCAGGTCCAGCAGACCCGCGCCACAAGACCACGATTTTCGGCCTTCCCGAAAATCGTCGCCGTGTCGTCGCCGTGACATTAAATGCTTACCAAAGGGTTAACGCCCCAGATGAACCCCTTGATTCAGAACAAATTCCACCTCTGTCCACGCGTGGACACTCACAAAACCGCCTCCACCCCGCGCCGCAACCGCGCCACCGTGGCCGCCACATCCGCCAGCTTATCCAAGCCAAACAGCCCCAGCCGGAAGGTGCGGAACTCCGCCCCCTCCCCCACCTGCAACGGCACCCCGGCGGCAATCTGCATCCCCAAAGCGCGGAATTTTGATCCGTTTTGCACCGCCGGATCCTCGGTGAAACTCACCACCACCCCCGGAGCCTGAAATCCCACCGCCGCCACCGAAGCCACGCCCTTTTCGGCCAACAAAGCCCGCACCGCCGTCCCCAATTCCCACTGGGCAGCCTTGGCGACATCAAACCCCATCGCGCGGGTTTCCAGCATCGCGTCCCTGAACCCCACGATCGCATCCGTCGGCATCGTGGCATGATAGGCATGCCCACCGCCCTCATAAGCCGCCATGATCGACCGCCACTTCTTCAAATCCAACGCGAAACTGTTCGACGTGGTCTCCGCCAGTCGCGCCTCCGCAAGCGCGCTCATCACCACGATCCCGACCGCCGGAGACGCCGACCAGCCCTTCTGCGGCGCCGAAATCAACACATCCACCCCCAGCGCCGCCATATCCACCCAGACGCAACCGCTCGCGATGCAATCAAGCACCATCAGCGCGCCCACCTCCTGCGCCGCCGCCGCCACCGCCGCGATATAGTCATCCGGCAAAATAATACCGCTGGAGGTCTCCACATGCGGCGCAAACACCGCATCCGGGCGCACCTCACGGATCTTGGCGCAAACCTCCTCGACCGGCGGCGGCGCAAACGCCGCCTGCGCCCCATTTCCGCTCGCCCGCGCCATCACCACCACAGGCTCGGCAAACCCGCCCGCCTCAAAAATCTGACTCCAGCGATAGGAAAACCAGCCGTTGCGCACGATCAAAGCCGAGCCCTGCCCGAACTGCCGCGCCACCGCTTCCATCGCATAGGTGCCGCCCCCCGGCACCAAAGCCACGGCGCTCCCGTTGTAAACCTCGCGCAGCAGCCCCGAAACCTCGCGCATCACGCCCTGAAACTTCGCCGACATGTGGTTCAAGCTGCGGTCGGTGAACACCACCGAGAATTCTTCCAATCCGTCCGGGTCAACATGAGCATGTGGCAGTTTCATCGGGTCTCTCCTTGCAAAGCTTTGCCCGCAATCTAGCGCCAATTTCCGCCAACGCCGCGTGAAAACCGACACCTCCTTCGCGGTTTTCGCAGAAGACTGCTGTCGGCAAATCCTGAAAATCCGCTACCCCAAAGGCCCGGGCCGCCGCTCCTCGGTCAAAAGCACATTCGCCTCCACCTGCCCCACCCCCGGCAGAGTCATGATCCTACGGCGCAAAACCCGCTCAAAATCCGCAATGTCGCGCGCCACCACCCGCAGGCGGTAATCGAACAGCCCCAGCACATGCTGCACCACCTGCACTTCGGGGATCGCGCCCACCGCGCGCTCAAAATCCTCCAAGCTGACCAGCCCGCGCGTGGCCAGCTTGACCCCCAGAAACACCGTCACGCCAAAGCCCAAAGCCGCGCGGTCGGCATCGACCCGCGCGCCCGCAATCACCC
This sequence comes from Cypionkella sp., assembly GCA_043743975.1. Taxonomy (GTDB): domain Bacteria; phylum Pseudomonadota; class Alphaproteobacteria; order Rhodobacterales; family Rhodobacteraceae; genus Cypionkella. The sequence goes on from JAYTVN010000040.1 coordinate 16,653, forward strand.
CGGCATCTTCCAGCCGCTTCACCCGGCGCCATGCTGCGGGTTGCGACAGCCCCAACCGCCGCCCCAATTCCCCCGCCGACACGCTGGCATCCAAGCTTAAAGCGCGCAAAATCGCCCGGTCCAGATCATCCAGATCCATCACAACGGCAATCCTTCAGAATCCTTGATCGTCGCAATCAGCATCAGCGCATCCACTTCGGCAATATGCGGCAAGGCCAGAATCCGCCGCCGATAGACCTCTTGATACTGCGCCATATCCCGCGCGATCACGTTCAGCCGCACATCCACCCGGCCTAAGAATGTCTCAATCGTCACCACCTCCGGCACCTCCCGCGCAGCGGCAATAAACTCGTCAAACGCCCGCAGATTGGTCTTATCCAGCGTGAAGCGCAAGCTGACCTCCACCTCATAGCCCAGCTTGCGCCAGTCAATCACCGCCCGCGCCGGCGCAATCACCCCGGCCTGCGCCAACCGCTCCAACCGCCGCGACAGGGTGGCCTGCGTCACCCCTGCCCGATCCGCCAAGGCGCTGCGCGTCAAGGCAGGCTCGCTCAGATGATGGCGCAAAATCCTGCGGTCGGCGTCGTCTAGCTGCATGATTTCATCGCCAATTCAAATTTCAACGCATGATCTATCCATAAATTCGCAAAAATAGTCAAACAATGCACGCGAAACACCGTGAAAATCCCTATGCTGCGCCCATCAAACCAAGAAGGAGCGCCCAAATGCGCGTTTATTACGACCGCGACTGCGATGTGAACATCATCAAAGACAAAAAAGTCGCCATCCTCGGCTACGGCAGCCAAGGCCACGCCCATGCGCTGAACCTGCGCGATTCGGGCGCGAAGAACCTTGTGGTGGCTCTGCGCGAAGGCTCGCCTTCCGCCAAGAAAGCCGAAGGCGAAGGCCTGAAGGTCATGGGCATCGCCGAAGCCGCAGCTTGGGCCGACCTGATCATGTTCACCATGCCCGACGAATTGCAGGCCGAAACCTACAAGAAATACGTCCACGACAACATCCGTGAAGGTGCGGCGATTGCCTTCGCCCACGGTTTGAACATCCATTTCGGCCTGATCGAGCCGAAAAAGGGCGTCGACATCATCATGATGGCCCCCAAAGGCCCCGGCCATACCGTGCGCGGCGAATACACCAAAGGCGGCGGCGTGCCTTGCCTTGTGGCTGTCCACACCGATGCGACCGGCAAAGCGATGGAAATCGGCCTGTCCTATTGCTCGGGCATCGGTGGCGGTCGTTCCGGCATCATCGAGACCAACTTCCGCCAAGAATGCGAAACCGACCTGTTCGGCGAACAAGCCGTGCTTTGCGGTGGCTTGGTCGAGCTGATCCGTATGGGCTTTGAGACGCTGGTGGAAGCCGGCTACGAGCCGGAAATGGCGTATTTCGAATGCCTGCACGAAGTGAAACTGATCGTCGATCTGATCTATGAAGGCGGCATCGCCAACATGGATTACTCGATCAGCAACACCGCAGAATACGGCCAGTACGTCTCCGGCCCGCGCATCCTGCCGTATGATGAGACGAAAGCCCGCATGAAAGCCGTGCTGTCCGACATCCAATCCGGCAAGTTCGTCCGCGACTTCATGCTGGAAAACGCCGTGGGTCAGCCAACGATCAAAGCCTCGCGCCGTTCGAACGACGAGCATCAGATCGAACTGGTCGGCAAAAAGCTGCGCGACATGATGCCTTGGATTTCCAAGGGCAAGATGGTCGACCGCGCGCGGAACTGAGTTTGGTGCGCTGAAGCGCATCCTACGGCACGATCAAAGGCCGGGGGGAAACCTCTGGCCTTCTTCATTTGCGCTCTTATGCTATAGTTCACTTGTCAGAACGCGCCACAGGTCATGTGTTTGCTGAGTCAAAAACGCACTTTACGGCACCACCGAACACAGGGCGCTTATTGCGTTCAATGTTGCGCTGTGTGGCGGCGGTGACGAGTATCGTAAATGAACAAGTATACGCAAGAAAACCTGCTGCCGGTCCTTCGTCTGTTTATTGATGCACGGAATAGGGCAATCGCGGCAGGTTTTACCGATAACGGCGGAGCTATTCATTCAGTCGAACGCATCTTAGACATTTTGAGCCAGCGCGTCTGCTATCCCGGCGTGTCACACATCAACTCGCTGAAAAAGAGCCCCTCGCCAGCCGAATTCAGCGAAGCGGCTAATGCGGTCCGCGATCAGATAGACCAGCTATATATTGAGCACGTGCAGCCGCAACGGGCCTACGCGCAGAAGATCATCGAACGGGTTGGCGCGGGCGACACTGACAAGCAGATTCTCGATTTCATCCGCACGAATTACCGCATAGTGATCTTAACCAAGGCGGAGGCAGGGATCCTAAACCGGAAGAACCGCTCTAGGATTAGTCCTGATCGGTTGGCTGAAGCAGAAATTTCAATTTTTTCCATGGCTTCAACGAAACCACCCCTGTCTGGGAAGTAAGCTGTGAAATTGCGCAGCGTTGTAGCTCGCTTAAAGGCCCAATCAATAATCGTCCAAGCAATGTCGACGGTGGCCCCGGCGTATTTCAAAAAACCACCTCAAAAGGTTAAAACTTCCTAAACAAGCCCACCCTAACCCATTGATTTTATGTGATCCAGATTTTGTCCACGCGTGGACACGCCGTCAAACCGCAGCCTGAACCGCCCCCACAATCTCATCCACCACGCAGCGCAGCATCACCTCATCCTCACATTCCGCCATCACCCGGATCAGCGGCTCGGTGCCGGATTTGCGGATCAATATCCGTCCCTTGCCCTTGATCTCGGCTTCCTTCGCCGCAATCACCGCTTTCACGGCGGCGGCCTTCAAAGGCTCCAACCCCGGCGCGTAGCGGACATTTTTCAGCATCTGCGGCACGGTTTCAAACTGACGGACCAATTCACTCGCAGCCAACCCCGACCGCGCCATCTCGGCCAAAAACTGCAAGCCCGCGATCAGCCCATCCCCGGTGGTGGCATAATCGGTCATCACGATATGGCCAGACTGTTCGCCGCCGAGATTGAAGCCACCGCGCCGCATTGCCTCGACAACATAGCGGTCCCCCACCGAGGTGCGTTCCAGCCGCAGGCCCCGGCCCGTCATGAACCGCTCCAGCCCCAGATTGGACATCACGGTGGCGACCAAAGTACCGCCCTGCAACCGCCCCTCATCCGCCCAACGCCCCGCCAGCAGCGCCATGATCTGATCGCCGTCGGCGACCCGGCCCGTCTCATCCAAAATCATCACCCGGTCCGCATCGCCATCCAGACTGATGCCCACATGCGCGCCATGCGCCACCACGGCCTCAGCCGCAGTCTGGGTATAGGTCGACCCGCAGCGCTGGTTGATATTCTTGCCGTTCGGGCTGACGCCGACCGGGATCACCTCGGCCCCCAATTCCCACAGCACTTCCGGCGCGGCTTTGTAGGCGGCCCCGTTGGCGCAGTCGATCACCACCTTCAGCCCGTCCAGCCGCAGCCCGCCCGGAAAGGTGGTCTTGACGAATTCCTGATAGCGCCCCACCGCATCGTCGATCCTTTTGGCGCGACCGATGTCTTCGGGCGGGGCGAGTGCGATATCAGCTTCGACCATCGCCTCAATCTCGATCTCGGCGGCATCGGACAGCTTGAAGCCATCCGGGCCGAAGAATTTGATGCCGTTGTCGTGGTGCGGGTTGTGGGAGGCAGAAATCATCACCCCCAGATCGGCCCGCATCGAACGGGTCAGGAACCCCACCGCCGGCGTCGGCACCGGGCCAAGCAGCAGCACGTTCATTCCCGTGCTGGTCAAGCCCGCCGTCAAAGCATTCTCCAGCATATAACCCGAAAGCCGCGTGTCCTTGCCGATCACCACCCGATGCGCGGTGCTGCCGGCGCGGCGGAAGAACCGCCCCGCTGCGGCGCCCAGTTTCAACGCCATCTCAGCAGTCATCGGATAGGTGTTGGCGGTGCCGCGCACGCCATCGGTGCCGAAAAGTTTGCGGGTCATGCCTCGCCTCCTGTTGTTGCCGCCTGCCACAAGGACAAAGCCTGCCGAGTCTCGGCCACATCATGCACGCGGATCATCTGCATCCCCTGCGCCACCCCGGCCAAAGCCACCGCCAAACTGCCGGGCAGGCGTTTTTGCGCATCGGATTCAGCGCTGATCGTGCCGATAAAGCGCTTGCGCGAGGCCCCCAACAGCACCGGGACGCCAAGGTTATGGAACAGCGACAACCGCGCGAGCAAAGTCAGGTTGTGCTGCAGGGTTTTGCCAAAGCCGATGCCGGGATCAACTGCCAACTTGTCGCGCGGGATGCCTGCGGCCTCAGCCTCGGCCAGACGGGTGGCGAGGGCGTCATATACGTCGAGCAAAACATCGTCGTAATGCGGGTCCAGTTGCATGGTTTCGGGTGTGGCGATGGAGTGCATCAGGATCACCGGACGGCCTGAGGCTGCCGCGACCGCCGCCATCGCCGGATCAAATTGCAGCGCCGTCACATCGTTCAGAATCGTCGCCCCCGCCGCAAAGGCGGCATCCGCCACCGCAGCCTTGCGGGTGTCGATCGAGATGGGCACATCAAGGCCGCCGTCGCGCAAAGCCGCGATCACCGGGGCGGTACGGGCGGTTTCTTCATCTGCCAAAACTTCAACCGCGCCGGGGCGGGTGCTTTCGCCGCCGATGTCGAGAATATCGGCCCCTGCCGCCATTTTGCGCGCCTGCATCAGCGCGGCTTCCGGACGCAGGAACAACCCGCCATCCGAGAAACTGTCGGGGGTCACGTTCAGGATCCCCATAATGCGGGGACGGTCCATCGACAAGGCGCCGAAATCCGGGCGCTTGGCCGAAAGCCTGCGCCGGGTGTCGTCATCCAGATCTGAGGCTGGCAGCAGTTGCGGCGGCGCGTCGCGGTCGATCACTTCCACATGCGAGAACCAGCACCAACCGCCTGCAAGCGGCAAAGCACCCGCAGGGCGCGCGGGGTCGGTCATCGGGATTGGGCGTATATAGGTCATGGCACTGTGGTAAAACTCTAACCCTTGTGTCGCAAGGGGGAAGCTTCAGGCGTGTTCGACCTGCACGCGGCTTCCCGCCGGAAGTGCAACATCGCCGTGAACCACCAGACGGTCGGCGGCCATCAACTCGGCCAGCCACAAAGCCAGCGCCACCGGCTCGCGGCTGTGCGGGCCATCAACGGCATCCAGCACCAGTTTTGACGGCGCCCAGACCACCATTTGCCCGCGCTTGATCGCCCAGTCGATTTCAGTGCGGGTCGCCATCACCACACAACGCGGATCGCGCGCCGCCAGCTCCCAAGCGTTTTGCTCGATGGCCAGAAGGTCCACCCGGCGCTGCGTCGGCTTATGTCCGGTTTGCGGGCGGGCCATATCGGGCAGACCCACGGTCAGAATCACCGGGCGGCCTTGGGCTTGCCAATGATCCAAGCGGGTTTCCAGATCGGCGTCCATGATCGCGGCGTTGCCGAGGAAGACCACCAACGGATGCACGGCGGATTCTTCGCAGTCATGGCCCATCACCTTGACCGCATCCTCTGCACGGCTGCGCACGATCTCAACCCCCAGCTTGTAGGGGCCGACATCCAGCTTTTCGATCCGCACGAAGACGCGCATGGCTTGCGGCTCGGCCAGGATGCGTTCGGCCAGACGCTCCGCCAAAGTCTCCAGCAGGTTCAACCGTTCGGCAGCAAGTTCTGCCGCAATCGCCTCGGTCAAAGTGTCATAAGACAGGATCAGGTCAACATCGTCGTTCAGCGGCTCAACTGCCGGGCGCACCTCGACCACGATGTTGAACAGCACGCGCTGGGTATGGCCGCGCTCTTTCTGAAACGCGCCAATATCTACTTCGACAACGTGATCGCGCAGGCTGATGCGATCGCGCGGATCGGCGCTGGCCGAAGCGATGGAACGCTCCTCCGGGTGGGCAAAGGCTTGGGCGATGTCGCTGGTCATAAGGCCCCCGAAAGGCAAACGCATTCAGGGCAAACTATCGCCTGCCCCGCGCAGGGCCTAGTCCGAACCCGACAGGAAGCGCAAGAGGCGCGACTTACGGCTGGCGATAAAACAGATGCGAGCCGATGGCGGCGGTGCGGGCAAACTGGTGCGACCACGATGGGCTGACGGCGCGGGTGTGGAAATAGGTCGCCCCCGCGGTCAACTGCCGCGGCGCACCATCCAGCATCACACGGGCGATACGGCCCGCCACATCGGCGGGACCAGGTTCGGTCATCACGTCTTTGTTGCCATCGCAGGAATTAGGAAGACGCGCAAGCGCCACTGCCGCGCTGCTGCACCACGCCGCAGATGGTCTTGGGATAGCGCGGGCTGTCGACGCGGTTCAACACCACCTCGGCCACGGCGAACTGACCTTGCAGGGTTTCGCCACGGCTTTCAAAATAGATCGCGGTTTTCAGACATTGCCATTGCGCATCACCTGTCGGCGCGGGTTGCGCCATCAACCAGTCGGCGGTGTAGCTGATCAGAACCGGGTTTTGCAGTTCGGTCTTCTTGTCAGTCTTCGCCGCCTTGACGGGCTTCTGTGCTGCGGGGGTAACCACTTTCGGACCCACCGCCATCGCGGTCAGTTTGCCCTCGGGCAGCGCATCGAACGCCTTGTGTTCCGCCCCAAACAAGGACGCCATTTGCGAGCCCATCAGCAAGGTGGGGTCGTTGGAATGGCTTACCGTCACATCGGCAAAGGCCGCCCCGCTGAGGACGCACAGCGCCGCAGCGGCACTCGTCCAGGCTTGGTGGAAGCGCATATATCAGTATCCCGGTCTGTTTCAGCAATGCCGGATGAGAGCAGCCTCACACGACGAGGAACTGGCCTAGAGAACGAATCCGCTTCGGTCTACCCGCGTGGCAAAATTGCCACGCGATTTTCGTACATTTGAGCGGATTTCCGCGCAAACTCTTAAAGCGTTACATTCACTTACGTCTGCAAATTCATGATATTGTGGTGGTTTTTCGGATATCCACACGATCAGCCAAAGCCAGATGCGCAGCCGCCAGACGCGCCAAAGGCACGCGGTAGGGGCTGCAAGACACATAATCGAAGCCCGCCTTGCGGCAAAACCCAATCGATTCGGGGTTGCCGCCGTGCGCGCCGCAGATCGAAACCTGAGGTCTGGCCGCATCGCGCGCCCGCGTTCACAGCCGATCAACAGCAATTCTCCGACGCCATCGACATCGAGGGTGTGGAACGGATCTTCGGGGAAAACCCCCTGCTGGACGTAGGTGTTCATAAAGCGGCCGGCATCGTCGCGCGACAAGCCATAGGTCATCTGCGTGAGATCATTGGTGCCGAAAGACAAGAACGCTGCGTGTTGCGCGATTTCTCCGGCGCGCAAAGCGGCGCGCGGGGTTTCCACCATGACGCCGAGTTTGAAGTCAAACGCCACGCCGGATTTCACCCGCACCGCTGCGGCCACCGCGTCGATATGGGTCTTGACCAGTTCCACCTCACGCCGGGCCGAGACCAGCGGGATCATGATTTCCGGCACCACCGGCGCACCTTTGCGGGCAACCTCCACCGTGGCTTCAAAGATCGCCTGCGCCTGCATGGCGTAGATTTCCGGCAGCACCACGCCCAGCCGCACGCCGCGCATCCCCAGCATCGGGTTGAACTCGGCCAGAGCCTCGGCGCGGCGGACCACGTCGGACAAAGGCTTGTCCAGTGCCTCGGCCAATTCGCGCAAGCCTTCCCGCGAATGTGGCAGGAATTCGTGCAGGGGCGGGTCGAACAGACGGATGCACACCGGCAGGCCCGCCATGATCTCGAACAGTTGTACAAAATCGGCGCGCTGCATCGGCAGCAGGCGGGCGAGCGCTGCGGCGCGGTCTTTCGAGGTGTCGGCGAAGATCATCTCGCGCATCACCACAAGGCGGTCTTCGTCGAAGAACATATGCTCGGTGCGACACAGGCCAATGCCCTGCGCCTCAAACTGCCGGGCCGTCGCGGCATCTGCCGGGGTGTCGGCATTGGCCCGAATGCCAATGTCGCGGAAACTGTCGGCCCAGCCGAGCAGCTTGCGGAAAGCATCGTCCAAGGCCGGGGCGAGCATCTCAGCCGCGCCGGCAAGCACATCACCGGTGGTGCCGTCCACGGTGATCAGATCGCCTTCGCTGAAGGTCCGGCCATCCGCAGCGACAAGGCGTTTTTCCTTTGTATCCAGACGCATCCCCGATGCACCCACCACGCAAGGCACGCCCAAACCACGCGCAATCACGGCGGCATGAGAGGTCACGCCGCCGCGCTCGGTGACGACACCGACCGCCGCATGCATGCCGCGAATATCCTCTGGCGCGGTTTCCCGGCGCACCATGATGCAGGGCTCACCCCGCGCAGCAGAGGCTTGAGCGGCTTGCGAGCTAAACACAATCCGACCCACCGCAGCGCCTGGGCTTGCCGCGATGCCCTTGGCGAAAACGTCCCTTGCGGCGCGCATATCCACCTGAGGGTGCAGCAGTTCCGACAGCGCGCGGGGTTCCACCCGCAGCACAGCTTCCTCGCGGCTGATCACACCATCATCGGCCAAAGCCACGGCGATTTTCAGGCCGGCGCGGGCGGAGCGTTGCACCTTGATCGCGTCAAGCACCGACAGCTTGCCGTCCTCGATGGTGAATTCGATCTGCATTTCTTCGCGTAGTTTCTGGCGGCACACCGCACCATGGCGGACCAGATCGGCGAAGATTTCCGGCACAATATCTTCTAGCGAAGGTCCGCGCTTGTCGCGGGTGAGATAGATCGCTTCGGTCTTTTTCAGCGCGTCGCGGCCTTGCGATTGGCCTAAGTAACGGCCCTTCACCAAGGGCAATCCGGTCACCGGATCAATGAATTGCATCACACCCGAGCCGGAAATCCCCTGCCCGATGCCTTGCGCCATTTCCTGCACCACAAGGCCCAAAGCGGCCTCAACCGGGGCACCCTTGGCCTGACGCAGCAGACGGGCGGAGGTGCCTTCCCATGCGCGCGCCATCGAGCGCAGCACTTCCGAGAGTTGCTGGGCGGGGTCTTCGGGGAAAGGTTCTTCCATTTCGCGCTCATAGTGTCGCAAGGCATCGCGCAAGCTGTCGGCATTGGGCTTGCCGGAATCGAACATATCAGGGTCGAGGCGGGCGACATGCGTGGCATAGCCTTGCACAAACCGCAGGTAGAGCGCATCGGCGGCTTCGCGGCCATTGGTTTCCACCAAGCGGTCATGCTGGGCGGCGTTCATACCAATGTTCAGCACGGTGCCGGGGCCGCCCCAATCGGGGTTCTCGGGCGAAGGCCGCACGGAAATCAATGGCATCGCGCCGAAATGCGTCAGAATGGCTTTGACATCAACCGGATGGCCCGCCGCAATCGCCCGCACGGTTTGGGCAGGGAGCGCCACCGTCTCAGGCACCGGCAGGTCAAGCCGCACCAGCCGTTGCAGACATTTCGCGCGCCAGCCATGGGCTTGGGTGCGGATGTCGGCACTCGGGGTGATCTCGGCGAATTCGGCGATTTTCTGCACTGCGGCACCTTTGATTTGCGGGCGCAGGATACACGGGGGGCGGCGTGGTGCAAGCTTATTGGGCAGGATATGAAGGGTGGGGGCTAGCCCCCACACCCCCAGGATATTTTAACACAGAGGATGGGCTTAGCCGTCGATTTTGGTCAGGTCAGCCACGCCTGCGCAAATGGCGCGGATGCGGTGCAGCAGGTTCAGGCGGTTGCGGCGGATGATCGGGTTATCCGAGTTGACCTGAACGGCGGTGAAGAAGGCGTCGATAGGCGCGCGGAGTTTTGCCATTGCGGCCATGGCGGCGGCGAAGTCCTCCGTGCGCATGGCGGGGGTGATGGCAGCTTCGGCGGTATCGAGGGCTGCGAACAGGGCGCGTTCTTCGTCGGTTTCGGCGAATTTGGGATCGGCGCCGTAAGAATATTCCACGCCGTCTTTGGATTCTGCTTGGGTCAGGATGGTGTTGGCGCGTTTGAAGCCTTGCAGCAGGTTGGGGCCGTCTTCGGTTTTCAGGAAGGCGGCGAGCGCCTCGGCGCGTTTGACCAGCAGGGTGAGATCGTCATTGCCCGGCATGGCAAGGCAGGCGTCGATCACGTCATGGCGGATGCCTTGGTCTTTCAGGAAGACTTTCAGGCGGTCGTGGAAGAAGGCGAGGGGGTCGGAGGTTAACCGATCAAGGCGATGATCCCCATTAATCAGTCGCTCGTCCCCCAGTTGCGGATCTGCGTCGAGATCGTCGAACCACACCTCGGCTGCATCAGTAACGCGAGCATTTTGTAATGCAGAAAGGAACTCTTCCAGACTGACGTTATACTGAGGGGGCTCGTCACCTGCCGGATGAACATGACACACGCCTTGCCAATTTTTAACTTCAGCCGAATACCCTGTCGGTAAAATGTAAACATCATTGGCAAACATCGGCGCATACCAGACTACAGCCGCAGCGCGTTGAAGCACGCTCGAAAGCGAACCCCTTACCCCATTCCCCAACACCAACCGAATAACCCCCAGCGCAGCCCTCCGCAGCGCGAAGGGGTCCTTGCTCCCGGTGGGTTTTTCGTCGATGGCCCAGAAGCCGGTCAGGGTGTCGATCTTGTCGGCCAGCGCGACGGCGACGGAAACCGGGTCGCTTGGCACTTTGTCGGTGGGGCCGAGGGGGGAGTAGTGGTCGCGGGCGGCCAGCGCCACTGCTTCGGGCAAGCCAGCCGCGCGGGCGTAGTACATGCCCATCAGGCCTTGCAATTCGGGGAATTCGCCGACCATGGCGGAGCGGAGGTCGGCTTTGGCGAGTTTGGCGGCTTGTTCGGCGGTGTCGGGGTCGGCTTTGACCAAGGGGGCGATTTCGCGCGCCAGCGCCGCGATGCGGGCAATGCGGTCGGACTGGCTGCCGAGTTTGTTGTGGAAGGTGACGGATTTTAGGCCGTCGAGCCATTCCTGCATCCCGGCTTTCGCCACGCGCAGATCGTTTTCCCAGAAGAATTTCGCGTCCGACAGGCGGGCGGACAGCACCTTCTGGTTCCCCTTCAGGATGGTTTCGCCATGGTCGGCGGTTTCGGTATTGGCGACGGTGATGAAGCCTTCGATGCGGCCTGTTTTGGGGTTTTTCACCGAGAAGAACTTCTGGTGCTCCTTCATCGAGGTTTGCAGCACCTCGGGCGGCAGGCCAAGGAAGGTGTCGGCAATGCGGCCCATCAGGGGGACGGGCCATTCGACAAGGCCCGCGACTTCGGTGAGAAGGGCTTTGTCTTCAACCACTTCCATCCCCGCCGCGAAGGCGAGGTTTTGCGCGCCTTGCCAGATTGCGGCTTCGCGCTCGGCACTATCCAGCACGACATGGGCGCGTTTCAGCTTGACCACATAGTCGTCAAAGCTGGCGACGGGGAAGCGGGCGGGGGATAGGAAGCGGTGGCCTGCGGTGGTGTTGCCGGATTGGATGCCGTCGATGTTTAGCGGGACCACTTCGGCCCCGGATTCGTCGGACAGCAGGCACAGGATCGAATGCAGCGGGCGGACCCAGCGCAGGGTGCCGGAGCCCCAGCGCATTGATTTCGGCCATGGGAAGCTACGGATGGTGGATTCTAAAGTTTCAGCGATGATGAGGCTTGCGGCACGTCCGGGCTTTTCGATCACGGCGTAAAGCGTTTCGCCCTTTTTATCGGCGCGGCGTTCCAACTGATCGAGCGACAGGCCAGTGGAGCGCAGGAAGCCCTCAACGGCGGCTTGGGGTGCCGTGGCGCTCGGCCCCTTGCGTTCTTCGCGGACGGGTTTGCTTTCGGCTGAAAGCCCTTCGATCGACAGCACCAGACGGCGAGGGGTCGAGAAGGCTCCGGCAGAGGCATAGGTCAGGCCAGCCTCGACCAAGCCATTGGTAATGATGGATTTCAGGTCGTCACGGGCGCGGGCTTGCATCCGGGCGGGGATTTCCTCGGAGAAGAGTTCGATCAGCAGGTCGGACATTTATTGCTCCGCTTCAGGAGAAAGCTGGTGCCACGCATAGGCGCGGCCATCGGGGAAAACCGCGACGACGCGGTCGATTTCGGGGGCGGCTGGCTTGGTGGGATCGACAGGGCCCACATTGGCCTGCGAGAGAAAGGCAATCGCCTCGCCCTTTTCCAGCGCCTCGCCAATCGCATCGGCGTTAAAGCAGCCAAACCAGGACGGCGCGATCAGCGGGGTGGGCTTTTCGTAGACCTTATAGGTTTCAGTCAGCATGGCTTGCGACAGCGGTGTGTGGAAACAGGCGCGAAAGCCCAGAGGTGAGGCTTCCGCCGTGATGCCTTCGATCTGATCGACAAGGATAGGCTCGGGTTGCCCGGATTCGATCAGGGTCAGTTCGATCTCGGCACCCTTCTGGAAGCTGGCGGGAGTGTATTGGGTGCTCTCTTGCAGCTTCCAATACATCGCCACGCCCGCAAGGGCCGCAACGATCACGATGAAACCTGCGACGTATTTGCCATTCACTGCGCAACCTCTGCGTCTTGGCCCGTTGCGTCTTGACCGGCCGGGGTCAGCCGGAACGCGTCGGCGCATTTCTTTGCCAACGCGCGGACACGGCCAATGTAGGCTTGGCGTTCGGTGACAGAGATCACGCCGCGGGCGTCCAGCAGGTTGAACAGGTGGGAGGCTTTGATGGTCTGGTCATAGGCCGGGTGCGCCATGATGATGGTTTTGCCGGATTTGGGGTCGAGCGGAGGGAAATCCAGCAGACGCTGGCATTCGGCCTCGGCATCCTCGAAGTGGCGCAAAAGTTGCGCGGTATCGGCGCCGTCGAAGTTATGGCGCGAGTATTCTTCCTCGGTCTGCCGGAAGATGTCGCCATAGGTCAGCGGGATCTTTGAGGCCGGATCATTGAACGGCATGGCCATGACGTGATCGACGCCCAAAACATACATCGCGAGACGTTCAAGGCCGTAGGTCAGTTCGCCCGAAACCGGGCGGCAATCGTGGCCGCCGACTTGCTGGAAATAGGTGAACTGCGACACTTCCATACCGTCGCACCAAATCTCCCACCCCAGACCCCAAGCGCCCAAAGTCGGGGATTCCCAATCATCCTCGACAAAGCGGATGTCGTGCAGGGAGGCATCAATGCCGATGGCTTTCAGCGAGCCGAGGTAGAGGTCTTGCAGATCGGGCGGCGAGGGTTTGATGATCACCTGATATTGATAATAGTGCTGCAAGCGGTTGGGGTTTTCGCCATAGCGGCCATCCGTCGGGCGGCGCGAGGGTTGCACATAGGCGGCGGCCCAAGGCTTTGAACCCAAAGAACGCAGGGTGGTGGCCGGGTGAAACGTGCCCGCACCGACCTCCATATCATAGGGCTGCAACACAGCACATCCCTGCGCTGCCCAGTAATTCTGCAAGCGCAGGATGATTTCCTGAAAGCTGCGGGGGGCTTTGGGGGCATCAGCCATGACGGACCTCTTGAAATGTTGCCACTCCATAGGCAAGAGGCAGCCAAGGGTCAATGCAAGGCTTGCGGTGCGGGCGGAAAGCGCGTGCATCTGCGGGGTGCTCTGCTAGGTTCGCCAAAATGTGTCAGCTTTGCGAAAAACGAGATTGGACGGTTCTATGAGACTTCGGATGATTTTGCTGGCACTGCTGGCGGTGCTTGGGTTCAGCCCGATGGTTTTGGCGCAGGATGCGTGGGTGCAGGTTGAAGCGCAGCCGAGTTTGACCGAGGCCGAGGGCCGCGCCCGCGACTATGCCGCCGCGTTTCCGAATGTGTCGGGATACCAGCTTTCGTCGGGCTGGTATGCGATCGTGCTCGGGCTCTATGCGCCAGAAGCTGCCGCAGGCGCGCTGGCCGATCTGCGCAGCGACGGCGCGATCCCGCGCGACAGCTTTGTAACCGATGGCAGCACGCATCGCCAACAGTTCTGGCCGGTGGGGGCGATTGCCGGGCAGGCTCCGGTTGAGCCGGTTGTGGCCGATCCGACTGTAGAGGCGGAGGCTCCGGTCATCGACGTGATGCCTGCCGAAGAAACCGTGCGCGAGGCGAAGGCTTCGGAAGCCACGCTGGATGCGGAGAACCGCAAGGCGTTGCAAACCGCGATGGCATGGTATGGCTTTTATGACGGCGGCATTGACGGCGCGTTTGGCCCCGGCACCCGCAATTCGATGGCAGCATGGCAAGAGGCGAATGGGTTTGAGGCAACTGGCGTGCTGACCACGAAACAGCGCGCGACCTTGGTGGCAAATTATCAGGCGGATCAGGCGGAGTTTGGCTTTGCCTCGGTGTCGGAACCTGAGGCGGGGATTGAGATTACCCTGCCGCTGGCCTTGGTGCAGTTCGACCACTACGAGCCGCCCTTCGTGCATTACAATGAAAAGAACGGCTCGGGGTTGAAGGTGATCCTGATTTCCGAACCGGGCAATCAGGACAGCCTGTCGGGGCTGTATGATGTTCTGCAAACTTTGGAGGTGGTGCCTGCCGAGGGTGAGCGCAGCAAGTCCGAGAAAAGCTTCACCATCAATGCGGCATCGAGCAGCGTACAAAGCTATGCCTATGCGGAGGTGAAGGATGGCATGGTGAAGGGCTATCTGGTGGTGTGGAATCCGGTCGATGCCGAACGGATGAGCCGGATCTTGCCCGCGTTGAAATCCAGCTTCCGCGGCGTGGGCGACAAGGCTCTGGACCCCGGTCTGGTGCCGATGGATGCCGCGACCCGGTCGGGCCTGCTGGCCGGGATGGAAGTGAAGCTGCCGAAACTGTCGCGCTCGGGGTTCTTTGTTGATGCGGCCGGGACGGTGGTCACCACGGTGGAGGCGGTGGCGCAATGTGGCCGGGTGACGCTTGATCACGCGACCGAGGCGCGGGTGGTGGCGCAGGATCAGGCCACCGGGGTGGCGATCTTGCAGCCGGTGACGCCGCTGGCCCCACAGGCTTTCGCGCGGTTTGCGGGGGGATCGGTGCGATTAGGGTCCGAGATCGCCGTGGCGGGCTATTCTTACGAGGATAAGCTGCCCGCCCCGGTGCTGACTTTTGGCACGCTGGAGGAAGAAAAGGGCTTGAACGGCGAGGCGGGGTTGTCTCGACTGGCGGCCCCGGTGCTGCCCGGCGATGCGGGCGGTCCGGTTCTGGATGGCACCGGGGCGGTGCTGGGGATGTTGCTGCCGCCTGCGGTGAAGGGCGCGAAACTGCTGCCCGATGGGGTGGCTTTTGCAGCCCAAGCTGCGGTGATCGGGCAGGCTTTGACGGTGGCGGGGGTGGCTGTCAGCCCGGCGACTGCGACGGATTTGGCCACACCTGACGCTTTGAATGCGGCGGGGTTGGGGATGACGGTTTTGGTGTCTTGCTGGGAGTGATTGATGGGTGTCCACGCGTGGACAGAAGGTGCGCGCGTGGGGTTTCAAGGGGTTACGGGGTGCGTGTTAGGGAAGTCTTAACTTTTGCGCCCGCGCCGCTGTTGAACTGTCGGATGCCTCCGGCGGGGATATTTGAGCAGAGAGGATGACCTAAGAGCGCAACGGCTTAGGATTTGCTCTTTTGAAAATACTCAATCTTTGAAAACGCCAATGCCGCAAACTGGGTTCTCCAGTTTGCGGCATTGATTTTGGCTCCGTGGGGTGGGTGAAACCCACCGCGCCTCACCCGACGTGGTAGAGGCTCGCGAACAGCTTGGGGTCCAGACTATCCGCAGCAAAGGTCGCGCCCTCGGTCAGCACCGACACCGCGTCGTGGCTGTGCAAGCTTTCCTGATGGCTGGCCACAATGCGGAAATCGCCGATGCGGTTGTCTTGTTGCAGCGCTTGGCAGAAGCTGCGCGCGGCATCCTCGACGAAGATCGGGTTGGCGGCGTTCAACTCGGCAAAGGCCTGCTCGTCTTCGCGCTTCACCATCACTTGCGTTTCGGTCGGCACGGCAGAGCGCGCGAGGTCAATCAGGTCTTCAAACCACAGGCATTTGTCGCCGGTCAGTTCCACCGAGATGCGCGCGACGGAGCGCTGCGAGTGGGGGGTCGCGAGTTGGCCGCGGGTTTGGCGGGCGTGTTCCGACAGCTCCAGCGAGCACGGGCAAGTGCTGGAATAGACGAAATCGAGATGCATCAGGCGTTTGCGCACCCCTGCTTTATCGACCAATTCCAGCGCGATATCGTAATACTGCCAGCCCGACAGGCCAGAGCGTAAGGATTCCACCTTCACCGGGAAGGAAAACCGCATCTGGATGCGGGCGTCGAAGCTGCCCAGATCTTTCAGATAATCTTCCAGCGCGTGTTCGATCACCTGATAGGAAAAATCCCGTTCGGAATGGGCATAGAACGAGCGCATGATGCGGCTCATGTTGATGCCTTTTTTCTCGGCCTCCAGCGACACGGTGCCGGTCACCGAGGTTTCCAGCGTCAGCGGACCATTATCCCGCGTGCGGTAGCGGATCGGCAGGCGGAAGTTGGAGATCCCGACATGCTGGATCACCTGTTTCGCGCCGACGATCAGGCTGGCGGGACCGTTTTGCAGATCGGGCATCGAGTCTTTATAGGCCTCGGACACCACAAAATCGGCGGGATATGCGCGCGACAAAACCGGATAGGTCTGGCCAACCAGCGCGCCCGCGCCCGGAGCGAGAGCGGCGATTTCAGCCTCGGTGGCGCGCTGCGCCCATGCGCGCAGCGTCGCCAAAGCGGCTTCGGCATCGGCACGACCCGGTTTTTGATCAAGGTCCGGTTGATGAATGTTCATAGCAGCGCTCCCCACATTGGTCGCAAGATCCAGATATAGCGGAGTTGCCGCTATTTCCAAAGCCTGACCGAAGAAATACGCGTCAAAGGCGACATTGGATTGACAAACACGGCAGTTTTTTCGCGGCTTGGGGGGATCGGGGGGCACCTTCGTGCCCCCCCCCGAATGGGTCAGATCGCCGAGAGCGCGGCTTGCAGATCGCTGATCAGATCATCCACGTCCTCAAGACCCACCGACAGCCGGATCAGGCCGGGCGTGATGCCCAAAGCGTCTTTTTGCGGTTGTGGCAGGCGCTGGTGGGTGGTGGTGGCGGGATGGGTGGCGATGGATTTTGCATCGCCCAAATTGTTGGAAATCTTGATGATTTCCAGTGCATTGCAGAATTTGAACGCGGCCTCTTTACCACCTTTGATGTCGAAGGTCACCAAAGTGCCGCCCGAACCCATCTGCGCCATCGCAAGCGCGTGTTGCGGGTGCGAGGCCAGCGCCGGGAAGATCACCTTGGAAATACGCTCATCGCTGGACAGCACTTCGGCGATTTTCAGCGCAGACTCTGCCATTGCACGACAGCGCAAATCCAAAGTCGCCATGCCGTTCAGCATGATCCAAGCGGTGAACGGGCTCATCGCCGCACCGGTGTGCTTCAGGTAAGGCTCGGCCACCTTTCGGATGAAGTCTTTGGTGCCGCAGATCACGCCGCCCAAGGCCCGGCCTTGGCCGTCGATGTGTTTGGTGGTGGAATAAACCACCACATCGGCGCCCTGCTCGACTGCGCGGCTGAACACCGGGGTAGCGAAGACGTTGTCGACGATCACCAAAGCGCCGACGGCATGGGCGATTTTTGAGACTTCGGTGATGTCGACCAGTTCCAGCGTCGGGTTGGACATCGACTCGAAAAACACCGCTTTGGTGGCGGGGGTGACGGCTTTGCGCCACTGGTCGAGGTCGGCCCCATCGACGAAGCTGACGTTGACGCCGTAGCGGGTCAGCACTTCTTCGAGGATATAGAGGCACGATCCGAACAGGGCGCGCGACGACACCACATGATCGCCCGCGCGCAGCAGGGCGGTCAAAGCGCCGTTGACGGCGGCCATACCGGATGCGGTGGCGAAGGCGTCTTCGGTGCCTTCCAAAGCTGCAATGCGTTCTTCAAACATCCGGGTGGTCGGATTGCCGTAGCGGGCGTAGATGAATTCGTCGCTCCCCGCTTTGATAAAGCGCTCCTCGGCGGATTCGGCGGTGGGATAGACGAAGCCTTGGGTGAGGTAGATCGCCTCGGCCATCTCGCCATATTGGCTGCGGCGCGAACCCTCATGCACCAGTTTGGTGCGCGTTTTCCAGTCTTTGGTCATGGCGAAGACCCTCCGGTCCAAAGAAAAACCCCGAAACCAAAGGGCTTCGGGGCTGATGACCCGGACCCTCTTTAGCGGATTGTTTAACGTGGCCCGCAATTCGGAATAAAGCACCACGGGGCGGGGCATAGCGCGGGGGATCGCCAAGGTCAACGGGGCTGGGTGGATTTTGCGCGCATTGGGGCAAAAAGGGCGTAGGCTGACCGGATTATCGCATATTTTTTCCCGAGGTGATTCCGATGTCTGGATATGGCTATCAGCCAAAACCGATGAATTTGATGCCGGGCAAGCTGACGCTTTCGCCCGAGACCCAAGCGATCATTGCCGAGATTGAGGCGAAGATGGCCGCTAGGGCTTGGATGGAGGCGATGCTGGCGCCGAAATGGGCCGATCTTATCCCGATGCTGCAACTGACGACGTTGCGTCCTGTGGTGGCGGGCCCGGTGGCGGGGGCGCCTGCCGCATGGCTGGTGCCGCTTCCGGCGGGGGCAGGACCGACTGCGCCTAATCCGGGACCTGCGACGCCCCATGCCGGAGAGGCCAAGGATGTGCTGGATGCGGTCTACAAGCTGGAGATCGTGCAAAAGCAGGTTGGCATCGTGCAGGATGAGGCCAAGCGGCAGTGGGGGGTGCTGAAGGGCGAATGGAAGGCGGCTCCGACCGGGGAAAAGGTGCTGATGGTCAGCAGTTCCATCGTGGTGGCGGGGGGGATGATCGCGCCGATTTTGGCGGTGCGCGATACAAGGGTGATGGCGTTCGGGCTGATCAAGGACAAATGGCTGCCGGTGCCGGGATTGGACGGCTATAAGATCAAGCTGCTGGATGAGGGCGCGGGGGTGACGGTGCCGCTGCCAGTGCCGGGGCTGACCGTTGAGGCCGAGTCGCAGTTTTTGCAAAGTGGCACGAAACCGACGACGATCATGTTCCAGTTTGATCTGATGGAGTTCTGGGGCAAGAAAAAGTAGCCGTTACGCTGCTGTAACCGCCCGTTCATCGCTTTGTTGCAGCCTTGTGGCAGCCTTTAGGCGTCATGAGGAGGCTTTATCATGCCGGATCAGGCGGTGTTCCGTGTCGATGTGGGCCGCGCGGGGTTGCGGGTAGACCGGGCCGCTTTGGCGGCGGCGCTGGCGGGGTTGCCTGTGGGCGCGCCTGTCGTGGTGATGATCCACGGCTATCGCTTTGCGCCGGGGGCTCGGGGCGGGAATTGCCCGCATATGCATATCTTCTCGATGCAGCCGCCGGTGCAGGACTGGACGGCGATCTCTTGGCCGCGGCATCTGGGCTTAAGCGGCGGGCGAGCGCTGGCAATTGGCTTTGGCTGGCCTGCGCGCGGGCGGTTTCGCGGGGCTTGCGTGCGGGCAAGGCGCGCGGGGCGGGCTTTGGCGGAACTGGCGGCATTGGTGCAGAGCCTTGATCCGGGGCGGGCGTTTGATGTGGTGGGGCATAGTTTGGGAGCAAGAGTGGCGCTGACCGCCCTGCCCTATGCCAACCCCGGCGCTCTGCGGCGGTTGATTTTGCTGGCGGCAGCAGAGACGCGACGTCCTGCGATGCGGGCGATGGGTTCGGCTGCGGGGCGTTCGGTGCAGGTGGTCAATGTCACCACGCGCGAGAATGATCTGTTTGATTTTCTGTTTGAGTGGCTGGCGGGCGCGGGTTTGGATACTGCAATTGGGCAGGGCTTGCGGGAAACTCCGGCGAATTGGTTGGATCTGCAGTTGGATCAACCCGCGAGTTTGGCGGCTTTGGCGCGGCTGGGGCATGCTTTGCCAGAGGCCCCGGCGCGGATCAGCCATTGGTCGCCTTACCTGCGACCGGGGGCTTTGGGGCTGTATCAGGCGATTTTGGACGGTTCACTGCCGCTTGCGGTGTTACGCAATGCGCTGCCCGAGCGGCGCGATCCACGGTGGTCACGCTTGCTTGCGGGTTGGCGCTGGCCAATGATTTGGCCTGTGCAGCGGATCTAAGCCGAGGCATAGCCTTCTTGCACCGTGCGCACCAAGGCGGTGCGGATCAGGTTGGACAGCAAGGGCAGCAGGCCGAAGTACAAAAGCCAAGTTGTTTGCGAAGCGTGGTGGATCAGCGTCTCATTCGCCAAGACCATCGCGAGGTTATAGATCACCATCACCCGCGTCAGTACGGCATCAGTGCCGCGCATTTCCGGCTGCGGCCAGCGGAAGCGGTTGATGGCGTAGGACCCATCCACAACGTCGATGATATAGAGCGCTGCAGCAAAGACGAAATACAGGCTGAGAAAGCGCTGGCAGAGCAAGGGTTCCGCGCTCCAGATCAACAGAGCCAAGACTCCGGGGCCTGCCAGCAGGATTAGTGCTACGGTGACGGGGGCCGAGACATGCGCGCGGGTGCGGGTGATCATCAGCCGCGATTTCATCGCCAAGCGCAGACCCATGCCGAGGACGAAGGCGACCATGAAGGTGGTGCGGGCGTCGTCCAGCCAGATCCGCAGCAGCGGCCATGCGAACAGGATCAACAGGCCGGGCAGCAGGATTTCAACTGGAAACGGCGTGGTGCGGCGAAAGCTGCGGAAAAACTGCGCGACGCTGTCCAGTGTTGCTTCAAACATGCCGCATCCCCCGGTTGACTGCGTTCTTTCTCAAGGTGCAATCGGGCTGGGGTTGGGCTGGATTGTGGTGAAGTTGCGGCAGTTCACCAAGCGGCGGCGGTTTGACGGCGGGTTATTCGTTATCCGGGGTGGCGTCGGGTTCCACCGCATAGCGGCTGAGCACACCGCTTTGGCTGATGAAGAACAGGAACAAGGCTGCGGTCAGCCCGAAGGTTTTGAAATTCACCCAAGCGTCGGTCGAAAGCATGCGCCAGACCGCTTCGTTGGCGATGGCGAGGCCGAAGAAAAACGCGCAGAGGCGGCGGGTCAGGATCATCCAGCCCTCGGGGCGTAGGGGAAGCGTTTCTTCCATCACCAGTTTCAGGTAAGACTCGCCCCGCAACAGACCGATGCCCAAGGTGATGCCGAAGGCGAGATAGAGCAGGGTTGGCTTCATTTTGATGAAACGCTCGTCTTTCAGCCAGACCGACAACCCGCCCATCACAATGACAAGGATCAGCGTCATCAACTGCATTTTCGACAGCGTTCCGGTGAGTTTCCACAAGATCGCGGTGGTGGCGATGATCAGCAGCACGAACACGGCGGTCATCAGGATGAAGCCGGAATAATCGGTGCCGAGGAGGTGGTAGGTTTTGTCTTTGACAAAGCGGAAGCCTGCGAAGAACAACACGATCGGGCCGAGTTCGAGGCCCAGCTTGACCATCGGATTCAGTTTTGCCGGATTTGCATTCGTGTTGGCCATCGCCCTACCCCGCCCATTCCATCACGACTGCTCCTAGCGCAATCAGCGCCATCAGGCCAGTGCGGACAAGCCCGACCTTCTCGCCCAGCACAAGCCAGCCGATCAGGGCAGCGAAAACGGTGGAGGTTTCGCGCAGGACGGCGGCTTCGCCGACGCGATCCAGCCTTGTGGCGATCATGATCGAGCCGAAGGAGAAATAGGCGACGAAAGCGCCGATCAAGCCGCGTTTGAACAGCGGGATGGCTTGGGTTTTGGTGAGGCCTGCGATGCGCTTGGCCATCAGGGCGGGTATGAAGATGCCGTCGAGCATGAAGAACCACGCAAGGAAGG
This sequence comes from Cypionkella sp., assembly GCA_043743975.1. Taxonomy (GTDB): domain Bacteria; phylum Pseudomonadota; class Alphaproteobacteria; order Rhodobacterales; family Rhodobacteraceae; genus Cypionkella. The sequence continues at coordinate 38,320 of JAYTVN010000040.1, forward strand.
TGAACGGGTCGGCGGTGGCGCGGATGCCCCAGGCGTCATAGGTGGTGTAGATCGCCACGAACGCCCCGGTAGCTGCGGCGAAGGTCAGGGCGGAGACGAGGGTGTCGCGCTCGGCTTGCAGGTGGCGCAGGTTGTAGACGGCAAGGCCGAGGATACCCGCGACCAACAGGCAGACGCCGAACCATTGCAGGGGCGCGTAGTGTTCGCCGAAGACGAGACCTGCGCCGATGACGGTGAACAGGGGACCGGTGCCGCGCACCACCGGGTAGACCGCGGTATAGGCGCCGCGATCATAGGTCATGGCTTGCAGCAGTTTGTAGATGGCGTGGATCACGAAGGCTCCGGCGAAGACCGCCCACATGTGGGGTTCGGGCCACGGCACGATGAACAGCGCGAAGGGGGCGGCGATGACACCATAGGTCAGGTCAATGACGGCGCGCGACAGCCACGGGTCGTGCTTGCCCTTTTGCAGCGCGCCAAACAGCGCGTGCAAGACGGCGGCCAGCAGAGCGAGGGCCAGAGCAAGGTTCTGCCCGGTGGCGGTGCCTGCGATGGAGACGAGCCAGTTTGACATTTTTCACGCTGCGCTTGGGGTTAGCCGCCGGGGCCAGCCCCGGACCCCGGGATATTTGAGCAGAGAGGATGACCTAGTCGGGTTGGCCCCCTAGTCGGATTGGCCGACGAGGGCTTTTGCGAAATCATCGGGGTCGAAGGGGGCAAGGTCGTCGATCTGCTCGCCGATACCGATGGCGTGGATCGGCAGGCCGAATTTGTCAGCGAGGGCGACGAGGACACCGCCCTTGGCGGTGCCGTCGAGTTTGGTCATCACGAGGCCCGTCACGTCCGCGATTTTGCGGAAGATTTCGACTTGGTTGATGGCGTTTTGCCCGGTGGTGGCGTCGAGCACAAGGAGGGTGTTGTGCGGGGCGGTCGGGTCTTTCTTGCGGATGACGCGGACGATTTTCGACAGCTCCTCCATCAGGTCTTGGCGATTTTGCAAGCGGCCTGCGGTGTCGATCAACAGAAGGTCTGCACCATCGGCTTGGGCTTTGGTCAGCGCATCGAAGGCCAGCGAAGCCGGGTCGGAGCCTTCGGGGGCGGTCAGCACGGGCACGCCTGCGCGGCTGCCCCAGACCTGCAACTGCTCGACCGCCGCCGCGCGAAACGTGTCGCCTGCGGCAATGACCACGGATTTGCCAGCGGCTTTGAACTGCGACGCCAGCTTGCCGATGGTCGTGGTCTTGCCGGACCCATTGACGCCAACCACCAGCACGACTTGCGGCTTTTGTGGGTAGAGCGGTAGGGGGCGGGCGACGGGAGCCATGATGCGGGCGATCTCAGAGGCAAGGGCATCGCGGAGTTCGGAGGTGGAGATGCGCTTGCCGAAGCGGCCCTCGGCGATATTGGCGGTGACGCGGGTTGCGGTATCAACGCCCATATCGGCACTGATCAGCAATTCCTCAAGACTTTCCAGCATCGCATCGTCAAGCAGGCGGCGGGGCTCATCACTGCGGCCAATCAGGCGCGAGATCAGGCCGGGTTTGGCCTCGGGTTCAGGAGCCGCAGCTTCTGGCTCGGCCACCAAAGCCTCCAGCCCCTCACCGATCTTGTCGGAGGAGCGGAACATCCGGTCTTTCAGCTTTTTGAAGAAGGACATGGGGCCTCGGGCTTGCAAGGGGTTTGCTACCACCTAGTCAATTTGGTCGGGGTTTGGAAGGGTTCAGCCTTTGGGGTGTATCCAATAGATAGTGGCCCCGAATATTATTAGCATTTGACCGATCCAATAGGCGGGCCATAGCGTAAGGGAGAGACGGGTGCGCCAGCGCTGATCGGTCACGATGAACAGCCGCAGCGCGAGCAGCACGTCCGAGGCCACAAACAGGGCGGCCCCGAGGCGCAGCATGGCCGCTCCGGTATTGTCCAGCAACAGTATGGCGCTGGCCGCCATTGTGCCGATGGCCAGCACATAGCAGCGCACCGGCCAACGCAAAGCGCCCGCGCGGGGAGTGAGCCAGAGTTCGGTTGACAGGAGAAGGGCTGCGAGGGCGACCAGTGCGGCGATCTGGCCGGATGTCACAGTGCCACCGCTAAAATGCAGCGATTTGTCATAGGTATTGTCACTCGCGATGATCGCGCGACTGCGCAGCCAAAACCCAGTCGCATAGGACAGATGCGCCAGAGCGAAGGCCGACAATCCGAGTAGAAAAACGCGTTGGCCTCTGCGCGCCAAGGCGAAATCACCACAGGCGCTGAGCAATAGCGCAAGGGTGATCAGGTCAAAGCTGGAGAGACGCCCCCAGTGGATCGCTCCCTCTGCGCTTTCCAGCAGGCAGACTGCCGCAATCAGGCCGATAGCCGCAGTTTTGATCCATGCGCCGACCAGCGGGATTTCGTCTTGGCCAGCCCAGACGATCCAATAACCAAGGAAGGCGAAGAAGGCAGTCGGCAAGGCAAGCGCGCCAAAGAAGGTGATGATTTCGGACATAAGGCTGCTACCTTCGTTGCGATGACGCTGGTGATCTGACTTTGCTCTACTATTTTGTCGCGATGCAAGTTGTTCAATCCCGTTCCCTGCCAATGGCGCTGTTTGCGCTGGCCTCGTTGCTGCCTTTGGCGCTGTTGGGCGCGGGTGTGGTTTGGGGTGGTTGGTGGGGGGCCGCAGGGCTGGTCTATATGACCGCGCTTGCCGGCTGTCTGGATCAGATCAGCGGCTGGTTTCTGGGCGATGCGCCGGACGGGGCGGAGTTTCCAGCGGCGGATGCTTTGTTGGTGGTATTGGGCGTGGGCGCGCTGGGGCTGATGCCTGCCGCCGTTTGGGCGGTGGCGGGGCAGAGTGGGCTTTCGGCTGTGGCGCGGGCGGCTACGTTCATCGGCGCGGGGCTGTGGCTGGGTCAAGTGGCGAACCCGGCGGCGCATGAGTTGATCCATCGGCCGGGGCGCGGGCTGTTCCGGCTGGGGGCGCTGGACTATTGCTGGCTGCTGTTTGGCCATCACACCTCGGCGCATCGTCTGGTGCATCACCGTCATGCGGCCTCGGCGCAAGACCCGAACACCGCGCGCTTGGGTGAGGGCTATTATGCGTTTCTGCTGCGGGCTTGGGGGGGCAGTTTTCGGCGCGGTTGGGCGGCGGAGGATGCGTTGCGGGCGCGTGGCAAAGTCGGGCTGCATCCCTATGCGGTTTATATCGGGGTGGCGGGGCTGTGTCTGGGCTTGGGCTTTGCGATTGCTGGGGTGTGGGGGGCGTTGGCTTGGGTAGGCTTGGCGGCTCATGCGCAAAGCCAGTTGATGTTGTCGGATTATGTGCAGCATTACGGGCTTACGCGGGCGGTGAAGGCGGATGGGCGGTTGCAGCCAGTCTCGGCCCGCCACAGCTGGAACGCGCCGCATTGGTTCTCAGCCGCCTTCATGCTGAACGCGCCGCGGCATTCCGATCACCATGCGCATCCCGCCCGCCCCTACCCTGCCCTGCGGTTACCGACGGCGGAAGAGGCGCCGCGCCTGCCTTGGCCATTGCCGCTGGCCTGTATGATCGCGCTCTGGCCTCCGCTCTGGAAGCGTGCAATCCACCCACATCTGAAGCGCTGGCAGTAGCGGACACGAAGCTGTCACTGGATTTCTCGGCAAGCTGCGGGCAGGATCGCGGCAACGGAGATTGTCATGCGCCCTTGCCTCGCCATCGCCTTTCTTGCCTTTGCCGCCCCGGTTTTGGCCGAAACGCCGCCACCGCCCAGCCTCGTGCCGCCCAGTCTTGCTCCATCCAGCGCGCCGATGACAGCGGCGGCGTTTGAGGCCTATGTGACGGGCAAGACCCTGACCTACGCGCTGGACGGCACGATCTACGGCACTGAACAGTATAAGCCGGATCGCAAGGTAGTCTGGGCCTTCACCGAGGATGAATGCCGCGAGGGTTATTGGTACGACAAAGGCCCGCAGATTTGTTTTGTCTATGAAGACCCGAATGACCCGCAATGCTGGCTGTTCTTCATGGGCAGCGCCGGGATGAAGGCCGAATTCATCGGCGACGGTGTGGGGTCTGATCTGTCTGAAGTGGCGCAAAGTGCCGGGCCGATGGGCTGCATGGGGCCGCAGGTCGGGGTGTGATCTGCCAACGGGTGCCGCCTCGGGTGGCATCGAGCCACCACTCGGCGGCGCTGCCGGGGATAGATACTGCAAGGCCTGCGCTGGCTATAGCGGCGTTGCCTTCGGCGAGAGTATTTCAAAAAGAGCAACGGCTTCGGGTTTGCTCTTTTTGAAATACTCCCCACGGAGGGATTCAGGTTTCCCCACCTGCACGCGGGCATCAGGCTTTGCCCGGACCGCACCGCCGCCACGAATTTCGCCTTGTTTTGAAATTCGTTTTGCGCCCGGTTTAAAACAGGCTGCCTTGCTCTGGGCCGCCGGATTTGGTCTTTTTCGTGGGGCGCGGGCCGAGGTTAAGGCGAGCGTCTGCGAATTCGATCTCTAGGGTTTGGGCTTTTTCAGCGGCGGCTTTCGTCGTGACGACATGGCCATCGCCGCGCACCACGGCGTAGCCGCGTTTCAGGGTTTCGTGGTAGCCCAGCGTGGTACGGGTGCGGTCCAGCGCGTCGAGGCGTTGGCTGAGGGTGGCGAGGCGTTGGGTCGGGGCGGCTTGCAGGCGGGCGTCGAGTTGGGCCAGCTTGATGCGGCCCTCTGTGGTTTTGCGGGTGGCGTCGCTGATCAGCCGGGTCAGCGACGGGGCGAGGCGGGAAGACCATTTGTCGAAGCTGGCGTGTTTGCGTTCGGCCACGCGCATAATGCGGTCGGTCAGGCGCATGTCGGCGGTGTTCAGCGCCTCGGTACGGCGGGCGATCAGGGTCAGCAGGGCTTCGGGGCGCAGGCGTGAGGCGATAGTGGCGTAGGTGCCGCGTTTCTTTGCCGCCGCCATGCCGAGGGCGCCGCCGAGACGTTGCCCTGCAGTGTCAAGGCGTTGGCGGGGGGTGGCGAGCAAGGTCTCCAAGCGGGGCAGCGCACGGGTCAGATCCCGCAGGCGTTGGTCTCGGCGTTGCAGGGTTTGCGCGATGCCGCGCGATTGGCGGGCGGTAAGGGCATCCAGAGTGGCGATCAGGTCCAGCCGCACCGGGACGGCCAATTCGGCGGCGGCGGTGGGGGTGGGCGCGCGCAGGTCGGCGGCGTAGTCGATCAGGGTGATGTCGGTTTCGTGGCCGACGGCGGAGATGAGCGGGATTTCGGACGCTGCGGCGGCCCGGACCACGATTTCTTCGTTGAAGCCCCAGAGGTCCTCAAGGCTGCCGCCGCCCCTTGCGACGATGATCAGATCGGGGCGCGGGATCGGGCCTCCGGGCGTGAGGGCGTTGAAACCTTTGATGGCGGCGGCGACTTCGGCGGCGCAGTTCTGGCCTTGCACGGCGACGGGCCAGATCAGCACATGGCGGGGAAAGCGGTCACGCAGGCGGTGCAGGATGTCGCGGATCACGGCTCCACTGGGCGAGGTGACGACGCCGATGACTTCCGGCAGATAGGGGATCGGCTTTTTGCGGGCGGGGTCGAACAGGCCCTCGGCCCCAAGTGCTGCCTTGCGTTTCTCCAGCATCGCCATCAAGGCACCTGCACCTGCCGGGGCGACATCATCGACGATCAGTTGATATTTCGACTGGCCGGGGAAGGTGGTCATCCGCCCGGTGGCGATCACCTCCATGCCCTCCTCGGGGCGGACCTGCATTTTGGCGACTTGGCCTTTCCACGACACCGCGTCGAGGCTGGCGCGGTCATCCTTCAGCGCGAAATAGAGATGGCCCGAGGCGGGGCGGCTGACCCGGCCGACCTCGCCACGCACGCGGACAAGGCCGAACTCGCCCTCGATGACCTTTTTCACCGCGCCAGAGAGTTCCGAGACGGTGAATTCAGGGGAGTTGGAGGGCGCGGGGGTGTCGTCGAACATATCGGTCATTCAGTCGCCATCTCCGCCATCGCTATCGCCACCGTCGCTGTCATCCGAATCGCTGTCATCTGAACAGTCGTCATCCCCGAAATCTGTATCGCTCGCAGTGCTGTAGTCACTTCGTTTACCCCGGCGTTGAAAGTCAACCGTCCACGCGGATGCGACGCCAGCCCATATCCAGAACGCTATGGCCAAAATAGCGCCTGCGATAAACAGAACACTCTCAATATGCGTCAGATGTGACCGCCCTTTCAGGACAAAGAAGGGCCACAACATCAACGCTGCGCCCAAACTTACCAAAATTTTGGGGCGCAGTTTTGATCGGGCCGTTGGCCATATGTGATCGTTGGGAGGTTCCGTGAAGACCGCTTGATACCGAGCGCGGGTTTGCAAGTAGCTAGGGCTTGTGACAGTGGTCGTAGGCGATTGATCTGGCATCAGCGTCTGCCCAAGCGCGACACGACAGAACTTTTCGTAGCAGGTCGGGGAGTCAATGGCATGGTAGCGCCAGATGCGCGCGATGCTGGGCGATGGCGTGACTTGGCCTTTTGCCTCCGCCAGAAGATAAATAAACCGGCGATAATCCTTTATGCACAATAGCATATGGTCGCGTGGCAGGCCCATCTCGCGGTCATAGCTGCGCATGATTTTCGCGATGCGACTGTCAGGTTCAAATCGGTAGTCACGGATGCGGGCCCATAGGGCTGGGTCATCTATTGCCATGACAGCGCAAACCTTGCCTTGCTCCACACACCCACAGACCTTATGACGCCTGCATCCACAATCCAAGCCGGGGGCGCGCATGAACATCCTTATTCTCGGGTCAGGCGGGCGCGAACATGCTTTGGCTTGGGCGGTGAAGCAGAACCCCAAGACGGATCGGTTGATTGTGGCGCCGGGCAATGCCGGGATTGCGATGCTGGCGGAATGTGCGGATTTTGACATTCTCGACGGCGCCGCCGTGGTGGCCTTCTGCGCCGAAAATGCGATTGATTTTGTGATTATCGGGCCAGAGGCTCCGCTGGCCGCAGGCGTTGCGGATGCGACGCGGGCAGCGGGGTTTTTGACCTTTGGGCCAAGTGCGGAGGCCGCGAAGCTGGAGGCCTCGAAGGGGTTTACCAAGGAAATCTGCGATGCCTGTGGGGCACCGACGGCGGCTTATGCGCGGTTTACTGAGGCGGGCCGGGCGAAGGATTATATCCGGGCGCAGGGGGCTCCGATTGTCGTGAAGGCCGATGGGCTGGCGGCGGGCAAGGGCGTGATCGTGGCTGCGACCGAGGCCGAGGCTTTGGCGGCGATTGACGACATGTTCGGCGGCGAGTTCGGGGCGGCTGGCGCGGAAGTGGTGATTGAGGAGTTCATGACCGGCGAGGAGGCGTCGTTCTTCATCCTGACCGATGGCGTTCATGCGCTGCCGATTGGCACAGCGCAGGATCATAAGCGGGTGGGCGATGGGGATACCGGGCCGAATACCGGCGGGATGGGGGCGTATTCGCCTGCCCCGGTGCTGACCGATGCGATTGCGCAACGCGCGATGAACGAGATCGTTTTGCCGACGATTGCCGAGATGGCGCGGCGCGGTACGCCCTATCAGGGGGTGCTGTATGCCGGGCTGATGATCAAGGACGGTCAGGGGCGGCTGGTGGAATACAACGCGCGGTTTGGTGACCCGGAAACGCAGGTGTTGATGATGCGCTTGGGGGCGCAGGCGTTGGATTTGCTGTTGGCTTGTGCCGAGGGACGGTTGGACAAAGCGCAGGTGAATTGGGCGGAGGATCACGCGATTACCGTGGTGATGGCGGCCAAGGGCTATCCGGGGGCTTACCAGAAGGGCTCGCTGATCGAGGGGCTGGAACGGATGCCGGAAGACAGCCGCCATATGGCGTTTCATGCGGGGACGGCGCTGAAGGACGGCCAGATTGTTGCCAATGGTGGCCGCGTGCTGAATATCACGGCACGGGGCGATACGCTGGCCGATGCCCGCAACCGGGCCTATGCGATGATTGATCTGCTGCGCTGGCCGGAAGGCTTTTGCCGCTCTGACATTGGCGGGCGGGCGTTGTAGGCGAATTCCGTAACGGAATTCGTGCACGGAATTCGTGCACGGAATTCGCGCAAATTCCGATGCAGCCTGCGGTTGCGGCGCGAAACGCGGCCAATTCGATGCAAATTGCACTGAAAACAGTTCTCTGCCATAGTGTGTCCTGTTCCAGCGCAGGGCATTGGCCTGCGTGTCGCTGACATTGTTGCCCGTATCGGTTGCAATTAACCAAAGGTGGCTGACTTGGCCGAACCAAGCCTTACCCGTGCCGCGACCGGAACGATTGGCGACGATGTGCTGACCGTGCAGCAGGCGTTCACGGCGGGTGAGATGATCGCCACGGGCGCGGTGCGCAGCTACTTCACCACGCTGACCGGATATTCCGGCGACGATACGCTGACAGGTTGGCAAGGCCCGGCGAATTGGCCCGCCTTTGCCACTGCCGGGCGGCTGCCGGCAGAGAGTTTGACCCTGCGCACGGTCCTGCAGGGCGGCAACGGTCAGGATATGCTGATCTCGGCCAAGCGCTATGCAGGGCTGACACCGGCGCAAGAGGCCGCCTATAGCCTTGCCGAAACCCTGTCGGGTGGCTTTGGCAATGACAACTATGAGCTGAACCACACCGATGTCACCTTGATCGAAGTCGCGAATGGCGGCACCGATCAAGTCCTTGTCACACCGAGCTATTTGCTGCGCGCGACAGCTTTGGGGCGCAGTGGTATCGACATGGCCTTGATGCTGAATCTCGAAAATCTGACCTTGCAGGGTGGCCGGGATTTTAACGTCGATGGCTCGGATCTGGCCAATAAGATTTATGGCAATCTGGGGCTCAATCGCTTGCAGGGGGGCTTGGGCAAGGACTCGCTTTATGGCGGTGGTGGCGCGGATCAGTTGTGGGGCGATAGCGCGGTGCTGGCAGGCCCCGGCGGCGATGATCGGCTGTTTGGCGGCACCGGCGCGGATACGTTGTGGGGCGAGGCGGGGAATGATTATCTCGATTCCGGCTATGACAACGATTGTCTCTATGGCGGCGACGGTGACGACACCCAAAACGGCAATGTCGGCGATGACAGCCTGTTTGGCGGCGGTGGGCATGATTCTCTGATCGGGCTGAATGGCTTGGATTGGCTGGACGGCGAGGCGGGCAATGATCAGCTGTTCGGAGGCCGCGACAGGGATGTGCTGATGGGCAGCGACGGCGATGATGCGCTGCATGGTGGCTCTGAGGATGACACGCTGGAGGGTGGCAGCGGCAATGACCTGCTGATCGGCGATGGCGGCATTGATGTGATGCGCGGCGGCTTGGGCGATGATGTCTATGTCGTGGATCGCGCGGCGGATCAGGTGGTTGAGCTGGGCGGGGAAGGCTATGACATCGTGCGCTCGTCGGTGATCGCGCTGAGTGGCGGGGATTTGCCGCAGGTGGAGGTTTTGCAACTGCGGGGCGGGCAATGACACGCTGCGTGGCGGCGCGGATACCGATGAGTTGCATGGCGGGGTGGGCAGTGACCGCTTTGTGTTCGATCTGATCGGCAGCGGCGGCGTCGATTATCTCGATGATTTCGAGGCGGAGGATGTGTTGGATTTGCACGATGCAGCGGCGGCGGTTGGCCCCGGCTTGCCGCTGATCGGCGCGGGCATTGGCATCTACAATTCGATGGCGGTGCTGCTGTATGAGTTTGATTTCAACGGCGACGCCACAGTCGATCTGGCGTTCTATTCGCGCAACGTGATCGGGCTTACGGATTTGCTGGCGGGGTTTGGCTAAATCGCTTGCACGGCAGGGGCTTGCGTGGAAGGGTTACGGCATTGACAGCTAGATTGAGTGGATGTGATGGGTACGCCGATTGTTGAGGGTCCGATTGTCGATATTCTACCGGGTGTGACGCAGTATGACACCTATTTCAAAACCTTGCCAAATGGCCGGTCGGTGTTCGCCTATGAGGATCAATTCTACAGTAACCCCGGCGACCCTGCGCATGTTTTCATAAACCTGCTCGATACTCAGACGGGTTCTGTCCTCAAGACCGTCGAGCTGTCGCGGGCCGGTGTGGAAGATCAAGTTGCTATCACTGGCTTGGCTGACGGAGGGTTTCTGGTTACTTGGCGGTCGCTGGCCACCGAAAAAAGTGTGATTCAGGCACGTGTTTTCGCTGCAGATGGAAGCGCCGTTGGTGCAGAATTTGCAGTTTCCGCCCCTTCGAGAGATTGGTTTTATCGCAGCGAATCGGTAACGATGGCAGACGGCCGCGTGCTGTTGATTTGGGAGCGGGGGGCAGATCCTTTCAGTGATCGCCCACAGGTTTTCAACGCGCAGTTTTTGTCCGCGAACGGACAATTGCTAGGTGCTAATTTCACAATTGTCACCAATTCGTCGATTTATGAGATTGATCCTGAGATCACGGCTTTAGCACAGGGCGGCGTTGCATTTGCGTGGGAATTGAACGATGGCGGCTTTGAAAATGCGATTCACTTGCAAATCGCGGATGAGCAAGGACATACGATTGTTCCGGCCTTTACGCTCAATTCAAAAACGATTTCAAAGTCTATATTAACATCCGATGCCCTGAGAGACCTTGCCATCACCAGCCTCGCAGATGGCACATTCTTGGTGGCTTGGACAGAAACCAGTGCCAAAGGGTCCGACTTGGATGCAACATCTCTCCAAGGGCAAATTTTAGGAAAAGACGGTAAGTTGATTGGGGATCAGTTTTCGATTAATACCACAACTACCGGAACACAAAGTAGCGTCTCTGTGCTGGCGCTGGACAATGGTGGTTTTGTAGCTGTTTGGTTTGATGGTATCCAAGCTGCCAACTCTGTCGCACGCGGGCAGTATTTCCTAGATGGTGGCACAAAGTATGGTGCTAAATTTACAATAGTTCCGGCAGGTGAAATGCCCGAGCTTTATGGATTCTCGGGGTTCAAACTGGCCCAGCTTGATACCAACCATATCATCGTAGAATGGGGTAGCAGTGGGCCCTTTAGTTTCGATCATTTGCAAATCATTGACCTGCAATTTTCACTGATCCAGACTGGCACTGACGCAGATAATATCCTTGTCGGCACACGGCTGGCTGACACAATTTCTGGCGGTCTGGGAAATGACAATATCACGGGGAATCTCGGTATCGACTCGCTGATGGGCGATGCGGGCAACGATATTTTGCATGGCGGTGACGGCAACGACCTTTTGTTCGGCGGTCTCGGCAATGATCAGTTGTTTGGTGAGGCTGGCATTGATCAGCTATCAGGCGGCATTGGGGATGATGTTTATATGATCGACGCATCTTCAGACTTGATTATTGAACGGCTGAACGAAGGTAGCGACAAGATCATCACTTCAGCTTTTGGCATCGACCTGAACAGCTACGCCAATGTCGAAAAAGCCCAGCTGGATGGGGATCAGAAGCTGAACCTGACGGGCACTGCGGTTGGCAATGAATTGATCGGCAACGGCGTTGCGAACTATATTGATGCCGGAGCTGGCGGCGATTTGGTGTTCGGCGGCGCGGGCAATGATGTTCTCAGCGGCGGCACTGGGCTGGACCGGATCACCGGCGGCGCAGGGGCGGATTTCTTTGTGTTCCGCTCGGCGGATGAGGCTGGCT
>JAYTVN010000041.1:0-12413 GCA_043743975.1 Cypionkella sp.
CTGCCGAAAGCGGCATCCAGATCACCGAACTTTCCACCCACTTGCAGGGCCAACTTGTCGCCGTACATCCGGCCTATGACACCGCGTTTGATGGCTTTGCCGCCGCACCCGTGCAGGGCAACCCCAAAGCGCGGCAGGCTTGGGCGGTGGATCAAGTTAAACTGGCGCTGACCGCGTCAAAGAACCTTGGCCTGAACGCCCACGCCACCTTTTCTGGCGCGCTGGCTTGGCCCTACCTTTACCCTTGGCCGCAACGCCCCGCCGGGCTGGTGGAAGCCGCGTTTGATGAACTGGCTTCGCGCTGGCGGCCCATTCTGGACCACGCCGAAGACTGCGGCGTTGATGTGTGTTACGAAATTCACCCCGGCGAAGACCTGCATGACGGCGTGACGTTTGAGATGTTCTTGGAACGTGTCGGCAACCACAAACGCGCGAATATGCTGTATGATCCCAGCCATTACGTGCTGCAACATCTTGATTACCTTGAGCATATCGACATCTACCACGAGCGGATCAAGATGTTCCACGTCAAGGATGCCGAACTGAACCCGACCGGGCGGCAGGGCGTCTATGGCGGTTTCCAATCATGGATCAACCGCGCGGGCCGCTTCCGCTCGGTCGGCGACGGTCAGGTCGACTTCGGCGGCATCTTCTCAAAACTGACGCAATACGGCTTTGACGGCTGGGCGGTGGTGGAATGGGAATGCTGCATCAAGCACCCCGAAGATGGCGCGCGCGAAGGGGCGGCCTATGTCGCCAAGCAGATCATCCGTGTGACGGAAAAAGCCTTCGACGACTTCGCAGACGCAGGCACCGACCGCGCCGCCAACCGTCGCATGTTGGGATTGGAGTAAATCATGGCGATCACCGCAGCCCACACCGCCCGCGCCCCCCGCATCCGTCTTGGCATGGTCGGCGGCGGCCGCGGCGCTTTTATCGGCGCCGTCCACCGCATCGCAAGCCGCATTGACGACCAATACGAATTGGTGGCCGGGGCGTTTTCCTCCGACCCCGACCGCTCCGCCGCCTCTGCCGCCGATCTTGGCGTCGCGCGCAGCTATGGGTCATTCGCCGAGATGGCGCAGAAAGAGGCGCGCCGCAAAGACGGCATCGAGGCCGTCGCCATCGTCACCCCCAACCACATGCACGCCCCCGTAGCGCTGGAGTTTCTGAAACGCGGCATCCATGTGATCTGCGACAAACCGCTGACCGCCACGCTGGCGGAGGCGAAAAAACTCGCCAAAGCCGCCGAGGCCTCCGGCGTGGTGTTTGCCTTGACCCACAACTACACCGGCTACCCGATGATCCGCCAAGCCAAAGCCATGGTGCAAGCGGGCGATCTGGGCGAGATCCGGTTGGTGCAAGTCGAATACGCGCAAGACTGGCTGGCGCATGAGGTCGACAACAAACAAGCCGATTGGCGCACCGACCCCGCGCGATCCGGTGCGGGTGGCTCGACAGGCGACATCGGCACCCATGCCTTCAACCTCGCCAATTTCGTCTCTGGCCTGAGCCTCACCGAACTCGCCGCCGACCTGCAAAGCTTCGTCCCCGGCAGACGGGTGGATGACAACGCCCATGTCCTGCTGCGCTACACTTCCGGCGCGCGCGGGATGCTGTGGTGCAGCCAAGTGGCGGCAGGCCAAGAAAACGGCCTGCGCCTGCGGATTTACGGCACCAAAGCCGGCATCGAATGGGAGCAGGAAAACCCCAACTACCTCTGGGTAACGCCCCTGGGTAGCCCCCCGCTACCGCCTGACCCGTGGCGGCGCAGGCTCGGGTGAGGCCGCCGCGCGCCTCACCCGCATCCCCCCCGGCCACCCCGAGGGCTATCTCGAAGGCTTCGCCAATATCTACGCCGAGGCCGGACGTGCGATCATCGCACGACGCGATGGCAGCGCTTTGGACGCGGCAGTCAGCTTTCCGGGGCTGAAAGAGGGCCTTGAAGGCGTGGCGTTCGTCGATGCCTGCGTGCGGTCTTCTGGCAAGAATGGCGCTTGGACCAAGCTGGCACTGTAACGCCGCTTCCCCCCGCGCAACCGGAATTTTCAAAAATTCCGGCACGATTTTTCTCAAAAATCGGTTGCGCGGGGCTCAAACCTTGCGCAACCGTTCCCGGTTCTGCGCCAGCCAAAACGCCGTCAGCACGGTCGGCGCGTTGGAAATCTCGCCCGAAGCCACCAGCGCCATCAGCCGCTCAAAGCTGAGCAGATGGCCGCGAATATCCTCCGCCTCGCCCTCAACCCCAAACACCCCCGCCGCTGCATCGGGCAGATCGGTCAGCGCAACAAACGAATACAGAAACTCCGCCGAACAGCCCGGCGTCGGGTAGTAGCTCGCGACGGGCAGCAGGTCGGTCAACACCAAGCCCGCCTCCTCCACCGCCTCGCGCTTTGCCGCCTGAACCGGTGTTTCTCCCGGATCAATCCGGCCCGCAATCGCCTCAATCTGCCAAGGCTGCGGATCGCCGCGCAGGTAGGGTCCGGCGCGGAACTGATCCACCACCAACACCCGGTCGCGCACAGGATCATAGGGCAGCACCGTCACCGCATCGCAGGCAATAAACCCCGCCCGCGTCACCTGCGGGCTCATGCTGCCATCAAAACGCCGGAAGCTGACGTCGATCTCCTCCATCGCAAAAAACCGCGCATAGGGTTCGCGCAAAGCCGCAACCGCCACATCCCCCGCCCCGGCGCGATGGCGCAATTCGGTCGGGGCATCGCGTGACGCCCGCACCCGAGATGCCCCGCGGCCAGCATCTGCTCAAACCGCGCCGCCACCGCACGCGGCGGCTTCACCCCGAACAGCGCCAGATAATCCTTGGCCATCGCCACAAACTCGGCGCCAAATTGCTGCTGCCACTGCTCCAGATCCCAAACACCGCCGCGCTCGCATGTCGCTGCGCAAGCATCGGGGTGAAACACCACAGCCTCCACCGCCGTGTTGTGCTGCATCACCTCCATCGCACGACCGCTAAAGCCAAAACCGCCCTCAAAGAAATCCATCCGCGCCACATCGACCTCAGAGTCAGCCGTGACCAAAATCCCCTCGACCCGCGCGCCGGGCTCCGCGATTAGGATCGGAAAACTGCGCTCCTTCACCCAATACAGCGCATAATCCGCCAACCAAGCCGGGGTGCTCGCGACCTGATGCCCCAGCACAGCCTCAAGCAGCGGCATATGCCGCAGGGTGCCACAGAAGAAATACGGGAGTTTCAAGACCAGCGCTTCCCAGCCCATTCGGTGACCAATCCGGCGACGATGCCGCCCATCAGGATCACCCCCAGCATATCCGGCACCACCAGCATTTTGCCGTAATCAAACATCAGCTGGAACACCCCCAAAACCGCTTCCATCGGGCCGTCATACATCATCCGCATGGATTTCTTCAGCATGAAGTACAGCGAGAACGCCAAGAGCGCCCAGAACACCAAGATCAGCGCCGTCACCAGCCCCGCGTTGATCGCCTCGCGGTAACCCTTGCGGGTCAGCTTGCCCATCACCAACCAGCCGACAATGAAGCCAATCGCTGCCGTGATCTCACGGAAATAGCCCAAAGGCGTGCCCTCGGGCAGATATTTGACAAAGGTTTGCGCCGCAATGAAGCCCAGCAAGGCATAGGCAACTGCGGCGACAAGTTTTGAGGCAGTGGGCATGGCGATCCTTCTCAGCTGTCGCTCAGATCACACCGCCGCCACCTCTGCAATCGGGCGGGTCAGGGTGATCTGCGTTACATCGCAGTTTCCGCCCTCAAACGTGCCAGCACAAGAGGCGAGATAAAAGTTCCACATCCGGCGGAATCTCTCATCAAAGCCAAGCCCCGCCGCTTCGGCCCAGCGCGCATTGAACGTGTCATACCAGCGCCGCAGGGTTTGGCTGTAGCTTTTGCCGAACTCGATCGAGCCCTTCACCCTGAGGCCCGCCCGTTCCGCCTCACGCTTTAGCACCGAAGGGCTGGGCAGCATACCTCCGGGGAAGATATATTTCTGAATAAAATCAACGGCCTTACGGTAGGTTTCAAACCGGGCCTCTTGCACCGTGATGATCTGCAAGGTCGCATTGCGCCCCGGCTTCAGGCGATTGCGCACCGTGTCAAAATACACCGGCCAATATTTCTCACCCACCGCCTCGAACATCTCGATGCTGGCGATCCCGTCGTAAAGCCCGATCTCATCGCGGTAGTCTTGCAGCTTGATCTCCACCTTATCCGACAGCCCCAACCGTTGCATCCGCGCCACGGCGAAATCATGTTGGGCCTGACTGATCGTCAACGCCGTTACCCGCAGACCACGTTCCTTCGCAGCATATTCGGCAAACCCGCCCCAACCGCAGCCGATCTCCAGCACATGATCGCCCGGCTGCGCGCCCATCTGATCCACCATCGAGGCGTATTTCTGCGCCTGTGCGGTTTCCAGACTTTCCTGCCCAGTCCGGTAAATCGCTGATGAATAGGTCATGGTGTCGTCCAGCCACAACCGATAAAAGTCATTGCCCAGATCGTAGTGATGCGCGATGTTCTTCTTCGCTTGGCGTTTCGAGTTCGATTGCAGCCAAAACCGGAACCGCTCATAGGCCCGCACCAAAGCCATGCCGGGGAAAGCGTCATAGACCTCGCCATTGCCCTCATGCACCAGATCCATGAAAGCCATGAGGTCAGGGCTGGACCAACCACCCTCGACATAGGCCTCACAAAACCCCAGATCGCCCTCGCGGATCAGCCGCGCGAATAGGTCGGGGTCATGTACGGTAATCTCTGCCGCAGGCCCCGGATTTGGCCCCTCAACGCGAAAGCGGCGGCCATCGGGCAGTACGAAATCCAAACGGCCATTGCGCAGCTTTTGCGCCAATTCAAACACGGCGGAAAAATAGCGCGGCAGCTGTTTTTCGCCTTTGGTCGTCGTCAACACCTCCATCATTCCCACTCCCCTTTATCCGTGTGGCCCGCAGCGCGCGCGCGCCGCATAGGCCGCCAATGCCCGTGCCCGCCCATCGGCGAGGCTGATCATCGGCTCCGGGTACGTCTGCGTCGCAGCTAAGTTCCAGCGCTTTGGCACAGCGGCAAAATAGCTCTGCGCCTCCGGCCCCGGCTTGGCCGATATCTCTGCAAGCCAGCGTCGCCGATAAGCCCCATCGCTGTCAAATTTTTCAGCCTGTCCGGCGGGGTCGAAGACGCGAAAATACGGCGCTGCATCGGGGCCAGAGCCTGCCACCCATTGCCAACCCATCGCATTGGCAGCCTCATCCCAATCGGTGAGACACTCGGCAAACCAAGCCTGCCCTATCCGCCAATCGGTCAGCAGATGCTTGGTCAGATACGAGGCCACCACCATCCGCGCCCGGTTGTGCATCCGCCCGCTGACATACATCTCGCGCATTGCCGCATCGACAAACGGCTCGCCGGTCATGCCGCGCCGCCACGCCTCGGCCTGCGGGTTATCGCCCTGCCATGGGAAATCCTCCCAGCCCTCGCGCCAGCTTTGCGTCAGGATATGCGGTGAGTGATGCATCAGATGATAAGCAAACTCGCGCCAGACCAGTTCCTTGCAGAAATGTTCCGCCCCCGCGTCGCCCTGATGCAACGCCCGCTGCCCCGCCGCCCATATGGTCCGAGGCCCGATCTCGCCCCAAGCCAAATTCTCCGACAGCCCCGAGGTCGCCCCAATCACCCCCGGAAAATCCCGCGCCGCGCGGTAGCGATCCACCGCGCCTTCGATAAACGCATCCAACCGCGCCAGCGCCGCCGCTTCCCCCACCCGCTGATGCGGCAGACACACCGCCGCCCCGCGCTGCATCGCGGCCCCCATCCGCCAATCGGCGAGATCATCCGAGACAGGCCAAACCTCCGGCGCGCGCAGCGCCGTCACCGCAGGCACAGGCGGCGCAAAGCCGCGCGCCGACACCGCCTTCCAGAACGGCGAATAGACCTTGTAATAGCCACCCTGCCCGGTCGCCACCGCCCAAGGCTCGATCAACAGCGCCCCCGCAAAGCTTTCCGCCAGCAGCCCCTTGGCGCGCAACGCCGCCTTCACGCCGGTATCCCGCGCCACTGCCTGCGGATCATACATCCGCTGCCACATCACCCCCGCAGCCCCGGTTTCCGCCACCAGCCCCTGCAACACCACAAGCGGATCGCCGCGTCGCAAAATCAGCCGCTGCCCCAGCGCCGCCAGCGTCTCCGCAAACCGCTGAAGCCCCAGCCCCAACCGCCATTGCGCCGCCGCCCCCAAAGCCTCGGCCTGCCCGTCCAGCACAAACACCGGCAGCAAGGGCCGCCCCGAGGCCACCGCCGCCGCCAGCATCGGATGATCCGACAGCCGCAAATCCCGTCGGAACCACAAAATCAACGGCTGATCGCGCATCACATCCCACACTGTTTCAAATGCTTACGCGGCAAACCTGCGATCAGATCACTTGTTCATCCTCTCTGCCCAAATATCCTGCGGGGAGAGCGCAGCGGGGGGCGCAAAGCCCCCCCCGATTTTTTCCTTAAAAAATCGTCACGATTTTTCTCAAAAATCGCTACAGCACCCGGTCCAGCGCCGCGATCAACTGCCCGACCTCCGCCGCCGAAGTGTAATGCACCAAGGACATCCGCAGCACGCCCTGCTCCAGATCCACCCCCATCGCGGTCAAGGGCCGCACCGCATAGAAATCACCCGCCCAACAAGCGATCCCCTCACTCCCCAAAGCCTCTGACACAGGCTCCGCCGCGCGGTCGAGCACCACCGCCACCGTCGGCGCGCGCGCCTCAGCCGCCCGAGGCCCGATCAGCCGCAAATCATTGCGCGCCGCGAGATACTCCAGCAACGGCGCCACCACCGCGACCTCATGCGCCCGCATCAGATCATGCACCGCCCGGTTCCGCTGCGCCGCATCCGCCTCAGCTCCGAAATGATGCGCATGCAAAGCGTCAATATAATCCGCCATCCCGGCACAAGCCGCGATCTGGGCATGGTCCGGCCCCGCAGGCGTAAAGCGCTTATACAGGCTACCCGCATTGAAATAATGCCCCTGCGCTGGCAATTCCGCGCCAAATTCCTCGGAGATCACCATGATGCCCTGATGCGGCCCGTAGACCTTATAGGCCGAGAACAAATACACATCACAGCCTAGGGCGGCAAAATCCGGCAGCCCATGCGGCGCGTAAGACACCCCATCCACCACCACCTTTGCCCCCGCAGCCTTGGCCAAGGCCGAGATCGCCGCCACGTCATTGATCTCTGCCACCACGTTCGAGCAATGCGGCAAGCACACCAACCGCACCTTACCATCCGCCAGCAGCGCCTTCAGCCCCGCCGGATCAAGGCTCCCGGTCTGCGGATCAATCTGCCACTCGCGCACTTCGATGCCCTCATCGGCCAAGCGCCGCCACACCCCAGAATTCGCCTCATGATCCTGATTTGTCACCACAATCGCGGCCTTCGCCCCACGCAGCCAAACCCGCACCGCCTGCGCCAAAACATAAGTATTGGCCGAAGTCGAAGGCCCGAACGACACCTGCTCCGCCTTCACCCCCATCAGCCCCGCCAGACGCGCGCGCGCCTCATCCATCTCGGTCCCGCCCGCCTGCGCTCCCGGATAGGGGCCATAGGGTTGCACTTTGCGATCCAGATAAAACCGATGCAGCCGGTCCACCACCTGACGGCAGGGATAAGATCCCCCGGCATTCTCAAAAAACGCATGGCTGCCCAGCACAGCAGAGTCAAAAGCCGGAAACTGGCTGCGCACGAAATTCAGATCAAGTTGGGTCATCAGACATCCCTTTGCGGTTCAAACAAAACGGCCCAGCTGAGTTCCACGGATAAGCAAAGGCCGTGGCAGGTCTTCCAGCCAAGCCGCAGCCCCGCAAGGGTGCTGTGGCAGACCCTGCCCAAAGCAGGTTCAACGCAAACCTAGCCAAGCAATCGCGCTCGGTAAACCCCTAATTGATCCAGACAATTCGACTAAAATTGTCATCCTCTCTGCACAAATATCCCACGGGGGGGGTGCAGGGGGTGTGAAACCCCCGCTTCCTCGGCCAGCAAAACCAATAAACTTCGATCAAAATTCAGCCAATCCCCGCCCGCGCCCGCCAATCTCACAATATCCGCTTGAGCCAACCCGACGCCCGCTCTAGCCTTGCGCCATCGTCAGGCCGCAGCAGACATAAGCGGCCCCCCAACAGCCGGAAGGAACCCCATGCGCCTTACGAAACTTTTCGCCAGCACGGCCATCGCCCTCAGCTTCGCCAGTCTTGCCCATGCCGCCGACCCCGATCTGACGGTGTTCGACTGGGCTGGCTTTGAGAATCAGGCACTGATCGAGGCTTACGTTGCCAAAAACGGCGACATGCCGACCTATTCCTTTTTCGGCGACGATGACGAAGCCTTCCAGAAAGTCTCCAACGGTTTCAAAGCCGATGTCGCCCATCCCTGTGCGCAGATGGTGCAGAAATACCGCGACGCAGGCCTGATCGAGCCTTGGGATGTCAGCAAAATCCCGCTCTATAACGAAATCGGCGAGCGCTACAAAAACTCGAAAATCTTCGCCGATGACACCGGGGTTTGGTATATCCCCACCGACGGCGCCTATACCGCCATCGCCTATAACACCGATCTGGTGAAGCCCGAACAAGTAGCCTCGCTGCAAGTCTTCGTCGATCCGGCCTTTGCAGGCAAAATTTCGCTGCCCGACAACACCGATGATACGTGGTCGCTGGCGCTGCTCGCTACAGGCGTTTCGGATTGGACCCATGTGACGGATGAGCAATTTGCCGCCGCCGCCGCTTGGTTGCGTCTGGCGCATGCCAATGTCCGCACCTATTGGGCCGATCCGTCGGAACTGGCGCAGCTGATGAAAACCGGCGAAGTGGTGATCGCTTGGACGTGGAACGATGGCGTCGCCAATATGAAGAAAGAAGGCGTGCCGGTCGCCTTCCAGCGCACCCCGAAAGAAGGCGTGGCGAACTGGTTCTGCGGCTATGTCAACTTCAAGGATGGCCCCGGCAAAGAAGAAAAGGCCTATGATTTCATCAACGCCTGGCTCGATCACGGCTCGGCCAAGGGGCTTTTGGATAACTTCGGCTACGTCCATGCCAATGACGTGGCGATGAAGGACATCCCGCTGGAGGAGTTGAAGGCGCATGACGTCGATCCCGTCGATGGTATCCTGCTGTCGCAGGTGCCGATTGACCCGGCGATGCGCGATCGGATGACGCAAGAGTTTGAGATGATCAAATCCGGCTTCTGATCCGCCGCTGAAACCGCAAGAAGGGAGGGGCACGCCCCTCCCTCACCCTCCCCCGATGAAACAAACGTCGCGAATTCTTAACAAATCCTTAAATCCAGCCAGTCAAACCATTGATATAAAACACATAAAAATGGTCCCGCGTTGGGACCGCACACCACCTTGCGCGCCCCGCCCCCCCGCCCTATATTCACCCTGTCTGGGGCAACTCAGACTATGGCGATAAACGCACCCATAATAAACGGCTCGGACCCGGGGGCGGTACCCGGCGACTCCACCAATTCACCCTTTCATTTGGGGCGTGTGGGGTCGAAACAGGATCGACGAACGTCTAAAGGGGCCAGCTTTTGCTCGGTGAGGTACTACCGTTATCGGTCCAAACGTACAGTTGCAAATGACAACCGTGCTCCGGCAATGGCTTTGGCTGCGTAAGCAGTTCGAGTCGCCGAAACTAAGTCCTTGCGCTTAGCCGCGTAAGGCGGGGTCCGCCGGAACCTGGCAACAGAATCCGGCACTTTATCCCTTCTCTGCTTGACGCATCCCCCCATATTTCCTACCAAACCGCATGGGGTCCGCGAACACCCCGTGAGGCTCAGGCTCAAGGCTCGCATCCCATGTCACCGCACGAGGATGCCCCATGCCCGGACCAAACCAGATCACCCCCGCCCAACTGATGCGCCTGATCGGCCTGCCCGATGCCCCTGCCATCGTTGATATCCGTATCCCCGAAGACCTTGCCTCCGATCCCCGGCAGCTTCGCCCAGCCGCATGATCGCTTTGACCCCGCCCCGCCCAATCTGCTGGGCCAGAAGGTGATCGTGGTCTGCCAGAAAGGGCGTAAACTCTCCGAAGGCGTTGCCGCCCTTTTGCGCGCTCAAGGCATCGACGCGCAAGTGCTGGAGGGCGGCTCGCTGGCTTGGGCCGAGGCTACCCTGCCAATGATCCCGCTGGCCGCCTACCCCAAAACAAACCTCTGGGTCACCCGCCACCGCCCGAAAATCGACCGCATCGCCTGCCCGTGGCTGATCCGCCGCTTCATCGACCCCAGCGCCCGCTTCCTGTTCGTCTCGCCCTCCGAGGTGCCATCGGTAGCCGAGCGCTTCAACGCCACGCCCTTTGACATTGAGGATTGCTTTTACAGCCACCGCAGCAACACCTGCACTTTTGATATCCTGATCACCGAGTTCGCCCTGCACACCGATACCCTGCAACGCCTCGCCCAAGTCGTGCGCGCTGCCGACACCGACCGTCACGACCTCTCACCGCAAGCCGCTGGTCTGCTGGCGATTTCGGTTGGCCTGTCGCGGCAATACCGCGATGATCTGGAACAACTCAGCGTCGGAATGACTTTGTATGATGCGCTCTATCGCTGGGCCCGCGATGGCCATGACGAAGGCCACGACTGGCCCGCAGGACGCAGCGCATGACCACGATCCCCGAACTGACCCGCGCCTTCGCCCGCATTGGTATCCTGTCTTTCGGCGGCCCCGCCGCACAAATAGCCTTGATGCACCGCGAATTGGTTGATGAAAAGCAATGGGTGACCGAGGAAGAATATCTCTCGGCGCTGTCGTTCTGTATGTTGCTGCCCGGCCCCGAGGCGATGCAACTCGCCACATGGATCGGTTGGCGCAAACATGGCACAATCGGCGGGCTGATCGCAGGCGGGTTGTTCGTCCTTCCCGGCGCGCTGATCGTGCTCGCCCTCTCGATGATCTACGCCGCATGGGGCGCCCTGCCCCTCGTCGCCGCCCTGTTCACCGGGGTGCAAGCCGCCGTCTTGGCCGTGGTGGTCGAGGCCCTGCTGCGGGTGTCAAAACGCGCGCTGAAATCGCGTGCGCAATGGATCATCGCCGCCCTCGCCTTCATCGCTTTGTTCTGCTTCGCAGCCCCTTTCCCCGCCGTGATCCTCGCGGCTGGGCTATGGGGATTTTTCACTGCGAAATCAGCCCCCTCCACCATTGCCATGCCATCCCCTTGGGCGCAAACCCTGCGTGCCACGGCGATCTGGGGCGGGGTCTGGCTGATTCCCCTTGCCCTAACGCTCCTGCTCGCCCCGCCAATCCTCGGCGACATCGCGCTGTTCTTCTCCAAACTCGCCATGCTGACCTTCGGCGGGGCTTATGCGGTGCTGACATGGATGGCGCAGGATGTGGTGCAGCAAAAACAATGGCTGACCCTGCCGCAGATGATCGACGGTTTGGGCCTTGCCGAGACCACCCCCGGCCCGCTGATCCTTGTGACCGAATTCGTCGGCTACCTCGCCGCCGCCAAACAGAGCATCGCCATGGGCCTCGCCGGAGCCGTCATCACCCTCTGGATGACCTTCGCCCCGTGTTTTTTGTGGATATTCGCCGGTGCGCCGTGGATCGCCCGGCTGACCCATGCCCCGCGCCTCAGCCAAGCCCTGAAAGCCATCACCGCCGCCGTCGTCGGTGTGATCGCCAACCTGTCGCTGTGGTTCGCGGCACATGTGATCTTCGCCAGCGTCGCACCGATAACCTTCGGCCCGCTGCACCTGATCTGGCCCGACCCCACCAGCCTGAAACCGCTGCCCACCGTGCTTGCAGGCCTAGCCGCCTACCTGCTGCTGCGCCGCCACTGGCCGCTGCCGGGGGTACTCGCCCTTTGCGCGATAACTTCCGCTGCAGTTGCAGCATTCTGAGCCGCCCCCCTTCCCTTTGAGGCCGAATCCCCTATGGTGGCAACATTACGAAGGGGTGGCTCATGGCGAAGTCTATTGATTACGGAAACCTCATGCACCGCGCGATGCGGGGATTGATTCAAACCGTTCTCAAGGATGTGTCGGTCCACGGCCTACCCGGCGCGCATCATTTTTTCATCACCTTTGACACCACGGTGGAGCGGGTTGTGATGGCCGACTGGCTGCGCTCACGCTACCCCGGTGAGATGACGATCGTGGTGCAGCATTGGTTTGAAGATCTGATCGTCACCGACGAAGGCTTTGAAATCACGCTGAATTTCGGCAACCAACCCGAGCATCTTGTGATCCCGTTCGACGCCGTGCGCACCTTTGTTGACCCGTCGGTCGAGTTTGGTCTGCGGTTTGAAACGCACGAAGATGATGACGAAGACGACGAGGATGAAGACCCCGAGGACGATCCGCCACCGCCGCAGGGCGAAGCACAGATTGTCCGTTTGGATAAATTCCGCAAGCAATAGACTTGG
>JAYTVN010000042.1:0-46423 GCA_043743975.1 Cypionkella sp.
CCTCGGGCTCTTGCCTGCCGTTGCGCCCGGTTGAGGAAATGGTGGCTTATCTGGCCGAGCGCCCGCGCACCGATTTCATCGAATCCGTCACCACCGAAGATGTCGGCTGGACCATCGGCGGCTTGGATGTTGAACGGTTTACCCTGCGCTTCCCGTTCAGCTGGCGCAAAAAACGCCGCCTGTTTGACGGCTACGTCCGCCTGCAACGCCGGCTTGGCTTCCGCCGCCGCATCCCGGCGGGCATTGTGCCGCATCTGGGCAGTCAATGGTGGTGCCTGACCCGGCAAACCCTGTCGGCGATCTTAGAAAACCCGGAACGGGAGGAGATTGACCGCTACTTCCGCCGCGTCTGGATTCCCGATGAAAGCTATTTTCAAACGCTGGTGCGGCAAGTGTCGGCCAATGTTGAAAGCCGCTCGCTGACGCTGTCCAAGTTCGATTTTCAGGGCAAACCGCATATTTTCTACGACGACCATCTGCAACTTTTGCGCAGGTCAGATTGCTTTGTCGCCCGCAAAATCTGGCCGCATGCCGGGCGGTTGTATAAGACCTTCCTGTCCGACGATCCCGGTGGCCAAGCCGCCGCTGAACCCAACCCCGGCAAGATTGACCGCTTGTTCGCCAAAGCGGTGGAGCGCCGCACCAAAGGCCGCCCCGGTCTTTACATGCAGTCGCGCCATCCGAATGAGAACTGGGAAAATGGCCGCACCGCAGCACCCTATTCGGTGTTTGAAGGCTTTGCCGATCTGTTCGATAACTTTGAAATCTGGCTCGGCAAGGCCACCGGAACCCGCGTGCATGGCCATCTGTTCGCCGCAGATCGCATCGAATTTGCCGGGGGTGAGAAGATCTACAACGGTGCGGTCTGCGATTCCGCCGCCATTCGCGACTATAACCCGACCTCGTTTCTGACCAACCTGATCTGGAACACCCGCGGCGAGCGGCAGTGCTTTCAGTTTGGCCCGGATGACAGCCAAGTGCTGACCAACTTCATCGCGGGTGATCCAAATGCGCAAATCTCGGTGATTTCAGGGGCTTGGGCGATTCCTTTGTTCCACTCCAACAGCAATTTCGGCGAAATCCGCAAAGAAGCCGCCCGTCTGCAAAAGATTGAGGCCGAGTTTGTCGAAAACCCGATGGAACCCTTGCAAACCATCGTCGATGAAATCAGCCCGCGCGCCATGCGCCGCCTGACCGAAGCGCCGCGTTTGGCCGATTTGACCGGCTTCGGCCAGTTCCTGCAAAACCTGCGCAATCAGGGCATGCAGCCTGTGCTGATGGGCGATTTTCCAACCGGCGACGATCCGCGCCCCTCGACCTCGCGGCGTGGCCGCCCTTATTTGGTGAAGTGATTTGCCCGACCTGAATACCCGATTTACGTCTTTCGTGATTTTCGCCGAAATGCGCACCGGATCGAATTTTCTGGAAGCCAATCTCAACACAATCGATGGCATCACCTGCCACGGTGAGACGTTCAATCCCTACCTGATCGGTGGCGAAGGCAAGCAAGAGATGTTCGGCATCGACATGGCCGGGCGCGACGCCGATCCTGCGGGCTTCTTGCGCGCGATGCGGGCGCAGACCAAGGGCCTCGCGGGCTTTCGCTATTTCTCGGATCACGACCCACGGGTGTTTGATCTGGTGATGGCCGACCCCGCCTGCGCCAAGATCATCCTGACCCGCAACCAGCTGGAAAGCTTCATCAGCTGGAAGATCGCGATGGAAAGCGATCAGTGGTGGCTGGCCAACACCAAACACCTGAAAACCGTGCGCCCGCGCTTTGATCTGGCCGAGTTCAACGCCCGGATTGACCAGCTTCAACAATTCCAGCGCAAACTAGTGCATGCGCTGCAAACCACCGGCCAAACCGCCTATTACATTGATTACGAAGACATTCGCGATCTGGATGTGCTGAACGGCCTTGCCCGTTTCCTCGGCACCCCTGCGCGGATCGAAGCGCTGGATTTCCGCTTCAAGAAACAAAACCCCGAAGCGATTGCGGCCAAAGTCTCCAACCCGCTGGAAATGCAGCAGGGTTTGGCCACGCTGGATTGGTTCAACCAAAGCCATGTGCCGAATTTGAGCCCCGCCGACTGGCCGCTGTCGCGCAGTATATCGCCTCAGAACAAGCCGATCTGCTATTCATGCCGATCAAATGTGGACCCGATGCGCAGCTGAAAAAGTGGCTGCAAAGCTACGGCCCCTTGCTGCCCGGCTTTGATCGCCAGTCTTTGCGCAAATGGAAAGCAGCACACCCCGGTCAGCGCAGTTTCACCGTGTTGCGGCATCCTTTGGCCCGCGCCTATACCGCATGGTGCGATTTTGCGGCAAAGGAATGGATGCCCGAACTGCGCCCCTACCTGAAGCGCGTGCATAAGTTTCAGCTGCCACCCAAGGGTAAGCCTTTTGAGAACGCAGAAGATTTCCGTGCCGGATTTCTGGTTTTCCTCGAACTGATCAAGCACGTTCTGGCGGGCCGCACTGAACTCCGGGTGATGCCACAAATCGCCTCGCAAGGGGCGCTGATCCAAGGCTTCGCGCAGGTGCAAAGCCCTGATCTGCTGATCCGTGAAGACAAACTGCGCGAAGGCTTGGGCCATCTCTGCGCCGATCTGGGGCTGGATGCCAAACCGCTGCCCAACGTGGCGGACAAACACCCCTACCCGCTGGCAGACTTGTACGGCCCCGATATCGAAGCCGCAGCGCGGGAAGCCTATTGGCGCGATTACGAAGGCTTCGGCTTTAGAAACTGGGCCTAGGCCGCGACCTGCGGCGTCCGCGCCTCGGTCAAAATCGCATAGAGCTTGTCGGGGTCGGTGTTTGCCCGCAATTTCGCGACAATCCCCGGATCGCGCATCGTGCGCG
This sequence comes from Cypionkella sp., assembly GCA_043743975.1. GTDB lineage: Bacteria > Pseudomonadota > Alphaproteobacteria > Rhodobacterales > Rhodobacteraceae > Cypionkella. The sequence continues at coordinate 2,866 of JAYTVN010000042.1, forward strand.
ACACCTGCGCCAGCGCTTTCAGATGCTCGACCCCGGAATCCTTCGGCGCGAACAGGCCGAACACTAGATCCACCGGCTGTCGATCGACGCTTTCATAATCCAGCGATTTCTCCAGCCGGATGAACACGCCGAAAATCTTCTCAATTTCCTCAAGCCGTGCATGGGGTAGGGCGATACCATTGCCCACCCCGGTTGGCCCCAGACTTTCGCGTTCCTGCAGACCATCGACCAAAATCGCCGACGACAGCCCATAGGCTTGAAAAGTCACCTCTCCCAGCTCTTGGAAGAGGCGTTTTTTACTGGTCAGTTGGCCAAGCACCCGGACGGCCCCCGGTATCAGCAGTTTAGAAAGGTCCATCCGGCGTCTCGTCCTTCCGCAGCCATTCGGCTTACGTTATCTGGTGTTGCGCGGGTCAATCCAGCCGATATTGCCATCATCGCGACGGTATACGACGTTCACGCCCGCATGTCCTTCATTGCGAAACACCAGAAACTTCTGACTGGTCAGTTCCAGCTGCATCACGGCCTCACCCACGGTGATCGACGGAATCTTGGCTTCCATCTCGGCAATGATGATCGGCTGCGGAACCCCGTTGTCGTCGTCTTCCGGTTCTTCGGTTGGAGCGAGGATATAGGACGAGCCTTCGCCGAATTCAACCGGCACCGGACGGCTGTGGTGATGGTTGCGAATCCGCCGCTTATAGCGCCGCAACTGCTTGTCCATCTTCTCACGGCAAGATTCAAACGCCGCGTAAATCTCGGTCGCATGGCCCTTGGCTTGGGCGTTCAACCCGGTCGACAGATGGATCACCGATTCGCAGACAAACTCATGCGCCGACTTGGAAAAAACGATGACGGCCTCGGTCGGGCGTTGAGCGTATTTCTCAACAACCTCGCCCAGTTCAGACTTCACATGGGTCTGTAAAGCCTCGCCGATGTCGATTTGTTTTCCACTGATCTGGTAGCGCATGATGCCTCCTTTAGCGCATAGGGTCATAGACTTCCGCAAGACACGGAAGGGTTGACACTCTTTGATTTACAGCAAGTTAACGAGGCCAATCGCCACAAGTCGCGGGGCCTTTTGGGGGCCGCTTCCGTCTGATTGGGCAAGGCGCAATGGGCTCGCATCCTTATCATTTGGGGGTGCGTGGGGGCACTTGTCAACAGCGCTGTCACGCCATTGTTAAACTTGCGCTAGATGATGCGGAAATTCTCGCCCAGATAGACCCGGCGCACCATTTCATCCTTCACGATTTCCTCGGCGGTGCCAGTTTTCAGCACCACGCCATCGTGCAGGATATAAGCACGGTCCACAATCTCTAGGGTTTCGCGCACGTTATGGTCGGTGATCAGCACGCCAATGCCGCGAGATTTCAGATCATGCACCAGATGGCGGATTTCACCGACCGCAATCGGGTCCACCCCGGCGAAGGGTTCATCCAGCAGCAGATATTTCGGATCAGCCGCCAGACAGCGGGCGATTTCGACTCGCCGTCGCTCACCCCCCGACAAGGCCAGCGCCGGGGCGCGGCGCAGGTGGGTGATGGAAAACTCGGACAGCAGTTCTTCCAGCCGCTCGCGCCGCTTGTGGTGATCCTTTTCGCGGATTTCCAGCACGGCGAGGATGTTATCCTCCACCGACAGCCCGCGAAAGATCGAGACTTCCTGCGGCAGATAGCCAATGCCCAACTGGGCCCGGCGATACATCGGCAGGCTGGTGACATCCCGCCCGTCGATCATCACCTGCCCGCTTTCCGGCGTCACCAACCCGGCGATGGTATAAAACGTCGTGGTCTTGCCACAACCGTTTGGCCCCAGCAGCGCCACGACCTCCCCCCGGTTCAGATGCAGCGACACATCGCGGATCACCGGGCGGCGCTTGTAGCTTTTGCGGATATGCCGGATCGAAAGGCCCGCATCGCCATCGGTAACCGTCAGATCAAGCATCACTTCTTCCCCGGCACGAAGGTGGTTTTCACCCGGCCTTCCATGCGGCCCAAGCCGGTTTTCAGATCAATCACCAGCTTGCCCGCCGACATCGCCGCCTGCCCCTGGGTCAGCAGCACATTGCCGGTCATCACCACCTCACCTGACGCAATGGTATAGACCGCATCGTCGGCCTGCGCCGCATCGCTGGCATTGACCAGCAGCACCTTGCCCGAGGCATACAAAGTCTCGATACTGGTCTTGTCGGCACCGTAAGCCACCCGCACCTCATTGGCCGACAGCTTCATCGCACCCTGAGACACCACCACATTGCCGGAAAACACCGCCGTACCATCGGCTTGGTTCACCGTCAGCGTATCGGCGTTCATCTCGACCTGCGCCGTGGTGTCGCCTTTCAGCCCGCCAAAAGCCACCTGCGCGCCTTCGGCCAAAGCAGTCTGCGCAAGGCTAAAAACCAGCGCGGCGGAAAAGGCGATATTACGAAGCAGCATTGCAAAATCCTGTCATCTCTTGGGCTGGTATAGCAGCCGCACCTTGCCGTTGAAAACCAGAAGATACGGCCCCGCCGCGCCCTGCTGGGAAAGCACCATATGATCCGCCGTCAATTGCCCGCCGGGACCCGTCGCGCTGATCGGGCCACGGCTTTCGACATGGGTGTCGGCGGTCGAAACCCCAAAACCCTGCGCCTGCACCACATAGCCATTCGCGGCGCGCAATTCAGCCGCATTGGTCAGCTCAATCATCTTCTGCGCCGAATCCAGCGCCACCGCCGTCGAGGTGAGTTCGGTTTTCGCACCATCCGGCGTTTGCAGCAGCCCCTGCACCAGCTTCAACGCGCCACCCTCTGCCGTAGGCTTCGCCTCGCGCGCCTGAATACTCAGCGATGCCCCATCCGAAGTCATGCCGGCAAAGCCAGCATCGGTCATTTTGGGGTCGCTCAAACGGTCTTCCACATCGACGGAGGCATAGGGGATCGCATCTTCCGGGTTGATCTTGCGCGAGAACAAAAACAGCGTCGACAGCAGCACCAGTGCGATCAAGGGCAGCAGCACCTTCAGCACCGACACCAGCCGCGAGTGCCACATATCCCGTCGTGGGATCGCCATCAGATCACCCCCGCGCGCAAACAGTCATGGATATGCACAATGCCAAGCGCCTGGCCCGGTGCCGCAGGGTCCACCGCGAACAGACAGGTGATCTTGCGCTCGTTCATCACCAGCACCGCCGCTTCCGCCAAAGCATCCGGCGCCACTGTACGCGGGCTGCGGGTCATCACCGCCCCCGCGCTCAGGCTCAACAACCCGTCCATATGCCGCCGCAAGTCGCCGTCGGTGATGATGCCGATCAAAGCCCCCGCCTCGGTCACTCCGACCACGCCAAAGCCCTTCTGGCTGATCACCAGCAAAGCCTCGGTCATCGGGCTGTCCGCTTCAATCAGCGGCAGATCGACATGCATCAGATCGCGGACTTTCAGCAGCTTTGCCCCCAGCTTGCCACCGGGATGGAACAGCCGGAAATGCTCGGGCGTAAAGGCGCGATGTTCCATCAAGGCCACGGCCAAAGCATCGCCCAAAGCCAGCATCATCGTGGTCGAGGTGGTCGGCACAATCCCCGTCTCGCAAGCCTCGGGCGCATCCGGCAGCAAGATCGCCACATCGGCTTGCCGAACCAAAGTACTATCGCCCCGCGACGCGACAGCAATCAATGGAATCCCAAAGCGTCGGGTGTGGGCGATGATATCCGCCAGTTCCACCGTCTCGCCTGAATTGGAAAGCACCAGTGAAACATCGCCCTTGGTCAGCATTCCCAAATCGCCGTGGCTCGCCTCGCCCGGATGCACGAAATGCGCGGGCGTGCCGGTGCTGGCCAAAGTCGCCGCAATCTTGCGCGCAACATGACCGGATTTCCCCATGCCGGACACGATCACCCGTCCCGTCGCCGCCATAATCAGGTCCGCCGCCTGAGCAAACGAAGGCCCCAGATGATCGGCCAAGATCAGCAAAGCCTCGGCCTCACGCCGGATCACCCGTTGCCCGGTGGCGAGAAAATCAGTGCCCAGATCAGTGGTGGAAAAGGTCATTCGGCTCGTCCCATCCCAAAAGATCCAACTCGGCGCGGGTGGGCAGGAAATCAAAACAACGCTGCGCCAGATCCAAGCGGTCTTCGCGGATCAGAATGGCCTCCAAAGCCTTCATCAGTCTGTGCAGATAGAGCACGTCCGACGCCGCATATTCCTTCTGCGCATCCGTCAGCGTGACCGATCCCCAATCCGAGGTCTGCTGTTGCTTCGACACATCCACCCCAACCAACTCATTCAGCAGGTATTTCAGCCCATGACGGTCGGTGAAGGTTCGGATCAGCTTGGCGGCGATCTTGGTGCACCACACAGGTGCCGTGGTCACCCCAAACGCCTGCTTCATCGCAGCCACGTCAAAGCGGCCAAAGTGGAACAGCTTGATCACCTCCGGGTCGGTCAACAACGCCTCAAGGTTCGGGGCAGATTTCTGACCCTTGGCGATCTGCACCAGATGCGCATTGCCATCGCCCGAGGACAGTTGCACCAGACACAACCGATCCCGCATCGGGTTCAGGCCCATGGTTTCGGTGTCGATGGCCACAACCCGGCCAAGTTTCAGCCCAGCGGGCAGGTCGTTTTGGTAGAGATGAATGGCCACGGATGCCGCCTTTTTGCAATGTCTTTGGTTGCCACGGTGATAGGCGGAAACCCCCGCAAACTCAACCAGCCCCGCGTTGATTGACCTAAAGCGCCGAAAGCGCGGTATCTGCGCGTTCGGTGGTTCGCAGAAGCCCGTTTGTCGGAGCTAATGGGCTAGGGGCGCTCCAAGCGCCAAATCTTAATAAGTTCCTAATGCAAACACACTAACATACCGATATATAACAATAAAATACGGTCCCGTGTCGGGACCGCCACTTCAGGCCGTGTCACGCAGCAGACGCGCCGCAGTTTGCAACGCCTTGAACGCCTCATAGCGGCCGTCATGCACGGCAATATGCCGCCCCGCGCTGGGCGGAAAGCTTTGCTTTGGTCGCGACATCGCCGCCATCGCCTGTGGGATCGAGCCTTGCAGCCCCGCCGCAACCGCCGCCAAAATCGCCGAACCCAGCAGCACAGGTTCTTCCGCCTCGGTCGCCACCACCGTCACCCCGGTGCTGTCGGCCAGCACCTGCCGCACCAGATCATGCTGACCCGCGCCGCCACTGATCATCACCCGCTTGATCGGCGCACCATGCGCGGCCTGCGTGTCGACGATCTGCCGCAAGCCATAGCCGATGCCGCAGAGACCCGCGACATAGAGCTGCACGAGGCTCGCCAAATCCTCCTCCATCCCCAAACCCGCAATCAGCGCGCGGGCGTGTGGGTCAGCAAACGGCGCGCGGTTGCCCAAGAATTCCGGCACCACATGCACGCCCCCGGCCAGATCAACCGCATCCGAGGGCGTGGCCGAGGTCTCTGCCGCCCGATTGGCAAGCCACACCGCCAGCGGCAACCCTGCAGCTTTGGCCGCCGCCTTCGCCTCAGCGTGGGCGGGATGCAGCCTCAACAGATGATCAATCGCGGCTCCGGCTGCCGATTGCCCGCCCTCGTTCAGCCACATATCCGGCAGCATGGCCGAGAAATACGGCCCCCAAACGCCGGGGACAAATTGCGGCTCTGCCGTGGTGGTCATGGTGCAGGACGAGGTGCCAAATACATAGGCCATATTCTCGGTGGCATCGCTTCCCATCGCCCCCACCGTGCCGACCCCGCCCGCATGGGCGTCGATCAGACCTGCCGCAACCGGAGTTCCTTGGCGCAGACCAAGATCATTGGCGGCTTGCACGGTTAGCCCTTGCGCCAGCGCGGTGCCGGGTTCCACCATCTCCGTTCCGATACGCGCAAAGCCTTCATCGGCCAAAACCCCCAGACCGATTTGCTGAAAGTAGCTGGCATCCCAGCGCGCCTCGTGCGCGAGGTAGGTCCATTTGCAGGTGACGGTGCAGGTGGACCGCGCGCGACTGCCCGAGGCTTTCCACGTCAGAAAATCCGCGAGGTCAAAGAAATCCCGCGCCGCATCAAAAATGGCGGGGCGGTTCTCACGCAGCCAGAGCAGCTTCGGCGTCTCCATTTCCGGCGAGATCACGCCGCCGACATATTTCAGCACCTCATGCCCAGCGGCATTGATCCGTTCGGCTTGCGGCAGGGCGCGGTGATCCATCCAGACGATGATATTGCGCTGCGGGTCTTCCGATGGCCCAACTGCCAGCGGCAGACCGCCTGCGCCCAGCACCACCAGCGAGCAGGTGGCGTCAAAGCCGATGCCCGCCACCTGTGCCGGATCAATCCCTGCCGCCGCAACCGCTGCCTTCACCGATTGGCAGACTGCTTCCCAGATCTGATCGGACGATTGCTCGACCACAGACCCCGCCTCGCGCCACATCGTCACATCTGCTTTGACCGAGGCCAGCATCGCGCCTGCGGCGTCGAATACCCCGGCGCGCGCGCTGCCCGTGCCTACATCAATGCCGATCAGATACATGGCTTACAGGTCCACCGAATTGGGCAGGATCACCAGATCCCGGATCGTCACATTGCGCGGGCGCGTCAGCATGAACAAGACCGCATCGGCGACTTCCTTCGGCATCATCAGGCTGCCATTTGCAAGCGCCTCGTCCATCTTCGCCTTCGGCCAATCGTCCAGCAAGGCGGTTACAACCGGGCCGGGACAAACCGCGCCCACCCGAATGCCGTGCTTGGCAACTTGGCGACGCACCGTATGCACAAACGCCTGAACCGCGAATTTCGACGCGGTGTAGATCGGCTCCCACACCACCGGGACAATCCCAGCGATGGAGGAGGTCATGATGATGTCGCCCGTCTGCCGCTCCACCATATGCGGCAACACGGCTTGCACGGCGCGGAACGAGGCGTTGATGTTCAGGTTCAACATCCGATCCCACACATCAGGATCACCCGTCACCACATCGCCGCCCACATAAGACCCGGCATTGGCGTGGAAGATATCCAACTGCCCCGCCTGCGCCAAAATCTGCGGCATCATCGTCGCCACACTTGCCGGGCTGGCGAGATCAATCACCAAGGGGGTGGCGTTGACCCCCAGTTCTGCACACAACACCGCCAGCCTATCCTCGGCGCGGTCGATCAGCACCACCCGCGCCCCGGCCCCCAGCATCGCCTTGGCACATTCCAGCCCGATCCCCGAGGCCGCCCCGGTCACGGCGGCCACTTTTCCATTCAAGTCAGACATCACATTTCCTTCGATTAAGCCCGGCCATGCGAGGCGCGGCTTTGGCGGGCAAGGCTGTCGACGATCACGGCGATGGCGAGAACCGCCCCGGTGATCATGTAGCGCAAGCTAGAGTTCAGGTTCAGCAGGTTCAGGCCGTTGGCAATCGACTGGATCACGATGATGCCCAGCAGCGCCGAAAACGCGGTGCCACGGCCACCGAACAGGCTGGTGCCGCCGATCACTGCCGCCGCGATGGCGTTCAGGTTCACATCGCCCGTCCCAGCCTGTTGACTGGACGAAGCCAAACGCGCCGCAGACAGCACGCCGCCCAGCGCCGCAAGACCCGAACACAGCATAAACGCGCTGATATAGATGCCGCGCACGTTGATACCCGCGCGCCGCGCCGCCTCGGCATTACCGCCGACGGCCTTCATCGAGCGGCCCCATTGCGTCCGGGTCAGCGCGTAATTCATCGCCAGAACCAGCGCCACAAACAGCGCAAACATCCACGGCACGCCTCGGCCAAGGCTGAGGTAGAAAACGATCGCCAGCAGGCCAAGGGTGGTCAGGGCGGCTTTGATGACAAGCCCCGTAGACGACCCTGCCGACAGATTGGCCGCGCGCCGCCGCGCATTGGTGGAACGCCCCACCACCAGCATCACAATGCCGGGGATCAGCGCCAACGTATAAGACAGCCACGCAGGCAGGATCAAAAGCTGGCCGAACTCGACCATTTTCGAGCCATAGGGCAGGTTGATCGAGCCCGTCGCGCCCAGCATATACAGCTGCAAGCCCAGCAACGCCAAAAGCCCCGACAGGGTGGACACAAAACTCGGCATCCCCAGCCGATTGCGCAAAGTGGCGTAAACCGCGCCGATCAGCGCACCCAAGGCCACTGCCGTTCCGATGGCAACAGGCAAAGGCACGCCCTGATTGACCCAAAGCACCCCGATCATGGCCGAACCCACGCCGCTCATCGACCCTACCGACAGATCAATCTCGCCCAGCATCAGCACGCAGACGATGCCTAGGGCGATGACTCCGGTGGTCGAGCAGTCAAACAGCAGGTTCACAAGGTTATTGGGCGACAGGAAAATCGGGTTCAAAGCGGTGAATACGGTCCAGATGATCGCAAGTCCAACGACCACCGGCAAAGACCCCAGATCGCCGGACTTCACCCGATCCATGAACGCTTTGATTGTGCCGGAAAGCCCGGCGGCATGGGTTACACGCGCGTCGGCGCGGTCTAATTGTGGGCTCCCAAGGTTCTGATTCATAGCGGCTCTCCTGCGGCTTCGCGCAGACGGTCAGCCCGGCGGGATACGGCGTTATCGGTGGCCCCGGTGATGGCCCCCACAAGTTCCTGATTGCTGGCATCCGGCGTGAACACGCCATTGTTGCGCCCCAAGCGCAGCACGACGATGCGGTCGGCGACGGCGCGCACGTCTTCCATGTTGTGACTGATCATGATCACGCCCAAGCCCTTGTCGCGGACACGCTCGACCAGATTCGACACCTCAGCCGTCTGCGCCACGCCCAAGGCGGCGGTGGGCTCATCCAGCATGATGATCTTTGGGTTCAGCAGCAGCGACCGCGCGATGGCGACGGTTTGCCGCTGTCCGCCCGAAAGCGAGGCAATCGGTTCGCGCACCGAAGGAATCCGTGCGGCCAACTCGTTCAGGAGGGTCCAAGCCCGGACTTCCATCGCAACTTCGTCCAGCCGCAACGGGTTCAATTCCTGCCCCAGAAAGATATTTGCCACCACATCGAGGTTCTCGCAAAGCGCAAGATCCTGAAACACCGTGGCAATGCCCAGCTGCAACGCCGCCGCTGGGCTGGCCATCGTCACGGGCTTGCCCTGAAACTCGATGCTGCCGGAGGAGGCCTGATGCACCCCGGCCAGCACCTTCACCAAAGTTGATTTGCCAGCACCATTGTCGCCGACCAAGGCCACGACCTCGCCCGCGTGAATGTCTAAATCAATATCTGTCAGCGCCGAAACCGCGCCGAAATTCTTGGAAATGCCGCGCAGGGAAAGCAGCAACTCTCCGGCGGCTTTGCGGGTCTGGGATCGGTCCGACATGGCGGCTCCTATAAAAACGGGAAAGACCGTCTGGGCCGGGGAGGGCGGCCCAGACGGCAAGGGCGGTTACTTGATGCCAAGCTCCGCACAGCCAGCGGCATAGCGATCCACACAGAGCTCGGCTGCGGTGTTGATGCCCTTGTCGATGATCTCGGCTTTCAGGTTTTCGCGGGTCACAACGGCGGGAACGAACAGCTGCGACGGGGTGTCATAGAGCGACATTTCCGCCTTCGGGGTTTCGCCATTCAGGAACTGCACGGCGATATTGGCCGCAGCCGCTGCCACGATTTCGGATGGTTTCGAGATCGTGTTGTATTGATCCCCCGCGATGATCAGTTGTAGCGCCGCGATGGTCGCATCATTGCCCGTCACTGGCGGCACTGGATCCACACCCGCCGCTTTGAAGGCCGCCACTGCCCCACCGCCGGTGCCGTCATTCGCGGCGACCACGCCGATGATATCCGCGCCAAAGCGGGTGATCTGGCCCGCTGCCCATTCCTGCGCTTTCGGCGGCGCCCAATCCGGGGTGTCGAACTCGGCCAAGGTGGCATAGCCAGACGAAGCAATCCCCTCATGGATACCATCCTTGATCAACCCGGCTGCCGCATCGGTGGGCGAGCCGTTGATCTGCAACACGCCACCCTTGTCGGTCGGCAGGCCAAGGTCTTTCAGATGCGCCATCAAAGATTCCGCAATCGCCTTGCCGATGCCTTTGTTATCAAAGGAAACGTAGTAATCGGCGGGCTTGTCCGGGATTGGGCGGTCATAGGCGATCACCTTGACGCCTTGGCTTTGCGCAATCGCCACCATCGCGGCGGCGGCAGAGCTGTCCACCGGGTCCAGCACGATGACTTTCGCGCCTTGGGTGATCACCGAGTTGAACTGCTGCTGTTGCAGCGCGGCATCGGCGGTGGCGTTCTGATAAATCACCGTGCAATCGGCGCAGAGCTTTTTCATCTCGGCCTCAAAGCCGGGGAAATCGTGCTGCTGATAGCGGGTCGAGGCTTGGTCGGGCATCAGAAACGCCACGGTGCCAGCGGTTTGCGCAAAAGCGCTGCCGCTGATCAGGGCGGTAGACAAAGCCAAAGCGCCCGTCAGATGCGATGCAGATAGTTTCATTGGTCGTCCTCCATGTTGACCGTTGATTGGATCCCCGACGGCGCAGGTCAGCCCCGCCGGGGTGTTCGGCTTAACGTTCGGCAAAGCGCAGCCCTGCGGGAGCAGTAGGGTTCTGCCACCGGGCTATTGCCGTTCGTAAAGCCGGATCTTCGCCGCAGCCTTGCCTTCGGGGTTCCTGCTGCCCGCTGGCTTGGCCTTTGGCCGAATTGCTTAGGCCGCAAGGGCCCCGTGTTGATTCTCCGCCAGCAAGTCCCGGAACCGCGAGGGGGTCATGCCCTTTTGCGCCTGAAACTGCCGGTTAAAGTTGGATATGTTGTTGAAACCAGATGAAAAACACACATCGGTGATCTTCATCTCATCCTTGCCCATCAGCAACTGACAGGCGAGGTTGATCCGCAAACGGTTGACGTATTTGACCAGCGCCTGCCCGGTGTGACGGCGAAAGCTGCGCGAAAACGCCGAAGGCGAAAGCCCTGCAATCTCGGCCAGATCACCCTCAGTAAACGGTTCGGTCAGGTTGGCATTGATATAGGCCAGCGCTTCATTGATGCCCGTTGACATAAAGCCGGAAGGGTCGGGCAGGTAGTTGGTCGAGGTCAGCGTCACCGCCTCCGCCCGCGACAACACCCCCAGCAAGCCCAGAAACACCTCGATCCGCCGGATGCCCTGCGCCGTCACCAATTCGGCCAACAACGGCCCCGCCAGATCGGCGGTGGCGGCACTGAACAGCACACCGCGACGGCTGGCCTCTAGCATCGTCTGACAGGCGGCAAGTTCCGGCAGCAATGCCATCGCGTCGCCGATAAAGTCTTCGGTGAATTGCAACACTCGGCCCCGCAGCGGCACGCTTTCGCCGTCGGCCAGATGGCTGACCCAGTTGTGCGGCAGGTTCGGTCCGGTCAGCACCAGATTGCCGGGTTCAAAATTGCCAATGTAGTCGCCAACGAAGTAATGCCCCGAGGTCGCCACCACATGATGAATTTCGTATTCAGGATGAAAATGCCAGCGCACCGTATGATACGGATAGCCATGCGCCCAAGCCTTGAAAGATTCCGAGCGCCCGATTTGGACGACCTCTAGATCCGGTTTCATCCGCGTCTCCTCCCTGCACAAGTCCATGGCTCTGGGCCGTGGTGTTTGTGTCGCAGCGCCCGGTTGGTTTTGCCGTGGCACAGATCAAAGCTAACAGGGCAGATCAGGGCAGACTACTACAGCAGAACGTGAATACTGATACTTTTTTGCCGATTTTGTTCTGAATTTGGCCGGATACGCCAGTGCTTGCCACATGTCTGCGGCACGACTGCGCAAAATCCTTGGACAGAATCAGCTATGCTGCGGGGCCATCGCCGGGCATGATGACGCCCGACGATGGCGCCAGAACAGGCTCAGGCAGCGGCAGGCGCAGACTCGCCAATCGACAGCATCAGTCGGTTCGCCCAGTTGAAGAACGCCGCCGACAGCACCAGATCGACCGATCCGGCCCAATGCGGCTCGGTCAGATCGACCTCGGCCAAGGGTTGCAACCATGGCAACCAGCCCAGTTCATCGGCGCTGAAAGTCACAGGTTCACGGTTGTCGGGGCGGGTGATCACAGTATCGGTCATAATATCCACAGGCGGGAATGGCGATGGAAGCACGATTCAAAACGGCGGCAGCGGCGACGGCCCGGAGGCCAGAGATCACGCGGATCTGAAAGCTGAGGCACGCCACCAGCTGCGACGGCACAACGATGCCTGTGGTGGTCCGTCCGGTTCTCCGTAAGACACCGATAAATCTTTGATTTCCAAGATGGGATCGCTCATTGCTGCCCCCGCGTCAGCGCATGACCCATAGAGTTGGTCGCCAGAACCGTGGCAATCACCACCAAACCGGGAAACAGCGTCAGCCACCACGAGGTTGTCATGTCATTCCGCCCCTCAGCGATCATCAGACTCCATTCCGGCGTGGGCGGCGGTGCGCCATAGCCGAGAAACCCCAGCGTCGAGATTTGCAAAATCGCCCAGCCAAACTGGATCGCCGCATAGGCCAAACAGAGGTCAGCGCATTGGGCAGCACATGCCGCCACAAAACCGCAAGGAACCGCCCGCCAGAGCCAAACGCCGCCTCAACGTAGTCCAAGCGTCGCACCGTCACCACCTCGGCCCAAATCAACCGCGCGAAGCCTGCAATCGCTGTGACACCCATGGCGACGGCCACCTGCACCGTGCCAAAGCCCAAGATCCGCGCCAAAGACAACAGCAGCACGTCAATCAGCCGCAAAATCGCCTGCTCAACCCAGCCGCCCACCGACGACCCCGCGATCAACTCACCCAGCAGCACGCCCGCAATCGCCAGCACCGACAAAGCCGCATTGCGCAGCATGCCGCCACAGCACCGCAGCCCGGCTCAACCCCTTGGCGCGCGCCACAGGCACAAAGGCGCGGGTGGAGACATCCTCAATATTGCGGATCAGAATTTGCGCGATCGGCGCGGCAATCGGCAAGGCCAGCGTCAGCACCAGCTTTTCCCACGGGCCGGGGGTGATCACCGAAACCCAGCCCAGCCTGAACGACACCAGTTGAACAAGCGTGATGCCGACCCAAAACACCGGCACCGACACCATCAGCGCGGGCACCGATCCAATCCAGCGCCGCAAGCTTGGCCAAGGCCCCAAAACCGCCCCCAAGCCAGCCCAAGCGCTGTCAGTAGCCCCAATCCCGCCAGCAAAAAGATTGGCGGCAGGTTTGTGGCAATCTCTTGCGCGACAGGCACCCCCGACTGCACCGGATAGCCAAAATCACCCGACAGCACCGCCAACAGAGATTGAACATACTGCACGAAGATCGGGGCGTCAGAGCCATAAAACACCCGGATGCGGGCAATATCTTCTGGCGTCATGCCCATTTCGGGGTTGAGAAACCGGATCAGCACCGCATCCCCCGGCATCATCTGCACCAGTATGAACGCGATGGTGAAGGTGGCCAGCAGCACCAAAGCGCCCTAGCCCAGCCGTGAAATCAGATGTGTCATGGGGGTGTCTCCAAGAATAAAACCGCGCCCAGAGGGGACGGGCGCGTGGATCAAGGCGTCATTGCGTGGCGTTGTCTTTGGAAGCATTGTAGAAAGACGGACGCTCGACAGCCTCGAACGCAACACCACTGATAGTGGGGGCAGCGGCAAACACTTGGGGTTCTTCAAAGATCGGGATCGCATAGGCCTGATCCACCACATAGCCCTGCACCTCGGCCACCAGTTCCAGCCGCTTGGTCGGATCAACTTCCGAAGCAATGCCCTCCAGCAACCCATTCAACTTGGCATCGGAAAAGTTTTTCACCTCTATCGCACACCGCCGGTTTGCAGCAGCACGTTGCGGTTGGTCGGATAATACGGGCTCTTGATCACATCCGGGTCAGCACGCCCCACTATCGCCGGAGACACCGGAGTTTTCGCCGGGTCCGGATTGTCCACCGTTGCCGTCCCGGCATCACGTTCAGCACCACCCCCAGCTTGGCCCATTGCTGCGAGATCAGTTGCAGCGCCGCCCGGTTCTGCGGTTGCGGCAGCGATTCATAGGCGGTCAGGATCAACTCGACCCCATCCTTCTCACGCTTGCCCGCCGTGTTCAGCGCCCATCCCGCCTCATCCAGCAGTTTCGCCGCCAGCACGGAATCAAACGCCAGCCCATCCGCCAGATTGACATAGCCCTTCGCGGTCGACGCCAAGATAGAGGTCGCCTGCGGGCAATGCGACCAGCTCGCCGCCGATGCCCAAGGTTAGATCGGCTTTCGATAAAGCACGATCAAAAAGGCCGTGTTATTTTTCACCCCAAACAGCACCGCCATGCTGCGCAACCGCGCCCTGTCGGAAATTTTGTCTTTCCCGCCCCGCCTGCGCCTAAGGCACCCGCGCCAAACCGGTCTTCACCCGCCGCAGCGGAATCGAGGATTCGATCGACGCCACCCCGCGCACCTTGGTCAGCCGCCCGACCAGAAACCGCTCAAACTCTGGCAGGCCAGAGGTCGCCACCCGCAGCAGATAGTCGCGATTGCCGGTCATCAGCCAGCAATCCACCACTTCCGGGAACCCTGCAATCGCCGCTTCAAACGTCGCCAGCGCCTCATCCACCTGCTTGTCCAACTGCACCGAGACGAACACCGACACGCCAAACCCCAGCGCCGCCTCGTCGATCAGCGCCGCATAGCCGGTGATGATCTGCGCCTGCTCCAACAGCCGCAACCGCCGCGCCACCGGCGAGGGGCTAAGGCCAATCTGCGCGCTCAGGTCATGAATCGTCAGCCGACCATTCTTCTGCAAAGCTCGCAGGATTTCAGTATCAAAGCGATCCAGTCTGGCGGACATCGTTACAACTTCCCCGGTTTGTGCCGATTTCCACCAACTATCAGGCCAACTCTGCCTGATAAAGCCGAGATTCACCTCTCGATTGGCGATATACCCAATCCAACGCCCTTTAGCCCGCAGGAAATCGCCAAAATGCCGCATCTGAAGACCATCGAGCAACGCCTGTTGTGGCTGTCGCATTGGATGATCCACCACGCCAACCACATCCGCCCGAAGGGGGATGCGATCAAGATCGGTGGCCATCAGGCCTCCTCCGCCTCGATGGTGTCGATCATGACCGCGCTGTATTTCTCGGCGTTGCGGCCCGAAGATCGGGTGGCGGTGAAGCCGCACGCCTCGCCGATCTTCCACGCGATGCAGTATCTGATGGGCAATCTGCCGCTGGAAAAGATGCAGAACTTTCGCGGCTATCATGGCGTGCAAAGCTATCCCAGCCGCACCAAAGACGGCGACGATGTGGATTTTTCCACGGGCTCGGTGGGCCTCGGGGTGGCAATCACCTCATTTGCCTCCCTCGTGCAGGACTATATCGCGGCGAAAACTTGGGGGCAGGGCCTGCCCTTGGGCCGCATGGTGGCGCTGGTGGGTGATGCCGAACTCGATGAAGGCAATATCTACGAATGCCTGCAAGAAGGCTGGAAACACGATCTGCGCAATGCATGGTGGATCATCGACTATAATCGTCAGTCGCTGGATGGTATCGTGCGCGAAGGGCTGTTCGAGCGTATTGAAAAGATATTTCAAGCTTTCAGTTGGCAGGTCATCCGCATCAAATACGGCGCCCTGCAACGTGCCGCTTTTGCTGAGCCGGGGGGCAGCGCCTTGCGCGATTGGATCGACGCCTGCCCGAACCAGCTTTATGCCGCACTGACCTACATGGGTGGTGCGGTCTGGCGGCAGCATCTGCTCGACGATCTTGGTGATCAGGGCGCGGTCAGCGCCCTGATCGCGCGTCGCAGCGATGCCGAACTGGCCGAACTGATGGAAAACCTCGGCGGCAACTGCGTGCAGACCATGGCCGAAACCTTCGCTGCTGTCACCGACGACCGCCCGACCTGCTTTCTCGCCTATACGATCAAAGGCTGGGGCACCCCAATTGCAGGCCACAAGGATAACCACGGCGGCCTGATGACCAAAGCGCAGATGGCCGAATGGCAGGCGCATATGGGCGTGCTGGAAGGGCAGGAATGGGAGCCACTGGCCACCGTCGCCGACCCCAAAGCCCCGTTCTTCGCCAAAGGCCCGCGCCAGTTCACCGACGCCATCCTGCCCGTCCCCCAAATCACCACCGGATCAGACCGCGACATCTCGACCCAAATGGGCTTCGGCAAGATCCTCGACGATCTGGCGAAGGCAGACTCCGATCTCGCCGCCCGCATCGTCACCACCTCGCCCGATGTGACAGGCACCACCAACCTCGGCCTATGGGTCAACCGCCGCAAGCTGTTTGCCCGCACCGCCCAAGCCGACACCTTTCAGGATCAGAAAATCCCCTCCACCGCGAAATGGGACTTCACCCCCGCAGGCCAGCATATCGAACTCGGCATCGCCGAGATGAACCTGTTCCTGCTCTTGGGCGCTGCGGGCCTGTCGCACGCCTTGTTCGGCAAACGCCTGATCCCGATTGGCACCGTCTACGATCCCTTCGTCGCCCGTGGCCTTGATGCGCTGAATTACGCCTGCTACCAAGACGCCCGCTTTATCATCGTGGGCACCCCGTCAGGCGTCACCCTCGCCCCCGAAGGCGGCGCGCATCAATCCATCGCAGCCCCCTTGATCGGCATGGCACAAGACGGCCTTGCCGCCTTCGAGCCCGCCTTTGTCGATGAGCTGGCGGTGATCATGGCCTGGGCCTTCGACTACCTGCAACGCGATGGCACGGGTGATCCTGATGAGCGCACATGGCTGCGCGATGAAACCGGGGGTGCTGTCTATTTGCGGCTTTCCACCAATCCCATCGAGCAACCCGGCCAACGCGCCGACCAAACCTTCCGCCAAGGCGCCATCGACGGCGGCTATTGGCTGCGCCCGCCGGGGCCGAACTGCGATGTGGTGATCGCCTACCAAGGCGTCATCGCCCCCGAAGCGATCAAAGCCGCTGGCCTACTTGCCGAAACCCGCCGCGACATCGGCGTGCTGGCGGTGACATCCGCAGATCGCCTCAACGCAGGTTGGACGGCCGCCCAACGCGCCCGCGCCCGTGGTAATCCGGCAGCGATTTCGCATATCGAGCACCTGCTAGGCGCGCTGCCTGCCCACTGCACCCTGCTGACGGTGATCGACGGCCACCCGGCCACCCTCGCATGGCTCGGCGGGGTGCGCGGTCATCGCACCATCCCGCTGGGCGTCGAGCATTTCGGTCAAACCGGCACGATTGGCGACCTTTACCGCCACTTCGGCATCGACGCCGCCAGCATGGTCGACCGCATCGCCGGATTAACGCCGGGCGCGCGCCCCGCAGGCAGCTAACCCGGCACACCATCCTGCTTCAGAATAACCATCGTCGTGGTCTCGGCCACGGCGGGGATGGATTGCAGCACATCGCGGATGAACACCCCCAAAGCCTCAATATCGCGCACCCAAATCCGCAGCATGTAATCCAGATTGCCGGTCACCAGCAGACATTCGGTGATCTCAGGATGCCGCGCCACCGCCGACAGAAACTCCCGCGTGCCCTCCGGCCCATGCCGCGCCAACCGCACCGACACCAGCACGCAAACGCTCAACCCCAACGCTCGCCGATCAATCTGCGCCGCATAACCGGTGATCACCCGGGCCTCCTCCATCCGCTTCACCCGACGCCCGCAGGGCGTCGGCGACAGCCCGACCCGATCCGCCAAATCCAGCATCGAAATCCGGCCATCCCGACGCAGCACATCCAGAATCCGGTGATCAATCGAGTCAAGATCCAGCATAGCGATAGTCTCTCACGAATGGTGAATATGTAGAGAATAACTGCAAGAAATCTGCATATCGCGCAAGTATTTGCAGAGCTTCACCGCAAATCTTGCCCTAATCTTTCCCTCAAACAGCGAGTCATCCACCATGCCCCAGCCCATCCCGACACGCCCCACCTTCGCCAAATGGCTGGGCGACACCAATGATGTGACGCAAATTTTCCTGTCGGCAGGCCAAATCCCCGGCCTGATCAACATGGCGGGTGGCTTGCCCGACCCACAAACTTGGCCGATCACCGCCCTGTCCAACCTCGCCGCAAAGGCCGTCACCGATCACCCCACCGACGCCCTCGCCTACGCCCCGATCGAAGGCCTGCCCGCCCTGCGTGATCTGATCGCCGCCCGCTTCAGCGCCCCCGGCCTGCATCTGACCCGGCAAAACGTGCTGATCACCTCGGGCGGGATGCAGGGCCTTGATCTGATCGGCAAGGTACTGCTGGAAGAAGGCAGCCTGATCGCAGCCCAAACCCCGGCCTATCTGGGCGCGCTCGACGCATGGCGTCCCCGCCGCCCCAGCTATCGCCCGATGCGACTGGAGGCCAACGATTTTACCCCCCTCACCGCCCTGCAAGGCGCGCAATTCGCCTATACCGTGCCGAATTTCTCCAACCCGACCGGGCGCTTGGTGCCCCTTGAAGACCGCCGCGCCCTTGTCACCGCCGCCCAAGCCACAGGCACTTGGCTGATCGAGGACGATCCCTATGGCACGCTCTATTACGACAGCCCGCCACTGCCCCGAATGCTGACCCTCGCCGCCACCGGCACCCCCTACAATGGCCCGGTGATCTACCTCGGCACCCTGTCCAAAGAACTCGCCCCCGGCCTGCGCGTCGGCTGGGTGATCGCAGCACCTCAGATGATCCAGGCCCTTGTGACGGCCAAACAAGGCTCGGATATGTCCAGCTCCGGCCTTGGCCAACGCATCACCCTCGACGCCTTCGCCTCTGGCCTGACCGACAGCATCCTGCCCCAAATCCTGACTCTCTACCGCGACCGCCGCGATGCCCTTTGCGCCGCAATGCAGAACCACCTGTCCGACCTGTTCGATTGGCAAACCCCGTCCGGCGGCATGTTCGTCTGGGCCACCGCCCGCAATCCCGCCCTGAACACCGACCACCTGCTCCGCGTGGCCCTCGCCCATGGCACCTGCATCACCCCCTCCAGCGTGTTCGACCCCACAGGCCAAAACCGCCGCGCCATCCGCATCAACTTCACCTTCAACAGCCCCGAAAACCTCACCGAAGGCATCCGCAGACTGGCAACAGCCACCCGCGCCTGCCTCACCCAAGCCGCCTGACCAACCCTGAAACCTGAAAGGCACTGCCATGCACCTGAAGACGTTTCTCCCCCTCGCCCCGCTGCTTGCCCTGATGCTCGCCACCCAAGCCCATGCCGAAGACCCCGGGTTGTGGAAAGTCTACAATGACACCTTCAAATCGGCGAAATACGTCGATCTGACCCACACCATCACCCCCGATATTCCGGTCTGGATCGGCTTTGGCAATTCCACCTTCGCCCCCGCCAAGGCCGGGGCCGATATCGAGGGCTATGCCAAAAAGGGCGATGTCTTCACCTATGCCACCCATGGCTTTGAGGCCACGAATTACACCCTGCAAACCGACCAGCTCGGCACCCAGCTGGACCCGCCCGCGCATTGGGCGCCGGAATATCCGGCGATTGACGAATTGCCCGCCACCTACACCATCCGCCCCTTGGTGGTGATCAACATCGAACCCCAAGTGCAGAAAGACTACGGCTACGCGCTGCAAGTCTCTGACATCACAGCGTTTGAGGCCGAATATGGCCAAATCCCCGAAGGCTCCGTGGTCTTTGTCCGCTCCGGTTGGTCGAAAGACTGGCCGAACCCCGAGCTCGCCAAACGCACGCCGTTCCCCGGTGTCAGCCTTGATGCGCTGAAATTCCTGCATCTGGAACGCCACATCCTGTTTCACGGCCACGAACCTTTGGACACCGATTCCACTCCGACGCTGGAAGGCGAATACTGGCTGATGCACAACGGCTTCGCCCAAGCCGAAGGCGTCGCCAATCTGGATAAAGTCCCGCCCGTCGGTGCGCTGGTGGCCATCGGTTTCCCGAAATTCGGCGGCGGTCTGGGCGGCTATGCCCGCTTCATCGCGATCTGCCCGCCGGATTGGCAATATGGCGTCTCGGTCGGCGAGGTCGCCGAAGCACCACTGGCGAAATCCGACAAACCGCTGGCTTTCGATGAAAAGCTAGGGATGCGCGTGCGAAAATAACCCCTATGGCCAGCCGCGCATCAGCGGCTGGCTCGCTTCGACAAAGGACACCCCATGCCCGTCACCCAAGCCCATCCGACGCTCGATCCAATCCCCGCCGATCTGCTGCACCGCTGGCAGCGCATCCCCGTCGCTGTCGCGGTTGATCTCGCCCCCAGCCAGCAAATCAGCCCGGCCATCCGCCCCCTCCGCCCCGCAGGCCAACAGCCCCGCCTCTGTGCAAGGGCCGTCACCGTCCACTGCACAGCCCCCGATTTCGGCGCCGTGCTGCACGCCATCGGCCAGACCGGTGCGGGGCAAGTCTTGGTGATCGCCGCTGCGGGCCATGCCGCCAATGCGATGATCGGCGATGTGCTGGGCGGCCAGCTTCACACCCTAGGCGCGGCAGGCATCCTCTGCGACGGCGCGATCCGCGACACCGCCACCCTCGCCAGCCTTGAGAACTTCGCCGTCTACAGCCGCCACATCACCCCGCGCGGCCCGACTGGCGCAGAACATGGCGCGGTCAATGTCGCCATCAGTGTCGGCGGTTGCGCCGTACACCCCGGCGATCTGATCTTGGGCGACGATGATGGCCTTGTGGCCTTGCCCGTCACCCGTCTCGCCGAACTGATCGATGCCGCCGAAGCCAAACTGCGGCTGGAGGCCGAATGGACCCGCCGTCTCGCCGCCGGAGATCCGGTCAGCAGCATCTTCGGCCTCGACTGACACCCCACACTCCCGAGAGCGACCCTTGCAGATCGTGCGATGAAGACTCATCGCCCGGTCTTTTCGCAGGTTTGCCGGGCCCGCAGCGCTTTGCGTTCAAGTTTCACCCGGACAAGAGCAATACCTTCCCCCCTTCGCCCGATCTTTGGAAAAATAAATCACGATTAGTTTGATAGAGTAATCAGAAGCAACACAGCAAACAACACGGCGAGGCTGCTCTGGTGAAAACGCTTCTGGTTCCCGGTCTGGACGGCTCCGCTGCACCGCATTGGCAACATTGGTGGGCCGCAACCGACAGCCACGCGCTGATGGTGGACCTGTCTGACCCTTCGCATCCCGATCCGGCGCGGTGGGAGGCTGAGCTGGCGGGCAGCATCCTGCGCCACCCCGGCGCGGTGCTGGTCGCCCCGGCTGAAGCCCAAGGCCAACCGCGCATCCAAGCCTTCGCTCCCCTGCGCGAAGCGCCGCTGCATGTCCCCACCACCGTCGTCGCCAGCCGCAATGATCCGTGGATGCGCTTCCAGCGCGCCCGCCACCTTGCAACAGCGTGGCGCGCTGATCTGATCGACCTCGGCTTTGCCGGCCATATCAACGCAGCCTCGGGCTTCGGCCCTTGGCCCGCAGGCAAGCAGTTGCGCGACGATCTCTTGCTGCAATCCGCGCCTCTGCCGCAACCGCCCATCCACCACGCCGCCCACCCCCAACGATAGGAGACATCCGATGTTCTACTGCGGTTATGATCCCGGTCTTGAGGCTTACCTTGCCACCCAAGGCATCGACACGCCCCCAACCCCCGCGCCCAGCCATCTCTGGGCGGCTTCGGCCCTGCTGACGATCACCATCCTCAGCCTGATCACCATAGGCCTGCTATGAACGATCTGTTTATCCCCCCGATTCCGGCCAACAGCGCCTCGGCGATCAGAACCTCGGCCAACCTCTCCTCTGGCCCGCCGAAAGGCGCGCAGGTTGCCATCATCGGCGGCGGCGCCAGCGGTGTGCTGATGGCGGTGCATCTGTTGCGCCAACCCAACAC
Organism: Cypionkella sp.; assembly: GCA_043743975.1. Taxonomy (GTDB): domain Bacteria; phylum Pseudomonadota; class Alphaproteobacteria; order Rhodobacterales; family Rhodobacteraceae; genus Cypionkella. Next base: position 24,558 of record JAYTVN010000042.1, read on the forward strand.
CGCCCGCGTCACGCTGATCGAACGCTCGGGCGCGATGGGCGCGGGCGTCGCCTATAGCACCATCGACCCTGAACACCTCTTGAACACCCGCGTCCACAACATGAGCGGCTTCCCCGAAGACCCGCAACATTTCCACGCTTGGCTGCAACGCCACCAAGACACCACCGTCAGCGACCAAGGCTTTGTCAGCCGCGCCACTTATGGCAGCTATCTCGCAGCGCTTCTGGCCGAATGGGACGCCGACCCCCGCCTGACCCGGATCTATCAGCAGGTCACCGATCTGAGCGAAAGCGCTTCCGGCGTCACGCTGCACCTTGCCGATGGCCAAACCCTGCAAGCCGACCGCGCCGTGCTGGCAACAGGCCATGTCATCCCAGATCAAGCCCGTGAATGGCCGCTGACCGACGGTTGGACTCCGCAAGAGCCGCCACCGCCGCAGTCGCGCATCATCATCATCGGTTCCGGCCTGTCGATGGTGGATCAGGTGCTGACCATCCTGCGCTCGGGGCATACCGGGCCGATCCTGTCGCTGTCGCGCCGGGGGCTGTTGCCACGCGATCACACCGCCACCAAACCGATGCAGCTTGACAGCAAACACCTGCCGCGCGCGGCCTCGGCCTCCACCCTGCTGGCATGGGCACGCGGTCTGGCCCGCGCCGCTGTGGCGCAGGGTGGCACATGGCGCGATGCCGTCGATGGCATCCGCCCGCATGTCGCAACACTGTGGCGCGGCCTGCCCGTGCCCGAGCGCGCCCGCTTTCTGCGCCATGCCGCGACATGGTGGGATGTCCACCGCCACCGCATCCCGCCGCAATCGCAGGCCGCCGTGCATCAGGCGATTCTGGACGGGCAACTCACCATCCGCAAAGCCGCGTTCCAAGACGCCGTGGTCCGCCCCGAAGGCGGTTTCTTCGCCTATATCCGCCCCTATGGCAGCAAACACAGCGATGCGATCACCGCTTCCCGCATCATTGATTGCCGGGGTATCCGCCGCGATCCCGAATTGAACGCAACGCCCTTGGTGCAAAACTTGCTGGCGCAAAAAGCCGCCCGCATCGATCCGTTGCGCATTGGGCTAGAGGTGGATGCGCACTGCCGCTTGATAGCCCACGATGGTTCAGTCAGCCCGCGCATCCATGTCATAGGCCCGGCCTCGCGCGCGGCGTTTTGGGAGATCACCGCCATCCCGGACATCCGCGAACAGGTCGCCCGCTTGGCCGTCGATATCGCGGTGGTCTAAAGCTTGGCCTCAAACTAGGCCAAACAATCCGCCTCCCAAGCGGTCAGCATCGCCATGACCTGCAGCGAATCCGCAAGCTGCGGGGCAGGGCGGCTGGCCTGTTTCAACCCCAGCCGCTGCGCGTTTTCCACACAAGCCACCTGATGCTGAAACGCATCCAACCCGGTGCTGACCACAATCTCCTCAACCGTGCCGTCATGCGGCTGCACCAGCAGGATATTCTCCGCCACCCCCGGCAACCAAGGATTCGTCTTGCAGCGCAAACCCCCCTTCTCGCCACTGATCGCAAACTCAAACGCCATGCCATAGCTGTCACTGGCCTGAACCGAGGCCAAAACGCCATTGTTAAACCGCACCGCCAAAGCCGCATCGCAGATCATGCCATCTGCACCGCGATTGCCAAACCCCCTGCTTTCACGCTGCGCAAAAGCCTCGGCCCCATAAGCCACCTGCATCACGTACTGCAGCAAAGACACCGGATAGCAGCCGAGATTATAAATCGTGCCGCGCCCCTGCGGATTGACCACCCGCCAGATATCCGCCGCATAAGCCGCCCGGATCGACCGTATCGCCCCCAGCCGACCCGAAGCGATCACCTCGCCCATCGCCGCAATCAGCGGATGGTGCAGATACATCAGCCCCTCAGCCCCTCGACAAAAAACACGCCCGCCGCCCGCACCGCCGCCGCCAAAGCCTCTGCGTCAGCCATGGTCGTGGTCAAAGGCTTCTCCGACATGATCATCTTGCCCGCCGCCGCCGCCCGCACCGCCTGAAAATGCAGATGACTGGGCAACCCGATGTAAACCGCATCCACCCCCAGATCGCACAGCATATTCTCATACCGCAGATACCGCCCCACAATCCCGAACTGATCCGCAAAAACCGCCAGCCGCCCCGCATCCTGCCCACTCACGGCAACCATCTGCGACCCCGCACTGCTGGCGATCGCCCGCGCCATGGTGTCCGAGATAAACCCCGTCCCGGCAATTCCCCAACGCAGCATGTCCAGCCTCCACCAATCCCACCCACAGCAAAGCCGAAAAACAAGAAACCCCGCAACCAGTTAAGGTGCGGGGTTTTCTGTAAGACTTTGGTGCCCAGGAGAGGACTCGAACCTCCACGTCTTGCAACACTGGTACCTGAAACCAGCGCGTCTACCAATTCCGCCACCAGGGCAAGTGTCGTGGGGGCGATGTAGCCAAGCCGCATGGGGGAGTCAACGGGGGCTAAACGAAAAATCTGGAAAATTCGCAACGGTGAATAGACTTGCCGCTGTCACCCGGTCAGATTATTCAGGCAGCAACGCAAAGCACGGCCAAAGGGGTTTCGCATGAGCAAACTTGTCACGATCTACGGCGGATCGGGTTTCGTGGGCCGGATGGCGAAAGAGGGCTGGCGCGTCCGCGTCGCCTGCCGCCGCCCGAATGAGGCGTTGTTCGTCAAACCCTACGGCACCCCCGGCCAAGTTGACCCGGTATTCTGCAACATCCGCGACGATGCCTCGGTTCTGGCCGCGATGGCCGGATCGGATGCCGTGGTAAACTGCGTCGGCACCTTTGACCGTGGCGGCAAGAACAACTTCACCGCCGTGCAATCCGAAGGCGCTGGCCGCATCGCTCGTCTGGCAGCCCAGCAAGGCATTCCCGCCCTCGTGCATATTTCGGCCATCGGTGCTGATGTGAACGGTGCCAGCCTCTACGCCCAATCCAAGGGCGCGGGTGAAGCCGCAGTGCTCGCCGCCTATCCCAACGCGATGATCCTGCGCCCCTCGGTGATTTTCGGCAACGAAGACGGCTTCTTCAACCGCTTCGCCGCTATGTCCCGTCTGGGGCCGATCCTGCCCTTGGTTGGCGGCAACACCAAATTCCAGCCGGTCTATGTCGATGATGTCGCCCAAGCCGCCGTGAAAGGCATCAAGGGCGAGGCCCATGGCACCTATGAACTCGGCGGCCCCGATGCGGAGTCCTTCCGCGCCATCATCGCCAACATCCCCGCCAATCTGCTGGATTTCGCCGCCTTTGCCACTGGCGGCATCTTCCACAATTCCATCCTGACCCGCGATCAAGTCGCCTCCCTGCGCCGCGACAACGTCGTCGCCCCCGGTACCAAAACCCTCGCCGATCTGGGCATCACGCCCACCGATTACGCCTCGGTGATCCCGGAATACCTGTGGCGCTACCGCCCTTCGGGCCAATATGCGGCGATCAAAGAATCGGCGAAGAACCTCAAGAAAGCCTAAGGCCTTAACCTAGCGGGTGCGACGTGAGCTATCTGAACGACGTTCTGCTGGGCCTGATCGAAGGCATCACCGAGTTCCTGCCGATCTCCAGCACCGGGCATCTTTTGCTGGCCGAACACTGGCTGGGCGCCCGATCCGATACCTATAACATCGTCATCCAAGCGGGGGCGATTCTGGCGGTGACGCTGATCTACTGGCGCCGCATCATGGATCTGCTGCTGCACTGGCAGATCCCCGAAAACCGCGATTACCTGATCAAGCTGACCCTCGCCTTCCTGATCACCGCCATCCTCGGCCTGATCGTCAAGAAACTCGGCTTCGAGTTGCCCACCACCATCCAACCCGTCGCTTGGGCCTTGGTGATCGGCGGCGTCTGGATGCTGGCAGCCGAGCATTACGCCGCCAAGCTACCCGACAACGCCAACATCACCCTGCGCGTCGCCATCGCCGTCGGCCTTGCGCAGGTGGTTGCCGGAGTTTTCCCCGGCACTTCGCGTTCAGCCGCGACGATCTTCATCGCCATGCTGCTCGGCACCTCAAACCGTGCCGCCGCCACCGAATTCGCCTTTCTGGTCGGCATCCCCACCATGTACGCCGCCAGCGGCTACGCCCTGCTGAAACAGGCCAGCCACGGCACGGTGGAGGGCGATTGGACCTCGCTCGCCATCGCTTTCGTGGTGTCCACCGTCACCGCCTTTGTCGCGGTGAAATGGCTGCTGACCTATATCCGCAGCCACCGATTCACCGCCTTTGCGATCTACCGCATCGCCTTTGGCGGCCTGCTTCTGGCGCTGACCGCCGCCGGACTCATCACCTGATTTCCACGAATCGCCTTTTGATTGAGCAGAAAAATCGTCTCTTTGCCCACATAGGTAATCTATTATGACCTAAATTTCGTCAAATCCGTCAGAAATCTTGACCCAGCATCGAAAAAACCCAAACATAGGTCAATCATGCTGACTTTTATTTGATTCCATTCCAAAGTATCAACGCGCGACAGTGCAATTCCACCTAAGGGGCAGATCGTGGCCGGGCAGAAAATGCTGAAATTCGTGACTTTGGGCAAAGAGATGCCCACCAAGCGCGATGCCGAACTCCGCAGCCATGATTTCGATGAAATCTATCGCCAATACGCAGTAGATAAAGCCGCCGAGCAGGCGTCGCGGTGCAGCCAATGCGGCGTGCCCTATTGCCAATCGCATTGCCCGTTGCACAACAACATCCCCGACTGGCTGCGCCTCACCGCCGAGGGCCGCTTGGAGGAAGCCTACGAACTCAGCCAAGCCACCAACACTTTCCCGGAAATCTGCGGCCGCATCTGCCCGCAAGACCGCCTCTGCGAAGGCAACTGCGTCATCGAGCAATCCGGCCACGGCACCGTCACCATCGGCTCGGTGGAAAAATACCTCACGGACAAGGCGTGGGAGATGGGTTGGGTCAAACCGATCACCGCCCGCACGCAGCGCACGGAATCGGTGGGCATCATCGGCGCGGGCCCCGGTGGCCTCGCCGCCGCCGACGTGTTGCGCCGCGCCGGCGTGCAAGTCACCGTCTACGACCGCTACGACCGCGCAGGCGGGTTGCTGACCTACGGCATCCCCGGTTTCAAACTGGAAAAGCCGGTGGTCATGCAGCGCATCGAACAGCTTGAAATCGCAGGCGTCACCTTCGTTCTCAACTGCAAGGTCGGCGAAGACCTGTCCTTCGACGCCATCCGCGGCCAGCACGACGCCATTCTGATCGCGACCGGAGTCTACAAAGCCCGCGACATCGAAGCCCCCGGCGTCGGGGCCAAAGGCGTCGTCCGGGCGCTGGATTACCTCACCGCCTCCAACCGCAAATCGTTCGGTGACGACGTGCCAGAATTTGACTCCGGCGAGTTGAACGCAGATGGCAAACGAGTCGTCGTCATCGGCGGCGGCGATACCGCGATGGATTGCGTCCGCACCGCCATCCGTCAGGGTGCTACATCGGTCAAATGCCTCTACCGCCGTGACAAAGCCAACATGCCGGGCAGCCAGCGAGAGACGCAAAACGCCGAGGAAGAAGGCGTCGACTTCGTCTGGCTCTCTGCCCCGAAAGGCTTCACCGGCGGCACCACCGTCGAAGGCGTCATGGTGCAGAAAATGCGCCTTGGCTCGCCAGATTCCTCTGGCCGCCAAACCCCCGAACTGATCGAAGGTGCCGACTATATCGAGCCCGCCGATCTGGTCGTGCAAGCCCTCGGCTTTGAACCCGAAGCCATCCAAACCCTCTGGGGCGTCCCCGACCTCGCCGTCACTCGCTGGGGCACCATCAAAGCCGATTTCCGCAGCCACGCCACCTCGCTCCCCGGCGTCTACGCCGCAGGCGACATCGTGCGCGGCGCGTCGTTGGTGGTCTGGGCCATCCGCGACGGTCGCGAAGCCGCCGACTCCATCTTGGCATATCTGGCGCAACCCGCCAGCGTTGCGGCAGAGTGATCGCAACCCGATCATCACTTTAAGGAAATAGAACCATGCGGATTGCCCTGCTTCCCCTGTTCATGATCGCCACCCCCGCCCTCGCGGGCAGCTTCACGCCGCCGCAAGGTTGCACCACCACCCTCACCGTGCAATCGCGCGGCTGCTATGTCGCGAACTACTACACCTGCGAGAAAGACAACCCCGGCGACAAATGGCGCGCGGATTTCGACCAAGAGGGCATGTTCTACATGTCCAAAATCGACCGTGAAACCCAGTGGATCGAAAGCTATGATCTGAACCCGACGGTCATCCAAACCCTCGACGCCAATCCCAAAGACCCCGCCAATTTCTCCAGCCTGCTGTCCACAGGCCGTGATGATTTCGACTTCAGCCTCAGCAAAGACAACGGCGAGCACACCAATGTCAAAGGCTACGACAAGCTGACAGGCGAGACCGCCACCATCGACGGCGTCACCTTGCAGCGCACCGAATTTGAATATGACGAAACCGATGATGCCGGCAACGAGCTGCGCAAATCGCACGGCCATGAATATATCAGCGCCGAGTGGCGGAACTTCTTCTCCGGCCAGTCCGAATGGTGGGATGGCACACAATGGCTGCCGCTGGAAGGCAGCCCGGTGCAATTCATCCTGCCCGGCGAAAAGGGTTTCGCCGCCACGCAACCGATCTTTGAATGCGACGCTGTGATGTCGTCCTTCCCGCAAAGCCATAACCCGGAGGTTAACAGCCATGACGATCTATAACGAAGACTGGGTAAAGGCCGAAGAAGCCAAACGCGCCTATATGGACGCCAACAGCCTTTATAAAACCGAAGACGAACACTCGTCCTGCGGCGTTGGTTTGGTGGTCGCGGTGTCCGGCAAGCCCAGCCGCAAGGTGGTGGAAAACGGCATCAACGCGCTGAAGGCGATCTGGCACCGTGGCGCTGTCGATGCCGATGGCAAGACCGGCGATGGCGCGGGCATCCATGTGCAGATCCCGGTGAAATTCTTCTACGATCAAGTCCGCCGCACCGGCCATGAACCCGACACCCACAAGCTGATCGCCGTCGGTCAGGTCTTCCTACCCCGCACCGATTTCGGCGCGCAAGAACGCTGCCGCACCATTGTCGAGGCCGAAGTCCTCCGCATGGGCCATTACATCTACGGCTGGCGCCACGTTCCCGTCGACACCTCGGTGCTGGGCGACAAAGCCAACGCCACCCGGCCCGAGATCGAACAGATTCTGATCCGCAACGACAAAGCCATCGACGAAGAACAGTTCGAGCGCGAGCTGTACATCATCCGCCGCCGCATCGAAAAAGCCGCCCTCGCGTCGCAAATCCAAGGCATGTATCTGTGCAGCCTGTCCTGCCGCAGCATCATCTACAAAGGCATGATGCTGGCCGAACAGGTCGCCACCTTCTACCCCGATCTGATGGACGACCGCTTTGAATCCGCCTTCGCGATCTACCATCAGCGCTATTCCACCAACACTTTCCCGCAGTGGTGGCTGGCGCAGCCGTTCCGCATGTTGGCCCACAATGGTGAGATCAACACGCTGAAAGGCAACGTCAACTGGATGAAAAGCCACGAAATTCGGATGGCTAGCAACAACTTTGGCGATGCCGCCGAAGACATCAAACCGATCATTCCCGCAGGCACCTCTGACTCTGGCGCGCTGGATGCGGTGTTCGAAGCCCTCGTGCGTTCCGGCCGCAATGCCCCCCTTGCCAAGACCATGCTCGTCCCCGAAGCATGGTCGAAAGCTACCACCGATATGAAACCCGCTTGGGCCGATATGTATGCCTATTGCAACTCGGTGATCGAGCCGTGGGATGGCCCCGCCGCGCTTGCGATGACCGATGGCCGCTGGGTCTGCGGCGGTCTTGACCGCAACGGCCTGCGTCCGATGCGCTATGTCGTGACGGGCGATGGCCTGCTGATCGCAGGCTCCGAGGCGGGCATGGTGCCGGTCGACGAATCCACCATCCGCGAAAAGGGCGCGCTGGGGCCGGGGCAGATGATTGCCGTCGATATGGCCGAGGGCAAGCTTTATCACGACGTGGCGCTGAAAGATAAACTCGCCGCTGCACAGCCTTATGCCGACTGGGTGCAGAAGATTGTCGATCTGAACACGCTGCTGCGCGACGTGCCGGAAGTGGCGATGTTTGAAGGCGCCGATCTGCGCAAACGCCAGATCGCGGCGGGCTTTACCGTGGAAGAACTCGAACAAGTCCTCGCCCCGATGGCCGAAGACGGCAAGGAAATGATCGCCTCGATGGGCGATGATACCCCTGCCGCCGTGCTGTCGTCTGTCTACCGTCCGCTCAGCCACTTCTTCCGGCAGAACTTTTCTCAGGTGACGAACCCGCCGATCGACTCGCTTCGCGAAGGCCGGGTGATGTCGCTGAAAACCCGTTTCGGCAACCTGCGCAACGTGCTGGATGAAACCAACGCCCAGTCGGAAATCTTGGTCTTGGAAAGCCCGTTCCTCGCCAATGCCGAGTTTGACGTGCTGGTGCAGCGCTTTGGCGATCAGGTCGCCTTCATTGATTGCACCTTCCCGGTGAACGGCGGTCCCGACGCCCTGCGCCAAGGCTTAGAGCGTATCCGCGCCGAGGCCGAAGACGCCGTGCGCTCTGGCGCGGGCCAGTTGGTGATGACCGATCAGCACCAAAGCCCGGAAAAGGTGGCGATGCCGATGATCCTCGCCACTTCGGCGGTTCATTCGTGGCTAACCCGCAAGGGCCTGCGTACCTTCTGCTCGGTCAACGTCCGCAGCGCCGAGTGTATCGACCCCCACTATTTCGCCGTGCTGATCGGATCGGGGGCTACCACCGTCAACGCCTATCTCGCACAAGACTCCATCGCCGACCGCATCCGTCGCAACCTGATCGACGGCAGCCTCGTCGATGCCATGCGCCGCTATGGCTATGCCGTCGATGCGGGCCTGCTGAAAATCATGTCCAAAATGGGCATTTCGGTGATCTCCTCCTATCGCGGTGGTCTGAACTTTGAAGCCGTCGGCCTGTCCCGCGCCATGGTGGCCGAATACTTCCCTGGTATGCAAAGCCGGATCTCCGGCATCGGTCTGCACGGCATCCAGATGAAGGTCGAGGAAGTCCACGCCAAAGGCTGGCTGGGTGGCACCGATGTGCTGCCCATCGGTGGTTTCTACAAAGCCCGCCGCTCGGGCGAAAAGCACGCGTGGGAAGCGCAGACCATGCATATGCTGCAATCGGCCTGCGACCGCGCCAGCTTTGATCTGTGGAAGCAATACTCCGCCGCGATGCGCTCCAACCCGCCGATCCATATCCGCGATCTGCTCGATATCAAAACCTTGGGCAAGCCGGTGCCGATTGAGGAAGTCGAAAGCATCACCTCAATCCGCAAACGCTTTGTGACTCCGGGCATGTCGCTGGGGGCCTTGGGGCCAGAGGCGCACAAGACCCTGAACGTCGCGATGAATCGCATCGGCGCGAAATCGGATTCGGGCGAAGGCGGTGAAGACCCCGCGCACTTCCTACCCGAACCGAATGGCGATAACCCGTCGGCCAAGATCAAACAGGTCGCTTCGGGTCGCTTCGGTGTCACCGCCGAATATCTGAACGCCTGCGAAGAACTTGAAATCAAAGTCGCCCAAGGTGCCAAACCCGGCGAAGGCGGCCAACTGCCCGGCATGAAAGTGACCGAGCTGATCGCCCGCCTGCGCCATTCCACCAAAGGCGTGACGCTGATCAGCCCGCCGCCGCACCATGACATCTATTCCATCGAAGACCTCGCCCAACTGATCTACGATCTGAAGCAGATCAACCCGCGCGCCAAAGTCACGGTGAAACTGGTTTCGGCCAGTGGCGTCGGCACCATCGCCGCAGGCGTCGCCAAGGCGAAAGCCGACATCATCCTGATTTCCGGCCACAACGGCGGCACTGGGGCGTCCCCCGGCACCTCGATCAAATACGCGGGCCTGCCGTGGGAAATGGGTCTGACCGAGGCGCATCAGGTTCTGTCGATGAACAACCTGCGCGAACGCGTCACCCTGCGCACCGATGGCGGCTTGCGCACGGGTCGCGACGTGGTGATGGCCGCGATGCTCGGGGCCGAGGAATACGGCATCGGCACCGCTGCCCTGATCGCCATGGGCTGCATCATGGTGCGTCAGTGCCAGTCGAACACCTGCCCGGTCGGCGTCTGCACCCAAGACACCGCTTTGCGTGCCAAATTCACTGGCACGGCGGATAAGGTCGTCAACCTGATCACCTTCTACGCGCAGGAAGTCCGCGAGATTCTCGCCCAGATCGGCGCGCGCAGCATGGATGAAATCATCGGGCGCGCTGACCTTCTGTCACAGGTCTCGCGTGGCTCCGCCCACCTCGACGATCTCGACCTGAACCCGCTGTTGATCACCGTCGATGGCGCGCAGAAGATCACCTACGACCGCTCGAAACCGCGCAACCACGTTCCCGATACGCTGGACGCCGAAATCGTCAAAGACGGCGCGCGGTTCTTTGAAGACGGCGAGAAAATGCAGCTGTCTTATGCGGTAAGGAACACCCTGCGCACCATCGGCACGCGGGCATCCAGCCATATCGTCAAGAAATTCGGCATGCGCAACAACCTGCAACCCGATCATCTGACTGTGAAACTGCACGGCTCTTGTGGGCAGTCTTTGGGCGCTTTCGCGGTCAACGGGTTGAAACTGGAAGTCCAAGGCGACGCCAACGACTATGTCGGCAAGGGCCTGTCCGGCGGCACCATCGTGGTCCGCCCGCAGATGTCGTCGCCGCTGAAAGCCGAAGATAACACCATCATCGGCAACACCGTGCTGTATGGCGCAACCGCAGGCTACCTGTTCGCCTCCGGTCGCGCCGGTGAACGCTTCGCCGTCCGCAACTCCGGCGCATCGGTGGTGGTCGAAGGCTGCGGCTCGAACGGTTGTGAATACATGACCGGCGGCACTGCGGTGATCCTCGGCAAAATCGGCGCCAACTTTGGCGCGGGCATGACCGGCGGCATGGCCTATGTCTACGATCCGCAAGCCATCGCGGAAGATTTCGTCAACGACGAAACCGTCCTCACCTGCGCCGTCGCCCATCCGCATTGGGAGGGCCAACTGCGCCACCTGATCGAGCGTCACGCCAAAGAGACCGGCTCGCGCATTGCCGCCCGCCTCCTGGCCGATTGGGCGACCGAGCGCGCCAATTTCCTGCAAATCTGCCCGAAAGAAATGCTGCCACATCTGGCACATCCGCTGTCGGATGAAGTGCAGAAAGTTCCGGCGGAATAGCCCATTCACCAAAGAAAAAGGCCCCCACGCAGGGGGCCTTTTCCACTCATACTACCGCCAAACTTACTTCAGGCGGGTCACTACACCGTCGGCGAAGGCGTTAACCATCGCGCTGTAATAAACCTTGGTGTCGGCATCCGCTGCCGTGAAGTCATAGCCTGCCGGCAGCAACGGCTTGGCTTCGTTCACGTCCACGGTCAGGTCGTATGCGTCGTCCTTGGTGTGGTTTTTGTCATCCTGCACCAGCACGTTGCCGGTCAGAGTGGTATCACCCAAGCCCAGCTTTTCCTGAAAGCCATTGGCCAGAGAGACATCGTCGATGCGGATCTTGATCACAACGGCCGCTTCGTCATCGGTCGGCGCGATTTTGGTGAGGATCGAGGCTTTCAGGTCATCCTGCAGCGTGCCCCAATAGGCAGCGGCCTGCGCGTTTGCGATGCCAGCGGTATCGACTTTGACCTCAACCTCACGCACGGGCTTCAGGTCTTGAGCGAAGGACGGAAAGGCCACGGCAGTCGCCATCAGAAAGGCTGCGATAGAAGTGCGAAACATGATGATCTCCATTGTTACACAGCGGCTCGGTTTCCCAAGCCCTATGTAGCGAAAACCCGCAACCTCGGTTTTCGTTCCCTCCACCACCGCAATTTCTCCGGTGACGCAGCGTCACCCGCGCAGCCGCAGCCCCTCCGGGTCCACAAACGCCCGCCGCGAAATCCGCGCTTTCACGCCATCCACCAGCACCTCTGCACCCTCCACAGCAAACGCCTTCTCGATATGCGCCGAGGCCAAAACCGCCCCCACCGAATAGCCATGATCGCTATAGGTGACACGGCCAATCTTACGCCCCTCGACCATCACCGCAGCGCCTTCCGCCGCCGGAACCTCGCCCTCCAGCCGCAACCCGACCCAGACCGTCGCCACCCCCGCATCCCGTACCCGCAACAACGCCTCGCGCCCAATGAAGTCGCCCTTGTCAAACTTGATGAACGCATCGGTGCCGACATGAAACGGCGTCACGCTCTCATCCATATCAATGCCATGCGCCGGATAAAGCTTCTCCAGCCCCAAAGTGAACATCGCCTGCACGCCGTAGGGCCGCAGCCCATAGGCCCCGCCTACGGCCATCAGCCCATTCCAAACAGTCGCCGCTTCATCAGAGGGCACGAACAACTCAAACCCCAATTCCCCCGTCACCCCGGTGCGCGAAATCATCACTTTCGTTTCGCCAAAATGCCCCCAAGTGAAGCTCCACCGCTTCAACCCAGCCAAATCCGCATCCGGGATCAACCCCGCCAGCAACTCCCGCGACCGTGGCCCCTGCACCGTCGGAAACGCAATCGCCGCCGTAATATCCGTCACATAGGCCCGCCGACCCGCCGCGTGGCTCATCGCCCAATCGCGGATTTTCAAGCGGTTGCGCGAGCCTGACACGATCAGAAAATGCTCCTCCGCCAGCCGGAACACCGTCAGATCGTCCATCACCCCGCCATCCGGCGCACAAACGCTGGCATAGCGCGCAGCCCCCACCCGCATCGCCGCCGCATCATTGACGATCAGATGATTGACCAAGGCCTCGGCCTCCGGCCCCTTCACGTCAATCTTGCCCATGGTGGACAGATCCTGCACGCCGACATTGGCCCGCGTGTTCAGATGCTCGGCCTTCACATCGCCATAATGATGCGCGTTGACAAAGCCACCGCCCACTGGCCCCATCTGCGCGCCATAGGCCGAGGCGAGGGCATAAAACGGCGTGCGACGTAGCGGCATAAGGGACTCCGGGCTGAGGGTTTGGCAAACCCTAGGCAAGCAAACCCACCCCCGCAGCATCACGCGCGACATTTTCTGTCGGGATCAGCGGCTTTCAGCCCCGCAAAGCAAACGGAAGATCGCGGGCGGAATGTAGAACGCGTTGCACCTCTGGCCCGTCAGCATCAACCAAGTATAGCACCAGATGCGGAAACCCGCGCATCGTCCAACTGCGCAGCCCTGCAACGCGCAAATCTTCTTCAAACCGCAGCGAGCCTATACCGGGGTTCCGCGCCAGCAATGCCAGAGTGTTCTGCCAGACCTAGATGAAGCTGAGCGCAACTTCGACGCCTGCATTGGCCGCATAATAGTCGATGATCTGGTTGATGTCGTCGTGTGTAGCCTGCCTAAGCCGAACGGGTTTCACTTGGCGGCCGTGGTGATACGTGCCCGAAGTTCAGCAAAATAGGCAGCATCCGCAGGCCGTCCAGGCCCCGATTCCATCCCCTCGATCACCAAGGCGCGCAACCGCTCGATTGTGTCTTTGCGCTCGCGGATCAGCGCGCGCATATATTCGCTGGTGGTGGCAAAGCCGTTGATGCGGACCTGTTCGTCCACAAAGGCTTTCATATCGTCGGGCAATGAGATGTTCATGGTGCTCATGTCGGGCAGGATAGCCAGTTTGGCAAGATTTGGCATGGATCGACAGATACCTGAGGCCGATGCTTAACAAAGCCTGAATCACCTCCTGCTAACCCATTGAAATCATGTCAACGGCGCATCTGTCCACGCGTGGACACAGCCAAAAATCCCTTCAAACCCTTGACCAAACCGCCACCTTCGGGCCTAAGCTGCCACATGGTCGACACCCCGAAGAAACCGCGCAAAAAGGCCGTGCCCGAGCCTGCCTTGATCGCCTCCCTTCCGAAGGGGCGGCAGATCAAACGCTGGCTTTTGCGGGGGCTTGCAGGCATCGCCGGTTTCTACGGTGTCCTGATCATCCTGTTCTCTTTCCTGCCGCCCCCGATCAACCTGTATCAGCTTTCCGAAAGCTGGCGCTTGGGCGGTATCAGCAAAGATTGGGTCAACTGGGATGAAATCGCCCCGGTGATGGGCCGCTCTGTCGTGGCTGCCGAGGACGCCAATTTCTGCCTGCACTGGGGCTTCGATATGGCCGCCATCCGCGCCGCCGCCGAACAAGGCGGCAATCGCGGCGCCTCCACCCTGACCCAACAAGTCGCCAAGAACGTCTTCCTCTGGCAGGGCCGCAGTTGGCTGCGCAAGGCCATCGAAGCGGGCCTCACCCCGGTGGTGGAGCTGGTCTGGTCGAAGCAGCGCATCTTAGAGGTCTACCTCAACGTCGCCGAATTCGATGAGGGCGTGTTCGGCGTGCAAGCCGCCGCCCAGCACTATTTCGGCGTCGACGCCCGCGATCTGTCCGCTCTGCAAGCCGCCCGCCTCGCCGCCGTTCTGCCCGACCCCAAGGGCCGCTCTGCCTCCAAACCCAGCAATTTCGTCCGCAAACGCACGGGTGCTATCATGTCAGGCGCCGAGACCATTCTGGCGGATGGCCGCGCGGATTGCTTCAAGGACTGAAAACAGCCGGGATTGTGGTTGAATTCCGCGCCCCGTCGCGGCATTGAAGATCAAACCCCGCATACAAAGACCACATCCCGCATGATCCGCCTCTATCACTTCCCGCTCTCGCCATTCTGCCGCAAGGTGCGCCTGACTTTGGCTGAAAAGCGGCTGGAGGTGGAGCTGATCGAAGAACGCTATTGGGAACCCTCGCCGGATTTCCTGCGCCGCAATCCAGCAGGCAAAGTCCCGGTGCTGCGGATTGAAAACAAGGTTCTGTCGGAAAGCCAAGCGATCTGCGAATATCTGGAGGAAGCCTTCCCAACCCCTGCGCTGATGCCGCGTGATATCGACATGCGGTTTGAGGTTCGCCGCCTTTGTGCGTGGTTCGATGACAAATTCCACGCCGAAGTCACCTCAAAACTGTTGTATGAGCGGGTCAACAAGAAGATCATGGCGCATGGCTACCCGGATTCCAAAGCGGTGAAATCCGGCGCGGGGCGGATCAAATATCACATCGACTATCTCGGCTGGCTGCTGGATCAACGCCGCTGGCTCGCGGGCGATGTGATGACCTTGGCCGATCTGACCGCCGCCGCGCATATCTCCTGCCTTGATTATATCTCGGATGTTGACTGGAACCGCTCGGCCACGGTGAAAGACTGGTATGCCAAGATCAAATCGCGGCCATCGTTCCGCACGCTGCTGGCGGATCAAGTGCCGGGCTTCCCGCCGCCCGCGCATTACGCCGATCTGGATTTCTAGCTGAAACCGCCGGGGCGCTGCCCCGGACCCCGGGATATTTGAGCACAGAGGATGACCTTGCAGGCTTTGAAGGATCATCTGATCGCGAAAGCGATGGAGGAGGGGTTCTCCAAACTCGGCATCTGCTCCCCCGATGCCGTGCCACAAACCGCAGACCGCTTGCGGCAATTTCTGCAAGCCGACCGCCACGGCCAAATGACATGGATGGCCGAGCGCGAACAGTGGCGCGGCAATGCAGCGGCACTGTGGCCCGAGGCGCGCTCGGTGATCATGCTGGCCGAGGTTTATACGCCCGTGGCCGACCCCATGGCGGTGCTATCTCAACCCGACCGCGCGGCGGTGTCGGTTTATGCGCAGGGCAAGGATTACCATGATCTCGTGAAGCGGCGGTTGAAACGGCTGGGCGGTTGGTTCGCGACAGCGGCCAAGGCCGAGATTAAGGTCTTCGTTGACACCGCCCCGGTGATGGAAAAACCCCTCGCCGAAGCGGCGGGTCTGGGCTGGCAGGGCAAGCACACCAACCTTTTGTCGCGCGATCTGGGCAACTGGTTTTTCCTCGGCGCGATCTTCACCACCGCCGATCTTCCGAAAGACGCGCCCGAGGTCAGCCATTGCGGCACTTGCACCGCTTGCCTTGAAGCCTGCCCGACCAAAGCCTTTCCCGCGCCCTATCAGCTCGATGCGCGGCGCTGCATTTCCTATCTGACCATCGAGCATAAGGGCCCGGTCGACCCTGATCTGCGCGCGCTGATGGGCAACCGGATTTATGGCTGCGATGATTGCCTTGCCGCCTGCCCATGGAACAAATTCGCCCAAGTGGCCCGCGACATCGGCTATCAGCCGAAGGTCGGAGCACCCGAATTGGCCGATCTGGTCAGCCTCGATGACACCGCGTTTCGGGCGCGCTTTGCAGGCAGCCCGATCAAGCGCATCGGGCGGGATCGCTTCGTGCGCAATGTGCTTTATGCCATCGGCAACTCGGGCCTGCCGGGGCTGGCCGCCCATGCAAGCCCTTTGCGCGACGATCCAGACCCGACCGTGGCTGAGGCCGCAAGCTGGGCGATCGCCCGGCTACAGGGCACCGCTTAGTAAGCGACGGTGACGACGACACTGTCGGTATAGGTGCCGATTGTCGGGGTTTGGTTGCCGAAGATCCGCCCGTAAATCGTATAGACCTGCGCCGATCCAGCCCCCGTACCCGGGACATTGGTGCCAAGTGTATCGCCCCAAACCTGGCTGCGCGCCGGGTCTTGAAACAGCCCATAGGTCAGCGTCGCGAGCAGGTTTTTCATCTTGCGCGCCGCTGGATTGCTGACCCCCGGCCCTTGACCCAAACCCAGCGAAACCCGGTACGGCGTGCCTCCGGTGCAGCTGACCGTGACCGTTGCGGTTTTGTCGACAGGTTGTACCAACTGCGCTGGAACATTGCCGAAATCCAGCGCCGTGGTCGAGACATCGCAGCTCGACGCCGCGACACCGCGCACGGCAAAGCCACTGGCCGGCAATGTCTGACCGATAAGGTTGCAGAGCAACACGCCGACCCGCATCGTCACACCATTTGCCCCACCACTGCTATAGGTGGCGTTGTAGGATCCGGTCGGCAGCTGCACCGAGGGCGCTATGACATCGGCAAAGATCGGCACGGTCGTGCTGCCATTGCCAAGCACCATCAAAACCGAGACAAATATCTGCGACAGGGCAGCCCCACCGCTGGTTTGCCGCAGCTGATATTCCAGCAGTGACCCACCGGGGCCAACCATATAGCGGCGCGGCGGGCTGCCCCCGTCATTGGCACTGCCGCCGCCATAGGTCAGGCAGACGCCGAAGAGGCCAGCAAGCCCACCGCTACAGGTGACTTTAACACTGCCCGAGGTTTGATTGACCGCGCCCGCCCGCAGGCTGACACTGCCAAAATCAAAATCGGTGGTGACCGCCGTGCAGGTTTGCGCCGCAGCCGCACCTGTCTGCAGCAACACAGCCAACATCAGGGCAAGAACGTAACGCATCATTGACAAAGCACTCCTTCAATCTTCTGCAACGCCCCGGTTTGGGCGGCAAAATCAAAACTTGCCGTGCAGCTGCCGGTGTCGGATTGCACGGTCAGCTGGTTGTTGTGCTTTAGGCCCTGCACCAAGGTTTCGCCGTCAAAGCCGACGATAAATTCCTCACTGCCGCCGTTCAGCAGCGCAATCATTCCGGCCTCTAGCGGTGTCCCATCCGCACCCATCCGCACGATCACCGCGCTGTCCTCGGTATCACCGCGAAACTTCACCTTCACCCCCGAACCGATCCCCGGCACCACATCCATCCCGGAGGCATCCAGCGCCAGATCGGCGGGCAGATCGGCCAGATCGACCGACACCCGGTTGCGGTGGTTCGATTGCAGCCCGGTGACCAAAGCCTTGCCGCCGCGCCCGGTCCGCGCCACCGCCCGATTGTGCACCGACACCTGCACCCCCGCCGCCCCCCACATCGACAATCGCAAAGCCATCGTACACCCGGCTGCCAAATGCCAGCGACCCACCCGCAATCGCCACCGCCCCATCCACCTGCGCCCGCAGCGCAGTCACGCCATTGGCCGTCTGCAACTCCAGCCCAATCTGGCCATAGCGCCCCAGATAATCGCCGCGCCCACTGAACCGGATTTCCCCGCCCCCGTCGCGCTGCAGCTCTGCCGCATAACCATAATCGCCCTGCCGATCCGAGATCTGCCGCGTGATATACACCCCCGCCAGCGGATTGCCCTCAGCGTCCATCGAACTGGTCGCCCGCAGCGACCGACGTTTGCCCAACGGCAGCGCCACCGCCACCGCCGCTCGCGTCTCACCGCTTTGCAGATCATGCGCGCCGTAGATCGACAGCGCGCCATCCCACAGCTCCAGATCGCGGCCATAAGACACCGTCACCACCTCGTCGCGCGAACTGCTGCGGATCGAATTGACATAGCCCAGCCCAAAACTGCCGTTGTCCGCCAGCGGCATCGAAATATTCAGCGCCGTCTGCAACCGCGGCACTTCCAACAGCGAGGCGCTGTCCTCAATCTCGGCCTGCCCGAGATAATCCACCCCGGTGGCATAGGCCAGATCGGCAAATCCCTGCTGCGCCCAACGCACCGACCCGCTGATCTCAACCGGACCCACCTCAGTCTGCACCGCGCCATAAGCAAAGCTGGCGGTCTTGCCCGCATAGTCACTCACCCCGCCCGCAAGGCTGACCTCGGCCAGATCGAACGGCACCGCGGTGAAACCAAAGCCCAGCAGCCGCAGATCGGATTTCGACTGCACCTGTGCCTCCAGCGTGATGCGCTCGGTCAGACCATAGCGCAGACTGCCCGAGAAAACGCCATCCGCGCCATAATCGTTGCTCTCAAGCCCATAACCCTCGCGCGCGCGGCTTCAATCGAGAAATCCAGCAAGCCTTTCTTCAGCAGGTTGCGCGCGGCATAGAACGACACCGATTTCGTCACCCGCCGCCCATTGGCATCGGTCACCACGATCAGCGCTTCACCTGCCCCCGCCCGCACCGGCAAATCCTCCAACCGAAACGGTCCGGCATCGCGCCCCGTGCTATAGGCGCGGTTGTTGTCGATGAACACATCGACGCTGGACGGCACCGCCGCAGCCCCATCAAATGACAACAACTGTTGGGTGATCAGATCGCTGCGCAGCCCGAAATCCCGCCGTAACTGTACCCCGCCCATGCGAATAGAGCGTGACCACGCCAGCGACCCGCTTTGCACATCGCCCACCGCCAACGTCAGCCGCCGCTTCGGGCTGGACAGTTGATAGGTGGTCTCCAACCGCAACGCATCGCTGCCCGCCGCATCATAGGGCAGATCGCGCAGCACCCCAGACGAGCGCAGCATGCCGAAGGGCGAGAAAATCCAGCCGTCAAAACTCGCGGCACGGCTGACAACATCCGAGGCCTGCGCCTGCGTCTGCACCCCAGCATCAAGGCTGTAGTTCAGCACCGCGCCATAGCTGCGCTCGGGCTCCAACATCTCCGCTTCGGGCATGGCGGACACCACTTCTGTCCGCATCGCCGCGATCGGCACCTGCAAATCAATCTTCTGGCCAGATTCGTCATAGACAAAGCGCAGGCCCGCAATGCTTTGCAAATCCACCATACCCTCGGGCAAATGCCTGCCATTCAGTCCGACCTGCTCTAACTCGGATTTCGGCGAAAACATCCGGCCACTGCCGGGGTCCAGCGCGAATTCCGCCACCAGATTGGTTGGCTTGCCGTTCAGCGTCACCTCCAGATACAGCGGCACCCGACCCATATCGGCGGGGTCGACAGAAGCGCTGGGGGCGGACGCATCGGTGTCTTGCGCAAACGCGGGGGCATAGCCTGCCAAACACAGCGCCGTCGCCGCGAAAGCCAACCTCACCCTATGCATATGACCTCCCCCTCCCCGGTGCCCCGTTTTGGGTTGTGCTGTGCCTCAGCTGCTCAAGATTCAAAGCACAACGGAATCGACTGGCGGATCTGCAACCTCACCGCCTGTGGGTCTTTGGTTTTGCCCGGCAGGCGGTCGATCAGCACGCGGTAACATTCGCTGCCGCGCACCGCTTTGTTCGAGGTCCGCACGATGCGCAGCGTCAATTCCTGCCGATTGCCCAGCTTGGCCGCTGGCGGGCTGACCTGCACCATTTTCGTCTCTTTCAGATTGCTGGGATCGCTGCCCTTTTTCCACGCCATCACCCGAATTTGCAGCACGGCGGGGCCTTTGCCCTCGGCTTTGATGGTCAGCGTTGTGGTCTGCGCCGGGGCAGGCACCGTCAGCCGGGTTGGGGATACTGTCAGACTGTCAGCAAAAGCCATGCTTGGCAGCATCAGAGCCAGCGCAGCGATCACGGGTCGGAAACAGAGAATACTCGACATTTTTTACCTCGCTATGTGCCTAGCTTTGGGTCGTCAGAACCGTGCTTTTGCGGGTTCAGTAGTTCAGCGTCACCCGCACGGTGTCGGTGTAGATGCCCGCCGGGTAAGTGCCCGATGGAATTTGGCCGTAAACCGAAAAGATGTTCGGTGTGATGGCGGTCAGCGCACCAGAAAACAGGTTGCCGCCAATCGCGACGGCGGTGGCATGCCCGGCATCCGAGGTGATGATATAGGGCAGCAGATCGTTTGCGACGCTTTTCATATTGCGTTGGCTGGCTACCGCATTGTCGCCGCCTTCCAACTTAATCGTGACACTGGGTTTGGCCGCCGTGCAGACCACTGTGACCGTGCCTTGAACCGTTTGGTTCGTCACCACACCGGTGTTGACCGAGGCAAACACCAACCCAGCCGGGGCGGTGAGAATACAGCTGTACAGAACGGTGGCGGTCACCGAAAGCGTGGTGCTGGCCACTTCAGCCGCCTGAAGCGCAAGCGGGGCCCCGATCGTGAGGCCCAAGGCAAGCATAGCAAGGCAAAACTTTGGTTTCATGTCATTCCATCCTCTCTGAACCGGGGCGAGACGGCAGGCTCAGGCAGTTGCTTTCGTCTGCTATCGTAAGATACTACCTGTAGATGTATGACAGATGTTATAATAGTTGTCCGTGTTTTGCTGGCAACGACAGCGTAATTTTTAGGCCTTCTCGCCCGCAACCGGATAAAATTGTAATGAATCTCTAGGGTTCGGAGATGCTTGTTGCAAATATAAACCAGTCGCGCTCCGATTATTTCGTGCAGTAGCAGGGATGGCGGAAGCTTTCGGCTGTTAGAAAAGCGCAAACTTATCCACAGGAAAGTATGATTCGATTCCACCCAAGGATGTAACCTGAAGCCATGTGCCGTCCTCGGGGGCATCGAGCCCCCTCCGACGGCGCGTCCGCGGTAGGATGATGCGTGCCGGGCAGCTTGGATCTGGCAACGCCGTTTAAAGCGGCTCGATGCCGCTGCGGACGGCCCCTGTTGGCAGGTCAGAAACGCGCGTGGATTCGGGTGCAAACCTTAAGAAAGTGTAAAAACAGCTACCTTATGGCATTGAATTAAAAAGAAAACTTTTGGTCCCGAGTTGGGACCGCGCCCCAATCCACCCTCAAGGCGCCGTCAAACTCAGCAGCCGCTGATCCATCGACAACAGCTTCGCCCGCTTCACCCGTACCACAAAGGCGCCCACAGGCTCAATCACCGGCCCCGCCTCCAGCGCCGCCTCTGAGCGCAGCACCAAGATCAGCGCCAGCCCCAGACGCGCCGGATTGACCACCAGCGCGGGCCGCCCGATGCCAGCCTCTGCCACCGGAAACGCCACGCGGAGCTTGCCCGGATCAGGCTGCGAAACGCCCGGCAAAAGCTGCAACACCTGCCCCGATCCATCTAGGACCGCGACCGAAACATATCCCGCAGCCTCCGGCACCGTCAGATCAATCACCGGATTCTGCCCGGCCCCATACCGCCCTTCCGGGTTCGGATCGGCACTGTCGCCATAACCCAGCGACACCGCAACGCCCCCCGACCCCAGCGGCGGCAGCGCGTTCAGCACCGAGCAGATCGCGGGGTTCAGCGGCTCAATCTCCAGCTCCAACGGGCGCGCGCCGATCAGCGCGACAAGGCGGGTTTTCAGCGCGGTCAGGGT